>NZ_JASPDO010000012.1 GCF_030230605.1 Brevibacterium sp. UMB1308A
CGATGATGAAAACAGGCACCCTATACGAGCCCCGCACCCCGGCGGCGGCTTGACAAACACCATAGGGACACCCCCCCGGCGGTGCGTACCTACCAATGCGTAGAAGTGTTCCCCACGCCCGTGGGGATGAGCCCGTGATTTTGAGGCTCATAAGCGTAACATGTTGCGTGTTCCCCACGCCCGTGGGGATGAGGACCTTGCCGTGGCCGTGCCACAGGGTGCCGCGTGTGTGTTCCCCACGCCCGTGGGGATGAGCCCAAAAACAAGACCGTCCAATTCGAATACACACCGTGTTCCCCACGCCCGTGGGGATGAGCCCAAGGTGAAGTTTAACGATTGGTTCTATGGTCGGTGTTCCCCACGCCCGTGGGGATGAGCCCGCTCTACTGGGAATCCCCACTCGACCTTCCCAGTGTTCCCCACGCCCGTGGGGATGAGCCCAAGCCCGGACACGCTTGCTAAGATTCTCCGCGGTGTTCCCCACGCCCGTGGGGATGAGCCTATGCGTGCGAACCGTTTCAACACTTCCACGGCGTGTTCCCCACGCCCGTGGGGATGAGCCCTTCCTCGCCCGTGCCTATCACGGTTCAAACCCGTGTTCCCCACGCCCGTGGGGATGAGCCCGATACCGTAAACAGACTGCGTGCTGACCGTGAGTGTTCCCCACGCCCGTGGGGATGAGCCCAATCACGCTAAGTTAGGGAGTACATGTGGATCGAGTACGTTTCGGGGATTTGAAACCATATGAGGTCGTTGACAGTCTCGACGACTTGAAAGGGCCATTGCACGAGCCTATCCGCCTGCCGATCTGGGTTCGGTGGATTGACGACGGCGACATTGATGTGACTGAGCTCGGCGGAGCGCGCCTCGCCTATCAAGCCCTTCTTGCAGAAGGTACCGCTGAGATCCAGGCGCAACTGATAAACAAAGACAGATTGCTTCAGGTATGGCCACATTTGATTCTCGATTCCCGTGTACGGGACCTTTGGGAAGGGCGCTTCCCTGAGCTGAGGTGCTCCCCACACCCGTGAGGATGAGCCTGGCACTGTATGCACTGCTCTGCATAGTCCTCCGTGTTCCCCACACCCGTGGGGTTGCCCCCACATCGTCGGAATCATCACAGTGGTGAAGTCGTGCTCCCATCGCCTGTGGGGACGAGGTCGCGTTTCTCATGCCAGAGGGGTTTCGGGCGACACCACCAAAATCACCATTGATTAAATTACACATAATTAATTAGAAGTGTTCAACATTCAGGAAATTACACAATAAATGCATCCAGGGTGACGCTATACACAATTATTCCACATTGCACATTTCCAGAATGTTTCAAACGTTTCACAAACGTTTCCGCAGGTCACAGCCCCTCCACTCCAAACCTTTCTCTCAATTTTTATTCGCAAATCTATATACAAGCATCCATTTAGTGCTGTAGTTTTAATCCGTCGACCACGTCGATCAAAAGTATGAAAAGAACCGACGAGACTGGAGGAACAACTATGACACCGGATCAGGTTGCAGCGGCGTCGGGAAACGCGAGCTGGATGCTCATCTCAGCTTCACTTGTGCTTCTAATGACACCCGCCCTAGCACTGTTTTACGGCGGCATGTCACGCCAGAAATCCGTTTTGAACATGATGCTGATGAGCTTTGGAGCAATCGCGGTAGTCAGCATCGTCTACGTGCTGTGGGGCTGGTCAATGTCCTACGGCTCACAATCCATCCTGGGCCTGTTTGCTAACCCCTTTGAGTTCTTTGGACTGCGGAACTCAATCACAGACACTAACGGCAACTTCATCGCGGGAGCCAGTGGTTACGCCAACATTATTGACATTGGCTTCCAGCTGACCTTCGCATCCATTTCCGTTGCACTCATCTCAGGAGCACTAGCCGAACGCGTCAAGTTCAGCACCTGGCTAGGCTTCGTCGTACTGTGGGTGACCTTCGTGTACTTCCCGCTTGCACACATGGTGTGGGGCGGCGGTCTACTGTCACACAGCGCAACCGGGCTTTCTGCGATGCTGTTCGGCTCTAACGGCGAAGAAGCAAACGTCGCCCCCATCGACTTCGCGGGAGGCACAGTCGTCCACATTTCAGCCGGCACCGCCGCCCTGGCGCTTGCCCTCATCGTTGGCAAACGCGCCAACTTCATGAAATCCCCACACCGCCCACACAACGTTCCATTCGTCATGCTGGGTGCAGCCCTACTGTGGTTCGGTTGGTTCGGCTTCAACGGCGGTTCGGCATTTGCCGCCGACGGAGCCGCTGGACTCGCCTGGCTCAACACAACCGTAGCTACCGGCGCCGCCATGTTGGGCTGGCTAGCCTACGAACGCATCACTGAAGGCCAGCCAACCTCACTGGGTGCCGCCTCGGGCGTTGTCGCCGGACTTGTCACCATTACTCCGGCAGCCGGAGACCTCACCCCACTCACCTCAATCACTCTGGGTGTCATCGGTGGCGTACTAGGAGCGTGGGGAGTTGGCCTGAAATACAAGTTCCACTATGACGATTCGCTTGATGTTGTAGGCGTCCACCTGGTCGCAGCCCTCTGGGGGACAATCGGCGTGGGACTCTTTGCCAACGACCGTGGCCTACTGACCGGCGGTGGGATGGAAGGGCTCAAGCTCTTCATCATCCAGGTACTGATTGCAGTCATCGCGATGCTCGTTTCGGGTCTTTTCACCGCACTAATCGCGTTGCTCCTCAAATCAACATCCGGCTGGAGAATTGACCCCAAACAGGAGTTCACCGGCATCGACATCACCACCCACGGCGAGTCCGCCTACGACCGAAGCATCTTATAGGCCGCCCGCTACACCCCCACCTTCATTAAGGAGCTCACATGAAACTCATCACTGCCGTTGTGAAACCGTTCACGGTCACTGAAATCAAAACCGCACTGGAGCAACTAGGCATTCATGGAATGACCGCGTGGGAAGTCCGCGGTTACGGGCAACAACAAGGCCACGTCGAGATTTATCGTGGCGCGGAATACGCCGTCGATTTCGTCGACAAGGTCCGAATCGAGGTCCTCGTTGATGACCCCCAGCTCCAAGGAGCCCTCGAAGCCATCGTGAACACCGCCCGCACCGGAGAAATCGGCGACGGGAAAGTGTGGGTCACCCCCGTTGAAGAAGTCATCCGTGTGCGCACCGGCGAACGCGGAGTTGACGCCGTGTAACGACCACCGTGAGTGTGGGGCAGGGTGCTTACTTGCCCCACATCACGCGGGTGCCCCGCTTCTTGTGGTACACAACTGTTCCGCCTTGGAACTTTTGGCGCACTTCGTCACCTGATTTGTATGGGTCCGTTTTGGGGTAGCCCAGGCGTCCTTGTTCCCATCCTTGTTTGCTCCAGGTGTTTCGAATCGCACCACTCGTGTAGTGCGCACCGGTCTTCTTGGACCAGTGGACGCTTCCGTGTTCAAAGTGCTGGAACGCACCGGGCTTCTTGCCACTGATCTGTTTTTCAGTGCTCACCGGGTTCTTGAGCGTCGCCTTGTTGCGCTCCCAGTTAGACTTCATGCCTCCCCACAGCGGGTGCGTTCCCCGCTTGGAGTGAATAATGGCGCCACCTTCAAAGTTCTGACGCACGCGGTCCCCGCTCTTGAATGGGTCCGAGGTGGGATAACCTAACCGTCCCTGCTCCCACCTGTGTTTACTCCAGGTGTTACGGATCCCGCCGTTCGTGTAGTGCGCACCGGAATTCTTAGACCAGTGAATACTGCCATTCTCAAAGTGCTGGAACGAGCCGGGCTTCTTCCCACTGATCTTCTTTTCAACGCTCACCGGGTACTTCACGGCCCCCTTGCTCCGCTCCCAGTTTGACTGGATCCCGCCCCACACGGGGTAAGTGCCACGCGAATGTTCAATGATCGCGCCACCTTCAAAGCTTTGACGCCACCCGTGACCAAACTTGTAACGGTCCGACTTGGGGAAGCCCAACCGGCCACGTTCCCATCCGTGTTGTGACCAGACTTTACGCATGGGCGCTGAGTACGCAGTGAAGTACACGCCCTGCTTTGACTGGTACACCACGCCGTTCTTGAAGTTCTGCAAAACACCTTTACCGGACTTTCGTTGCGGGTTCTGCGGTGGCCCGGTTTCATCTTTGTGCTTGTTGTAGTACTCCTGAATCCCCTTCGACTCAATAGGCGCCGCGGGTTTCACCGGCTGAGAAATCCGCAACTGTGCCAACTGCCCGTAGAGCCCCGCACCCGGGCAGTCTGTGTTCCCCACGTCCCGGTGTCCAAAAACCCGAGGCAGCGTCCGCACAGTACCCTCTTTGAACTTCGACGTGCCGCCTTTGGACGTCAGTTTCACCGTGGAGCTAGGGTCGTATCCCCACAACTGACCCTGCCAACTCACAATTTTCTTCAGCGAGTTCAGCACCGCTGAGCTCGCCGGCTTGTTGTACGTACCCAGCACGGAAATACCAAACGTACTGGTGTTAAACCCACCAGCGTGTGCACCAATCACCGCATCAGTGAGCCCGCCGGAACGGGCTTCGTAGATGTTGCCCCATTTGTCGACGACCATGTTGTACCCGATGTCGCACCATTTGCGACCGTTCTGGTGGTACCCCTGGATACCGCGCAGAATGGATGGCACCTGCGCTTGGGTGTAGGAATTGGAACCCGCGGTGTGGTGGATGACCACTGCCTTGTTAACTTTGGTTTCTTCCACTGGGCAGCCTTTGCGTGGCTCTTTCGCTCCCCAGTCTTTGCGGGATGTGTAGGTGAATCCGCCAATCTGGGATCCACCTGTAGCATGAGCGGGCGCAGCACCCGCGACGGCCCCACCTGGGCGAACGTTGCCCGTCACTCCGGTTTCTGCAACGTACAGATCAGATTTTTGTTCCGTGCGAATCTCAACAGAGGTGCCCGCTGGCACTACTAGCGGTTCAGTACCCTGTAACGCTTTCCCTGCTTCACCCGTTCCAGCGTCAGGCCCGTCTGCGTCGTCAGCTGGCAACTCTTTCCAAGGACTCCACTGACCGTTGTGATCCTTGGAACGGTATTCGGCTTTTTCAATCCCGGTGTTGCCTTGCCACGTAGCGCCTACTACAGACACTTTGGCTTTAGGCGTTTCCACCTTTTTGATTTGCCCACGTGAAACACTGATTTCACGGGTTTTTGTCTCAGGAGCTTTGGCTTGTGTCACCACTGTTGGTAGCGGTGCAACGACAAGACCAATGGCCAAGGTTACGGATGTAAGAATGCGCGGGAGCGAAGATGGCATAGGTGAAACTTCCTGTCACTCATCACCTAACAACAATTCTTCGATTATTGTAACTTCAGCTCCCGCGCGTTCGCTACGCCGTTTTATGCGCGCGCCAGAATGTTCCGTGCCTGCTGGAGCAACGGTTCGTCAATCATCTGACCCTGGTACGTCCACGCACCGGCATCCGCACTCGAAGCCGCCTGGATCACACCACGCGCCCATTCGAGTTGTTCACCGGAGGGCCTAAACGCGTTCCGCACAACTTCCACGTGCTTGGGGTGGATGAGCGCCTTGGCATCAAAACCGCAGTTGACTGCGTCATCGGCTTCCACGCCGAGGTCGTCCAAGTTGTCAATGTCCGTCCACACCGAGTCGATGGCAAGTTTTCCGTGCGCTTTAGCAGCCATGAGCACCCTGGCGCGGGTGTAGACCGCGGGTGCCCGATAGTCACCGGCCGCCGTGCGGGAGTGGCCGCCACCCAGGGAAGCGAAAAGGTCTTCAGCACCCCACATGAGGCCGGTCACGCCTTCGTGCGCAGCAATGGTATCCACGTTAACGACGCCTTTGACGGTTTCGATCAGCGCGTACACCTTGAGTCCACGGATGTGTTCCAGGGCTTCCGTGTCCTCGACCTTTGGCAGCATGACCGAATAGCCACTGCCCGGCAGCTCAGAAAGTAGCTTGAGGTCCGAGTGGAACCACTCCGATCCCACCGGGTTGATGCGCACCACGGTTTTCGTGGGGTCGAGCGCTTGATCGCTATTCTGAAACTCCAGAAATGCCTTACGCGCGTCAGCTTTGTGGGCAGGTGACACAGCGTCTTCGAGGTCCACGATCACCACGTCTGAGCGTTCTGCGGCCTTGGTGTAACGGTCGTTACGGTCGCCGGGAACAAACAACCAAGCGGGTTTCACTGTTGTGGCCATGTCACTTACCCTTCGTTCTTTTCTGCGTGGTCTGATGTAAACACCATGGTCTGACGCACGGCTTTCGCTACGATTGCGCCGTCCTGGTTACGCCCAATGTGTTCAAGGGTGACAATCCCCTGCCCTGGACGTGACCGCGACAAACGCTTGTCCAGGATCTTGGTTTCCGCATACAGCGTGTCCCCGTGGAACAGCGGTTTGGGGAATGCGACCTCGGAGAACCCTAGGTTCCCCACGATGGTGCCCTGGGTCAGCTGGCTGACAGACAGCCCCACCAGCGTGGCCAGCGTGAACATGGAGTTCACCAACCGCTCACCAAAAGGTTCCGATTCAGCAAAAGCTGCGTCTAAGTGCAACGCTTGCGTGTTCATGGTGACCGCGGTGAACCACGTGTTGTCTGCTTCCGTGATCGTGCGGCCCGGGGCGTGCTTGTAAACCGTGCCCACTTCCATTTCGTCGAACCACAGTCCACGTTGCTGGACCACTGCCGACTCATGTTCTTCATGTGTGTTGTGCGTCATATCTTCACATTACCCGTGCTTAATTGATGACCCCGAATTCGTAGCCCCGCTTCTTCAGCTCCTTGACCAGCGGAGCGATCCCTTCAGCAGTGGCATCGTTATCGCGGAAGTCGTGCATGAGGATGACGGCGACATTCGGGGAATCCGACAAGGTCGACAAAGCTCGCTTGGCCCGACCTTCACCCGTGGAACTCGCCGAATCGGTACCGTCCCCATTTTCAGAGTTCCAGTCGATCCAGTACGAACCCTTCTTTTCAAGGGCTTTATCTGCAGCACCCATTTTGCGCCACCCGTGCCCGCCTGGGTAGCGGTGGCCGTGCACCTCGTAGTCCTCACCCAGCACGTTGCGCACAGATGTGAGGGCCTTGTCGTAGTCCTTTGAGATGTTCTTAGCGTTGGCCTGGCGCCCTGGGTACAGGTACGAGTACTTGTGCGAATAGGTGTGGATGCACACCGAGTTCCCGTCCTCAATGGTCTGCTTGAGGTGTTTATCACCGTCGGGCCCTTCGACCCCCAGTTCACCGGCAATCACGAAGAACGTGGCAGGCGCGCCGGCTTTTTTGAGTTCCTTAAGCACCGTGGGCGTGATGTTCGTGGGACCGTCGTCGAACGTGAGGAAGGCGATCTTCTTCTTAGGGTAGTTGGCCGCCTCGGCTTTCTCCCCGTGCAACCAGTTGTGTACGTCTTTGGCTTCGTATGCGTATTCCGCCGCCTCGTACGAATGGTTGGTTCCCGGCTTCAGCTCGGTGGGGTCGGGAGTGGGCGTTGGGGTTGGGGTGGGCGTGCTTTCGGGGCTCGCCGAGGTGGTTGGGGCTCCCTGCCCGCCTCCCGAGGTGGATTCGGAGCCGTTGGTCCCGCACCCTGACAGGACCAAGGCTCCGACAACTACACTTGAAAAAATTGCGCGTTTCACGCTCTTATTGTTTCCAAAACGGAACGTGCTTTCAAACGCTTATGCCAGGCCCAGTTCGCGAGCAATGAGCATGTACTGGACCTCAGTGGTTCCTTCGCCCACTTCCAGGATCTTGGAGTCGCGGTAGTGGCGGGCAACCAGGTATTCGTTCATGAATCCGTAGCCACCGAAGATCTGGGTGGCGTCACGCGCGTTGTCCATTGCAGCGTCACCTGCGATCAGCTTGGCGACAGCGGCTTCCTTCTTGAACGGAAGGCCAGACTCCATGCGGGAGGCCGCCAGGTAGTACGCAGCGCGGGCAGCTACCACGCGGGCTTCCATGCGCGCGATCTTGAACTGGATGCCCTGGTAGTTGGCGATCGGCTTGCCGAAGGTCACGCGTTCCTTCGCGTACCGCACCGACTCATCTACGCATCCTTGTGCGGCACCCACGGACAGGGCGGCGACTGCGATACGGCCTTCGTCCAGGATGCGCAGGAAGTTGGCGTAACCTCGGCCGCGTTCACCCAGCAGGTTCTCTTCCGGAACACGCACGTTGTCGAAGGTCAGCGGGTGGGTGTCGGAGGAGTTCCAGCCCACCTTGTCGTAGGCAGGTTCAGCGGTGAAACCAGGGGTTCCAGTAGGGATCATAATGGTGGAAATCTCTGGCTTTTCCTTACCGTCGCGACCCGTGCGGATTCCGGTGACGGCGGTAGCGGTGACCAGGCGGGTGATGTCCGTTCCGGAGTTCGTGATGAACTGCTTGGATCCGTTGATGACCCATTCGCCGTTTTCCAAAACAGCCTTCGTCTTGGTGCCGCCGGCGTCGGAGCCGGCCTCGGCCTCGGTCAACCCGAACGCAGCCAACCCAGAGCCATCGGTGAGCTTGGGCAGCCATTCCTGCTTCTGCTCTTCGGTTCCAAAGCGGTAGATGGGCATAGCACCCAGCGAAACCCCGGCCTCCAGCGTGATGGCCAGCGACTGGTTGTTGCGCGCCAGCTCTTCAATAGCCAGGCACAGGGCGAAGTAGTCGCCGCCCATTCCGCCGTACTTTTCATCAAAAGGCAGACCGAACAGTCCCATCTGGCCCATTTTCGCGACCAGCTTGTACGGGAATTCGTGCTTTGCGTCGAGTTCGGCGCTAACAGGTGCGACTTCTTCGTCTGAGAACTTTGCAACCTGCTGACGTAGGGATTCGTATTCTTCCGGCAACTGGCCGGGCATAAATGTGATCATTGTTCTTCCTCTTCAACTACCGTTGCTAAAACTTCGTCCAGGGCCACTTGCGCGCCTGCAACCGTTGACAGTTGCACTACGCCGGTGACCGGTGCACGTAGAACGTGCTCCATCTTCATGGCTTCAAGTACCAGCACTGGCTGGCCTTCTTCCACGGGGTCTCCCTCAGCGACCCGCACCGAGGTCACGGCCCCCGGCATAGGTGCTGTAATCGAGGCGCCTGCACCGGCCGCACCCAGGGTGGTGTCGGCCTGCGGGCGTCCGAACATGAACACACCGCGCGTGCTCGCCACCCACACGTTTGCCGGCGTCGCCCACACGAGCGCCCGGTGGTCGGCCCCGCAGCAGGTGACGACGACCTCGGCGCCGGTTCCTACTGGACGCACCCGCGCGGGCTCCCCCGCGTACACGGCGTCCACGGACTCGCCCTGGTAGGTGAGGTCCACGCGTTCGTTGATGGGGGCGGCGTTGCGCCAGCCGGTGGCGTTCCAGGCTGAAGGTGCCGAGGTGGTTGCCCGCTCCCGCTGCCCTACGCCGTGGGTGACCGCGACCGCTGCGAGCAGGGCGTCGACGGGTTGCGGGGCGTGGGCCAGGTCGTCTTCCGTGAGGCGGTCGATCAGCCCTGTGTCCAGGTCACCTGCGATGACGTCGTCGCGGGTGATGAGCATGCGCAGGAAGTCGATGTTGGTCACGATTCCCGGCACTGCGGAGTGGGCGAGCACGTCGTCTAACTTGGCGAGCGCTTCTTCACGAGTGGGCGCGGTGGTGATGACCTTGGCGATCATGGGGTCGTAGTCGCTCACGATCGTCTGGCCTGGCTCCAGACCGGCGTCGACGCGTAGACCCGTGTCATTGTCGTTGCCGAACACCACGTCGAGCGCGGTACCACCGGTGGGGAGGAAGCCGCGGGCGGGGTCTTCTGCGTAGATACGCGCTTCGATGGAGTGCCCGGTGAGGGTGATGTCCTCCTGCTTCAGAGTGAGTTCCTCACCAGCTCCGATCCGCAGCTGCCATTCCACGAGGTCAATGCCGGTGACTTGTTCGGTCACGGGGTGTTCGACCTGCAGGCGCGTGTTCATCTCCATGAAGAAGAATTCGTCGGGGTTGTCAGCAGATGCGATGAACTCAACGGTTCCCGCTCCCCGGTACCCAACGGAACGTGCGGTTTCGACTGCAGCTTGGCCGATCCGGGCGCGGGTTTCTTCATCGAGCAGCGCACTTGGGGCTTCTTCGATGACTTTTTGGTGCCTGCGTTGGAGTGAACATTCGCGTTCGCCTAAGTGGATGACGTTTCCGTGCTCGTCGGCCAGGACCTGCACCTCAATGTGGCGTGGGGTGGAGATGAGGCGTTCGAGGAACAAGGTGTCGTCACCAAAGGAGCTGGCGGCTTCGCGGCGTGCGGCCTCGAGTGATTCGCGCAGGTCTTCCTGCTTGAACACCGCGTGCATACCTTTTCCACCACCACCGGCAGATGGCTTGATCAGCACCGGCATGCCCACGTCAATTGCCGCCTTTTCCAGCTGGTCGTTACTCAAGCCGGACTCTGCGACACCGGGAACCAGTGGGACACCTCGGGACGCTACGGCCTGCTTGGCCGTGATCTTGTCACCCATGGTGCGAATGGCGCTAGCGGTGGGCCCCAGGAACACGATTCCGGCGTCCTCACAGGCGGCGGCGAACTGCGCGTTTTCGCTCAAGAAGCCGTAGCCGGGGTGGATTGCTTGCGCGCCGGTGGACTGGGCGGCTTCGATCACGCGGTCGATCTTCAGATACGACTCGCTGGCTGCCGCTGGCCCCAAGCGCACGGCTTGGTCGGCGAGTTTGACGTGCGGGGCGTGAGCGTCGGCGTCGGAGTACACAGCCACGGTTTGCACGCCCAAGCGCTGGCACGTGCGGATGACGCGCAGCGCAATTTCACCGCGGTTGGCGATAAGAATTTTGGTAAACATGTCGATGTCACATCCTGAAAACGCCGTAGCCAGCAGAGTTAAGCGGACGCTCGAGTGGGGCGTAGCGTGCGGCTTCGAGGGCCAGTGCTAGCACTTGGCGGGTCTGCGATGGTTCGATGATCCCGTCATCCCACAAGCGAGCGGTTGAGTAGTAGGGGTTTCCTTGGTCTTCGTACTGTTGGAGCACGGGGGCCTTGAACGCGTTTTCTTCTTCGACTGGCCAGTCTTCGCCGCGGGCTTCCATCTGGTCGCGTTTGACGGTTGCCAGAACGCTGGCGGCCTGTTCACCACCCATGACCGAGATGCGCGTGTTGGGCCACATCCACAGGAACCGAGGTGAGTAGGCGCGTCCACACATGGAGTAGTTTCCGGCGCCGTAGGACCCGCCGATGATTACGGTGAACTTGGGCACGCGCGCGGTGGCCACAGCGTTGACCATTTTGGCGCCGTGTTTGGCGATTCCGCCGGCCTCGTAGTCGCGTCCCACCATGAATCCGGTGATGTTTTGGAGGAACACCAGAGGGGTATCGCGCTGGTCGCACAGTTCGATGAAGTGCGCGCCTTTCTGTGCGGATTCCCCGAACAACACGCCGTTGTTGGCGATGATGCCTACTGGGTGGCCGTCAATGCGGGAGAATCCGGTGATGAGGGTGTTGCCGTATTCGGCCTTGAATTCGTGGAACTCGGATCCGTCGACGATGCGGGCGATCACCTGGCGGACGTCGTACGGGGTTCTGAGGTCCGCGGGCACCACCTGAGTGAGTTCGTCCGAGGTGTATTTCGGTTCTTGCGGTTCTGCCCGTTCCCATGCGGGGGCAGGTGTGGCGGGCAGGGTGGCGACGATGTCGCGCATGATTTCGAGTGCGTGGTCGTCGTTGGCGGCGAGGTGGTCGGCAACGCCCGAGGTGCGCGCGTGGAGCGCTCCCCCGCCCAGCTCTTCTGCTGTGACAACTTCACCGGTAGCGGCTTTCACCAAGGGCGGGCCACCGAGGAAGATGGTTCCTTGTTCGTTGACGATGATCGACTCGTCAGCCATGGCAGGCACGTATGCACCACCGGCGGTACACGACCCCATGACTGCGGCGAGCTGTGGGATCCCAGCTGCCGACATGGTGGCCTGGTTGTAGAAGATACGACCAAAGTGTTCACGGTCGGGGAACACGTCGTCTTGGTTGGGGAGGTTCGCTCCCCCGGAGTCCACGAGGTAAATGCACGGGAGTTTGTTTTCACGTGCGATTTCTTGTGCGCGCAGGTGCTTCTTGACGGTCATGGGGTAGTACGTTCCACCCTTGACCGTGGCGTCGTTGGCCACAATCACACAGATGCGTCCGTTGACCAGGCCCATGCCGGTAATGATGCCCGCACCTGGCGAGTCGTCGTTGTACATGCCGTTGGCTGCCAGCGCGGAGAACTCGAGGAAAGGGCTACCCGGGTCGAGTAGACGTTCCACGCGGTCGCGGGGAAGAAGCTTTCCGCGGTCCAGGTGCTTTTGCCTGGATCGTTCCGAACCACCCAGAGCGGTCTGGGCTGTGCGAGCGCGCAGTTCGTCAATGAGCTGGCTGTGCGCGTGCGCGAATTCTTCCGCTGTGCTGGGGTCCGGAGGTGTACCAATGGCGCGCATTGTGAACTCCTGTGTTCTTGTGCCGGCGTTCATCCGGCAATGTTCAGCATTCGACCACTCAGTGAGTGATCATTAACTGAAAGCTATACTAGCTGGCATGGCCACTTCAGACAAGGGAATTTCCCGCCAGCTTGCAAAGGCGCAGCGACGAGAGGCGATCATGGAATCGGCGAAGGTGCTGTTCGCCAGGCACGGCTTCCTGGCGGTGAGCATCGACGACATTGGACACGGTGCTGGCGTGTCTGGGCCTGCGGTCTACCGGCACTTCCCGTCAAAGGAAGCAATCCTGTCGGAGCTGCTGGTGGGGATCTCCAACTACCTCAAAGCAGGTGGTGGGCACATTGTTGAGAACTGGAAGGCTCCCTCGTCCAAAGACATCTTGATTAAGCTGATCGACTTCCACTTGACGTTCGCGGTCACGGAGTCTGAGCTGATTCGGATTCACGACCGCGACTTGGGGAGCCTGCCCCTGGACGGGCAAAACCGGGTGCGGGCGTTACAGAGGGCTTATGTCAACCGGTGGGTGAGCGTGCTGACGTCCATGTCCGACCTGACCCGCGATGAAGCTACTGTGCGGGTCCACGCGATTTTCGGGATGCTCAACTCCACGCCGTACGTGGTGCGACGTAAACCAGAAGAAGTGATTCGCGAACAGTTGAGACGTGCAGCGTTGGCGTCGCTTGAGATCGACCCGGACGAGTGAGGGACTAGCTGTTAGTCGACGATGCGACGGTTGGCCAGACGCGGATCGTCTCGGAAGGACACCAGCATGAGTGAGGTGTTCACTTTGTCGATCACTTGGCTGGCCGTACGGCCCAGCTGAACTGCCATTCCGGCAAACAGACCAAGCCCGCGCTTACCCATGACAAGGAGACGGGCGTTGTCAGACGCTGCGACGAGCACCTCGGCGGCGGGGCCCTGCGCGTACTCAACGGACACGTCCAGACCGGGTACTTCCGAACGCAACCAGGTGAGGTCAAGTTCTGTTTGCGTGTGGGTACGTTCGCTGTCACCCAGCGGGTCGACGCCCACGACCACGCGTAGGGGCAGGCCGGCGTTGACGGCAAAGTCGGCGGCGTCCAGGGCGGCCACGCTGGAGTATTCAGACGTGTCCATGCCTACGACCACGGAATCACCAGCGTCGCCTGGGCGGTAGATGAGCACGGGACACAGCGAGTGGCCGGGGAGTCCGCGGCTGGTGCGTCCGATTCGGCCGGCGAATTTCTGGTCTGCGCCGTGGTGACCGATGACGAGCAAGCCCGCGTCGTCTCCCAGCGTGGCGAGTTGTTCTGCAGGGTCACCTGCCATGACGCGGGTTTTGATGGGCGCCGAGGTGGTTTCTGAGTCCTTGTGCGTGGATTCGAGTTGCGTGCGCAGGTCGTCCAGCATGGCTTCGCATTTCTTGCGGTCTTCTTCGCTGGGTGTTGCTGGCTGAACTGCAGGCAGGGAGCCGGTGTACGGGGTGGTCACGTCACTGGGAGCCGGGAGCACTGGGTGCGCGCCGTCTGGGATCACCGCGACTAACACGATTTCGCGTGCATCTGCGAAGTGGGCTACGGCAAAATGGGCCGCTTCACGTGCGGATTCTGAGTCATCAATACCCACAACTACGCTGTCGCGCGACAGTTTCATGATCCACCTCGAAGTCGAACAACCGGATTATGCCCAGCTTAGCCGAGTGGTGACGATCAAGCTGTGTGGAGTCAAAGAGAGCCCCCTGTCGGAATCGAACCGACGACCTTTTCATTACGAGTGAAACGCTCTGCCGACTGAGCTAAGGAGGCAACCAGACAGATTCTAGTGGGGTGGCTTCGGCTCGTCAAACTTCAGTACCCAACCCAGCCTCGGCGCTCCGCATCCAGCACCTTTGGGTGAAGAAGGGTAGACGCTTCCACGTTCTTCACCGCCCCACGATCACGGTCAGGCGGAAACACAACGGAAGCGCGGGCCACCTCGGGCGTCATAAACGAAAGTCGCGGGGCAACCGCGTCACTGACCTTCACTTCCGGGGCGGCACCCTTAGCAGCCACGAAATACCCCCAGTCCCCAAAACTGGGCACATCCACGTGGTACGGCGTCGTCGCGAACCCGGCCTGCGCAACAGACTCACCTATCCCCCAGTACGCCTCAGGCGCGAAGTACGGGGACCCCGCCTGCACCACCATCCGAGCGCCAGGCGCCATCACGTGCGAAACCAGGTCGTAAAACTCGATCGTGTACAACTTAGCGGTGGGCACATCATCCGGGTCGGGCAAATCCACGATCACCACGTCAAACTCTTGGGATGGCCCGGTGCGCACCCACGAAAACGCGTCCGCATTGGTCACCTGCACCCTCGGATCATTGAGCCCGTCTTGATTGAACTTACGCAACCGCTCGTCGCTCTTAGCCAAATCTGTGACAGCGGGGTCCAGATCAACCAGCGTCACCGAATCCACCTCGGGATACTTGAGTACTTCCCGGGCAGCCAGTCCATCGCCACCACCCAAGATAAGCACCTTTGCGTGCTTCCCGTTCATCACCGGGTGCACCAGAGATTCGTGGTACCGGTGCTCGTCTAGAGATGCGAACTGCAGATCACCGTTGAGGAACAAGCGGGTGTCGGATGTGCGCGGGTCCTTCGTCAGTACGATCTCTTGGTAGTCGCTTCGCTCCGCCGCCACGATCGGGTCCCGGTAGAGTCTTTGCCGTGCGGACACCTCGATCGTGTCCGCCAACGCCCACGCAACCGCCAGAAAACCTAACGCCACCACCAGGCAGATTGAGACCGCAACTTTGGCGCGCCGCACCAGGCTACGCCGAAACAGCCACAGGACGACCACCACACCCGTCAGCGCATTAATCGCACCAGTCACAATGGTGCCCCGCACCAACCCCAGCAGCGGCAAAAGCAGGAACGGGAATGCCAGCCCGCCCAGCAAACCGCCCACGTAGTCCGCCGCAAACAGATCCGCGACGGCACTCGATGCGCGTTGTTTGCGAATGGACTGGACCAACTCCATAAGCAACGGGATTTCTGCACCAATCAGCGCACCAATAATGAACGCACACACCACCAGCGCCACCATATATAGATCCATGTAGGCGAACGCCATGTACAGCAGGAGCACACTCAGCCCACCAATGACGCTGAGCAGGACCTCGATGAGAGCAAACGACACTGCCGCCCACCTGACCAGGCGTTTGGTAGCAACCGAACCCACGCCCATGGCGAACACCATCACGGAAAGGACAATGGACGCTTGAACAATGGTGTTACCCAGCAGGTACGAACCTAACGCGATGAGCGCAAGCTCGTACACCATGCCACATGCGGCACATAGAAACACCGCAAAGAGAACCGTGAACCGCGCCCAGCCCGGTTTTACTGCAATGGGTGGGAAAGTGGGTTCGGGAGACTGCGGCCGTTCAGTAGTCACAAAAGCGCCACGCTAATGATGAGCGCCACCCCGAGGTAGGTCGCAGCTGACACCCACGTGGCAGGGTGAAGTTCAGGGTCGTGCACAATGTCACCCAATTTGCCCGGCGTGAACAGGTCGATCAACAGGAAGCTCACTGCCATCACGACGATGCCCATAACCCCGTACACCAGCGTTGAGACCAGGCCCGCAAGCAGGTCGTGGGCGCTTGCGTAAATCGCTGCACACACAATGATGGACACGCCCAGCGCTTTTGACCCCACAAGCAGGGCCGCGTTCTTCGAGCGTTCTTCCCACAGCAGAGTTCGCAACTTGCCCGGAGTCAGCAGATCAACGATGAAGAATCCCGCCATCATCAGCAGCAACCCAATCACCGCGTACATCGCCACGCCCGCACTGTCGCGGAGTAAGTCAATTACCATAGTTCCTCAATCTCTTTACTTGCAGTCCTTGTAACCTCGGGCTGGTTCTTTCTCCCCTTATTTACCAGTCCCCGGGCCACCACCTCGGTACCCGGAACCGGACCCGGATCCCGAACCGGGGAACCCAAAGAACCAACCACCACGCGCCTTCTTACACCCGACGTAAAAGTAGCTGGTGCCTTCTCTGTCGTATTCGCCTCGGCCTTCGGTGTAGATGTAGCTTCCGTTTTTCAACGTGTAGTCGCCGCACTGGTTTGGGTCGGTTCCAGGCGTAAATATGACCCCAACGGCGACATATGTGGCCACCACGATCACGAGGACAGAAATCCAGATACCTTTCTTTTCCTGTCGGTTGAGGTAATCGGGTAGCAGACGGTAAAGAAAGTTCATCGCATGTGCCCGCTTCCCTGATCGCGGTCCCGGAACAGCTGCGTGTCAAGGCTTAGCACGGACCGTGTTTTCACTACTTCGCCACTTTGCGGGTAGCAGTGCCACGTGCACCATACGACCCCGTTGCGGTTCGTGGCGCATGTCAGAGCCGTAACTGCGCCAGGCTGGCCGGGAAATATCACGCTGCACTGGGCGGGAGAGTCCGCGAGTTGGCTTTCGATCCGGTCGACCTCGCGCAGGAAGTCTGCCGGCTTCACAACAGTGGAGTCGAAGGTGAGCTGGCCACCGTGGGCAACCGCGCAGGAGTCGTTTGCTGGCACCCACGGTTCGCGGTCAGGTAGGCATGCCAGGGTTTCCCGCACCCACTCATACCCAGCACTCCGCACCGTCACTTGGTGTGAACACCCCAGTACGGCGAGTTCAACCTCCAGTGGCACACCCGCGTGAGTAAACGTAAAGTCGCGTGCCAGCACGGGCGTGATCCTGGGCTCGTCGAGAGAATAAACCAGCTGATCAGCCCTAGTGTCAACGAAGTCAATATGAGCAGGGGCCGTGTGTATGCCCGTTGCTTTGCCCGTCGCTCTGCCCGTCACCAAACCTGTCACTGTCATATCAGGACCCCGGGTAAATGGTGAAGCTTCCGCGTGGCAACGGCCGTCCAATGCTCGCTTCCCACGCCCCGTTACCAAACCGCTCAAAGCTCAAGAGCGTCCCGTCGTCCGATTCGTAGTCGGCATACTGTGCGACTCCCGACTCTGGCAGACCCGTGGTTCCTTCTGTTCTGAAGTTCGCCTGCCCCGATTCGTCAAGCCGGAACTGCATATTGTTGTACGTCACCACTGACGCACCAGCTTGTGCGCTTAGACCAGGCGCGTCCTGCCACAGCACCATTTGAAGATCGGGGTCAGCTTCGACCGACAGCCACCGCCGCGTAGCGTTCGCATCCGCCTGAAAGAAGTGTTCATGCCAGGTGTACACACCTTCGGTGAAGTGGATGGAACCGCGAACAAAGTACTTGTCATCACCGAACTGGAGCATGTCCCCGGCCCGGATTTTGAACGGGTCGCCGGTTGTGTCTTGCTCGGTGGCAAAGGGGTCCCGAGGTGTCCGTTGAGTTTCCCCGTATGTCTCCCCGCGGTTCCGAGCCTTTTTCACCGTGGCGACGATGTAAATCACTGCGCCGATGATGAGCGCAATAAGGAAAATGAACGCGAGGAATTTCATGGCTGGCCCGATCCTGTTTGTGGCTGGCTGTTTCATAACCAATTTACTCTGTTGCTTCGTGACTCACCCGCAGGCGAATGTGTCACATTAGGTACAGTAATGATTAATGTCTGCTCATCCGAACCTCTCTACGACCACTGACCTGGAACTATTCATTCACCAGTTCCACCAAGCAGTGGAAACCGAGTCCCCTTCAAACGACAAGGCCGCGCTTCACCGTTCCGCGCGCCTTTTGAGTGCGTTGGGCGAAGGTTTAATGGGCGAGCCCGCACAGATAGATGTCATCGACGGCTTCCCCCACCTGGTGTGGCGCTTTGGAAACGGCCCCCGGCGCGTAGTGCTCATTGGCCACCACGACACTGTGTGGCCACTGGGAACCATCGACGATATGCCTTTCACCATCTCTGGTGGGATCATTCGCGGACCCGGTACCGATGACATGAAAGGTGGCGTGCTCATCGCGATGCACGCACTCAAGAAAGTCAAAGAGCAGCTGGGCACTCTGGACGGTGTCACGCTTTTAGTCACTGCTGATGAAGAGCTAGGATCCCTGACCTCCCGGGACCTCATCGAACACGAATCTGCTCACGCACGCGCGTCCCTGGTTTTTGAATCCGGTGGACCCAACGGTGAGGTCAAGGTAGCCCGCAAGGGTGTGGCCATCTACCACCTCAACGTCACCGGGCGCGCCGCCCACGCTGGCGTTGAACCAGAAAAAGGCATCAACGCCACCGTCGAAGTGGCCTCGCAAGTCGTCAAGATCGCAGGGTTACACAAACCTGAAGCCGGGACGTCCGTGGTCCCTTCCTTTATGCACTCCGGAACCACCACCAACACGGTGCCAGCGAACGCTACCTTGTCGATCGACTCACGGGCCACCTCGGCCCGCGAACAACAACGCGTAGACCAGGCGCTGCGCAGACTGCGCCCTGTCATTCCGGGCGCTCAACTCCGCTTAGACGGCGGGATCAACCGCCCACCGTGGGAACGCAAAGTGTCAGCGCACCTGTTCGCCCGAGCCCGCAAAGTAGCGCAGGAACTGGGACACGACGAACTCAAACCCATCATGGTGGGTGGCGGTTCCGACGGAAACTTCACGGCGGCCTTGGGCACACCCACCCTGGACGGTTTAGGCACTGTGGGCGGCGGATCGCACGCGGTGGACGAACACGCCCGCATCGATTCGATTCTGCCCCGCGTCGACCTCACCGCAGGCCTGGTGGTAGACCTGCTGACTAGCGACCAGTAGCCTGAGCGGCAGGACTCCACGGGCGAGACAATCCAATGAACGCGGCTTCCACGATAAGGAGTGGGGCCGTGTTTGTTTGCAGGCGGGCCCGGGCCAGTTGCAGGACTTCGATCTGTTTGAGCGTGGTCACGGGGTCTGAAGAGTCAGCGATGCTCGAGATTAGCTGTTCATCCCCCACGTTGATGAGGTTTTCTTTTTCGCCCATCCCCCACATGAGGACATCCCGGTAGAGCGCGAGCAACTCGAGGAAGACAGCGTCGAGTTCGTCATTGCGGGCTCGTGAATCGCGGCGCTTTTGTTCGTCTTCGAGCCGTTTGATCTGGGAACGCACGGCCGGTGGCGGGTTCTTTCCCGGTTCAACCCCGAGCGTGCGCAAGAGTTCTTCTTTTTCTTGCGCGTTGCGGTCCTTGGTGCGGTCACTGGCACGTGTTGTTGCTTGCTCGAGCGTTTCGCCAGCGAGCCGAACGGTGGCACCCAAGGAGTCGAACTTGAGTGGGATGCGCAGAATCTGTTCACGTACCTGGCGTGCATCAGCGTTGGTCGCTAAGTATTTGGCACGCCCAATGTGATTCTGGGCAGCCGAGGCCGCCCACGTCGCAACCTCTGGGTCGATACCGTTACGTGTGTTGAGCAGTTGTGCGATCGCTTTGACCGGCGGGATGCGCAGGTTGACGTTACGGCACCGTGAGCGGATGGTCATCAGAACGTCTTGGGGGCTGGGGGCGCACAGGATCCACACGGTCGCCGGCGGGGGCTCTTCAATAGCTTTGAGCAGCACGTTCGATGTACGTTCTGTCATGCGGTCTGCGTCTTCAATGATGACCACACGCCAGTCGGCGTTCACGGGTGCGGCTTGGGCTTTGCCCACAATGTCGCGGACCTCGTCGATTGAGATGACCGACTTTTGGGTGGAGATCACCGTCATGGATTCGTGGTTGCCTGCCAGCGCTCGTTTGGCCTGTGCGCTTAGCGTTGCGCCGTGGTCAGGGGTGAGAAGCGCGGCGGCGAAGGCTTTGGCGGCGTTCGACCTGCCCGACCCAGGCGGCCCTGTGAGCAACCACGCGTGCGTCATGGACTGCGGGTCACTGGCCGCGCGCGCCAAGGTTGCGATCGCTGCGTCCTGACCCACGAGGTCTGCCCACACGGTCCCGGACATTCCGGAGCTTGTCTCAGCCGTCATGAATTCCGTCGCGCATCACGCAGACGTTGACGCGCCTGCTGTTCGATCAAGGACTGCCGCTGTAACTTAGCCCGGTAGGTTTCAGGGTCGGGCTCTGCCGTGTTTGAAGGCTTATCTTGAGTCTCTGACGCTTCTAGCGTTTCTGGCTCTGCCGTAGCGCGAGTTGATCCCTTTGATCCCTCAGGTTTTGGCGCGCCTTCAGCTTTGGGACGTTGCGGCAGAACGGTGGTTGCAGCGTTTTCTGTGTCTTCGGCACTTTCAGCGCCTTCAGCATCTTCAGCGCTGTCCGGGTTGTCTTTATCTTCTGTGCTGTCAACACTTGCTGCGCTGTCAGCGTCTTCAGCACCATCAACTTTGATTGGTTCGGTTAAGAACTGTGGCGGCTCAGCGTATCGGTGTTCTTCGACCGCTTTTTGGGCGTCTTCAGGAGACATCCGTTCTGTGGGAACCCCTTCGAACACACCTCGGGGTGCGATCGGTTCAAAGGTGTCGGCGACGTCTGCTGACTCTTCACCGTCGATCATGGCGTCAACCACGCGCTGAATGTGTTCTGCGACCTCGTTGACTGAGCGTCCCGCTGGAATCACTGCGTACCGGTCAGGCTCAGCTTCTGCCAGCCGGAGGAAACCTGCGCGCACGCGGTCCTTAAACTCAAGACTCTGTTTGTCTAGATGGTTAGCGTCCTCACGGTTCCCCATGCGTTCGGCGGCCACGCGTGGGTCAACGTCCAGAACCAATGTGAGGTTTGGCACCAGCCCCGAGGTCGCCCACCTCGACAAGGCCAGCACATCGTCTTCAGACAGCTCACGGCCTCCGGCCTGGTAGGCAAGCGAAGAGTCAATGTACCGGTCAGTGACAACCGCACCGTCCTGTTCCAGGCTCGGTGCCACGAGGGTCGCAACATGGTGTGCACGGTCAGCTGCGTAAAGGAGCGCTTCTGATTTCTTTGACACCGCTTCACCGTCAAGCAACACGCTGCGAATGGACTTCCCCGCAGGCGTGCCACCGGGTTCGCGGGTCGCAATAACGGGGTCAAAGCCGCGGGATTCTAGGTGTTCGACCAGTTTGCGAATCTGGGTGGTCTTCCCGGCCCCGTCCCCGCCTTCGATCGCGATAAACAGCCCGGTGGAAGGCGTTACGGGTTCTGGAACGGCAAGGGAGTTGGCACCGGCATCCTGGGGTTCGTCCGCCGAGGTGGTCGCCGCTGGCAGCACGCGTGTTTCCTGATCTTCAGCGACTGCGAAGGCTGGTGCTGTGGCTCTAGGCGAGTTGTCGCCGGAAACTTGGAACGCGTTCATGAGGTCGACGCCCATTCCGCGCACACCCATGGGTGAGAAAAAGAAGATTGCCAAGATTCCGGTTGCAAAGGCCAGAAGACCGATCGCACTGAAGGCCACGCCGGATGCGGACAGCACCCACGTGGTTACTGCTGACAGGTGGATGTCGAACGTGAGGTCAAGACCACAGAGCAGAGTAGCCAACAGCGCACCTACAGCGAGGCCCACGCGGCGTGAGAATTCATATTTTTGAGCGCGCACACCCACGCCCACGCAGAACGCGGTGAGTGCCATGAGTACGGCTTTTCCGGAAAGCTCGTCAATCAAGCCAGCGCAGATCATCAACAGCCCCGCTGCGACCAACGCGAACGCGGTAAGGCGTGGACGGGTCATGCCGGGAGCGAAGGTGGGACCGGACTCGTATCCGGCAGCCCAACCCAAAAGAACCGCCGCAGTCATGAGTCCGATAGCACCCTGACCGTATCCCCCATCCACAGTGGCAGGAAGAGGAAGTAAGAACAGTGCGCCCAGTACTGCGAACAGTGCGTAGCAGGCCCACGGAAAAGCGATCGACATGTGACCGCGGGAGCGTTTGATGGCCAGGGTGTGAGGGAACGTGTGAAGGTCATCGATGTCGCGGTCAGACGACAGCGGGAACACCAGTACCATCAGTGCTGCCACAATGAGGAGGATCGCCCCGACAAACAGGAGCCAACGTAACGCGTGAGCACCGGCCGGAACCCCGTGTTCCAGCTCAAAGTAGTACGTGACCAGCAGGAAGATTCCAACCGCCAGGCCACCTGTGCGCCACGGTTTGGTGTGAAGTTCAGGCGCGTGGGCAGCAAGTACGCCCACCAACATGCCCAGCAAAGCGGCCACGATCAGGGTGAGCCAGAAAGTAGGAATGAACACAACGACGACTGACACGCACGCAGTCGCGGCTGCAAAAAGTGTGAGGAGCTGGGAACGGACCGACTCTTTGAGCTGTGTCAGCTTTTTAGGTGGAATGAGGACACCCGCCACCGCGAGCGCAAAGAACGCGAGTAGTCCTGGAACCGCGAAAGATGAGTTGAACCCGCCGTCGCGTTGGATCTGGGTGAGTTCGCCGTAGCGGCTGATGTCCATGGCCCCGCCGAAGCCGTGGATACCCACAATTGCGAAGGCAATCGCCGCTGAGCTCAGCGCGACGAGCCACGCCCCTACTTCGAGCGCAGCGTGGCCAATGGTTCCGGCGTGTGGCTTAGAGAGAACAGTTTGAGTATCCACATGGCTAAGCCTACTCGCCCAGCCCTCGTTACCGCGTAAGGTTAAGCAGTGATGTCACACCACTTGGAATACATAGCGGACACCAGCGAGGGAGCTGTTCGCGACCTCGGCGTTGCCCGGGCCCTTCTTGACGACGTCCGCAACGGAACCCGCGGACCTACCCTGCGGGTCTATCAGCCGCAACCCACGGTGGCGTTTGGTGCCCGCGACCGGTTCGCAGAGGGTTTCCCACAGGCAACCCAGGCGGCCCGCGCTCACGGTTTTACTCCAGCACTGCGGACCCTTGGGGGACGCGCGGCGGCGTACCACCTCGGGAGCTTGGTGCTTGACCACATGGAACCGGCCAGCACGCTGTACGGCAAGACTCAGGAGCGGTTCACTGAGTTTGGTGAGCTGTACGCCTCAGCTTTGCGCACGCTGGGTGTGGATGCGCGCGTTGGTGAGATTCCTGGCGAGTACTGCCCGGGCGAGTTCTCAGTCAACGCGGCCGGGCGCATCAAGATCATTGGGACAGCGCAACGGGTGACCAATAAGGGGTGGTTGTTTTCGTCCTCGGTGATTGTGACGGACCCGCAGCCCATTCGTGCGTGCCTGACCGAGGTCGAAGCCGCCCTGGGTGTGGAGTGGGATCCGCAAACGGGTGGAGCGTTGAGTGAGCTCCACCCGGGGATCACGGTTGAGGACGTCAAAGACGCGTTTTTGACCGCGTACGCAACGGAATGGGACCTGTGCGAAACCGCGCTCACCAGTGAGGTTATCGAAGCCTCCCGCGCATACGACGAGAGGCATCGGCTAGCCTAGTTAGCTCTTCTTGGCGGTGGATTTCTTCGCCGTGGTCTTCGAGGCGGTCGTCTTCCGGGTGGTCGTCTTCTTCGCGGTGGTGCGCTTCTTGGCGGGTCCCTTGGCACGTTTTTCGGCCAGGAGCTGGAACGCGCGTTCTGCGGTGATGGTCTCTACCGAGTCGTCTTTACGCAGGGTCGCGTTGGTGGTGCCGTCGGTGACGTAGGGGCCAAAGCGACCGTCCTTCACAACGACGGGCTTCTTGGTTTCGGGGTCTTCGCCGAACTCCTTGAGCGGAGCCGCCGCTTTGCGCCCGCCGCGCGTCTTGGGTTGCGCGTAGATCGCCAGCGCTTCTTCGACTGTGATGCTGAAAATCTGGTCTTCGGATTCCAGCGACCGCGAGTCGGTTCCCTTCTTCAGGTATGGCCCGTAGCGTCCGTTTTGCGCGGTGATGTCCACGCCTTCTTGGTCCTGGCCAACGACCCGGGGCAGGCTCAGAAGTTTCAGCGCTTCTTCCAGCCCAACGGTCTGCAGGTCCATGGATTTAAACAGCGAGGCGGTGCGTGGCTTGGGCTTCTTGGTGCCGCGTTTGGCGGGGGTGTCTGATTCTGGTAGCACCTCGGTGACGTAGGGGCCAAAGCGCCCGTTCTTGGCAACGATCGTGTGCCCGGTTTCCGGGTCCACGCCAAGTTCGCGGTCGCCGTCGCCCTGGGTTTCGATGAGTTCGCGGGCTTTTTCGGCCGTGAGTTCATCCGGGGCCAGGTCGTCTGGAACTGATACGCGCTTGGGTTTTTCGGGGTCGTCGGTGGGTACTTCAAGGTATGGTCCGTACCGGCCCACGCGCAGGGTCACGTCGTCCGCGATCTGCACGGTGTTGACTTCGCGGGCGTCAATGTCGCCCAGATCGTCCACGGTTGGTTTGAGTCCCGGGTGGTCGCTGGCGGGTTGGTCACCGGTTGGGCCGTCGGTGACTGCGGCTCCGGCGGCACCGGTTCCAAAGTAGAAGTCGGAGAGCCACTGTGTGCGGTCGAGTTCACCTGCTGCGATGTGGTCGAGTTCCGTTTCCAGGTCAGCAGTGAACTGGTAGTCCACGAGTCCGCCGAAGTGCTCTTCAAGCAACCTGACCACGGAGAATGCGAGCCAGCTGGGCACCAGCGCGTTCCCGCGCGGGCGTACGTATCCGCGGTCTTGGATCGTGGAGATGATGGCCGCGTAGGTGGATGGGCGCCCAATTCCCAGTTCTTCGAGCCGTTTGACCAGGCTGGCTTCTGTGTACCGAGGTGGTGGCGCGGTTGTGTGCCCCGCGGCTTCTGCGGAGTGGACGGCGAGTTCTTGGCCTTCGGTGACTTGTGGGAGGCGAGAACCGGCGTCACCGGAGTCGTAGCGGCTTGCGTCGCGGCCTTCTTCGTAGGCGGCAAGGAATCCGCGGAAGGTGATGACCGTTCCCGAGGCGGTCATGCCTGCCGTTGCCCCGTCCCCGAGGTGGGTGCTGAGGTCGGCGCTGATTTTCATGGTGGCGGTGGAGCCTTTTGCGTCGGCCATCTGGGAGGCGACCGTGCGCTTCCAGATCAGGTCGTAGAGTTTGAACTCGTCGCTAGACAGTTTGCCTTGCACTTGGGCGGGCGTGCGGAACGAGTCACCTGCGGGACGGATCGCTTCGTGTGCTTCCTGCGCACCCTTCTGCTTCTTCGCGTAAACCCGCGGGGAGCCGGGGACGTATTCGGGCCCATAGAGTTCGGTGACTTGCTTGCGGGCGGCGGCGACGGCCTCGGCGGACAGGGCCGAGGAGTCCGTACGCATATATGTGATGTACCCGTTTTCGTACAGCGACTGGGCAACGCGCATAGCTTGGCGGGAGCTCATGCGCAGTTTGCGGCCGGCTTCCTGTTGCAGGGTTGAGGTGGTGAACGGGGCGGCGGGCCGGCGTGAGTACGGCTTGGTTTCAAGCCCGGAGACGCTTAAGGGCGCGCCAGCGTTGAGCACGGAGGCGAGTTTGGTGGCGTCGTCCTTACCCAGTACCACGACCTCAGAGCTGGCCTTTTTCAGCTGACCGGCGTCGTCGAAGTCACGGCCGGTGGCCACTTTCTGGCCCAGGTAGGTGGTGAGTTTGGCGGCGAATTCTTCACCGTCGGCGGCATCTGGCAGGGCCAGTGCGAGGTCGAGGTCCCAGTAATCGGCGGGGATGAACTTCATGCGTTCACGTTCACGCTCAACGACCAGGCGGGTGGCAACAGACTGGACGCGACCGGCCGACAGCCCGGCACGGACCTTGCGCCACAGAACCGGCGACACTTCGTAACCGTATAGACGGTCGAGGATGCGACGGGTTTCTTGGGCGTCGACGAGGTTGGTGTCGAGTTCACGCGTGTTTTCTAGGGCGCGGGCGATGGCTTCCGGGGTGATTTCGTGGAAGACCATGCGCTTGACGGGGATTTTTGGTTTGAGCACTTCGATGAGGTGCCACGCGATGGCTTCACCTTCGCGGTCCTCATCGGTTGCGAGGTAGAGTTCGTCGGCGTCCTTGAGGAGCTTCTTAAGTTCAGTGACCTTTTTCTTCTTGCCGGGGTCCACCCGGTAGTAGGGGTCGAAGCCGTTGTCCACGTCCACGGCGAACTTGCCGTAGGGGCCCTTCTTCATGTCGGCCGGGAGCTCTGACGGCTGAGGCAGATCACGGATGTGGCCTACGGACGCTTCCACATCGTAGCCGTCGCCCAAGTATCCAACGATGGTGCGGGCTTTTGTGGGTGACTCCACAATAACGAGGCGACGTGGCTGAGTGGTTGGCACGAGAGTCCTTTCTCACGCAAGTGTGTACGCGTCCACTTGAATGTAGCACTTGTGATGTGTGCGGTTTTATGAGTTGGGGTACAAGATACCACTGACAACCGCTTCACGAACCTGCGCTACGAGTTGCGACGCGAGCATATCAGGCTCCACGTCGAGCAACTGGGCGAGGGCGTGAGCCACGGCCCGCAGGGTGAGGCTGCCGTCAGCAACTCCGATGCAACCGGCGAACGCGGTGTCGACAGTCATTTCGCGGGCGAACCCGGTTCCCACTTCGATGGTGATGGTGGTGGGCGATTCGTCGCCGGGGGTGAAGTGGCGGTGTTCGACAACGCCTTCGTTGCGGATGAACGCGGTGTCGAGCAGTTCGTTGTCGTCTGCCTGGTTGAGCCACTGGATGAGGTCGAAGCGCACATCGAGGAACTGTGCGATTCCACCGGGGTTGGCTCCCAGCGGGCCGGGGCGGGATTCGAAGTGACGGATGGGAGGCGCTGGCGGGTGCCCGTCTGTGGCGGCCTCGGGTTCCTCAGCCCGGGCCCGCACCTGGATCCACCCGAACGCGATCCGGGTGACACCTCGGGAAGCGAAGTCGTCGAGCCACGCGGCCGTGTCTGCGTTCCAGCGGGAGCTGCCGGGCACCACTCCCCCGTCGCGGATCCACGTTTCAGCGTAGTGGGCGGGGGTGAGCTGTTCGCGTTCGATGACGCTGATGTCGACGGTGTTGGGGACCCAGCGGGTGGGGTCTGTGGGGGTTTCGGGGTCTTGGGTGGGGTCTTCGCTAGTGGCGTGCGTGATTTCCCAGTTGCCCAGCAGACATGCCGTGCCCGAGGTGGTCAAGTGGTTTGGCAGCTGGGCGAGCAGGGTGCGCATGAGTTCGTCACCGGTGTGGCCGCCGTCGCGGTATTCCAGTGTGGCCGTGTGGCCTTGTGGCGTGATGACGAAGGGCGGGTTGGAGACGATGAGGTCGAACTGTTCTGGGGTGGGTTCGAAGAGGGAGCCTTCGCGGGTTTCGATGTTGTGGGCGCCGTTGAGCGTGGCGTTGGCGCGGGTGAAGGCGAGCGCGCGGGGCGAGATATCGGTGGCGATGACGTGGTCGCAGTGGCGGGCTAGCGCGATGGCTTGAATGCCACACCCGGTACCCAGGTCAAGCGCGGTATGCACGGGGGTGCGCGGGGTGATGTTGAGGAGGGTGCGCCCGGCACCGCCCACACCTAACACGAAGTCACCGGCGACGGGTTCGTCGCGGACGAGGGTGCCGTGGTCGGAGAAGAGCCAAATGTGTTCGGGGGCGGGGTCAGGGGTGGGTTCGTTTGCGTGGTCGCTTAGCCCTGGGGGCACTTCGACGGCGCGCAGGGCGAAGGGGGCGAGTATGGTTCCGGCGCGTTCGAGTAGAGCGCCGGCTTTGGTTGCCGCGTCGAAAAGGTGGGTGCCTAGGGAGATGCGGACGACCTCGGCGTCCATGGTGGCCGCGCACACGAAAAGGTTCGCCAGCACCGAAAGCGGGTCCGTGCGGCCTGTCAGGAACCAGCGGGCGGGGGCGGCGTTGTTGCGGGTGAGGGCGTCGTCGATGTCTGCGCCCCACAGTTCGTGCAGGCCAGCGGGGGTGAACCGGTGGTGGTTCAGGGCGTGGCGCAGGGTGTTGCCGGTGGTCTGATCAATCGTGAGCACAGGCACTACTCTACGGGCCGGTTTGGGCTGCGGGCTACGGGGTTGTGTTGAGCGTGACCGCTAAGGTTGGGGTGTGCTGATTGATCTGGTGACCGCGTTTGGCGAGCGGGCTGACCGTGTGACGCATGCGCGCAGTTTTCCCGCCCGCGAGGCGCAGTTCGCGGATTGGCCGGAGTGGGTAAGTCCCGAGGTCGTTCACGCGTGGCAGGTCACGGGTATTGAGCGTCCGTGGCGGCACCAGGTGGAGGCGGCGCAGAGGGTGTGGGCAGCCGGGGCTGGTGCGGGTGATGAAGCCGGCGCGGGCGACGAGTCTTGCGTGGACACAGTCATCGCCACGGGCACGGCCAGTGGGAAGAGCCTGGGGTTTTGGTTGCCGGTCACGCAGGCGGCGTTTGAGAGTCGGGATGCGTTGCCTACCAAGGTGGCGACGACTCTTTATATTTCTCCCACGAAGGCGTTGGGGCATGATCAGTTGTCGAAGCTCGTGTCGCTGCCTCTGCAGGGGGTGCGGGCGGGCAGTTTCGATGGGGACACCTCGGAGGCGGACCGGCAGTGGGCCCGGCAGCACGGCAACATCATTTTCACCAACCCCGATATGTTGCACCGCAGTATTTTGCCTGGTCACGAGCGGTTTCGCCGGTGGTTTAAGAACTTGCGGTTTGTGGTTGTTGACGAGGCGCACAGGTACCGAGGCGTGTTTGGGTCGCATGTGGCGTTGGTGTTGCGCCGGTTGTTGCGGGTGGCGGCGTTGTATGGGGCGCGGCCCACGGTGGTGGGGGCGTCTGCGACGATGGCTGACCCGGCCGCCGCGTTTAGCAGGTTTACGGGCCGGGAGGCGTATGCGGTGACGGAAGATACGTCGCCTAAGGCTGCGGGCACGTTTCTTTTGTGGGAGCCGCCGTTGGTGGCTGGTGAGGAGGCGCAGCGCCGGTCGACCATCAGTGAGGCCACGAGCATGTTGGTGGATACGACGTGTGCTGGGGTTCGGTCGATTGCGTTCATTGCGTCTCGTGCGGGAGCCGAGGCGTTGGCGGACTCGGTACGTAGCCAGGTGGGGCGGATAGCGCCGGAGTTGACCACCTCGGTCGCGGCCTACCGGGGCGGGTACTTGCCCGAGGAGCGCCGGGCCTTGGAGACGGGCTTGCGCGGGGGCAAGTTGCGGACGGTGGCCTCGACGAACGCGCTGGAGTTGGGGATCGACATCAGCGGGTTGGACGTGGTGGTGATCGCAGGCTGGCCGGGCACGTTGGCGTCGTTGTGGCAGCAGGCCGGGCGTGCGGGCCGAGCGGGGCAGGAATGGTTGGCGGTGTTGATCGCGCGGGATGACCCGTTGGACACGTATGTGGTGCACAACCCGGAGCATGTGTTTGACGCCCCGGTTGAGGCCGGGGTGATTCACCCGGAGAACCCGTATGTGGTGGCGGGGCATTTGTTGGCGGCGGCTGCTGAGGAGCCGTTGACGGAGGACGACTGCCGGTTGTGGTTTGGTGAGCGGGCCGTTGAGGTAACGCGCGAGTTGGCCGAGGCAAAGTATTTGCGCGCCCGTCCCACGGGGTGGTTTTGGGCGAAGGCAGAGTCGGCGGCGGCGTTGACGGATATTCGCGGGTCTGGTGGCGCGCAGGTGCGGTTGGTGGATCAGGCGACGGGCATGTTGTTGGGCACGGTGGATGATGCGGCTGCGCCCCGGCAGAGTTTTCCGGGTGCGGTGTATGTGCATCAGGGTGAGACGTTTTCGGTGTTGGAGTTGGATTTGGCCGAGCGGGTGGCGTTGGTGGCGCCCGCGACGGTGGATTACACAACGCAGGCGAGGTCGGTGACGGAGATTCGCGTGGTGGGCACCGAGGGGTCGCGTGGGTTGCCCAGCGGGTGCCGGGTGTTTCATGGGGCTGTTGAGGTGACGACCCAGGTGACGGGGTACATCATGCGACAGAACGGCACGGGTGTGGTGTTGGGTGAGCGGCCGTTGGATTTGCCAGCACAGACGTTGCGCACGCATGCGGTGTGGTGGACGGCGCCGGATTCGGTGGTGGAGGACGCCGAGGTGGTTGCCGGCGATCTGCCCGGCGCTGTGCACGCGGCCGAGCATGCGTCAATTGGGCTGTTGCCGTTGTTTGCTGGTTGTGACCGGTGGGACATTGGCGGGGTTTCTACCGCCCGGCACGCCGACACCGGGCAGGCGACGGTGTTTGTGTATGACGGTCAGTCAGGTGGCACCGGGTTTGCCGAGCGTGGGTTTGAAGTTTTTGAGGAGTGGCAGCAGGCGACGCTTGATGCGATTGACGCGTGCGAATGTGCTGCTGGTTGTCCGTCCTGTGTGCAGAGCCCCAAGTGCGGCAACGGCAACGAGCCTCTTGATAAGGACGCGGCGTTGCGGTTGTTGCGTGAGGTGCTGGAGTAAGACTGTTACTTCGGCAGGGGCACGCCACTCAGTTCGCCCTGTCCAGTTCAAAGACAGGGCCCATGTTCGCAGTTCACCATTTACACTCCCCAGCCCGGCACCAAGCTTCCCACCCGACGAGCCTTCGCAACATCAGCTTGTTCTCCAGCTCAGTTTCTTCAGATCCGTCCCGAGATCCGTCCCGGCTGGCCCGACCGTCCTACGGCTAACTGTCTTCCCTGCAGTTGGCCTTTTCTCAAAACGGCGGGAAGTCGCCTACAAGCTCTCCCGACCTCGGATTCCCCTAGCCCAGGTCGCTCAAGTCCTACAGCTGGCGACGCCCGACTGAGGCAAACTGTCTTCTCAGAACTACGGGAGGCCACCAGCCCTGCTTTTACTACCGTCAGAACGTCAGAACGGTGGCGCGTCACCAACCAGTTCTCCCGGCACCGGCGCATACTCCCAAACAGACCGCTCGTCGCACTCAGTTTCACCCTCACGGGTAGCCTGCTCGTCGCCCGGCTCACCCTCAGCGTCAGCCGACTCATCTGCCTCTTCTGTCTCAACGGGCCTAGTGATTTCTTCCTGCGTCACGAACTGCTTCGAAGCCGCAACCCCCGCCTTTGCATGTTCAGCGTCCAGAAAGCCATCCACCGAGCGACTCACATCCAACTTCCCCGCGTCGAAGAACTGGACCAACTGCTCGAACTGCTCCTGATTAATTCTGGACTCCGGCGGATACACCAGCGTCGTGCCGATCCGTGGGAACTCAACCGCCAGTCCTCCGTCGTCACGTGTGGTGATGCTGATGCGCCTGTTGGTTTTCTCCTGGTGATGCTTCTTACACAACGGGTGCAGGTTCTCCAGCACGGTTTGCCCGCCACGCTTAGGGTCCGTATGGTTGAACGGCTCTATGTGGTCCTTCTCGCACACCCGTGCCGGCACCGGACACCATGGCACCGAGCACATCACTGACCGAGCTTCAATCACGCGCTTGAGTGGCGCTGTCACGCGGTACTTTGTGGGGGTTGATTGAAGCACAACACCAGTGTCTGGGTCGGTAAACATCCGATACACCCACGTTGCCCGCGAGATCAGTTCATCAGCAGTCTGGTCATCAATCGGAGTGCGATTATTCACCATCGCGGGCACATTCAGACGTTCCCGTACCAAAACTGGGCGAGCCATGTTCCCGTCATTTTCGCGCGTCGCGGTCTCGTGCGAGCCATCTTCTTCTGGCGGTCCCGCACCTTGGGCATTTTCATTAGGCGCTTTGCCACCTTGCGCACCTTCAGTTCGCGCATCTTCATTCGGCGGATATCCAGCTGGCGGGACTCCACTTAAACCACTTCCATCCGGAGGATCGTCACCTTGTGGTTTACTGTCTGCGTTCATTCCGACTGGTTGCTCTACGCCCGGCGGTTCACCACCCGGATCTGTTCCGCCCGGGGGCCGATCTTCCGTTGCCTGACCGTCACCACTAGGCACTTTCACACCGTTTGCTGCCAGATCCAGCTCAATGAGTCCCGGCATTTGATCCTTGAGGAAGTGGAGCACGGGGACCGTGACGTTGATGTTGGTCTGAGCTTTTAACCATTCCTCGTTGATTGGCATGGAGATGCACAGCTCCATTTCATACACGCGCTGCGCATTGTTGGCTTCCCATTTGTCGTTAAACACGGGAACGCTACTTAGCCCCTTGACTCCTTCACCTGCAGAGTCAACGCTTTCGTCATGCTCCACACTGGCCGGTTTCCGTTGCCCTGTGGGTACGACTTTTGCGTGTACTTCAGTACTGGGAATAGCGCCGACAGCCATGTCGAATAAGAGTTGGTCCATCAACCGGTCGTCGTCGATTTCCACGTCACCCAGGTCACCGACCCGGAGTTTAACCTTTTCACCAGATTCGCCGGGGACAAGGATTTCGCGGTCTTTATCCGAAAGCGTGGCGATGAACGGATCGATATCGTTTTTCTTCACCGCCCGCGCGCAACCACTTAAACGCGCGAAGTACGCGTGCATTACCAGGGTGGGGCCGGTCATCGTCACCGTGGACGTACCGTCTCCGTTGTCCCAGTACCGCACGCACCGGTTTCGCACCGCGTCTTCGTTTCGGCTCTTTGGGGTGGTCAGCATCGCAATGATCTCATTGACGTGTTTTCTAAACGTTTTGAAGGTCACGTCCAGTCGTCGCGACGTGAGAAGCTCATCGAATAGTGGAACACAGATCCCCAAGTGCGACAGCCTTCGGGCGACATATGACACCCGGTCATATCCAACGACACCGGCTTTCGCTAATGCCCACAGCTTGGGCATAAATAGTGCTCCCGTCACCACCCGACGGGTCTCAGTGATCACCTGCGGTCCAGTGCAGTCCATGAACTGCGAAAGCATCCCCACCGTTGGAGAAGGCAACGAGTCCAGCAACTGTTCTACGTCTTTTACTGAAACCACACCACCGTTAGGCGTGGGCACGCATACGACAGTGTCATCAATCGATACCCTGGGTGCTTGTTCGCGCACTTGACCAAACGCATCAACCCGAGTTTCACCAGCGAAACTGGGGACTTGCCCGACGACAGTCGGAGCTGCTCCCGCCTCGGCATCAAAAACTGTGCGTAGCTCCGACGAGTCATCTGTCAATGGGTCGAGGTGAGCAACGACCACAGAAACCAAGGCTTCCGCGCGCTTAATAGTCGCATCGTTGACCTCACACTCAACTTGCCCGAAAGCCTCAAACACCGCATCACTGGGTTCGCGGTAAAGGTCCATGTCTTCCTCTAAGCCTGGATTAAGCATCGTTGCTCACCTCCTTTGTGGTTCTAGCCTACCATCATTCGAACACACATTCAATATCACTTGAAGTTTTTATTTGCTCAACTTCGATATATGTTCTATCTTTCAGCGTAAAGGAAAGTCACTGAGCCACATCGAACTCCCGCGCTCCACTGGGCCGCCGTAGCGCTCATGGCGAACCCGCCCCCCGAGGTCGTTCAAGCTACCGCTCACCACCAACGTCAGGATCCCGGGGCCGTTCGAGTTCCCGCACAATCGGCGCTGTCCATCGGAAGGGCTACCACCTACTTCGCAGCACTCAGGTTTCGCACTCATTTGACGCAGCCTGGTTCGACTTCTTCTCCCTCCCCTCCCCCTCCCAAAAACACTTGAAGTGAAACTCGTATGTGTAGCTAGTTCCAGCGCACAACCCACCCACCAACGCCAACACAGGAAGCACCACAGCAAACTCAGCAGTCACCGTGCCACCTTCACTACTCCGGGCTCTTACCCTGCGTTCACCCGACCCGCACATCCACCTCGTCGAATCCGCGCTCAAGTGGGCGCGCACTCGCGCTTCACAATCTCGCGCCGAACCACCGTCGCCGCTCCCCCAACTGGACTGATGGACCGCGTTCAGCAGACCCTCACAGCAGACCACCCTGAGCACACCAATCCCAGCCTTCTGCGATCTCAGCACTCCCGCACTTCACATCGCGCCCACACACTCAATACCCTTGCGGGTTACCGGCCACCGCGGTCACCTTGATCGCTTTCAGAGGTTTGGGCATCTCAGCTTTCACTTCCACCTTCACCGTGCCCAGATCCGTGCGCGCAACACAGTCGGCCAGGTCGAGCCCCTCACGCTCCACCATCTCCTTGGCCACCTTGCACGGTTCACCAGGCACCTTGCCGCGCACCGCGTCAGCCGCACCCAACGCAGCCAAGTCCGCTGTCCCCTCGGCATGCGCCTTAATCAACGCGCTTCGCCCAGCGAACCCCACCGCGCCCATCAGCACCAACGCACACGCAGTCAACGCAACCGCCATCACCGTCGCGGTCCCCCGCTCGCGCGCGCCATAGTCTCGCTCACGCATGCCATAGTCCCGCTCACGTGCGCCACGCCCCTGTTCGCAAACCCCACACACTCGCGTCACAGAGCCCGCGCTACACACCTCAGCCTCAGCGTCCACCAATCGAACCATCACTTTGACCCTCCGTCCGCGCTTCAGCCGACGCCTCCACATCCTTCATGATCGGATGCAACGCTTTTGGCAACGTCGTCTTCACATGCACCTTCGCAAACGCTCCACCCTGCGACACCGTCACGGTCGAGCCAGGCCCCGCTTTACGCTTAGCCGCCTTCTCAATGTCATGTACGGGCTCGCCTCGGGCAGCTTCCCTGGCACCCGCCCGAGCCGCCTCATACACCCGCACCTGTGCAATCCCAATAACACCCGCACCCACCACGAGGATCAGCACCAACACCAACGCAGGAAGCACCACAGCAAACTCAGCAGTCACCGTGCCACGTTCACTGCTCCGCCCCCTTACCCTGCGTTGGCCAGAGCCTGTTCGGCGCTCACCCGACACACTCCTGCGATCGCCAAGCACACTGACCGACGTCACAGTCCCATGCCCGTCGAACCCAGCACAGCGCCCAATATGTTCAACTCTTTCCTGCACCGATCCCCGCAGTGGAGCGAGCCAACGCATTACTGCCCCATTCTCAAAGCGACTTGCATGAGATCCAGCAGAATGTTGTTGATCGGATCGCTCTTGAGCAACACCACCAACAGCGCCGCAAAACCGCACGCAGCCAGAGTTGTAATCGCGTACTCTGCCGTAGTCGCCCCGGTCTCATCACTCAGATCAATACGAGTAATTTCTTTCGACTCCATCGTCTTTCCTTTCTCTTTGTCTGCGATGGACTTTGAGCGTCTCGCACCGCACTCCCCCTCCGAAAGAGACCCAACCACAACTGTGGAAAACGCCGTTTCATCCACATGCCACCGGCCACTCCAACACGTTCACTGTCCACAGGCTCCGCGCCTCAGCAACAACCCAAACCTCACCGCACAAAAATCGCCGACATGTCGCCCACCAACGTGATCACCACCGGCACCACACCCGTGAGAATCACCGACGGCAAAACGCACACTCCCAAAGGAATCACCAGGTGAACGCCTAGTTTCGCAGCCGCCATCTGTCGACGCCGGCGTTCTGCCCTACGCATATCGGACGCCAGGCCCGATAAAAGCGGCGCCAACGCCACACCCGTGGACCTCGAGAATTCCACCAGCGAAACCACCGTGCGGTGCTCGCCAACCGGATCCTGCACTCCCGCAAACGCGTTATCCACAGACCCAAGTGCCAAAGAACGACCTAACCGACCCAACCCCGACCGGTCCTGCGTAGCCCTCGCCGCCAACTCAAACGCCCTCGGAATCGGCAACCCCGCCCGCAAACAAATCGCCACCAAATCCAAGTCGAACGCCAACTGCTCAACCCGACTCTCCCCCAGCGTGAGCTTCCCAAACGCCCACTTCCACACCCGCACAAACACACTGCTCCGGTGCACCCGCCTCGCCTGCGACAGCTGGCTCAACCTCCCAGACGATCTGGGCCACAACAGCCACACCACGCACCCCGCGCAGACCCCCACAATCAACACAGCCACAGTGCTCACCTCTACCTCGCACTCGACAGCATGGAACGCATCCAAATCCGCCCCGCCACTAAAAGCACCAAACCACCACAAATACTCAGCGCACCCGGTAACGACGTCACCAACTCCACCAAGTCAGCCCCCACCAGCACCGCCAACCCCAACGACATGATCGGTAACCAGCTCAACACCATTACCGTCGAAATCGGCCCCGCCAACGCCACATCGCGCTCCCGCATCGCATCCGCCCGGTCCCTACACGTCGACGCATACGACTCCAGCATCTCGGCCGCCGGCGCACCCGCCTGCTCCGACACAAACCACACCGACGCCATTCCAGTAAGAATCCGCGCGTCCTCATCGCCCAGCTCACCGGCGTACATGCGCAACGCCTGATCCGGCTTCTCACCCAACTCCATGGCCCGCGCCACCTTGCGTAGCACCCGCTCCACCACCTCGTTATCCGGCAGGTCCGCCACCAGCGTCATCGCCCGCGCCGGCTCAATCCCCACCTTCAACAACTGCACCGCCCGGTCAATCACCGCGATCATGGGCGAATCCTCGCTCCCATCGACCGCAACCGCAGCATCGCCCCTACCACGCACCCGCATCACGAACGCGCGCACGCGGTCCCGGAAACGACCTCGGCCCCCTTCAAGAGCCCCACCGCCCCGGCCGGCCCCGCTCCCACCGAAGCCCCCGCGAAAAGCCCCACCAACACTCCCACCAAAAATCCTGCGCACCCGCGCCCCCGCGCCGGGCCCCATAAACAGCCACACTGCAGCCGCCGCGCACAGCCCCGCACCAAACGCCACCACAACAAACACAACAATCACCAAGCCCTAGCCCCTACCGCCAAAACCCACTAACCCCGCAACCGCGCGGCCAAATCCGCCCAGCCGGGACCTCGGCCACTGCCTAACTCCCACGCCGGAACCGTCGAAATCACACCACTGTCCAACACCGGAACCGCCACCTGCGACACCACCCGCCCCCTGGGCCCCCGCGTCACGTGCACAATCACATCCAACGCCGTACTCACCTGCGACGTCACCGACTCCGGCGTCATCCCAGCCAACGCCCCCAGCGCCTCCAACCGGGCAGGCACCGCACTGGCCGCATTCGCGTGAATCGTGGCGCACCCGCCCTCATGCCCCGTGTTCAACGCGGTGAGCATGTCACGAACCTCGGCCCCACGACACTCCCCCACCACCAACCTGTCCGGCCGCATCCGCAACGCGTTCTTCACCAAATCAGCCATGGACACCTCACCCATGCCCTCCACATTCGCCTGCCGTGCCGACAACTGCACCACATGCGGATGCGCCACACTCAACTCCCGCGAATCCTCCACAACCAACAACCTCTGGTCCGGATCCACCTCGGCCAACAACGCCCCCAACAATGCGGTCTTCCCCGACCCCGTCCCACCAGAAATCAAGAAATTTTTCCGCCGTTCCAACACGTGCAACAACAAGTCAGCCACATCCGGCACCACCGTCCCCGCCCCCACCAACTCACTCAACGTGAACCCCCGGTGCCGCGGAATCCTAAACGACAACACCGTCACATCCCCCGACAACGGCGGGATCACCGCGTTCAACCGCACCCCATCGGGCAACCGCACGTCCACCAGCGGCTGTGAGTCATCCAACCGCCGCCCGCCCAACGCCGCCAGCCGCACAGCCAGCGCCCGCACATCCGCCTCGGTCCCCAACGACACCGGCACCCGGCACAGCCCCTCACCGTGGTCGGCCCACACGTCCCGCGGCCCGTTCACAAACACGTCCGTCGTCGACACGTCATCCAACAACGGCTGCAACGGCCCCGCGCCCGCCAACTGTGCGGAAATCTTCGCCACCAGTTCCAGCACCGCCGCGGACCCCAAAACCCTCCCGGATCGCGCAAGCGCGCTCGCCACCGCCGAGGTCGTTACCGGCCCCGGATTTTCCAGCAAGTAGTCGCGGACCTCGGCTACGAGATCGTCATCAAGCCACTCCTTCATGACCACTCACCGCTCCTCCGCGAACACGTCATCAAACAGGTAACTCGCGAACTTCGCCAGGTTCGTGCGCCCGCGGGGCAGCCCTTCACCTCGGTCCAGCTTTTCGCCCAACGCCACGTCATCCCGGAACGTGCCCGCCAGATCCACACCCACCGCTTTGGCAAGCAACTCAGCGTCCACCCCACCGCGGCCGCTTTCCCGCACTGCCACCCGGATCGAGGAGTGCACCTGAGTGAGTCTGCTCGCCACCGCCGCCGTGGCTACCGCGGCCCGCACCCGACCCGGCGTCACCACAGTCATGCTGTGACACGTGGCCGCCCACTCGATCGGCGCATGCCGGGGCAGGTCAATCACCACGAAGTCAAACGCCTGCTGCGACGCCGCGATCACCGCATCGAACACGCCCTCCGTGATCTTCGACGTGTCCTCATCCAACGTGCGATCCCACGACAACACCGACAAGTTCCCCTGCCTGGGCAACGCGTCCTGCAGCGTCGAAGGTCGCAAACGCCCACGTGAACTCGCCAACGCGGGCCACCGCAGTCCCTCGATGTTTTCGCACCCCAGCACCACGTCGAGCCCGCCACCCAACGCATCAGCGTCGACTAGCACCGTGGACACCCCGGACTCCGCACTCTGCCGCGCCACCGCGCACGCCAGCACCGAGGCGCCGGCCCCTCCGGTTCCCCCAATCACCCCGTGGGTCAACGCAGGCGCCCGAGGTGGTTCGACCGCCTGAATCATGCGTTGCGACAACCATTCGGCACCGGCGGGCAGCACCACCACGTTGTCCACCCCCAGCCTGGCGGCTGCCCGCCACACGTCATCCCCGGCCCCTTCGGCTCCCACCAGCACACTGGGTATCCCCGGCGTTGCGGGCGCATGGGTGACGTCCTCGCCTACCAGAATGAGGACGGCGTTTTGCCAGCCACCGCTGTCGGGACTGCGGACTTCCAGAGTCACCCCCACCCCGTCGGCCAGCGCGGAACAGTGTTCGATCAGACTTTGCACGTGCGTGAATAAAACTATTTGCATAGCTTCACTGTGTGACGCCGTACACCTGCGTTCCAGAGCCGGTCACGCATCTGTGGAAAACCGCAGTAACGACCCCTGGCTGTGTACAAAGGTGGTCAACCTGTGTCGCAGAGTTACGCGTGCCCCGGCCCGTAGCGGGTCACCCCCTCACACACGCACACACAAAAGCACCCGCACCGGGAGTTATCCACAGTGCGGGTGCTATGAGTGCGTGTCTACGGGAGGATCACATCGGACACATTGTGCAAAACGCCTTCCTCTTGTTCACTGTTGTGCACAACAAAAGACGTGCCACGGTTCTGAACCGCCAGGAACCATTCACCTGGCGTGACCATAAATACGGTATTCCCCGTGGCCTCATCCACCGCCGGGCGAGGGTCCGGCACCGCAAACCAGAACGCTTCAGACGCCGGCGGCTGAGCCTGCTCTTCGGCTTCCTGTTGCGGCTGCACGGCCTGCGAAAGTTGCGTCTCCTGGTCCGCGGACGCCACCTGCTCACCTGCTGCCCCGTTTGCTCCCTCATTCACCGGTTCGAAGCCCTGCTCCGAGTATTCGTACGGCCGGAAGTACTGCGTGGGCTCGTTGTCATCGACCACTCCGGTTTCCGCGTCACCACGCGCGTCGGGCTCACGGCGCGAGTCACCCTGAGCGCTCGAACCCGCCTCCGAGGTGTCCTTCACCGTGCTCTCACTGCCGGCTTCGGTCGACGCGTCTGGCTTTGCCCACGGGTTCTGCGACTGCGCTGTTCCCGCGCCAGCTGTTCCCTCATCGTTGGCCACGCCTGCTCCAGCTACTCCTGCAGCTACACCGGCGCCTGCGACGCCTGCCGCCACTCCGGTCGCACCAGCGCCGCTGTTACCGCGGCTTTCGTCCGCCCGGTTGGGTTCCGCCGCCGAGGTTGTCTGCCCCGAACCATTCACATCACCCGCGCCTTGCGCCCAGTTGGGCTCCGGTGCAGATTCAGCCTTCTGTGGTTCGTCAGATTTCTTCGGATCGTCTGCCTTCTGCGACGTACCGGCATTCTGCGGTTCTTCCGCTGCGCTACCTGATGCGGACGAGTTCTGCGCCCACGGTCCACCTGGCTGTTCGCTTGCCTGGTTTTCCTTACCACCAGTCACGAACGCCTGAGTGGGCTGGTTTTGGGCGTAGCGAGGTTTCTGCGCACTGTGACGCCCCAGGTACGTCTGTTCGTCATCAGACGTGTGGAACGTGTCATCACTCTTCTGGCCCTGCTCCTGATTCTGCGGCGCACCCGCACCGTGTCCCGTGTTACCGCCCGCGGTCACTGACTGACCACTGGGCGCCGCCCACGGCTGCTCTTGTGCGGAACCAGGCTGCGACGCCGACTCGTGCGCACCAGCACCTGGCTGCGACCCCTGTCCCGGTGCGAACTGTGAACCCGGCTGTGAACCAGGCCCCGCGTGTGTTCCAGGCTGTGAGCCGTGTCCACCAGCAGACTGCGATCCTGCCTGCGTTTGATCAGGAGCTCCAGCCACTGAACCCTGCCCTGGTGCGAACTGTGAACCCGGCTGCGCGCCCTGCCCTGGTGCGAACTGCGAACCCGGCTGCGAACCGTATCCGCCAGCAGGCTGCGAGCCCTGCCCACCGTGATTCTCAACAACGGGTGCCTGTGCTCCCTGCGCCACCTGTGCGGCCGGCACAGCACCGCCCTTGGTGTACGGACGAGCCTTGGGGTGTGCATCAACAGCTGGACGGTGCGCAAACTCTTTGCCAAACACCGGAATAACAGTCAGCGTTCCTACGAGGAAACCAATGATCGAGGCCAGAACACCAAACACGGCACCCACATGGAAATACGTCACCATTGTGGCCAGCAACACCATGTTCATCGCGAGCGCTACCGCGCACAGCACCGAAATCAGCTGATCCACACTCAGCGATCCGATCAACCGAATGCTTCCCGTGAGCTTGTTAACCAAAGTGAGTACAGCGGCCGCCAAAATAGGCAGGACACCCAGCACCACATAACCAATCGTGGCGGCCGACCACCGTTGCACGAACCATTCGGCACCAGCCGAAACTCCCTGCGCACGAATGGCGTACCCCGGCGTGGCCAGCGCTACAAGCGCAAACAAACCGGCCACCAAAAGCAAGATGTCTCGCAGAGTCAACGGTCCAATTAGCCCTGCACCCGGAGCCTTCGACTGCTTTGGTTTTTTAGCTTTCTTGCCCACATTTTCCGGCATGGGCACGCCTGCGTTCGCACCGCCGAAGCCACCTACCTGCTGTGGCGCGCTCCCGTATCCAGGTTGCCCGGGCGCTGATCCAAACCCAGGCTTCTGTGGCGCATTTCCATATCCAGGCTGACCACCCAGCCCCTGGTTGAACTGTCCCTGACCACCCGGTCCGGAGTTCGGCTGGCCCTGGTGCGCAGGCGCGCTACCGTACGCCGGCTGCTGGGGTGCTGACCCTTGGGCCTGCCATGACCCACTGTGCTGTGGTCCTGATCCCGAGGCGCCCCACGGGCTTCCGCCGCCTTGTTGACTCTGCTGGCCTTGCCCTGGCGCCTGTTGCCCAGGAGCCTGCTGGCTGTGACCCGGCGCCGGTTGGCCGTAGTGCCCACCGGGGTATGAAGCGTTGGGCGCGCTACCGAGGTTCGGTTGCCCGCTAGGTTGCCCACCAGGCTGGCCGTGCTGCCCAGGAACCGGGCCACCAGGCTGACCGTACTGCCCGTTCGGCTGCCCGCCCGGCTGTCCTGCGCCGGGATACTGCTGCCCGCCCGGCTGCGGCCCACCAGGTTGCCCACCTGGTTGCGGTGCGCCCGGTTGCTGTCCTTGACCCGGTGCGCCCCACGGGGATGGAGAGTTTGGATGACTCATACAGGGATACTCCTTAATCGGACTTCAGTCTCATACTGTCAGAATTTCGGCGGTCACACTAAGAAATCTTTCAAAAGTTTCGTTATATGGTGACTACGCACGCCCGCATTTGGCCCCATGTATTGTGACTATGCAGGCCCAACTCACCTCAATGACGAAGGAGAAACCAGTGGCAGCGAACGACGACGTTAAGCAGAACACTTCCAGCTTGATGGACGAAACCCGAACCTTCCCGCCTTCGCAACAGACCACCTCGGCCGCGAACGTCACCCAAGACGAATACCAGCGCGCAGAAGCAGACCGACTCAAGTTCTGGGAGGACAACGCGCGCGAACTCGTGTCGTGGGATAAGCCGTTCACAGAAGTCCTCGACTGGTCCAACCCGCCTTTTGCCAAGTGGTTCGCCGACGGCACCCTGAATGTCGCCTACAACTGCCTTGACCGTCACGTGGAGGCCGGCAACGGCGACCGAGTGGCCATCCACTTCGAAGGCGAGCCCGGCGACTCCCGCTCCTACACATACGCTCAGCTCACGGAAGAAGTCTGCAAGACCGCCAACGCGCTCGCCTCCCTGGGTGTCAAAAAAGGTGACCGGGTTGCGGTTTACCTCCCCATGATTCCCGAGGCCGTCATCACCATGCTTGCCTGTGCCCGCCTGGGTGCCGCGCACTCTGTGGTGTTTGGTGGGTTCTCGGCTGACGCTCTGCACTCCCGCATTGAGGACGCCCAGGCCGAGGTGGTTGTCACCGCTGACGGCGGGTTCCGTCGCGGAAAGCCCTCGGACCTCAAGGGCACGGTCGATGCCGCTTTGAGCAAGTCGGAAACTTCCGTCAAGCACGTCCTGGTCGTCAAGCGCACAGGCGAAGACACCAACATGGTTGAGGGCCGCGACCAGTGGTTCCACGACGTCGTGGGCGACCAGCCCACCACTCACACCCCCGAATTTTTCGAAGCCGAGAATCCGCTGTTCGTCCTGTACACCTCGGGCACCACCGGCAAGCCCAAGGGAATTCTGCACACGTCAGGTGGATACCTCACGCAGACCGTGTACACCATGCGCGCTGTATTCGACATCAAACCTGAAACCGACGTCTACTGGTGCACGGCTGACATCGGGTGGATCACGGGCCACACCTACGTCACCTACGGTCCCCTGGCCGCAGGCGCCACACAGGTGATCTACGAAGGCACCCCGGACACCCCACACCAGGGCCGTTGGTGGGAAATCGTGGAGAAGTACAAGGCCACAATCCTGTACGCCGCGCCTACCGCCATCCGCACGTTCATGAAGTGGGGCGAAGAGATCCCGCAGAAGTACGACCTGTCCAGCCTGCGTTTGCTGGGCTCCGTGGGCGAACCCATCAACCCAGAAGCGTGGATGTGGTACCGCCGCGTGATTGGCCGCGACGAACTGCCCATCATGGACACGTGGTGGCAGACCGAAACCGGTGCGCACATGATCGCGCCTCTTCCTGGGGTGACCTCACTTAAGCCCGGTTCCGCACAAACCCCACTTCCCGGAATCACCGTGGAAGTCGTGGATGACAACGGCCAGAAAATCGGACCCAACCAAGTTGGCCTGCTGGTCATCAAGGAACCCTGGCCGTCCATGGCACGTACCGTCTACGGCGATCCTGAACGGTTCAAGGAAACCTACTGGTCCCGTTTCGAAGGCATGTACTTCGCCGGCGACGGCGCCCGCTATGACGACGACGGCGACATCTGGTTCCTGGGCCGCGTCGACGATGTCATGAACGTATCCGGACACCGCTTGTCCACCACAGAAATCGAATCCGCACTCGTCAGCCACCCGTCAGTTGCCGAAGCCGCAGTTGTGGGAGCAACCGACGAAACCACCGGTCAGGCTGTTATCGGGTTCGTGATTCTGCGTGGAAACGTTCAAGACACCGACTCGATCGAACAGGAACTCCGCGCCCACGTAGGCCAGGAGATCGGTCCCATCGCCAAACCCAAGCGCGTGTACATTGTGGACGAACTCCCCAAGACCCGCTCGGGTAAGATCGTGCGCCGACTTTTAAAGAACCTCGCCGAAAACCGCGACGCGGGAGACGCCTCCACCCTGGCCGACGCCTCGGTCATGGACGCGATTGCAGCCTCGGTTAACCGCGACAGAAAGTAAACCGACCATTCACGTTGGTTTCAACACAAAATCAAGCGCGGTTTCACCTCGAGGGTAAATAACGCCTATCCTTGAAAAAGAAACTCTCTAGAAGCCGTCTGCAGGAGGACGCTCCATGACCGAACGGTCCCTGTCTCAGCTCATCCAGGACATCAAGGATGACAGTCAAGCACTTGCGCAAGAGGAAATCGCTCTGGCGAAGACCGAAGCGCAGGCCGGTGCCAAGAACCTGGGAATCGGTGGCGGGCTGGCCGTTGCAGCCCTGTTCCTTCTGTTCCTGTCGAGCTTCATGGCAATTTTTGCTCTGTCCGCGGTATTCCACGAGGTCGCTAACCTGCCTTGGTGGGCTAGCTTCCTGATCGTGTTCGGGATCCTGGTGGTCATTGCCGGAATCATGGTGGGCGTGGCAATTCCGCTTCTCAAGAAGGGCAACCCCACACCTACCGCCGCAATTGACCGTGGAAAGTCTGTCAAGGACGCCATTGTGCGTGCCTTGAAGAACCCCACCGGCCCGCGTTACTGATCATCAAGCAACGCAAAGCGAGCGTGACGGCGCGTTAAATCGCATCGCCACGCTCGCTTTCTTTATGCCGTTTTACACGTCGATGTGCATGTAGGTGCGGTCGTCCCAGTCGGTAGCCCAACCCAGCTCCGTAAACGCAAAGTCCAGTAGCCCGGCCGTAAAACCCCAGACCTTCAGTACGCCCACATCGAACACCGGCGAGGTGTACGCCCGGTTTGCTGGGTAAAAAACCCCACGGTTGGCAGGCGCCACCAGATCCGCGACGGACACTCTGTACACCCGCGTCGACTCCGCCGTATCAACCACTTTGACCGGCCCCGGCTCAGTCCACACACCCACCACAGGCGTGACGTTGTGCCGACTCACAGGCACCGCAATCGGGTCGATCTGCGTCAGCACATCCACCGACCCAGGTTCCACACCCACTTCTTCCTGCGCCTCCCGCAGAGCGGCAGCGACAGCTGAAACGTCCTCGGGATCCTTCCGTCCGCCGGGAAACGCCGGCTGTCCCGCGTGCTGACGCAAGGTCGCCGCGCGTTGCAAGATCAGCACGTCCACATCCCCCACGCCGAGGTCGTCCAACCTGGCGACCTCCCGCTTGCCTGCCAGCGTTCTGGGTTTCTGCCCGCGTGCGAACAGCATGAGGACCGCGGCGTCGCGCAACTCGGACCCGCCTCGGGCCAGGCGGGCGCCCAACCAGTGTGGTTCGGTAATGGTGGTGGGCAGCGCACTCAGCAGCGAACGCAAATGCGTGTCGTCAGTCAAGGTTCCACCCACCTTCGGGGTACTCCAGCCCGTAAGCAAACAGAGACGCGGCCGTCTGCTCGTCAAGCTCACCCTCACCGTAACTAGGGCACAGGCGGGCTATTGGGCACGCGCCACACGCGGGCCTGCGCGCGTGACAGATCCGACGCCCCATGAAGATCAGGCGATGCGACACCAAGGTGAGATCCCGCGGGTCGTAGAGGTCTTGCAGATCAACTTCGACTTTGAGCGGGTCGGTGTGTTTGGTGAAACCCATGCGCCGCGCCAAGCGACCCACGTGCGTGTCAACGGTGAGCCCCGGGGTGTCAAACGCGTTGCCCAACACCACATTCGCGGTCTTCACACCCACTCCGGGAAGCTTGACCAGCTCCTTTTGCGTGCGCGGCACCTCACCGTCATACACCTCCACCAGCTGAACGGCCAGCGCAATGATGTTGGCTGCTTTAGATCGGAAGAAGCCCGTGGGTCGGATGATCGCTTCAACGTCTTCGCGCGTGGCCACCGCAAGTTCGTGCGCACTGGGATAACGCGCAAACAGCGCAGGCGTCACCTGGTTGACGCGCACATCCGTTGTTTGCGCTGAAAGCACCGTGGCAATGAGAAGTTCAAACGGGTTTGTGAAGTCGAGTTCCGCCCGCGCATCCGGAAACACCTGTGCAAGAATCCTGTCGATCTTGCGCGCACGACGCACTTTCGCCAAACGAGTCTCCTGAGCGAACTGGCGTCGTTTTCGGGCAGGGATGACTGGCTTCATTCCTCCAGCTTATGCAATGCGCAGATCAAAGACATGAGACAGGTGCCCCAGCGCCACGCTTTAAACGCTTAAAAGATCGTTACACTTCGTCTGTTGAAGTGTGACAAGCGCCTCAAAACGGGTAGGTTTGTACCAAAGGCATTTTCCCATGGAGGTAGATAGTGGACATCGAAGTCGTCCGCAACGCGACCCTGTTCGCCGGACTAGATGAAGAATCGACCAGCGCCCTCATGAAGTTCATGAAACCGCGCAGTATTCGCCGTGGCACTCCCCTTTTCCACGAAGGTGACAGCGGAGACGAGCTCTACATCGTGTCCACTGGAAAACTCAAAGTAGGTCGCGAATCCTCTGACGGACGCGAAAACCTGCTGTCGGTTGTGGGCCCCGGCGAAATCATTGGTGAGCTCGCACTGTTCGATCCGGGCCCGCGTTCATCCACGGTGACCGCTGTTTCACAGTCGGAGGTTTTGAGCCTCAAGCACGAAGACCTGCTCCGCTGGCTTGAAGAACGCCCGCAGGCCGCTATGAACCTGCTGAAGGCGCTTGCACAGCGACTGCGTCGCACAAACGAAACTGTTGGCGACCTGGTGTTCTCCGACGTTCCTGGCCGCGTTGCTAAAGCCATCCTCGACATGAAGAACCGTTTTGGGAAGCCTGCCCCAGACGGCATTCTGGTGCCCCACGACCTCACCCAGGAAGAACTCGCTCAGCTTGTTGGCGCTTCACGTGAAACCGTGAACAAGGCACTCGCCGATTTCGCTGAACGTCGCTGGATTCGCCTTGAAGGCCGCTCGGTTGTCATCTTGGACCTAGAGCGACTGACACACCGCGCGCACTAAACCCGCGCACGCGCAAACACAGTGGAAGCGCGTCTGGCTTGTGTGCCAGGCGCGCTTCTCGTTATCTCACCCTCGCCTTACCTTCGGGTAACCACACTGTGGACACGAGTTCAGTATTGGTGGACCGCATACGTACCATGAATGCACTTAACGTCCACGTGAGGAGAGAAAGGCAATGGAGCCACATATCCGTGTGACAGCGAATAACCCGTCCCCTATGACGCTTGACGGCACAAACTCGTACATCGTGAAGTCAAGCGATCTGAGTACTGTCGCCTTGATTGACCCGGGCCCTGAGCTCGCGTCGCACAAGCAAGCTCTTGAAAACGCCGTCGATTGCGCCACGCTCACGGCTATCGTGCTCACACACCACCACGCAGACCACTCCGAGATGCTTGGCACCGCGCACGAATGGGCCCCCGGCGTACCTGTTTACGCGGTCGATGAGACCTTTGCACAAGGTGCACCAGCGCTAACGTCACTACAGCCAGAAGGACACGTGGTCGAATTCGGTTCGCACGCAAACGACTGCCTCACGCTCATCCCCACACCTGGGCACACGGCGGACTCCATCAGCGTGCTCCACGGGAACACCCTTTTTTCCGGCGACACGATCCTGGGAGAGGGAACCACCGTCATCATGTACCCGGAAGGTTCAGTGGGACAGTACCTGGACTCCATGCAGCGAATCTCTGATCTGGTCGATCACACCGTTGAGACCATCCAACCTGCTCACGGCCCCACCATCAAAGACCCCCGCGCAGTTGTTGACTACTACATTTCCCACCGCAAGGACCGCCTCAACCAAGTGAGCAAAGTGGTTGAGCAGGTGGGCCAGATCGAAACCGACTCGACCGGAGCAATCTCACAAGAGTACGCCGGCCGAATTGCCGACGTCGCCTACGCTGACGTCCCGCAGAAACTCCGCCCCGCCGTCTTGTCGTCGGTATCCGCACAGCTGGAATACTTACTAAACAGCTGACCCCGCTCACACTTCGCTGGAGGAACTCGACGGGCTGTCGACTTCCTCCAGGTCGGAAGTCAAGGATTGCGGGTCCTCGCCTTCTTCGTCGCCCGAGGTGTCAACCACCTCGGTCTGTCGCGTGCGTCCCCGTTCGGAAGGGTCAGCGCGCGGATCCAGGGATACCCACCAGGTGCCGTCTTTTTTAAACACCTCGGGAGTAATGGGCGTGACGTCGCGGATCTTACACATTGCAGCGGCCACACTTGGCACGCCTAACAGCGATTCGCAAATGAGGCGAACGGGTCCACTGATGGAGTCGCTGGAGTGGTCACCGCACATCGACAAGACTTCCGCTGGGCTCACCCAACCACCCCAGGCGCCTGTGACCGATTCAAAGTTCACGGTCTGGTCTGGTGGCATCACGGCTGTGAAATACACGGTGTCATAGCGCTTGAGCTGCCATTCGGTGTTGACCCAGCGTAACCACGGACGCAACATGTCGGGGCGGAACTCCAAATTGCGAGTTTCCAAAACATCCCCAAACGCCACCTTCTTCTGAAACAGTTTGGCACGCGCGTCACGCACGTAGGTCACGTCAGTTTCGGTTGCGATTGTTCCTTCAGCGGTCTGCGCAACGAGCACGCCGGTGAGCTCTAAAGCAACGCGGCCGGCGGCCACAAAGTACGCGAGTGAACGCGTGACATTGGTTTTCCGTAACATTCGCGCACACCGTTCAGGCGCCACTCCGGCCATAGGCAACCAGCGTGAATCCGACGGGCGCACCTGCCCGCTAGGGAAGTCCCACCGGTTGCGGTCGTCCTGCCCAGGTTCGTCAGCGTTGCGTGTCATGAACATCTGGACGCCGTGTTCCGAATCGCGAATCAGAACGATCGCTGAAGCGGGTAGCGGTTGAGGAGGTGTCAGCGCTCGCTCTCCACCTTCAAACATGTTCAGGATCTTTGTGAGCCCCTGGGATGCGGGGATCGTGTGCGAACGGTGTGGCAGTGGATGTCCTTACGTGTGACTTTACGTGTGTAACTCGGCGCGAATCCTAGATTCGGACTGTGACCTCAACTTCGACCGAGGTGCCAAGAGGTAGCGCTGACACCCCCACTGCCGAACGTGCGTGTTGGCCACGCTCGCCGAACACTTCGCCCAACAGTTCGGACGCTCCGTTGATGACACGTGGCTGCTGGTCGAATCCGGGGGCAGAGGCTACAAACCCCACAACCTTTACCACCTGCTTGACACGGTCCAAGTCGCCCACAACGGACTGGATCGCTGCAAGCGCGTTGATGGCGCACAGCTTCGCCGCGTCATAACCGGCCTCAACCGTAACTGAGTCCCCCAGTACACCGGGGTTGACCAGTTCACCGCCTACAAACGGCAACTGTCCCGAGGTGTACACGTGGTCGCCATCGACCAGGGCTGGAACATACGCACCAGCAGGTGCCGGAACCTCGGGCAGTTCAATGCCGAGTTCCGTAAGCTTCTCCGCGACTGTCACTGTTAGCCCTCCTGCTTAGGACGCTTGAAGTACGCGACCAGTCCCTGACCGTCGGGACCGGGTACAACCTGGACCAGTTCGTAACCATCTTCGCCCCACATGTCCAAGATCTGCTTGGTGTTGTGGATCAGAAGAGGAGCAGTTACGTATTCCCACTTTTGCATGTTGTCACCTTTCATCGCGCACCCTGCGGTGCGCTCAGTTTGCAGGGTTAAGCGGTCCTAGCCGCCGATGGTGTTGACGCCACCGCCACCACCATTGCCGCCGCCTCCGCCGTTATTGCTGGAGCCACCGCCGCCGTTGTTTCCGCCACCACCGTTCTTAGACGGTTTTTTCTTAGGCTTAGGGGCAGGGGCGTTGTTGCTACCTCCGCCGCCACCGCTGTTGCCGGAGCCGCCGCCACTGCCACCGCCGGAGCCCATCATGGAACCGGGTGCGCGGAAACCTTCATTACCCTTGGTGTGTTTGATGGCCTTGTTCATGTATGCCTGCCACGACGGACCAGAAATGGTTCCACCGTAAACGCGTCCGCGGACTTTACCCTTTGAGTTCTTACGCCAGTCGCGCACACCGTCTGGGTCACCTGTCCACACAGCGGTCGACAGGGTAGACGTGAAGCCCAGCAACCATGTGTGACCAACTTCGAAGTTCGTGGTACCGGTTTTGGCACCTGCGGGAGCGCCGATCCTCAAGCGTGAGGTCGTACCTCCGTTGAAGGTCTGCGACAACGCGTACGCCACTGCTTTAGCTACATCAGGCTCGACTGCCTCGTGGCAGTTGGGGTCTGGAGCCTTGACGTCTTTGCCTTCTGCGTCCTTAATGCTGTCGATTGGGGACGGCTTGCAGTACGTACCGCCTGAGGCAAACACCGCATATGCGGCAGCCATGTCGATTGGTGCCACCGGTGTGGTGCCCAGAATCGAAGAAGGCATGGTGGAGATGTAGAGGTTTCGTTCCTTCTTCCAGTTTTCTTGTGGCTCGTCCAGCGGTTCACCGTTTCCGTACTTGAGCCCCAATGCTTGTGCGGTCTTCATGATTCCGCACATGTTGAGCTGGTTACCCATAGCCGCGTATCCCGTGTTCACGGATTTCTTGGTGGCTTGGAGTGCAGTCATCGAACTGGATCCCCCACCGTCACCAGCGTTGTTGGGGTTCCATTTACCACCTGCAGCCGGGCAGCCGTCGTACTTCCACGAACCAGCAGAGTAGGTTCGTTTCGTCGCGTTCACCGTGGTGTTGAGTTTCTTGCCTTCACGTAGCCACTCAGTCAGCACAAAAGGCTTCCACGTCGAACCCACCTGGAACCCACTCGCACCGTTGTGCTTACGGTCCACGTTGTAGTTCAGCTGTGTGTCGACGTTCTTTTTACCTTCAGCCACGGAGTAGTTACGGTTCTGGGCCATCGCCAGGACCTTTCCGGTCCCGGGCTCAACCGTCACAATCGAGTGACCTGCGCCCGATGGGTCCCCCACTGGGATCCGTTTCTTCACGGTGCTATCTGCAGCCTTTTGCATATCCCGGTTGAGCGTCGTCTTGACCGTCAAACCACCTCGGGCAAGGACGTTGGCGCGCTCTTCTTTTGTCTTACCGAAAACCGGGTCATTTTCAATTACACGCTGCACGTAGTCACAGAAGTAGGCAGCGTCCTTAGCCGCGGCACAACCGTTAGGCGTGTTGTGGATTTTCAGTCCCAGTTCAGTTTTGACAGCTTTGTCGTATTCTTCCTGCGAGATGTAGTCGTACTTCAGCATCTGGCCCAGCACAATGTTCCTGCGTTGCAACGCACGGTCAGGGAAACGTTCTGGGTTGTATGCTGCCGGGTTCTTCACCACACCAGCCAGCAACGCCGACTGTTCAATGTTGAGGTCTTTAGCTTTAACGCCCCAGTAGTGGTGAGCGGCAGCTTCCACACCGTACACTCGCGGAGAACCCGAATAGTTGTTGATGTTCAAGTACCGGTTGAGGATTTCAATCTTGGGGTACTTCTTTTCAAGCGCGGTCGCCAACTTAATTTCGCGAAGCTTACGCGCATACCCCGCGGCACCGTCTGCTTCTGTTGCTGCTTCCACGCCCTCTGCGTCATCTTCCGAGTGAGCATTCTCTGACAGCACGTTCTTCACGTACTGCTGTGTCAGCGTGGAACCACCCTGCTTGGAGTTAGAAAACGTGTTGTGCACCAGCGCGCGGAAAATACCCTGAAGGTCCACGCCACCGTGCTCGAAGAAGCGTTCGTCTTCCACCGCAACTGTTGCGTCCTGCATGTGTTGCGAAATGTCGTCGATGTGGACTTCTTTACGGTTCTGCCAGTAGAAGCTCGCAATGAGTGAGCCGTCGGCAGCCAGCATCTTGGACTGTTCTGCCAGAGGACGTTCTTCCAGCTCTGCTGGGAGCGAGTTGAAGATATCGGCAGCGTTCTTAGCACCGACCGAGGCGACACCCACTGACGGGATCGCCAAACCGGCACCCACAATCCCAGCGATTGCACTGACTGCGATGAACTGCAGGAGCAGAGATAAGCGGTTGGGTTTTTTGTTGGACGCAGAAGACACCATGGCAACATTGTACCGATGGCCGCAAGCCACAGGTTCAGCAGAAACTGAGTATCCGCTCAGGATTCGCGGGTCACGAGCTTCACAAGTGTTACTTCGGGCGGGCAGGCGAATCTCACCGGCGCAAAAATTGAGAACCCCAGCCCTGCGCTGACGTGAACAGGTACACCTAATCGGGTGAACAGGCCGCGTGCTTCGTCCCGAGGTCGGTCACAGTTGGTGACGGGCGCCCCGTATCCGGGAATGCGGATCTGGCCGCCGTGGGTGTGGCCTGCGAACACAATGTGGGCTCCCGCGTCGATTAGGGCGTCGACCGAGGCGGAATAGGGTGAGTGGGTAACGCCCACGTTGAGATCGGCGCCGGGTTGGAAGCTGGGGTGTTGTGCGCTCAAGTGAGCATTGTTCATGTGCGCATCCCCCACGCCCGAGGCGCGAACTGTCAGACCGTTTGCCTCAACGGTTGCGTTGCGATTGTCCACAAAGTTCCAACCGCGCAACGTCAGTGCCCGGCGCAGGTCGTCAGCGGGCAGATCCGGTTCACTCTCTTTCACCTCACTGGGCCCCATGAGATACCTGGCCGGGTTCTTCACAGCTGGGCCGTGGAAGTCATTCGACCCAAAAACAAAGATCCCGGGAAACGCGGTGAGTGGATTCAGCGTATGAATAACGGTTTCGAGCGAGTTGAACCCAAAATTGTCGCCGGTGTTAATCACCAAATCTGGCTGGAGTTGTGCAAGCGAACGGACCCAGTTGATCTTGTGCTTTTGCCACGGCGCAACGTGCAGGTCACTAATATGCAAAACGCGTAGTGGCCTACTGCCGGGAGGCAGAACCGGGCACGTCTGGTGTCGCACAGTAAAAAGGTGCGGCTCAATACACGCGCCCCACACACCAGCTGCGACAGCACCCGTTACCCCCGCACCGGCAATCACGCGAAGAATCTTCTTTGTGTCCACCCTTTTACGCTACCGTGAAACACACGCTTCCACGACAAGCTCGGCGTGTTCTTACACGCGGTGTTCCACATCGAGCTCAGCCAACCGACGGTTGCGCTGACGGGCGTACCGCTTTTCGCGACTACGGCCAATGAGCCGGCACACCGCATAAATGAGGAAGCTGATGGTCGTGACAAACGGACTGATAGGCACCACAGGCGAGCCAAGAGCAATCAGCACACCGCCCACCGAGGACACCGTGGCAAAAACCACTGACAGAACCGGCACCAGGTACGGGTTCGCAGAAATCTGCGTGGCTGCCGCTGCCGGGGTGACCAACAGCGCCATCACCAGCAACACGCCCACAACCTGCACGCTCAACGCCACAGCCAAACCCAACACCAGCATGAAGGTGATCGTCAGAAAGCCGATCGGGACACCTCGGGCGCGGGCGACCTCGGCGTCAATCGAAGCGAAAGCCAACGGACGCCACATCACTGCCAAAGCAACAACCACAACAGCGGCACACACCATAAGAACTTTGAGCTGGCCAGGGTTGACCGCCACAATCTGACCGGTAAGCAAGCCGAACTTGTTAGCCGCCCGGCCCTCATACAGCGCCAAGAACAGGATCCCCAGGCCCAACCCAAACGGCATAAGAACACCAATGATCGAGTTCTTATCAGACGCGCGAACGCCTCCAGCCCCAATGAGAAACGCGGCGATCAGCGACCCAATAATGGACCCAAACACCACGTCGAAACCCACCAATAGCGCGAATGCTGCACCTGCGAAAGACAGTTCCGCAACACCGTGCACAGCAAACGGGATATCGCGGATGATGACGAAGTAGCCCACCAGGCCACCCACCATTCCCAGTACGGCCGAGGCCAGAATGGAGTTGCGCAGAAGAACCACGAGTTCGCCGTAGTCTTCGAACGTAAAAAGTTGAGTCAACTGTTCCACTACTGTTTGGCGCTTTCTGGTTCCGGGTGATGGTGCTGTTCATCGCCACCAACAACAACTAAACGTCCGCCTATTTTGAGCACTTCGACCTTGCTGTCGAACAAGTGCGAAAGGGCCTCAGAGTTCATCACTTCGCTAGGCGTACCCACTAAGAAGTGTCCGCCCACAATGTAGATGATGCGGTCTACGTAGGGAAGAATCGGGTTGATTTCGTGAGTGACAAACAGGATTGCGGTGTCATTTGCTTTGCGTTCTTTGTCCAGCAACGAGGCAACCAAATGCTGGTGTGGGATGTCCAAACTCAGAAGAGGTTCGTCGCACAGAAGCAAGCGCGGACTGCTGGCCAACGCGTGCGCCAAACGCAGGCGCTGCATCTCGCCACCGGAAAGGGTGCCTACCGGTGCGTCTGCGTAGTCCCCAGCTCCCACAAGGTCAAGCAGGTGATCGATACGTTTCTTAAACTTCGACGACGGCAGGCGTAGCCCCCAGCGGTGCCCGTCTACCCCCAGGGCCACGATGTCGCGGGCGCGCAACGGTGTAGCCGGGTCAACGGATCGTTGTTGAGGCACATAGCCAATGTCTGGGTCGCCTTTGCGCACGCCGTGGTCGCCCACACGGATCGAGCCACCAGACAGTTTGTACTGTCCGAGTAGCACTTTGAGCAGGGAGGTTTTGCCACTGCCGTTTGGCCCTAGAACGGCGATGAACTCCCCCGGCTCTACTTCGAGGTTGAGGTCATGCCACAGGACGCGCTCGCCAAATTTGAGGAGCCCGTCGCGAATCTCTAAGACAGAGTTTCGCGACGGACTTTCATGCTTATTTGAGGGCACTGTTTACTTCATCGACGTAGCCAGAAATCCAGTCGACATAGTTGGAATCTTTGGGCATGGTTTCTGCCATGTCCACGACAGGAATGCCGGCGTCGTCCGCTGCCTTCTTCAGAGATTCGGCCTGTTCGTTCGTTGCCTGCGTGTTGTAGCCAAGGATGGCAACTTCTTTGTTCTTCAGCTGGTCTTGAGCTTTTTTGAACACCAGGGGAGGCGCGTCGTTACCTTCTTCAATCGCCGACAAGAACTCTGGCGGGGTCACTGGTTCGAGCCCCATGTCTTCAAACAGCCACAGTGGGACTGGCTCAGTTGCGGCCGCCTTTTTGCCTTTGTTCTGTGACTGCGCGTCAGTGATTTTCTTGTTCAGCTCTTCAAGCTTGCCACGCAAGTCGTCAGCGTTCTTTGTGAACTCGTCTTTGTGCTCAGGCGACTTCTCGCTCATGGTTTCGGCGACTTCGTCAACCAGTTTGATCATGGTAGGCACGGAGTACCACACGTGCTCGTTAAACGCACCGTGGTCGTGGCCTTCGTGGCTTTCCTCGCCATGCTCGTGGTCGTGACCTTCGTGGCCCTCTTCGCCATGGTCGTGACCTTCGTGGCCTTCTTCGCCATGCTCATGGTCATGACCTTCGTGGCCATCTTCGCCATGCTCATGGTCGTGGCCCTCGTGACCTTCTTCACCGTGATCGTGGTCGTGACCTTCGTGGCCCTCTTCGCCATGCTCGTGACCGTGGTCGTGAGGCTCGTTGCCCAGTCCTTCCGAACCAGGGAGGCCGGAGATCGAAACCGCGTCAACCACCTCGGGCTTGGAGTCAGAAGCCTCCAACAGCGTGGTCATGAAAGCGTCGTAGCCGCCACCGTTTTGCACAACCACATCTGCCTTGGACAGTTTCAGCTGGTCTTGTGAGGTCGCCTCATAGGAGTGAGGGTCCTTCGACGGGTCGTCAATAATCGGCGTGACATCTACAGCGTCACCGCCAACCGTCTGAGCAATGTCAGCATAGACGTTGGTCGATGTCACCACATTGAGCTTGTCTCCACCGGAATCACCAGACTGAGATCCACACGCGGACAAAACGAGGGCACCAGCTGCACAAACGGCAACAGAAGCCATGCGAAGCGACTTCATAGAAGACCTTTCTAGCTAAACGAAACAACCAGAAAGTATCTGCGCACCGCAATTATTGACAAATAGTTATATAAGCATTTCTCTATGCGTGGGACTCTATTTGCGCTGGTCAAGCAGAGCCGCAATCTGCACAGTGTTCAAGGCAGCACCCTTGCGCAGATTGTCGTTCGACACGAACAACACCAAGCCTCGGTTCCCTGGAACTGACTGGTCTCGCCTGATTCGGCCCACCAAGCTTGTGTTACCACCGGCGGCCTTGAGCGGCGTAGGCACGTCTTCCAGTTCCACGCCTGGGGCCTGGGCCAAAATCTGGGTCGCCTCATCAGGTGTAATGTCGCGGTCAAATTCCGCGTTGATGGACAGCGAGTGACCGGTAACAACCGGAACGCGCACGCACGTACCTGACACCAACAGTTCAGGAATGCTCAGAATCTTGCGGGATTCGTTACGCAGTTTCTTCTCTTCAACAGTTTCGCCTTCACCGTCGTCCACCATGTCACCAGCGAGCGCAAGAACGTTAAACGCGATGGGTTCGGTGTACACAGTTGCTTTCGAGCCGGCTGCCTTACCGTCCAGAGCTAAACCACGTGCGTTGGGAACGGCGGCCTCGGCTTCACTCACTAGGCCGTCCACACCAGCAACTCCCGAACCCGATACCGCCTGGTACGTGCTGATGATCAGACGGGACAAACCAGCCGCATCGTGCAGGGGTTTGAGTACGGGCATAGCCGCCATGGTGGTGCAGTTTGGGTTGGCCACGATCCCCTTAGGGATACGGTCCAGTGCGTCTGGGTTCACTTCCGAAACCACCAGGGGCACATCGTCGTCAGACCGCCATGCGGACGAATTGTCGACAACCGTGACCCCAGCTTCTGCAAAGCGAGGTGCGTGAGCTTTAGAAGTCGCGCCCCCGGCTGAGAACAGAGCTACGTCCAAACCTGACGGATCAGCAGTCGCAGTGTCTTCAACGACGATCGAGCGACCGTTGAATTCCAGCTCGCTGCCAGCTGAACGTGCAGATGCGAAGAATCGGATGTCGTCAATGTCGAATCCGGGGTCGTTGGCCAAGAGTTCGCGCATGACGCGCCCTACCTGACCGGTTGCGCCGACTACACCAACTTTGAGGCTCATCGTCCGGTACCTCCGTAAACAATCGCTTCGTTTGAGTCACTGTCCAGGCCATATGCCGTGTGCGCGGCCTTGACTGCTGCATCCAGCAGATCTGCCCGGGTGACAACACTGATCCGAATTTCTGATGTGGAAATCATGTCGATGTTGATGTGAGCTTCCGACAGTGCATTAAAGAGCGTGGCAGTGACTCCCGGGTGGGAACGCATTCCTGCTCCAACCACTGACAGCTTTCCGATCTGGTCGTCATAGCGCAGGTGATCAAATCCGATGCTTTCTTGCACATCGTTGAGTACTCGTGTGGCAGTCGCACCGTCAGTCATAGGCAGGGTGAAGGAAATGTCCGTGCGGCCTGGGTCGCGTGTGGAAATGTTCTGCACGATCATGTCGATGTTGATTTCGTTTTCCGCGATGACTCGGAAAATTTCTGCCGCCTTGCCCGGGATATCGGGAACGCCCACCACGGTGAGTTTCGCTTCTTGTCGGTCGTGGGCAACACCGGAGATTACAGCCTGTTCCATGCTTGTTTCCTCTTCTTCAGGAGCGAATGTAGGGGGAATGGGCGAGTCACTGACCCAGGTTCCGCGGTTGTGGCTAAAGGATGAACGCACGTGCAGTGGCACATCGTATTGGCGAGCGTATTCGACGGCTCGCAGGTGCAAGATTTTCGCACCCGAAGCTGCCATTTCGAGCATTTCTTCGTAGCTCAAGTGGTTGATGCGGCGGGCAGTTGGCACGATCCGCGGGTCGGCGGTGAACACTCCGTCGACGTCGGTGTAGATTTCGCACACATCCGCGTCGAGCGATGCGGCGAGCGCAACAGCGGTCGTGTCCGAACCACCTCGGCCCAGGGTGGTGATGTTTTTGGTGGCGTGCGAGACCCCTTGGAACCCGGCAACGATTGCGATGTTGCCGTTTTCAAGTGCTTCTTTGACGCGCTTGGGGGTGACGTTGACGATGCGGGCGCGGCCAAAGGATTCGTCCGTGATCATTCCGGCTTGGGACCCGGTGAAGGACTGCGCTTCGAATCCCAGGTTGGCGATCGCCATTGCGAGAACGGCCATGGAGATGCGTTCACCCGCGGTGAGCAGCATGTCGAGTTCGCGAGCCGGTGGCAGCGGGGAGATCTGGTTGGCTAAGTCAATGAGGTCGTCGGTGAAATCGCCCATGGCTGATACGACTACGACAACGTCGTGACCAGCTTTGCGGTATTCGACGATCCTGCGAGCTACTCGCTTGACTGATTCGGCGTCGGCAACTGATGATCCACCGAATTTCTGAACAACTAAGCTCACACTTGTTCTTTCTGTGTAATAGGACGACGCTTGCGCAATGGCTCCATTGTAGAGGAACGCGTGCGTGCCGGATGTGTTCGTGTCACACGTGAGACATGTGACGTTGCCCGAGGTGGCAACCCCAGTTATTCGCTTGTGTGTACTTGCGTACGTCCTTGGAAGGCGCGGCCCAGGGTCACTTCGTCGGCGTATTCGAGATCGCCGCCTACGGGGAGGCCGCTGGCCAGTTTGGAGACGTTGACACCTACGGTGGAGAGCAGGCGGATCACATATGTTGCGGTCGCTTCGCCTTCGAGGTTGGGGTCGGTTGCGATCACGCACTCTTTGACGTCTCCGGTTTGGAGCCGGGTGAGTAGCTGTTTAATGCGGAGTTGGTCGGGGCCAATTCCCGCCATGGGGTCGATGGCCCCACCGAGCACGTGGTACAGCCCGCGGTATTCGCGGGTACGTTCAATTGCGACGACGTCTTTCGCTTCTTCTACCACGCAGATCACGCTCTGGTCGCGGCGCGTGTCTTGGCAGATTGCGCATTTTTCGCCTTCGGCTACGTTTCCGCAGATTTCACAGAAGTTGACGCGTCGTTTGACTTCAGTGAGTGCGCTGGCCAGTTTTTCGACCTGCTGAGCGGGTGATTGCAGGATGTGGAAGGCCAGCCGTTGCGCGGATTTTGGTCCGATTCCTGGTAGTTTTCCCAGTTCGTCGACGAGGTCGGCGAGGGCACCGTCGTAGATGGCACTCATTCGTCAACTTCCTCCAAGATCTCGCCACCGATAATTCTTAAGAACACGGGTGCCCCGATGTCACGGCTTTCTGTGATTTCTGGGTCGCTTTCGGTGTCGTAGTCGTCGTAGTTGCTGACGTCAGGGCCGTCAGCGTTGGGTTGTTCAGCTCCCTGCGAACCAGTGGTCGCTGTGTCCTCGGATTCTGCGCTGTCTGGTTGCCCGGCAGCTGGCTCCGCGTCCGAGGTGGTCGCCGGGTTCGGGGTAGTACGTGCACCACGTGCGCGCAGTTCTGCCCACGGTTCGTCACCGGGTTCCTGCTTGGGGGCGCTTTGGGGTGGGGTTGCGGGTTCGTCGTATCCCAAGTTGGGGTCGGCGTAGGCCCCGAGGACGTCGCCAAAGTCTTCGGGTTCTTCTACTGGAGGTGGGACCACGACCTGTGGAACTTCGACGGCTCCTTGCCCCGCCGAGGTGTCTGGCTCGTTATACCCGCTGTACGACGCCGGTTCTTCAGGTTCATGTTGAGTTTCTGTGGCGTCAGGGTGTTCATGGCCTGTTCCACCGGTATGGTCCTCCTCCTGTGAGTCGGAGGATTCTCGGTTGCGGTTAGCGGGAGTGTCTGCGTCCAAGTTCCAGTACTTTTCGCGGTCCACGGGCGCTTGGTCAACGGCCCGAGGTCCCACGACCGCATCGACTTCTTCTTGAGTTGGACGTTGCCGTCCCTGGTGCGGTGCCCCTTGCGGTGCGGACTCGTTCTGGCGCGGCGCGGGTTCAGACTGTTGGGCGGGTTCAGCCTGGTGCGAACGTACATCGGTGTCGACTCCTACATCGCCGATCACCACATTGGCCCGGATTCCCAACACCTCATTGATCGCTTGCGCGAGTTTCTCGCTGTTTCCAGGCCGGTCAAAGCTCGCCACGGACCACTGGTTGTTGAATCCCAGCACGAGCGCACCGTCGCGGAACGCCTGCGGAACCGCATTCCCAGAAAGGATCGCGCGCACCAACCGGCTCTTTCCGGTGAGCGCATCGAGGATGTTTGGCCAGCTCCTACGGATCGCATCGATTTCGTTGTTGCCAGCATTTGCCTGTGGTTCCGGCTGACGCTGCGGCTCAGGTTGCCGTTGCTGTACTTCTGGCTGACGCTGCACCGGGGGTTCTTCCCGCCGAGGCGGTTCAGGCTGACGCTGAGGCTCAGGTTGCCGTTGCTGCACTTCCGGCTGGCGCTGTGGCTCCCGGTCGCGTTGCACGTGCGAATCAGGCTGCGGTTGCGCTTCCGGCTGACGCTGAGGTTCAGCCGGTTGATCGGCTGTTGCGAGTTCTTCAGCAGCGAACGCGAAATCTGCGATCGAATCGAGATCAGGTTGCGGCTTTTGCACACTCCCCTGAGGCTGAGCGTCTCCCCGCTGGACCGGCGACTGGGCATCAGGCTGAACTGCATTCGACTGTGCGTCTTCCTGCCCTCCTGACTGGGGAACCGTCGGCGACGAGGCAGCAGCAGGAGTCTGCACCGCCTCGGGCGCCTGCCCAACCTCTGACCCTGGAACCTCCGCGGGCACATTGCTGGCACGCCCGGTAGGCGACATTCCCACCCTGCGTTCTAAACGCTCAACGCGAGACACAACGGCCCGCCTGGACGATTCCACCGACGGCAGCAGAACCCGTGCACACATGAGTTCGAGCTGCAGGCGCGGGGACGTTGCACCGGACATTTCGCTCAAACCTTCGTTGAGCATGTCCGCAGCACGTGAAAGCTCGGCCGCCCCGTACTGTTGTGACTGGGTGATGAGCCGTTCAAGAAGATCGTCAGGAGCTTCTGGCAAAAACGCGCGCGCTTGGTTGGGGGCCGTGCCCACCACAATGAGATCCCGGAACCGTTCGAGCAGGTCTTCAACAAAACGACGAGGGTCCTGACCCGACTCGATCACCCGGTCAACAACCCGGAACACGGCGGCCCCGTCGCCTGCGCTGAACGCGTCAACGATGTCGCCTAGCAGTGAGTCCGGCGTGTACCCCAGCAACGCAACAGCCGTTGTGTAGTCAAGACCGTCAGGTCCCGCACCGGCCATGAGCTGATCCAGAACAGAAAGGGTGTCACGGACCGATCCCCCACCTGCCCGTACAACTAACGGCAGAACACCTTTACCTATCGCAACGTTTTCGCGCTGGCACAGTTCAGTCAAATACGCCGTGAGGATGTCTGGTGGCACTAACCGGAACGGGTAGTGGTGGGTGCGCGAACGGATGGTCCCAATGACCTTTTCCGGTTCAGTGGTCGCAAAGACAAACTTCACGTGCGGAGGCGGTTCCTCCACCAGTTTCAGAAGCGCGTTGAACCCCTGCGGCGTGACCATGTGAGCTTCGTCCAAAATGAAAACTTTGAACCTGTCACGCGCCGGCGCATACACCGCACGTTCACGCAGATCACGCGCGTCGTCAACACCGTTGTGACTAGCAGCGTCAATCTCTACAACATCCAGAGATCCCGGCCCTCCCGTGGCCAAGTCACGGCACGAAGCGCACTGCCCGCACGGCGTGGAAGTGGGGCCCTGTTCGCAGTTAAGACATCGAGCGAGGATTCTGGCCGAGGTGGTTTTTCCGCAACCGCGCGGACCGGAAAAGAGGTACGCGTGGTTAACCTTCCCATTGTCGAGGGCAGCTTTCAGCGGACCAGTGACATGGTCTTGGCCGATAACGTCAGCGAACGTATCGGGCCGGTAGCGGCGGTAAAGAGCGGTAGACACATGTACTACCCTAATGCCACCCACTGACACAGTGGAGTTCACGACCCCTCGCACTGCGCAAAAAGTGGGAGCGTATGATGTCCATCAGCGAAACACCTCGGGCATCTATCCCCGAAGAACCCCAAATAAGGAGAGACTGTGGACGAGCCTCACATGCTTGCAATCATCATTGTGGCGGCCTGCTTCATTACGGCCTTTTTTGGTGGCTGGTACCTCATTCACCGCACCATGAACCGGCCAGACGCTTATATTGGGGCAAAAATGGTCAAGCGTGAAGAAGAGATGCGTAGGCAACAAGAAGGTTCCGAACATCTTCTACCTAACGACCCGCGCGCAGACCTCCCACCCGACACACGTGGAACCGACGGGAATTCACACTAGCCTGACACCTCGGGCTAAAACCCGCCCACAGACCGGCGGCGAAAGCCCTACGAACGCAACGAGACCTGCGCGTGGTCCCTGCGCCCAAACAAAAACAAAACAAGTTCAGACGGCTTACCTTCCAGCACCGCAGCACCTTCGTCAGTATTGCCCACGTGAAGTTCACCGTGCCCGGGAGCTCGCACAATGAGCGGGCCATCCTTACGAACACTGGGTGAGTGCGCCAGTGGCTTGCACACGTTCCACAGCTGGGCTTCAAGTTCGGGAAGAATGTTGCGTGGCTCCCAGCCCTTGCGTGCTCGACGAATATCCTCGTGGTGCACATAGAACTCGCCGGTGTTCGTCAACACATCCACCGGAGTCCACCCCATAGGAGAAAGAACCCCTGGCCCGGCAGCAACCATGCCCACCAGTTTGTCCCACGGAAGATCCTTCAGTTCTGCTTCGCGTGCAGCAGTGCGTTTCGCAAAAAATTCCACCTTGCCCGCTTTGCCACTGGCATTGGCCGGCAAAGCTGCGGGATAACGGTCGCGGATCACCAAGTGAACCGCAAGATTCAGGGTGGTCCACCCTTCACACAGAGTGGGGGCATCGGGGCCAACTTCACGTAGAAGAGCGGCGACTGACAAGCGTTCTGCGCGAGCAAAGTTCGTCATGTTTCAAGCCTAGAGGTTTACCACAGCGGGAGGAAGTCTTTTACCCGGGAAACTGACCGATACGTCACCAATTCATCCCCACGTGTAGGCCCATCGGTGACAACCACAATGGGTTTGCCTTCTTTAAACGCGTTCTTCACGAACCTCAACCCAGAAAGCACGGCGAGCGAACTGCCCAAAACCACCAAGCCACGACCTCGGGCGGCTAGCGCGTGCGCTTCCCGATTTCGTTGCGCAGGAACGGACTCCCCAAAGAACACAACATCGGGTTTGAGATCGCCCCCGCACACGGGGCACGGCAAAACCGTGAAATCTTGTGTGTCGTCAACGGCCACGTCACCGTCGGGGGCGGTTTCGAGCATCTCGGCTGGTACCCCCAACTGATCCGCAAAGTCCGGGTTGAGGGCCTGAAGTTCGTCTTGCACCCACTGACGATCAAATAGGTTTTCGCACTGCAAACAGATCACGCGGTCCAAACGCCCATGCAGGTCAATCACGCCGTCACTACCGGCAGCCTGGTGCAAGCCATCCACGTTCTGCGTGATGATCCCACCCGGGGCTATGCGCGCAAGTTCGCGGTGCGCGGGTCCGGGGCGCGCGGTCAGGATTGTCTCCCAGCCCAAAAACGACCTGGCCCAGTAGTGCCTGCGGTTGCTGGCCGAGGCGCGAAAATCTTGGATTGTCATGGGGGTTCGTTTGGGAGAGTTGGGGCCACGGTAGTCAGGCAAGCCCGAATCCGTGGACACCCCTGCCCCGGTGAGCACCACCCAGTCGCTGGCCGGCATCGAGTGCAAAACGGTAGCGATCTGCTCATCGGTGTGGCTGGGGTCTGGCCTGGTGAGCCCCGCCAGCGGGTCCTTGATTCGGGCCATGTGTTCTCCTGTCGCATGCGCACAACACGCGCGTCCGTTGTACCGTGGCTCTATGTCTACACCAACAGTGTTGTTCGTCCACCATTCGCCAAGTCCGCGCGTGGAGCAGCTCGCTCAAGCGGTGCGCGATGTTTTCACGCTACCTGAACTCGACGGCGTCACGCTCGTTGAAAAACCCGCCCTCGAGGCCACCGTGCAGGATGTCCTGTCCGCCGACGCCTACATTCTGGGCACCACCGCGAACTTCGGTTATATTTCCGGGGCACTCAAGCACTTCTTCGACACGACGTACAACGATGTCCGGGAGCCCACCTCGGGACGCCCTTTCAGCTACTTCATTCACGGTGGCTTTGACACGACCGGCGCCGAACGCGCCATGGAAGCGATCACCACCGGTTTGGGGTGGAAGTTGGTTGCGCAACCGGTTGCGTTTACTGGCGAAGTTGAGGAGTCCCACACGGACGCCATCGCCGAGGCGGCCGGCACCGTAGCGGCCACCGTCATGTAAACGTTGGCGGTGAGTTGGCAAGCGACCGGGCGGAGATCAGTTGGCCGGAGCGTTAGGGCCGGGAGCCCCATACGGGTCTTGAGCAAACGACATGATCAGGATTCCGACGACCACGGCCGTGACCACTACGTTCACGATGAGGAAAATGATTCCCCAGGTCACGCCCCAGCGACCGAACTCATTGTCGGACAGGCCGTCTTCGCGTGAACGTTTGCGCGCCATACCGCCCATGATGATTCCCGCGATAGGGCCAATGAACGCGAACCCAAGTAACGAGGACATCGACGCGATAAACGCTGCGATACCCAGCGCATTGTGAGGGTTTGTTTCAGCCTCGTGGGGCTTTTCGCTTGAGTCGTCTGCCGTGGTCATTCGGCGCCTAAGTCCATGGGGTGAGGACCGATCCGGTTGTCTGCGTTGAGCGCGCTGATCGCGGCCATGTCGACATCGGAAAGCGCGAAGTCGAATACCTGGAAGTTTTCCTTGATCCGCTTTTCGTTCACGGACTTAGGGAACACGATCCGGCCAGCTTGTAGGTGCCAGCGCAACACCACTTGAGCTGGTGTGCGTCCGGTGCGTTCAGCGATCTGAACAACAGTTGGGTTCTCTAAATCGTGGGCCCTGCCCAAAGGTGACCACGCTTGGGTCACCACACCGTATGTGGCGTTATACGCGCTCAGTTCCTTCTGCGTGAACGTGGGGTGGAGCTCAATTTGGTTGACCACAGGGCGAACCGAACCGTGTTTTGCCAGTTCATAGAGGTCGCTTTCGCGGAAGTTAGAAACACCAAGTGATTTCACCAACCCGTCGGCCTGCGCCTGTTCAAGGGCAGCCCACGCTTCCAGACGCTTGTTCTGTTCTGGAACTGGCCAGTGGATGAGGTACAGGTCCACGTAGTCCAGACCAAGCTTGGTCAGGCTTTCTTCGAGAGCAGCGCGCGCATCAGTGTGGCGGTTGTTCCACAGCTTCGTGGTGACAAAGAGGTCGTCGCGGTTTAATCCGCTCTGGGCAATCGCCTGTCCTACGCCTTCTTCGTTTTTGTAAATTGCGGCGGTATCGATGTGCCTGTACCCAGTCTCCAACGCCGTGGTGACCGCTGGAACGATGTCGTCAGTGGATATTTGCCACACACCAAATCCCAGCTGTGGGATGGTATTGCCGTCGCTCAGCGTCAGCTGTGGGACTGTCATGATCGTTCCTTTCGTACAGTGATCCTTGGATCTTCTGTTTTATCACTCACCGGCACTGGTTTCATGCCCTCGTGTCACAGTGAGCTGTGTTTCACGTAGCTAAGCGTTCGCAGACCTACCTTAAAAACAAACGCACAAAAGTAAATGCATTTGTCACTCAAAATTCACGTACCCATGCCTTTGAGGTTAACCGTCAGCGTCACCATGTGTACGTACGACGAAAGGTTTGTTATGTCTGCATCTCTTGACGAAAAGCCAGGCACGTCAGTTACACCTAAAACGTCCGGCTTCTTGGGGCCAGACCGTTGGTGGCACATCGCTTTTGGTGGGCTCATGGCGATCGCCTTGGTGTCCTTCACTCTGTGGTCCTTTGGTTATGTCGACCCGAGCGCCAACCGCATCCTGCTGATCACCACGATCGTTTTTGGCCTGTTCATGGCCTTCAACATCGGTGGTAACGACGTTGCAAACTCGTTTGGAACGAGTGTGGGTGCCGGAACTCTGTCCATGAAGCAAGCGCTCGTTGTCGCGGCGATCTTCGAGGTCAGCGGCGCTGTTCTTGCCGGTGGTGAAGTCACCGAAACCGTGCGTTCAGGAATCGTGGACTTGAACGCGATCGACCTCGCCCCCATGGACTTCGTGTTCATCATGATGTCTGCCTTGCTGGGTGCAGCCCTGTGGCTCTTGGTGGCAACCCGCATGGGCTGGCCCGTTTCCACCACCCACTCGATCGTGGGAGGTATTGTGGGCGCCGCCCTGACCCTGGGATTCGTTACCGGCAGTGGCGGTTGGTCCATGGTGCAGTGGTCAGAAATCGGCAAGATCGTCTTGTCCTGGGTGCTGTCCCCACTTTTGGGTGGCGTAGTCGCATGGCTCATGTTCAGCCAGATCAAGAAGCACATTCTGGTGTTCAACGAACGCATGGACGTAAAACTCCGCGAACTTAAGCGTGAACGTGCCGAACTCCGCACCACGCACAAGCAGGCGTTCGAACGTCTAGACGAACTGCAGCAGATCTCATACACCAACGCTATGGCGCGTGACGCTGAAGTGTACTTGCGGGACAACTACGACCCGGAAGAGCTCGAATCCGACTACTACCGCGACCTTCACCAAATTGAAGAGCGCGCAAAAGAGATCAACGCTCACAAGGCACTCGAAACGTGGGTTCCCTTGCTGGCTGCTTTCGGAGCAGTTGTCATTGGCTCAATGATGCTGTTCAAGGGTTTGAAAAACTTGCACTTGGACATCGGTTCGGTGGGTAACTTCCTGATCTTGGGAATGATCGCGGCATCCGTGTGGATGGCGGTGTTCATTTTTGCTCGCACGCTCAAAAAACAAGACCTGTCGCGTTCCACGTTCCTCTTGTTCAGCTGGATGCAGGTGTTCACAGCCTCGGCGTTCGCATTTAGCCACGGTTCAAATGACATCGCAAACGCAATTGGCCCATTCGCCGCGATTCTGGACGTGCTCAAAACCAACGCCATTAACGACGAAGCAGGCGTACCTGCCGCGGTGATGGTCACCGCCGGTGTGGCATTGATCGCAGGACTGTGGTTCATTGGCCGATTCGTCATCAAGACAGTTGGTTCAGGACTCACCGAAATGCACCCAGCGTCCGGCTTCACCGCAGAGCTCGCAGCCGCCGGTGTTGTCATGCTGGCTTCCGTCTTGGGTCTGCCAGTGTCCTCAACTCACATCCTCATTGGTGCAGTTCTGGGTGTGGGAATTGTGAACAAGGCGGCGAACTGGAACCTCATGAAACCAATCGCGCTCGCATGGGTCATCACAGTTCCTGCCGCAGCCGCAGTGGGCGCGGTAGGTGTCTTGGTTCTTCGGGCGATCTTCGGTTAACGCGCTCACAAACTGACTCAAAACCCACTACATGCGCGGGGGTAGCCAGGAGGCTATCCCCGCGCAAAGTGTGTGAGCAGATGAGTTGCAACCACCTCGGGCGCTTCTTCTGGTAACCAATGCGAGCGCCCGGTGAGTTCCACAAACTCATACGGCCCCTCAACATACTGGCCGGTGAGCTCGGCGGAACAGCGCGCAAATGCAGCATCCTCACTCCCCCACACGTACAACGTGGGGACGGTGATCGGCTGCGTGGGCATATCCGTTCCCAACCCCAGCGCGCGGTAGTACTTCAGGCTGGCCGCAAACACCTCGGCGTCACTGAAGCGCTGCACATACGAGTCCTCGACGTGGCACGGGATAACGCCCTGGTACACCGCGCGGAGCTTCGCCGCGTCATCGCGCAACATGCTGGTGACGATCTGGTCCGGGTGGTGGCGGATCTTACGCAAGTACTCCATGCGTTCGTACTGATCAGGGTCCTGCGCGATCATTTCACCGTGCGCCCGCGTGTGCGCTGATGCCAGCGATGTGAAGGTTGCGATCCGGTCAGGCATGTGCGGAACCGCGGCCCACCCCATCACGCCGCCCCAGTCGTGGCCCACAAGGTGAAAGCGGTCAGTGCCTGCCGCAGTGGCAACCTCGCCGAGGTCGTTCACCAGCTTTTCGACCGTGTACTCTTCCAGCGCCTCGGGGCGCAAGCCCGGCGAGTATCCGCGTTGATCGTAGGCAATGATGGGGTGGCCGGCTTTGAGGAGTTCGCGTGCGATGGGTTCCCAGCAGGACGCGAACTCCGGCCATCCGTGCACCAGGATCACAGGGGTGGAAGCGCCGAGGTCGCCTGCCGTGTAGCCGGTGAGTTCACCTTCCGAGGTGGTGAAGTAGCTTGCCTGGCCACCCAGTCGGGCGGCCAGCTCAGCATACGGGTGCGTGTGGCTGGTCATGTCTCTTCCTTGGTTGTGGGGATGGTTTGTGGTGGTTAGGGCTACTTACACGAGACCGAACACGAGCGTAAACCCAAGAACAACCGCCAGGCTGATAATCGGAATGACAACTGAAACCACTCCCACGTCCGCATAGGACTGACGGTGTGTCAGACCGCAGATCGTGAGCAGCGTGATGACAGCGCCGTTGTGCGGAAGCGAATCCATACCACCTGAAGCAATAGCTGCAACACGGTGCATGATTTCAGGAGAAATACCCGCCTGTTGGGCAAGCGCCAAATAGTCCGCGCCCAAGGTTTCTAGCCCAATGCTCATACCACCGGAGGCTGATCCCGTAATACCGGCCAGCACGTTGATGGCGACAGCCAGCGAAATGAGCGGGTTGCCCGGGATGCTCAAAACCGCGTCACGCACAATTGAGAACGCTGGGACGCTCGCGATGATCGCGCCGAATCCCACCTCGGACGCGGTGTTGAAAATAGGAAGCATGGACCCGGTCGCACCCTGGTTAAGCGACTCTTTAGCGTCCTTCATATGGCGCCAACCTACAGCCAGGGTGAACAGACAAGCGAAGAACAACGCGATCACAATCGCCCAGATACCGCCCACTTTGGAAATATCGGTTTTGCCGTAGGTTTCTTCTTGCAGGTACGCAAAGTCCATCGCAGGAAAGACCCAGGTGACCAGCGAAAAGTTGGTCACGATCACGATCAGGATGGGCACCAGACCAAGCATTGCGTTCGGAGTTTTTTGGGTCACCGCAGAGGTGGTTGCACCTGATGAGGTGCCGGTGTCGCCGTTGTTTTGCTCGGCTTGGTCCGTCTCACCAAAGCCGGGGCGAGTGTTCGAGTCTTGGTAACCTTCTCCGGCGGCCATGAGCTTCTTCGCACGCCAGCCGAGCCACACGGACGCCAGAGCGAACATGAGGAGCCCACACACGATACCGAAAACGGGTGCGGCGAATGCGTTAGTTCCGAAGAAGGGACCAGGGATCGCGTTTTGGATAGCGGGCGTGCCCGGCAGTGCAGTCATCGTGAAGGTCCCGGCGCCAGCCAACATCGAGGCCGCAACCAGACGCTTAGGAATGTCGGCTGCACGGAACATCTGGTTTGCGATTGGGAACAGGGCAAACGACACCACGAACACCGAGACACCGCCGTAGGTCAAAATTGCACCGGAAAGAATCGTGGCCAAAATTGCACGCTTCGCCCCAATAGTGTTCACGATCCACAGTGCGATCGCTTTCGCAAAGCCGGTGTCCGACATGAGCTTTCCGAATATCGCACCCAGAGCGAAAACGGGAAAGTACGTGATGATGTACTTTCCGACCGCAGGCATGAAGATCTGTGTGTAGGTGGCCACAAGAGGCAAGCCGGCAAAAGCAACAGCAACAAGCGCTGTAATGGGCGCTAGGTACAGAACACTAAAGCCACGGTAGGCGAGAAAAATGAGCAGTCCGAGCGCAAGTAGCACACCGATAAGTCCGAGCATGGGGCCTCCAAAAGGTCGAATGCAATTTTCGGTAGCTTATGTAGCCTCGAACGTGTGGAAACGAAACGCCCACCCTGTGAGATGAATCACAGGGTGGGCGTATTAATCCAGGTGAACGCTACTTTTTACGGTTCATAGCGCCGCGGGTGCGGCTGATTCGGTAGTCGATACGATCGTCGATACGCGCATCGACTGGGCGACCAAACTTCTCGTCAAAGTCTTCCACCAACGATTCGCTAATGGTGCGGTAAACCTCACGCAGACGTTCGCGTTCAATCGCCGACATATCGGCTTTGAAGCTCCGCAAGGTCGCCACGCACATGAACAGCAACACCACGCTGAATGGAAGGGCTGTTGCAAGGGCGGCCGCCTGCAGGGATGTCAAACCACCGGCCAGCAACAGGCCGATCGCCAGGGCACCTTCCAGCACTGCGAACAGAACACGCGACCATACCGGCGGGTTGGGGTGACCTCCCGAGGCCAGCATGTCCACAACCAGCGAACCAGAGTCAGAAGACGTGATAAAGAAAATCGCCACCAGGATGATTGCGATTACCGACAGGATCGATCCCATGGGAAGGTCGGACAGCACGTGGAACAGCGCGGCCTCTGCTACGACCTCGCCCTCTTCATTCACCAGATCGCCTTCACCAAAGAACTGGCGGTAAATACCTGCTCCACCCATCACGGAGAACCAGAAGAAGCCCACAATAGACGGAACCAAAAGGACACCTGCGATGAACTGGCGGACGGTACGACCTCGGGAAATACGGGCAATGAAAACACCTACAAATGGTGCCCAGGAGATCCACCAACCCCAGTAGAAGATGGTCCACGAAGAGTTCCACGTGGCCCCGTCGTCACCCGTGTAGGCACCCACATCGAACGTCATGTTGAGCACATTGGCCAAGTACACGCCAATCGATTCGATGAAGTTTTGGAACAGGAACAGCGTAGGACCCACCAACAGCACACTGATCAGCAGAATGCCCGCAAGCGACAGGTTGATGTTCGACAGCCAGCGAATACCAGCACCCAGGCCACTCACCACAGACAGCGTGGCCAGGAACGTAATTGCAACGATCAAGATGACCAGGAGGCGGTTGTCAGCTTCGCCGACCACGCCCAGCTCTGCTAGCCCGGCTGCGATCTGCTGAACTCCTAGTCCCAACGAGGTTGCGATACCAAAGATGGTTCCGAACACCGCGAGGTTGTCAATGACGTCACCCATCCAGCCTTTGACGCGCTCACCCAGGAGCGGTTCCAAGGCCCAGCGGATCGAGACGGGACGGCCGCGCCGGTGAACGGCGTATGCAAGGGCAAGCCCAATGACGGCGTAGATGGCCCAGGGGTGAAGACCCCAGTGCACGAAGGTCTGTGCCATCGCAAGCTGGCCGCGCATGGCCTGGTCTTCTGGCCAGCCTGGTTTGGGGTCCACGGTCGCGTAGATGAGCGGTTCGCCCACACCATAAAACACCAGGCCGATTCCCATACCGGCTGCGAACAGCATGGCAAACCATGACAATAGACCGAACTCTGGTTTGTCGTTCTCTTGGCCAAGCTTGATGGAACCGTACTTGGAGAACGCAACTACCAGGGCAAATGCAATGAAGGCGGCGATGACCAGCATGTACCACCAGCCCAGCGTGCCTACAATCCAGCTCTGCATGGCGACAAGCGCGTTACCTGTGGCTTCAGGTGCCGCGATTGCGATGATGGCCACTGCTAAAACGACGATCAGCGAGGGCCAAAAGACAAAAGGCGTCACTCCACCTTTAGAAATTCGTACGCCTTGACGTTTAAGTTTTTCAATAATGACTTCGTCAGAGTCATCATCGTGTACCTTGTTCTGAACTTGATGTTGAATTTCGTGTTCGTCACTCAGTGATGAAGACATAAACTCTTCCCAGTTGGGGTCACAATGAACCCGTAAAGTCTAACGAAAGCATGAGAATACGCTAAAAAGTTGCTTCACTCACTAGTCGGTAACGCCGGTTCTATAGAGGTTCTGCCCTGTCCTTAATAACGGCGCGATATCTGGTCGGGACTTGATCACCCGGAGCGCTTCATATGAACTGTCCCACCCCGCAGATGCGAAGAACCGTTTACTCTACAAACCTCGAACACGAGTGTAGAGTAATTGCCACTTTTGTTCGTTTTGTTCACGTTTTCGCGCGAAAATCGGCCCGTTACTCTACAAACCTCGAGAAAAATGGACTTGGGTTGTAGAGAAAACCACCTGACACGCCCGACCCATACACACATTTTGAGCATTAACCCTGACCAAGGAACCCGTTACATTCATTTGTAGGTCCTCATCAGAGGATCTGGTCGCTGGTCCTGGTATGGCTTTTCGCCCTGTCATCGATGATCCGGGGGGTGTTGCCGCCAGGAGTCCAGGACGCGCGTTGACTGCTGATAGGGACGTGGCCCGGCTTTGTTCGAGGTCTCTTCGTAACGTGGGTGCCAGCATCGGGTGT
>NZ_JASPDO010000013.1 GCF_030230605.1 Brevibacterium sp. UMB1308A
GAGCTTGAGTTGTGCGTGTCGATGCCTGAAAAAGAAGAATGGTTAAAAGCCCAAGCCGGTATCACTGTCACAGTCCCGGTCCTGCACTTCCTCACGCACCTACCGCCACCAAACAAAAACAGGGACAAATACCGGGGCACAGTTTCAGGGAAAGACCCCGGGGCAGATAAACGCAGACCCGAATCAGATCAAGACTTCAGAAGAAACCAAACTGACGAACGAATACATGAGGACCAAGGGAGTAGTGCGCCACCAGGGACTAACAGCCTGCCGGGCGATAGTGCGGGTAGTGGGCTTGATTACGGGTTGCCGATCAAGGTGGACCTAGATGCCCGAGTGCCGGTGATGATGAATGGCCGGGTGCCATTAGACGTAAAGACTGCCGATGAGGTGATCGCTCAGGCGAAGTGGGTGTACCAGATGTTCACAGACCCCGAAACCGGGGTAGTCCTAGAATCCACGCCGACGAAGTATTACATCCCAGCTGCTCTGAAACGCATGGTTGAAGCTAGGCATCCTGATTGCAGTGCCCCCTGGTGTGCCACACCTGCCAGGGTGTGCGAAAAAGACCATATCGAACCGTTCAACCACGAGGACCCCGAAAACGGTGGGCTCACAGTGATGGAGAATCTGCACCCGTTGTGTAAGCGGCATCATCAGGAGAAAACCCAGAAACGATTACGCGTCGACAAGATGGATGACGGTTCCCTGGCGTGGGTGTTCCCACGGATTGGTGCCATGCTGGTCTACCCACCAGAATCACGGATTAACCAACTCCAGTACGAACGGTTACTTGAGTACTTCGACACCGGCGACCAAGACATCAGCCACACCATTAATGAGTACCTCGCAACAGAACACGAAACCACGTGCCGCTCTGAACCCGGGACTGGTCATGGTGCAGAACCCACAGAGGCAGGCAGCCCTGAACCCGGGCCTGTTGAATGTCCAGGGTGGGCCCAGGAGTTCCCCCGTGACGTAGCTGACGAATACGCAATCGCAGCGGAAGTGTTCAACGGTGACACCCGCCCCTGGGAACCCAGCGAAGAACCACCGCCCTTCTAATCTTGGTTGTTTTGGTCTCCACAGTTCTAACCACGGCGTGTAAGCCGGTGCTGCTCTAACCCGCGGGGCGCCTCGGGGTCAGCCAAAGCAAAACAGCGGCTCAGCGCCTCACACCACACCGGCCTCGTAGGCGAAGATGACGGCGTGGATGCGGTCGCGCACCTCGAGCTTGGTCAGAATATGACCCACGTGCGTCTTCACAGTGGGGCCCGCCATAAACAGCTCGCCCGCAATTTCAGCATTGGACTTCCCACGCGCCACCAGCTCAAACACCTCACGCTCACGCGCCGTGAGCCGCTCCAACTTCTGCGCGTGCTCATCAGGCACCACCGGCGCAGCGACCACCGTCTCCAACAGGCGGCGCGTCGTCGTCGGCGCAATCACCGCACCACCCACGTGCGCCTGCCGGATCGAGTCCAGCAACACCTCGGGCCGGGCATCCTTCAACAAAAACCCGCTCGCCCCCGACCGCAACGCCGTCAACGCATAATCATCCGTATCAAACGTCGTCAACACAATAATCGTGGGCACCTGCGGCAACGCCCCGGCATCACCCAAGGCCACAATTTCCTGCGTAGCAGAAAGCCCATCCAAAACCGGCATGCGAATATCCATGAGAACCACGTCAACCGCATGCGCCCGCACAGCTTCAACCGCCTCACGACCGTTCTCCGCCTGCGCCACCACCCGCATGTCATCCTGCGAATCAATCACCATCGCAAGACCCGCACGCACCAAAACCTGATCGTCAACAAGCAACACCCGAACAGTCACGCAACATCCTCCGGCAACGACAGCTCAACCAAAAAACCAGTCTCAGTGGGTTCAGCAACCAGCGAGCCCCCATGAATATGCGCGCGCTCCTCCATGCCCTGGATGCCCGCCCCAGACCCTGGCGCCACAGCAGATTCGGCCCGCCCGGTAGAAACAACTCGTGCCACGACCCCCGCCTCACCAGGCTCCACCGTGACATCTGCACGCGCTTCCGGCCCACCATGCTTCATCGTGTTGGTAAGCGCCTCCTGCACAATCCGAAACACCGCCAACTGAGCCGCCGGCGCCAACGCGGGCACATCAGCCGCAACACGCAGCGTCACCTCAAGCCCCGCCGCCCGCACATTCTCAACAAGCGCCCCGAGGTCCTCAATACCTGGCATCGGAGTAGTCTGCGCACTGGCACTGGGATCACGCAGAACCCCCAACATCCCACGCAAATTACCCAGCGCTTCACGGCCAGTCTCTGCAATCGTTTCCAACGCATCTACAGCAGCCTGAGGTGAAGCCTTCGCTGCATAACGACCACCGTCAGCTTGCGTAATAATCACCGACATCGAGTGGGCCACGATGTCGTGCATCTCGCGTGCAATCCGCATCCGCTCCGCATCAGAAGCCAGGCGAATCTCATTCTCACGTTCACGCTCCAGCAGCGTGTTACGCTCAGCAATCCTCTGCGTATCGTCACGCTTACGCCAATGAATATCCCCAAGCGTCCACGCAAGCGCCACCGTCACCATGGGGAAAACCAACCCCGCCAAAACTATGAACAGCAGTTCGCCAGCGGTGGCATCCGAAAGCCTGGCACCAGACACATAAAAGTAAGCGAAATTACTGGCCGCAAAAATGAACGCCGCCACAATTCCAATGCCCAGGAAAACCTTTCCCCACCGCCGAGGTGCATAAGCAGTGACCGCGTGCACCGTCACGGGGACGGCGATAAGGGCAGGGTGCGGGAACGCAAACGTCAAGGCGTAAACAAACCCAGTCGCTACCACAATCCATCCCGTGACCAGGGGAAACGTTCGCCTAAACACAAGTGAAGCGCTCATCGCGGTCAAAACCACGGTCTGAATCACCCCGCGAGGTCCGGGCTCATACGCCGGAAGCCCGACAGAAATGAGCACCAGCGGAGCAGCGAAGATAAGCGAGTCAACCACCCACATGTGGGCCGACATAAACTGTGATGCCCTCACATGCCACGGTTTTCCCATGCCCATTAGTTTAGGTAGAAGGCACGGGTTGTTCATCGTCCCGCGGTATGAAATGTTCCGCGTAGAACGCCACCCCCGCTGTAAAACATATTCATCGCCATGAATAAGATACGTATAGGCCCGTATTCCGCACCTGGGTCGTCAGCACGTGTTCAGGAGGCACAGTGAAACCCGTTGTCCTAATTGCAGAAGAACTATCACCCGCCACCGTCGACGCACTAGGGCCAGATTTTGAAATCAGGAAATGTAACGGGGCAGACCGCGCCGAACTCCTGCCCGCCCTCAAAGACGTCAACGCCGTGCTCATCCGCTCCGCAACCAAAATGGACGCAGAGGCAATCGCAGCAGCCCCAGAACTCAAAGTCATCGCTCGCGCCGGTGTTGGTCTTGACAACGTAGAAATCCCCGCCGCCACCCGCGCTGGCGTCATGGTGGTCAACGCGCCTACCTCCAACATCATTTCGGCAGCCGAACTCACCATGGCGCACATCCTGGGTTCAGCACGCAACTACGGTGCAGGTCACGCTTCCCTCAAAGCAGGGGAGTGGAACCGCTCCAAACTCTCCGGCGTCGAACTCTACGAAAAGACCCTGGGCATCGTGGGCCTGGGACGCATCGGTGGCCTGGTCGCTGAACGCGCAAAAGCCTTCGGCATGAACCTCATCGGCTACGACCCCTACATCTCCGCGGCACGCGCAGCTGCCATGGGCGTGACCGTTGTGAGCCTTGACGAGCTCCTCGAACAGTCTGACTTCATCACCGTTCACATGCCAAAAACCCCTGAAACAATCGGCATGATCGGCGAAGAAGCATTCACCAAAGTCAAACCCACCGTGCGCATCATCAACGTTGCCCGCGGAGGAATCGTGGACGAAGCAGCACTCGCCAAAGCCGTTGAAGACGGCCGCGTAGGTGGCGCCGGTATCGACGTGTTCACCCAAGAACCACCCGTGGACTCACCTCTCATGGCACACGACCGCATCAACGTCACCCCACACCTGGGCGCCTCCACCGCCGAAGCCCAAGAAAAAGCCGGCATCGCTGTGGCCCAGTCCGTGCGTAAAGCCCTTGCCGGTGAACTCGTGCCAGACGCTGTCAACGTTGCCGGTGGTGCAATCGACCCGCAAGTCCGCCCCGGCATTGCCCTCACGGAACGCCTGGGTCGCGTCGTTTCAGCCATGGCAGGCGATCCGGTCACTCACCTGCGCGTCGAAGTGCGCGGCGAAGTCACCCAAAAAGACGTCAGCGTCCTCAAACTGTCTGCCCTCAAGGGACTGTTCCTCGACGTGGTCGACGGCGCGGTGTCCTACGTCAACGCCCCACTTTTTGCGCAAGAACGCGGCGTCACCGTCGAACTCGCCACCGAACCCCTAAGCGAGAACTTCCGCAACGTCGTCACGCTTGTCGCTGCCACCTCGGCGGGGCAACAAATCCGCGTCGCTGGAACCGTTACCGGCCCCAAGGACGTACAGAAGCTCACCGAAATCGACGGCTACGACCTCGAAATGAAACTCAACGACCACCTCGTCATCTTCAAATACGACGACCGCCCCGGCGTCATTGGGCTGTTTGGTCAGGCGTTGGGCAACCTGGACATCAACATTGAAGCCATGCAGGTTTCGCCCAACAACGATCAGGCGTTGGCCGTGCTCGCGGTTGATTCGGAAGTGTCGGCCGAGGTCGTTAACACCGTCGCTTCTGAAATCGGGGCGAGCTTCGCTCGGGTTGCGAATATCGAAGAGGAGTAACTCAGTTCTTCCACAGCCCATAGGAGTCTGACAGTTGCGCAATTTTCTTTGCGCGGGCCAGACGGGGCAGGTAGGAGCCGTCGGCGATCGCGTCATCGCCGGCGGATTCTGCTTCCTCCAGCATTTTGCGCGCCCACGTGCGGTCATCCTCACTGGGTGCTAACGCGTCATTCGTGGTCACAGCCTGTTGCGGGTTCAAAATGAGCTTGCCCGTCATGCCCATCTTCAACGTCCACCCGCAGTCATGGAGCAGGGCTTTGGAGTTTGCGCTCGCGGGGGAGGGGCCATCGATTGCGCCAGGCAAACCGCCCACACGGGTGGCAACGACCAGCCGTGAGCGCGCGTAGGCAAGTGCCATGGGGTCATCGCCCACACCCGTGTCCTTGCGGAAGTCATTAGTACCCAGGGCCAGGCGGAACGTGCCCGGTGCCTGTGCGATGCGGGTCGCAGCTTCGATACCAATTGCTGTTTCAATGAGCGCTAAAACTGGGATGCCCGCACCGGCCCGCATTGCGGTCAGGGTGACCTGGTCCGGCTCCTCAGTGTTGGGCAACATGACCCCTTTGAGGCCCGGGAGCCCGTTGAGGGCATCCAAGTCTTCTTCCCACAGGGGCGTTGTGATCGAGTTGACGCGGACCCACCCTGCCATGTCGGTGGACAAAGCCTTGACAACATTGGCACGCGCTTGGTCCTTGGAAACGTCTGGAACGGCTGCTTCGAGGTCGAAAATCACGGAGTCTGCTTCGCTCGTTTGAGCTGGTTCAAACGATTCGGGGCGGATCGCGTTGACCAGAAGCCAGCTTCGGGACAGTTTTGCGGGCAGAGCGGCGGCTCTTTTGTTGCGAATGGTTGTGGGCATATGAGCAGTGTATGTAACACTCGCACCAAATCGACCATGTTGTGAGATGTGTTACTGAATAGTGAGACTGTGCGGCTACTGTGAACCCTATGACTACGTTCAAAATTGCAGTAATCCCCGGCGACGGAATCGGAAAAGAAACAGTCCCAGAAGGACTGAAAGTTCTCAAGCGCGCAATCGAAGCAAGCGGCGATTTCGTTGAACTCGATCTCAAGGAATTCGGGCCATCCGCCGAACGCTACTTGGAAACCGGCGAAACCCTCACCGACGAAGAACTCGAACAGCTGCGCACCCATGACGCGATTTTCTTTGGTGCTATCGGCGACCCGCGCGTGCCATCCGGTGTCCTTGAACGTGGCGTCATCATCAAACTGCGCTTCGAACTCGACCACGCGATTAACCTGCGCCCCTCCCGCTACTTCCCAGGTACCAGCTCGCCTCTGAAAGACCCCGGCAACATCGACTTCATCGTGGTGCGTGAAGGAACCGAAGGATCATACTCAGGGCAGGGCGGTTTCCTGCGTGCTCACACTGAACATGAAGTGGCAAACGAAATTTCCGTCAACACCCGCTACGGAGTCGAACGCGCCGTCCGCTACGCGTTCGAGCAGGCCAACAAGCGCCGTCAGAGGCTCACCTACGTGCACAAAACCAACGTCATGGTCCACGCCGGCAACCTGTGGGAACGCGTCGTGAAAGACATCGCGCCGGAGTTCCCTGACGTGGCCGTTAACTACGAACACGCCGACGCCTGCACCATGTACGTTGTCAACGACCCACAGCGCTACGACGTGATCGTCACCGACAACCTGTTTGGTGACATCATCTCCGACCTCGCAGCCGCGGTGACGGGCGGGATTGGTCTTGCCGCCTCGGCGAACCTCAACGTCACCGGAACCGGGCCGTCACTCTTCGAACCTATCCACGGATCCGCCCCCGATATCGCTGGTGAAGGAATCGCAGACCCCACCGCAACCATCCTGTCTGCAGCTCTCATGGCACAGAACCTGGGCCTGGATGTTGCGGCCAAAGCAATCGAAACAGCGGTCGAAGCTGACATCGTTGAACGGGGCGATGCGAAGCGTTCAACTTCAGAAATCGGGGATGCGATCGCGCAACGCATTGGCTAAGGGAGTAACATCGGTCACAGAAGCGAATCGAGTTAATGGAGACTTACTATGAGCACATTTGTCCAGCAGAAGAACTCGCAGCCCGCTCCACAGGGTGTACGCGAAGCAATCCTGGCTAAGCCAGGTTTCGGTGACTACTTCACTGACCACATGAGCCACGTCCGTTACACCAAGGACCAAGGGTGGCACGCACACACCGTGAAGCCATACGGCCCACTGGTTCTGGACCCTGCCGCTGCAGTTTTCCACTACGCGCAGGAAATCTTCGAAGGAATGAAGGCATACCGTCACGCTGACGGTTCCGTGTGGACGTTCCGCCCCACCAAGAACGCGGAACGCATGAACAAGTCAGCAGCCCGTCTAGCGTTGCCTGAAATTTCAGCCGAAGACTTCGTCGGATCCCTCCGTGCGTTGGTTGAACTCGACGAAGCGTGGGTCGCAACCCCGAAGGACGCAGCTGACGAAGTCTCGCTGTACCTGCGCCCCTTCATGATCGCCTCCGAAAAGTTCCTGGGTGTCCGCGCAAGCCACGAAGTCGACTACTACGTGATCGCGTCACCAGCCGGACCGTACTTCGCAGGCGGGATCAAGCCTGTTGACATTTGGCTGTCCAAGGACCTCAAGCGTGCTGGCACCGGCGGAACCGGATTCGCCAAGTGCGGTGGTAACTACGCAGCATCTCTGCAGGCCGGTAACCAAGCGGCTGAAAAGGGCTGCCAGCAGGTGATGTTCACCGACGCTAAAGAGTCCAAGTACTTGGAAGAACTGGGTGGCATGAACCTCATGCTGGTCACCAAGGACAACGAACTGATCACACCAAGCGTTTCAGAAACGATTCTGGACGGTGTGACCCGCCGTTCACTGCTGGAACTGGCGCCTTCGATTGGCCTGACCCCTGTTGAGCGTGACATCGAGGTTGCCGAATGGCGTGAACGTGCCGCTGCCGGTGAAATCGTTGAAGCGTTTGCGTGTGGAACCGCTGCGGTGATCACACCAATCGGACGCCTGGTATCAGACGACTTCACGATTGAGCAGAGCACAGAACCAGGCGAAGTAACGATGAAACTTCGCTCGACCCTGCTGGGCATTCAGTACGGCCGGGCAGAAGGACCTGAAGGCTGGATGGTCAAGCTGGCCTAAACTCCTGGTCTAAACTCCTTGGCGTAAACCGCGCTAGAACTCCTCTCGAGGGCCCCTTCGGGGGCCCTCGCGGTGTCTCGCATTTAGCCCCTCCGTTTTCACCCCACTCAAAAAATGGAGTAAGGTGTACCGCTAAGCGCGTAAGGTGTGTGACCTAGCTCGTGGAAGGGCTCAATAGCCAATCAACTTCCAGGCCGCAGTGACGGCATACAAATTCCGGTCGGCAGATCTGATCGGCGCGCCACTTCAGATAGGAATAACTGTCATGAATCGTGTGGCAACAAACGTGCCAACGGCACAACAGGTGGTTTCAAACCTCCCCTGGAAATGGAATGTTCAAGGCGCAATCTTCATTGTGGGTGGCCTTGGATTCATGTTCGATGCGTGGGACGTGGCCCTCAACGGGTTCCTCATCCCACTGTTGGCAAAAGAGTGGGGCTTAAGCATTGGGCAGGCGGCTTGGATCGCCACCGCCAACCTCATTGGAATGGCCTTGGGAGCCTTCATCTGGGGCGGAATCGCCGACCGCATGGGACGCAAAAAAGCGTTCACACTGACCCTGCTGATCTTTTCCGCGTTCACGGTGCTGGGAGCCTTCGCACCCAACTACGCACTGTTCCTCATCTTCCGCTTCTGCGCCGGATTTGGACTAGGCGGGTGCATCCCAGTGGACTACGCCCTGGTAGGCGAGTTCACCCCCACGAAACACCGTGGCCGCGTACTTACAGCCATGGACGGCTGGTGGCCAGTGGGCGCAACCCTCTGCGCCGTTGTTTCAGCATGGCTCGTGAGCTTCGCATCATGGCACACCATCATGCTGGTCATGGTGCTACCTGCCCTGCTGATTGTCGCAGTCCGCTTCTTCATCCCAGAATCACCCATGTACCTGCTGTCCCAGGGCCGCCACCAGGAAGCAGACGCAGTCATCCGAAAACTCGTCAACCGCACCGGCGCCAACGTCACCGAATGGTCCCACGACGGCGTTGAAGAAGCCCCCAAGGCTGCACCTCTTATGCAACGCTTGCGCGCCATGACCGGACAGGTGAACCTGCTATGGCAGTACTCGTGGAAGATCACGCTCACCTCGTGGGTCTTGTTCATTTCAGTGCTTCTGCTGTACTACGCGGCCCTGACCTGGCTACCGGGAATCCTTAAGAAACAAGGACTCACCGACCAGGCTGCGTTCATCACCACGGGCGGCATGACCGCGATCGGAATCGCCGGTGTGGTCGCTTCAGCGCTCCTCATCGAAGTCATTGGCCGCAAATGGGTGCTGGGCTCCTCCGCTGTGCTCGCATCAGGGGCACTTGTGTGGTTCGCGCTCGAACTCGAAAACTCCGGAGCACAGCTTTCGCGCGCCGCAGTGATCGCAATCCTACTGTTCGGATTCCTCATCCAAGTTTCCGTGCCCGCCCTCTACACCTACGTCACCGAGCTGTACCCCACACGCCTGCGCTCGTCCGGATTCGGCTGGGCCTCGTCCGCCAGTCGCGTGGCCATTGGTATCGCCCCCATTGTGTTCGGTTCGCTCTTGTGGCCAACGATCGGGCTGGTCAACACGTTCGCGCTCACCGGCGCCCTAGTGGTGCTCGCTGTGATCGTCATGGTGTTCTTTGGCCGGGAAACCGCAGGCGAGGAACTCGACTAAAGCTGCAACCCACCTCGGCGGGCGAGGCTCCCGCAACCTGGTCCCAAAGCGGTAGGCTCGACTGTATGAACACGTTTCACACGGAAAGAAAAGTCCCTGGCGGAAAACTCGTCGTTGTTGACGGTGAACTCACCGACGGTGTCATCACCCACGCGCAAGTGTCCGGGGACTTTTTCTTCGAGCCTGAAGAAGCGTACTTTGCGTTGGCCCCCGCCTTGGCGGGCGTGAGCATTGCGGATAGCCGTGAGAGCATCACTGAGCGGCTGGATAAGGCTGTCACTCAGGCCGCCGCCGAGGTGGGTGCCCAGGTGGACTTGCAAGGTTTCAGCACCGCTGATGTCGCGTTCGCGGTGCGACGCGGTCTGACAGGTGCCACCGATTTTTGGGACCACGAGTGGGAAATCTTTCACGACGAGTCACGCCCCACGGTTGAAAACGTGGCACTGGACCAGGTGCTTCTGGAAGAGGTGGCTGCTGGCCGCAGAAAACCCACCGTGCGCTTCTGGGAGTGGGACGACACCGCGGTGGTGATCGGGTCGTTCCAGTCGTACTCCAACGAAGTCGAACCTGAAGGCGTTTCGCGCTACGACGTGCAAGTCGTTCGACGAATTTCAGGTGGGGGAGCGATGTTCATGGAAGGTGGCAACTGTGTGACCTTCTCGATTTACGCCCCAGACAGCCTGGTAGCTGGACTGAGCTACGAAGAGTCCTACGCTTTTATGGACCAGTTCATTCTGGATGCGCTTACCCAACTGGGGGTCAACGCAAGCTACGAACCCATCAACGACATCGTGTCTCAACACGGCAAAATCGGGGGTGCAGCCCAGAAGCGCGTGTCCGCAGGTGCTGTTCTGCACCATGACACGTTGAGTTACGACATCGACGCCAACAAAATGGTCGAAGTTCTGCGCATCGGAAAAGCTAAGATTTCTGACAAGGGCGTCGCTTCGGCGAAGAAGCGCGTGGACCCCCTGCGCAGCCAAACGGGTGTGAGCCGTGAACGGGTGATTGAGACCATGATCGACACGTTCACCAGCAGAACCGGGGCCAGCAACGGCGGCGTCACCGCTCAGGAACTGGAGCGAGCACGCGAACTCATCGAAACGAAATTCGGCACGGAAGAGTGGACGAAACGAGTTCCATAAACGTACGCGTGGACCACGCGCATAAGCCACTAGACTGGCAGTCAAAAGTACCACAACAGAAGGAGCCCACGTGCGCCCCGTTGAGCCCAGTGTTGAACTGATTTCACGCCCTAAAATCGACTGGGAAGAAATCACAGCCTACCTTGAAGAAGTAGGCGGAACCGCGTGGTCAGACCGCGTACGCGAACAGGAATCCCCTGACAGCGAAGACTTGCTCGAATTCGCCGGACGCATGTGTTACCGCTCGTGGGAACCGGGTCTTAACCCAAACGTGGGGCGCGTGCGCACCGACTCCACACAGTACTTGGGCAACGTGGTCGCCTCCCAGCACGGGTCCGTTCTGGAACACGCCAGCTACACGTTCATTCTGCACAACGTGTCGCGCGTCTTTACCCACGAACTCATCCGCCACCGTGCAGGTGCCGCATACTCCCAAGAGTCCTTGCGCTACGTACGCTTAGAGGACATTCCCTTCTGGTTCCCCGAATGGGCGCGTGAAGATGAAGAGCTCATGAAGCGTAGCCTCGACCTCCTGGACCGGATGGAAGAGCACCAGAAGTGGATGAGCGAACACTTTGGGCTGGACGAAGAAGGCCAGAACTTTACACACAAGAAGCACATGACATCGTTCATGCGCCGTTTTGCTCCTGAAGGACTGGCAACCGGGATCGTGTTCACCGCGAACCTGCGCACGCTGCGCCACGTGATCGAGATGCGCACCGCGAAAGGCGCAGAGGAAGAAATTCGCCTCGTGTTTAACAAGATCGGTGAGATCATGAAGAAGGAAGCCCCCGCGATCTTCGCCGACTACACAGTGGAAGACGGAGAGTGGATTCCGGGCACACGCAAAGCATAAAAGGAGCCCCACCATGTCTGATATTTACGACGCAGAACTTAAACCTTCTAAGAACCAGGTGCTTGCCACCGTCTTAGGAACCGACGAAGCAGACATCGAGAAACTCGCAAGCTACCGTTTCGACGACCCTGCTGGCCAAATCGGCATGGAAGTACACATTGTGCGTACCCCCGACGGCTCAGTTCTTCAGGTGCCACTGGTGTACCGCCCCGAACCGTTGGAAGACGCGGAAGAAGACGAACTCATCACCACCATGGAACACTCGGTGCTGGGCACACGCTACGTGTACCTGGGCATGTCAGACCCCGTGTTCGCAGAAGCACTCGACGTCACCATCAGTGAAGAACAGGGCGGTGCTGAACAGTTCTTGGTGGAAGACGACACGCGAACCCCCATCACTGAGGGTCTTGCGACTGTTACCGGAACCGGTGAGATCGAACTCGAAGAGGAAGAAGACGACGAAAACCTCATCGGCGTTCTTGAACTGTTCGCAGAACTCGACCTTGAGGGCCTCAGCCAAGAAGAAGCCGCTCAACCAGGCCAGCTCATTGGCACGTGGGAAGGACAGGACACGCCTGTCCTGCTGGCCCACTCCGGCCTGGTGTACGTCGATGACGCAGAGTTCGACGACGAAGACGGTGAAGAGGAAGACCTCGACGACGCCACCCAGGACAACTAAAACTAACCCCGCACACGCCTGAGGTTGCCATCCACACGGGTGGTCCAACCTCGGGCGTCTGTGTGTTCCAACAGCGGAATGGCAACCCGGCGGGTCGTGTCCAACGCCTGCCGGGCCTGACTCAAAGTGAACGGTTGCGACAGCCCTGCCAGCACCCGCATGGCCCGCGCCGGCGTAGACGGAAGCACCACAACCCCGTCGCCTAGACGCAACAGCCTGCCAGCCTGTTCAGCGGCCGCAAGCTCACGCACACCCAGGCCCAGATCCTCCAGATCTCTGGCTTCCGGCGCATCAAACGGGCGCTCAGACAAACGCCGCTCCAGCTCCGCAACACCAGACTCTGCAGCCCCCAAAGAACCAGAGCCGGGAAGACGGGCAAAGCCGGAAACCACCTCGGCGGGGGTCTTAACCAGACCTTCCACCAACTCACGCGGGCACCCCACACGCTTCGCCAACTGAGCAAGCGGTACTCCCCGAGACAACGGATCGCGGGCGTCGTCCTCAAGCAGCGCCGCAACCTGTGCCACCCACGCGCGCACAACGTCCTGCCGCACCAGCCACGCACCCATGCGCGCAACCCCCGCCGGCAGCTGGTCTGCCTCAGTCGGCACGTCGTAGCCGAACGTGGTCAACGTGGACTCCCGCACGTGCCCGCGACGGGTCAGTTCAGCGGTGAAATCGGCAGGGGAGTAGTGCTCCAGGGCGCGGGCGCGCTCAGTGGCGGACCCGCGCCGAAAAAGCTCGGGCGGGTCCACGTCCAGCACGGTCAAACCGCCCAGCACCGCGCGTTCCCCGCTTCCGCGCACCACCAGCCGGTCACCCACCTGAACCGGAATCGAGCGGGACAGTTTCAGGCGCGCGTAGCGGCCAGACAAGGGACGCACGTGTGCCTGCAGGCTAGCCGCGCCAATGTGGACGGTGACATCGGTGGGAATCGTGTCTACAGCCACCCCAGCGACGTCCACAACGTCCGCCACATGCCAGGCATCCGGCGTGATGAGGGCGTCACCTCGGGAAATGTCCAGTGCAGAGACCCCGCGCAGGTTCAGCGCCACCCGGGACACCGGCGCGATGCTGCTGACTGCGGAGTTGTGATTCTGCAACCCCCGGACCGTGACGCGGGTGCGGGATTGCGCCGAGGCGAGCTCCAGGGCTTGCTCGGTAGTCACCGTGCCTTCGCCCAAGGTTCCTGTGACGATTGTGCCCGCGCCGGTGATGGAGAACGCGCGGTCCACCCAGGTGCGCACCCGCCCGTCCGTAGCAGGTGGGGGTGCCGTACTGGTGACCGCATCTAGGGCGTCAAGGAGTTCCGGGAGGCCCTCCCCAGTGACCGCCGAGGTGGTCACCAGGGGCGCGTCGGTTAGGCAGCTGAGTTCGGTGCGGGCTTGGGAACTCGCGTGAGCGATCTGCTCAGGCGTTGCCGAGTCGCACTTGGTGAGCACAATGACACCTCGGGTGATTCCCAAAGCCTCCAGCGCGTCACGGTGATCAGTCGACTGGGCCGACCAGCCTTCATCGGCCGCCACGACGAAACACACGATAGGGGCCGGACCGAGCCCAGCCAACATGTTGCCAATGAAGCGTTCGTGGCCGGGCACATCAACAAACGACACGTGTGTGCCACTGGGCAACGTGCAGTGCGCGAAGCCCAAATCGATCGTGAGCCCGCGCCGCTTTTCCTCATCTAACCGGTCTGGATCTGAACCTGTCAGGGCGCGCACCAGGGCGGACTTGCCGTGATCCACATGCCCGGCCGTGGCAACAACAAACGACATGTCAGCGGTCCGCGTCTACAGCCCGGGCGCACTCGATAATCCGGGAGGCAAGCACGTGATCGTCCGACGGGTCAACACACCGCACGTCTACCAGGCACGCACCGTCCTGCACGTGCGTGACCACGGACGGTTCACCCACGCGCAACGGCTTCGCAACCGACTCCGGCAGCCGCACGGCCCACCCGGGAAGCTCCACCCCGGTGCCACCGCCGCCACCCACGCGACCGGCGTGGGGCGTGATCTCGACTGACACCTCGGCGTCGTTGAGGGTTGCCGCCAGCGCTTCAGTGCGCTCGCGGAGGTTCTCAGAAGAGAGCCCCACATACGTGTGGACGGGCGGTTCCTCACCCACGACCGTGGCCGCCAAGGTGGCCAACACGAATTTACTGGCCCGCACCGCGCGCGCCAAAGGGTGAGTTGCAAGCTGTGTGACCAGCTGGCGCTTGCCCAGAATGATGCCGGCCTGCGGGCCGCCTAACAGCTTGTCGCCTGAAAACAGCACCACGTCTGCGCCGGCCTCCAACTCCGAGGTGGCATCAGGTTCGTTGGGCAAGTGCGGGTTGGGTGCCAAAAGGCCCGAACCGATGTCCACAACAAGCGGTACGTCGTATTCGCGCGCCAGTTCTGCCAGAGTCCGTGTGCTGGGGGAGGATGTGAACCCGGACTGCGCATAGTTGGACGGGTGAATCTTGAGAATCGCGGACACCTCGCCTGCCTCACACTCACGCCGATAGTCCGCCAGGTGGGTGCGGTTGGTGGAACCCACCTCGGTGATGGTGGCACCTACCGAACGCATGAGTTCATGCAAACGGAAACCAGCCCCAATTTCCACGAACTCCCCGCGCGAAAGCAGGAGACGACCGGGCCTGCTCTGCGCGGCCACGAGCATGAGTGCTGAGGCGCAGTTGTTCACCACCAGTGCGTCCTCAGCGGCCGGCACGTGGAGGGTGAGAGCGTCGGTGGTTTCGACACCTCGGCGCCCTCGCTTGCCGGATTCCAGGTCCATCTCAATGTCGACGTACGCGGCGGTGTGCCCGGCGACTTCTGAGGCCCACGGGCTCAACGGGGCGCGACCCAGGTTGGTGTGGACCACCACGCCTGTCGCGTTGATGGTGGCGCGGTAGATGCCGGAGTTGAAGCGGGTGAGGTCTGCGGTGAGGCCGTCACGGAAGGTCGCCGAGGTGAAGGAAGGTTGCGTGCGTGCGCGGTCTAAGTGCCGGCGGACAATGGCCCGCGTGGTGGTCGCGTTGAGGTGCGTTGAGGCTGCGCGAACCCAGTCGCTGGCCAGCAGAGTATCGGTGCGTGGCAAATTGCGACGCGGATCTTCAGACACGTGTCCCCTTCCTGTGGCGGAGGCGGACGGGAATCGAACCCGCCAAACCGAGCTACTCGGTTTCAACAGTTTTGAAGACTGCGGGGCCCACCAGGACCCGGACGCCTCCATGAGCAAAACCTACCATCGAAGGGCCTCACTTAGTTGTCTAACATTTCTTCGTAGAAGTCGAATTGCTCGTCAGTTCCGAATGGGTCAATCACCCAGTTCGAAGCTTTATGAGCGTGGAGCATTGCCTCGACACTGTCCACAAATTTCTCGTATTCAGCTGGTTTGATTTTCACTGCAACGGTCAAGACAAAATTTTGTTCGTTGGCGTTCTCCATCGAAAACGTACTCCCACATAGCCGGTGCTTGGTTGAATGCGCGCTCACACGCACATCGAAAACATCGTTGCACACGTGAGGTGCGCTACGCGCATGAGCTGTGAGCCTGGGATACGCTGGGGCCATGACTGCTCACGATCTTCCACGTTTAACGTCCCTTGCTCACGGTGGTGGGTGCGCCTGTAAAATCCCGCCGGGCGAACTCGAAGAAGCCGTGAAAGGCTTGGCTGGCCAAGACTACGACTCGGTTGTCGTTGGCTTGGACGACGGTGACGACGCGGCCGCAGTGAGTATTGGCAACGACACGATTGTGCTCTCAACAGCCGACTTCTTCACCCCTGTCGTTGACGACGCGTTCGACTGGGGACGCATCACAGCGGCTAACGCACTGAGCGACATTTACGCGATGGGTGGCACCCCTGTGGTGGCCATCAATCTGGTGGGCTGGCCCCGTGAGGTCCTGCCGCCGTCTCTGCTCAAGGACGTGCTGGCCGGTGGCCTCGAAGTTGGTAAACAGGCAGGGGTTCCCGTGATCGGTGGGCACTCGGTGGACGACCCTGAACCCAAATACGGCATGGCGGTGACCGGTACCGTGACCCCTGACGCGCTCATGCGCAACGACGCTGCTAAGCCGGGCCTTCCCATTACGTTGACCAAGCCACTGGGCGTGGGAATCCTCAACAACCGCCACAAGGCAACCGGCGACGTGTTCCCTGAAGCCGTCGAATCCATGACCACGCTCAACCGTGAAGCCGCGGTTGCCGCAACACAAGCCGGTATCACCGCAGCCACCGACGTCACCGGTTTTGGTCTGCTGGGTCACCTGTTCAAAATGTGCCGCGCATCCGGAGTAGGTGCCCGTATCGACATGTCCGCTGTACCCGTTTTGGACGCTGCCAGAACAAGTGTGAGCGAAGGGTTCATCCCCGGCGGCTCACGCAGGAACTTGGACTGGGTGAAGTCGAACCTGGCTGAACAGTTTCAGGTAGGCGCAGGCGTCAGCGATGACGACGTGATCCTGTTGGCCGACGCTCAAACCTCGGGTGGACTGTTGCTCGTAGGTGAGATTCCGGGCCACCCGATCATCGGCTACACCACGGACGAACCGGGAATCCAGATCAGCTAAGAATAGCCCCTGCCACATATCTGGTGAAGTCCCTTGTGTATGATGGCCTCATGCTCAAGTGATCTTCGTTCCGCTCCCGCGACCGAGGCTGTGCCCGGCGGGAGATCGCGCGACCACGAGGATCTTTATGTCTACCACCAGCGCACCTGCGTCATCCCCTGCTCACCTTCGAGTTGAGGGGATCTCTAAATCATTTGGCGACCGTCGTGTCCTGACTGATATCTCTTTCTCCGTTCCTGCTGACAGCCGTGTGGGATTGATCGGGGAGAACGGCTCTGGCAAGAGCACGTTATTGCGGATCATTGCTGGACACACTCAACCAGACACCGGAATTGTCCGCGTGTCTCGGCCAGGGGGATTGGCTACGGTTGGCCTATTACACCAGCGTCCGCCTTTTGACATGGACGATTCTGTCGCTAACGCTCTCGAGTCTGCCGTAGCCCATGCCCGGCGAGCTGCAGAAGCAGTTGAACAGGCTTCACAAGCGCTGGCTGAGGATCCACATACGCCAGGTGCTGCCGAACACCTTGCCACAACCTTGGACACTGCTCAACGATTGGGAGCCTGGGAAGTAGATGCCCGGATCAGCACAACGCTGGCAGGGTTCGGGCTCGCTCACCTCGACCGTGAGTTTCCTACTGGATCCTTGTCAGGTGGCGAGCGTGCCCGCCTGTCCCTGGTGTGGCTGTTGCTTTCTCGACCGGACGTACTTTTGCTGGACGAACCCACGAACCATCTGGACGACGCAGCTTCCGAGCACTTGTGCCAAATGTTGGCCGAGTGGTCTGGACCTGTGTTGATAGCAAGTCACGATCGCGCGTTCCTCGATGAGTCTGTCACCGGCTTGGTTGACCTTGACCCCCGCCCAGTACCTCATAAGGCACAAGACATCTCGGCCGGTCCAGCTTCAGGCGTGGGCGTCACTCGCTACACGGGCACCTACACCGACTATCTAGATGAACGTCGACAAGTCCGAAACCGATGGGAGCTCCAATACGAAGAAGAACAAGCAGAGCTCAAACGGTTAAGCGCCGCGTTGCGTAACAGTCGGACGGTCGGCCATCCGGGCCGCGAACCTCGTAGTGAGATTCGAATGGCCAAAAAGTTCTACGCTGACCGGAACGCTAAAGTTGTCTCGCGCCGCGTGAACGACGCTCGTGCACGGTTAGAGGAGCTTCAACAACGACAAATTCGGCGTCCACCTCGAGAGCTAGAGTTCCAAGGTCTGACCGCCGCTAGTAAACCTGAACCGGCTAAAACTGGTACCGTTCTCAGCGCCGCGAAGGTCAGCGTTGAGAACCGGCTTGCTTCGGTATCCCTGACTGTTGATCCGTCCACAAAACTGCTGGTCACTGGTGCAAACGGGGTGGGAAAGTCCACTTTGCTTTACGTGCTTGCTGGCGATTTATCTCCGTCCCGAGGTGTCCTGACTCGTCGTAGTGGTGTGCGCGTAGGCATGTTGGCGCAGGAGACCACTCTTCTCGATCCTCACTGCCGGGGGTCAGGTCGCACGGTAGCGCAGGCGTACGCAGACATGGTGGGAGTTGCACGGGCGGCGCAGGTTCCTCTGTCGACGTTTGGGCTAATCGCGCCCTGGGACCAAAATCGTCCCGTCGAAGCTTTAAGCGTGGGACAACAACGTCGCCTGGCCCTGGCAAGCCTGCTGGCCGATCCGCCAGACGTGCTATTGCTGGACGAACCCACGAACCACCTCTCATTGGCGCTTGTCACTGAACTCGAGGCAGCCATTCCGGGGTACCCAGGTGCGGTCGTGGTCGCTTCACACGACAGGTGGCTACGGCGCAACTGGAGTGGTGACGTTTTAGAGTTATGACCGCGGGCCGACTCAGTCTTTACACTCAGGTAGTCACCTCACGTGACAATTGAGTCGTGCGTGATACCCGCCTCTTGACGCGCCCGTAAACGGGCCTTCTGCGGTTCCACCACGTACTTGGGGTCCTGTGTGGACGCGTGCCCCGCGTCCATGACCCCAAACCTGGTCAGCGCCGAACCTGCCACCAGGCACGCGCCCGACACAATCGCACCCACCCGGTTGCGCCCCACCAGGGCAGTGCCCACACCGCCGGCGATCACGCACGCCTCGGACAGGTGCATGAGCTTGCCCGCGTGCCCAATCTTAAGCGGTTCGGCCTCCAACGGGTGCATGTCCTTCTTGGTCCACGTCAGCGCAATCAGGTCACCGGCCACACCCATGAGCGCTAAGAGTCGCGCTGGCCCCGCCTGCGCGGGGGAAGTGGTGACCATGGCCGCACCTCCGGCTGCCAAAGACGCCGAGGAGGCAAACACAAACGGCAACCCTCGCCTGGCCGCGTTCCAGGTTGGAACTGCTGTGTTGGACAAGAGAGCGGCCGTGTACACGGCAAGTGGCGCACCCAAAGCAGACGCGAGGAACCCCGCCGGGGTTTCCACGGCGAACAGGGTTTTCTTACCAGCCTTGACCAACGCAGTATCTTCGCCGGGGATGTGACCTTCCAACATGCGCACGACCTCGGCCGCAGCAGCTACCCCCGCACCGGTAGAAAAACCACCCAAAATCCACGACCCCAAACTCATAGGGGACGTGACCTTCACGGTGCGCATCATGTTAAGAAAACGTTCGGGACGCCCCAGGTCAGCAATCAGCGCCACCGCACCGGCACTAATCGTGCCTAAGGCTGTGAGCCTGGCGTTACGACGAAGCTCGTGCAACCCCGTCAAGTGAGCGCCAGCCGCCAGCAGAGCGGAACCACCGGCAATCCCACCTAACACCAGGTATGCGCCAATCTCATGCTTCCACGGCGGAGCTTTCACAATCGGGCGACCGTAATACGACTCGAACTGCGCCTCATCCACCATGAGGTCTTCGCCACCACGACCACGTTTCTTACGGTTGCCACCTTGCCCAAAAAACTTACGGAAACGCTTTGCGCGTTTTGGGGGCCGGTAACTGTCGAACTCTTGCGTCACTTGCGACCTCCCAAAAACGCGACCGTAGCAGCTGCGAGCATACCCAGTGCAGCCACTCCTGCGCGCTTGTACATACTGGGCAGATCCGCCGTGGGCACCCGCGGGTCAGGCGGTAAGCCGTACACCTCGGGCTCATCCAAAAGCAGGAACACCGAACCCGTTCCGCCCACACCGTCATTGGGGTTGGCGCCGTACAGCCGTGCCTCGGTCATTCCGGACTCACGCAACTCAGCCACGCGTTCTTGCGCTGTTTCGACCATCGAGTCGTGGTCACCGAACTTAATTGACGTGGTGGGGCACGTCTGCGCGCACGCAGGAGTCTGACCCTCCACCAGTCGGTCGTAACAGAGCGTGCACTTGTTGGCCGTGCCCGAGTTGGGTACTTCTTGGTCCAACGGCTCACGGTCCGGGTTCGTATTCACCGTGCCATCGTCACGACGCTCAATCACCCCGAACGGGCACCCAGCAACACACGTTCCACAGCCGTTGCACACATCGTTTTGCACCACAACAGTGCCAAACTCCGTGCGGAAAAGCGCACCCGTGGGGCACACATCCAAACATCCGGCGTGTGTGCAGTGCTTGCACACATCCGAACTCATCAACCAGCGGAACTCGGGGGTATCCGGCTGCGCGTCTGCGCCGGTGGGGGCACCCGCGCCAGCCGCGTCACCTTGGCCAGCCAGCCCGCCCAAAATATCGACGTTCGACAGATCCTCTGACGGGGCAGGCAAAGTGGCCCGCGCCTCGGGGGAGCTGTTAGCCGGGCGTACCTGCGGCATACCCAAGCTCACCAGTTTGCGGCCCGACTCCCGTGCGCTCGCAATATCGTCCTTGCCCTGCTCAACGAATTTCACGTGACGCCACGTGTTCGCGCCTAGACCACCGGTGTTGTCAAAGGACGAACCCAGCATTTCCAGGGAGCCGTCCTGCGGGTTCCGGTTCCACTCCTTGCACGCAACTTCGCACGCTTTACACCCAATGCAAATGGAGGAGTCGGTGAAAAAGCCCTTGCGTTCGTGGGCGGTGTGCCAGTTGGCATCAGCAATCGGGTCGGTCGCTCCGGCTAGCTGGCCCATTACTTGTCACCTCGTTTAAATCGCGCACGCTTATCATCCCACTTTGCAGCACCCGGGCCGTCCGCGCCACCAGCGCCACCAGGGCCGGCAGCATCCGCATCCCGCGTCGCCGCAGCACCTTCGACCGGAGCGGGTCCTTCGCCCGGTGGAGGAACTGCACCTTCCTGCGCTGGGAGGTCGTGCCCGGTATCCAAGGTGACTCCCGCCTCGGCCCGGTACTTATCAACCAAATCCCGCAACGCTTCACCCCGTGGCCTGCGCCCGGGCTTGATCGCAACCGCGATCGACTTGGATTCCTGAATCTGCGCGTTGGGGTCCATGGTGACACCAATGAGGTCGTTCGCCGAATCCCCAGACACCACGGCGTGCGAACCCTGCGCCCAGTGGTACGGCAAACCAATCTGGTGAACCGTGCGCCCGTTGATGTCCAGAGGCGTGAACCGTTCACTGACCATTACGCGGGCCTCAATCGCTGAACGCGGCGTGATCAACGTGGCCCATTCCCCGTGCGTCAAACCTTCAAGCTCAGCCAGTTCAGGGGACACTTCACAGAACATTTCCGGCTGGAGTTCTGCCAAGTACGGCAACCAGCGGCTCATTCCACCTGCCGTGTGGTGTTCCGTGAGGCGGTACGTGGTGAACACGTGCGGGTACACGTCCTTGCCCGCTTCGCCACTGCCCGGCGAGTACAGGTTGATGTCGTCGGCAATCGTCATGCGCGCTGGACTGTTCTGCGGGTCGTACAGTGGGTTCGGAATCGCCGACTCCGGTGGTTCGTAGTGCGTGGGCATAGGCCCGTCGACCACACCGGTGGGCGCGAACAGCCATCCCTTACCGTCAGCTTGCATGACGAACGGGTCATCACCTGCAAGAGCGGCCGGTCCCACGGCGTCTTCCGGCGGTTCGTAGTCGGGAGCGCGGTCGGCTGGGAAGTCCGGAATGTCGTGACCCGTCCAGCGTTGCTGTTCTTGGTCCCACCACACGTACTTCTTGCGTTCCGACCACGGCTTTCCTTGCGGGTCAGCGGATGCGCGGTTGTAGAGCATGCGCCTGTTGGCCGGCCATGCCCAGCCCCATTCGCGGGCTGCGATGTCTTGTTCCTGCCCGGGTTTGCGGTTGGCGGCGTGGTTGATTCCGTCGGCAAACACGCCGGTGTAGATCCAGCAACCGCCCGAGGTGGTTCCGTCCGCCCGCATTTCATTGAAGCTGGCGAGTGGCTCACCTTTGTTGGGGCCGTCGAGGTGGAAACCGTTGATTTCGGCAAGGACCGCTGACGCGTCGGGCTCGCCGTGCTCATCGACCGGGTAGTCCCACGTGAGGTCCAAGAGCGGACGGTCACGCGGGTCCGTGGAGTCGGCGAGCTTTGCACGGATCCGGTTTCCGAGGTCGTAAAGGAACTCCAAGTCCGAGGTGGCATCCCCGGGCGGAGTGATGGCCTGGTGGCGCCACTGCACGAGGCGCTGCGTCTGTGTGAACGTTCCGGCCTTTTCCGTGTGGTTGGCCGCCGGCATGAAGAAGACTTCCGTACCGATGTCTTCTGTGCGCAGTTCGCCCGTTTCGATTTCGGGCCCTTCTTTCCACCAGGTCGCCGATTCGATCATGTTGAAGTCGCGCACAACCAGCCACTTGAGGTGCGACATGGCCATACGCTGCATGCGACCGTTCGCAGACCCCACCGCCGGGTTCTGCCCCAGCAAGAAGTATCCGTCAACCTTGTCCTCAAGCATCAACATGCACGACTGGTACGTGCCGTGCGGTCCGTTAATACGGGGGAGGTAGTCGTACGCGAAGTCGTTTTCTGGTGTGGCCTTGTCACCCCACCACGACTTGAGCAGGCTCACCGCGTACGCATCGCCGTTGGCCCAGAAGCCCTTCTTCTTTTTGTCACCCACGGCGCCGAGGTATTGGTCCAGGGTGTCGTGCGTTCCGGCTTTGGGCATGGGCAGGTAACCGGGAAGCAGGTGGAACAGGGTCGGGATGTCCGACGCACCTTGAATCGTGGCGTGCCCGCGCAACGCCATGATTCCACCGCCGGGGCGTCCCATGTTTCCAAGCAGAAGCTGGAGGATCGCCGCCGTGCGGATGAACTGCGTTCCCATGGAGTGCTGCGTCCAACCCACTGCGTAGGCAAAGCACGTGGTGCGCTCCCGACCCGAGTTCTGCGTAATGGAGCGTGCCACGTATTCAAAGTCTTCGCGCTTAATGCCACACATCTGTTCCACCAGCTCAGGCGTGTAACGCGAGTAGTGGCGCTTAAGGATTTGGAAAACAGTCCTGGGGTGCTCATATGTGGGGTCGGTGGCCGGGCGACCTGTTTCAGGGTCGATTTCGTACGCCCAACTGGACTGGTCGTAAGTCTTGGAGTCCTTGTCGAACCCAGAGAACAGACCGTCGAGGTCCTCCGTGTCGCGGTAGTCCTCGTTGATAATCGTGGAGGCGTTGGTGTAGGCCTGCACGTACTCAGCAAAGTACGCGTCGTTTTCAATAACCCACCGGATCAGCGCTCCTAAGAACACAATGTCGGAACCCGCCCGGATAGGCACGTACTTGTCAGCAAGTGCCGAGGTGCGACTAAAGCGAGGGTCGATGTGAATGACGCGTGCTCCACGCCTTTTAGCTTCCGTCACCCATTGGAACCCAACGGGGTGAGCTTCAGCCATGTTAGAACCTTGGATCACAATGCAATCGGCATTGGCCATGTCCTGGAGGTACTGGGTGGCGCCTCCTCGCCCAAATGAGGACCCCAAACTGGGGACCGTGGCGGAGTGTCAAATACGTGCCTGGTTTTCCATCTGAACAGCGCCGGCGGCGGTGAACAGTTTCTTAGCCAGGTAGTTTTCTTCGTTGTCGATCGTGGCTCCACCCAGGGACGCGATTCCCATGGTGCGGTTGAGCGGACGACCGTGTTCGTCAGTGTCTTGCCAGTGAGCGCGACGCGCTTCAATGAAACGTTCCGCGATCATGTCCATCGCGGTGTCTAAGCTGATCTTTTCCCAATCCGTGGAGTGGGGAGCACGGTACAGGACATCCGTGACACGCCCAGGCGCGTTCACCAACTGTTCTGAGGCCGCACCCTTAGGGCACAAGCGTCCACGTGAAATAGGGGAGTCCGGGTCACCTTCGATCTGTACAACCTTGTTGTCTTTCACGAAGATTCGCTGGCCACACCCCACCGCGCAGTAGGGGCACACCGACTGAACGACTTTGTCAGCGGTCACGGTGCGCGGTTCAGTGTTTTGGGTCTTCTTGCTGGTCACGGAGGGACCGCGACCAAATGCGTCACCAGTGGTGAGCTGCCGCACCACCGGCCACTGCAAGAAACTAAACCGACCCATGCCTGGGAGTCTAGCACCAGCGTGGCTACTGGATCAGGTTTTGTGCCTGGTCAATCTGGGTGATGAGACGACGTCTCAAGGCTTGAGCCTGCCGGGAAAACTCCTCTTGCCTGCGCATGTATTCGGCTTTCCCCTGCGCGGTTTCAATCGCGACGACCCCGTACCCCCACGCGCGCACATCGTAGGGTGAGGCTTCCATGTCGAGTGTGCGAATCGCACGCGCAAGGTCGAACGTGTCCAGCACCGTCGCAGATTCCACAATCGGTTCCAGCTTCATCGCCCACTTATACAAGTCCATTCCGGCGTGCAGACACCCGGGTTGTTCGTTCGCGCGCATCCCTTGCCGTGTGGGTTGCAGCGTGTTCAGCGGACGTGCCGGGGGAGTGAAGAACCTGAACGCGTCGTAGTGGCTGCACTGGATGCGGTGGTTTTCGACCACGCGGTCCGTCTCTTCTTGGCTCAACCGCAGTGGCACTTGCGAGTGGCGGTGTTCCTGCGCCGTCTGCTTGTACACCATGGCCCATTCGTGCAACCCAAAACACCCGAACGACGCCTCCCGGTCCACGGTCGCTTCCAACAGTTGTCGGATGAACACTGCCCCCTGCCCGCGGTCGGCTGCCCACGCGCCCACGTCAACGTGAGCTACCGTGTGCCCGGCGTGCTGGCCACGGGTGTACCAGCGCCGGTTGAAGTAGGCCTCATCCGCCGAGGTCTCAACCACCACCGCTGTTCCCGCACCCGGGTGCCATGTGGCGAGCTTGCCGGGCTTGAACGGGTAGTACGTGAAAAGGAAGTCCTCAACCGGGTGTTTTTCGCCGCGGGATCGGCGTTCCAGGTGGGAAGCGGTGCGCTCATGAACGGCCTGTTCATGAGCGTCACGAAGTTCCCGCCATTCGCGGGGTGAAAGAATGTGCACGGTTTAGTCGAGGTGTCCTTTGCCCGCTGCGGTGGAGCGTTCGTCAAGGAGTTCGTTGGCCGAGGCGGTAATCCGCTCCCGCTGCAGATCGTCTAGTTCTAGCTGGGGAACCACCGTGTAAGTGCCGTTCTCAATCGTCACCGGGTAGGAGTACACCACCCCGGCGGGTACACCGTAGCGCGCCACCTCGGGTAGCGCCTGGGTGGGGACCGCCATGGACACCCAACGGCCGTCCGTTCCCTGTTCCCAGTCGCGAAGGTGATCCAAGGTCGCTGACGCTGCAGACACCACTGAGGAACCACCTCGGGCCTTTATCACGGCGCCACCGCGGGTGGCGACCGTGGGCACGATGGTGTCCAACCAGGTGTCCTTATCAATGACGTCAAGGGCAGGAGTGCCGCCCACGGTTGCGAACGTGAGGTCAGGGAACTGTGTGTTGGAGTGGTTACCCCACACGGCCACCTGAGCGATCTCACCCGCACTCACGCGAGCCCGCTGGGCAACTTGCCCGATTAAACGGTTGTGGTCCAGGCGGGTGAGCGCGGTGATGTTTGCGGGGTTGAAGCCCTCTTTTTCTGCGTGGTGGGCGGCCACCAATGCGTTCGTGTTGGCAGGGTTTCCGGTGACCACGACTTTGCAGTCCGGGTGCGCAACCTGCCCCAAGACACGGCCTTGAGTGGCGAAGATGCCTGCGTTGACTTCAAGAAGATCGCCACGGGTCATGCCGTCCTTGCGGGGTGCCGAACCAATGAGCAGGGCCGCGTGAGCGCCGTCAAAAGCAACCTCGGGGTCATCGGTGGCCACGATGTTTGCGATGCGTGGCGAGGCATGGTCCACGAGCTCCATAATGACCCCGTCCAAAGCCTGAACCGCCTGTGGGACTTCGAGGAGGCGCAACTCAATGGGTTCGTCCCCGTAGACGTAGCCGTCAGCGAGCCGGCCCAGAACGTTGTATCCGATATTTCCTGCAGCACCTGAAACAGCGACGATTTTCATGAGCGCCCCTTTCTGAAGTCTGGAATCATTCTATCGGCCAAAGGCGGGTAACTTACCGAGGTGCTGACCGGTTTGTGCGCGCCGTGGGTACCGCGTTCCACGGGTCCTCAGGCCACGGGTGTTTGGAGTACTTGCCCCGGTTTTCGGCCCGCACATGCGCATACGCGCCATTCCAAAAACTGCGCAGATCATCTGTGACCGCCAGGGGTCTGCGGGCTGGTGACAACAAATGCATGAGCACTGGGCGCCCCAGAATGCTAGGCGTGTCAGCCAGACCAAAGCACTCCTGGAGCTTCACCGCCAACACAGGCGCTTCCGGCTGACCCCCGTGGGACTCCGGCGTGGGGTAGGTGACCCGGACTTTGGCACCACTGGGAACCTCGAGCCGTTCAGGAACCAGCTCGTTAAACCGGGCTGCTTCCGGCCACGGGAATACGCGCTGCAGGGCCGCCGCCAGGTTGATTTTTTGCCCGCGGCCCAGCGCCTCCAGATCAGGCTCAAGCCACGTGAGGTCCTGCAGGGCATCCAGGGTGACATCGGGCCACGGGTCACCCACGACGGCGCGCACAAAGCCCAACCGTGCACGCAAGGCCTCAAACGCGGGATCACCCTCACCCGGCTGTTCTGAAATCCCCGGCACCACGGCGCGCAACCCACGTGTCTCACACGCAGCCCGCACAGCGTCCACTACCGCCTGAGCTGACGGCTGCACCGGGGTAGAGGCGAGCTCAATCGCACCCAGTTCCTCCACCTTCCGGGCCTGCACTTTGCCGTCTGTAAACTCGGCGCGCTCAACCGTGCGGTGTAGCGCACCGGCGGCCTCTAGCGCAGTCGCTTCATCGATCGACACGGCCAACTGCGCACGCGCCTCACTGCCCGCACGCGCCATGCTGGCAACCGCGATCCAGTCATCGAACCCATCTGCGCGCACACCGGTCCCGGAGGCGGTCAGGTAGGTGTCACCTCGGCGGCGGGCAATCCACTCCGGGCGCGCCAACGCGGTCACCAACCCCACAACAGTGCGCGGAACGGAACCCTGGGGTGCATCCACGCCAGCAATCCGGGAAAGCCGGGCCACCTCGCGCTCAAATGCCGCCGTGCCCGAAAGTTTCGACACCAACTCCGGCACATCGCGCGCCCGGTCATCAGCGGCCAGCGAGCACGCGACCCGCACCGCCTGAGGCCCCACCTTCTCCACTCCATCAAACAGCGCGCGAGCCACATGCGGGTCAGCCGGGACGCTTGCGAGCTTGTGCCCAACCGGGGTCGCCTCGCTGTCCTCGTCTAACGCTCCCAGTGCAGTGAGTGCCTGCACCGCCCGCTCCGTTGCCCGAGGCGGCAGCTCCGTTGGAATGTCCAGCCCGACTCCCAGCGGGGTTCCCCACACCGCTAAATCAAGCACAGTAGACGTGAGGTCTGAGGTTGTGATCTCTGGGGGAGTGTGGGCTGGCCGGGACGCGAAATCCGCTTGGCTCATACTCCTGATGACCCGGCCCGGGGCTTCACGATGAGCACGACCCGCCCGCTGCACCATGGCTGCTTTTGACGCGCCCACGGTGACCAGGCCGGAAATTCCGCGCACGGAATCAAACCGCGCTTGCCGATCCAGTCCCGCATCGATCACCGAGCGAACCCCTGGAACCGTGATCGCCGATTCGGCAATGTTGGTCGCCACGATCACCCGAGTGCTCCCAGGTACGTGACCGCGCACGATTCTCTGCTGGGCGGCAACACTGAGCCGGCCGGACAGCTCCTCGGTAGGGAAGTCACGGCGCACACTGGCTGCAACTCGCTCGATTTCGCGGGCACCAGGCACAAACACCAAGACGTCCCCACCGCGCTTGCTACGGTGCTGAGCCTCGGCAACTGCGACACCTGCCACGTGGTCCAAGAAGTCCCAGTCCACGCCACGTTCAGTGAGCGGACGCGGCCCGGGCTCCCACACGGTCTCACACTCAAACGTGGGCACGTGAGCGGATAACAGCGTCGCCTCTTCACCCGTGGCTTGCGTGAGAAGGCCCGTCCACATGTCACTGTCTAACGTGGCCGACATCGCGTACACGCGCAGATCATCACGCATCGCCGCGACTTGCGCCACAAACGCGCACGCCAGGTCCGAATCGATCGACCGCTCATGGACCTCGTCCAAAATGACGGCCGAAACACCCGCCAACTCCGGGTCCCGCAACAGCCTGCGGATCAACACCCCAGTCGTCACGAACTCAACTTTCGCGTCCGCTGGGACGTCACGGTCACCTCGGACGGTGTACCCCACCGGCAACCCGGACAGTTCCCGCAACCGGGCAGCCGCCGCCTGAGCGGCAATGCGGCGCGGCTGCGTGACGATCACGCGCCCTGACCCCAGGTTGGCAACCGCGGGCGGGACCACGGTGGTTTTACCGGAACCCGGGGGCGCCTGGATAACAGCTACCCGAGGTCGTTGATCCGCAATCTGCTCCACGAGCGAGGCTGCGGGCAGGTTGGCGGCGATTCGGCCGAGGTCGAACATTACTTAGCGAACCAGCTCGAATCCACGGGCTCTTCGGTCGGTTCGATGTCGGACAATGACGTGTAGACCTCATCGCGCAAGTCAGCGAAATGCTCATTCGGGTCGAGGATGGTCACTGTGTGGCCACGGCGCTTAAGCTCAAAAATCCCAGCGTGGAGCAACTTGTACCCCACCAGGGACACCGACGGCACGCTCCTGAAATCGATAACAATGGGCTGCTTGTTTTCTGGGGTCTCAAGAATGGACCGCAGTGCTTTTTCAGCCAACGAGAAGTCCATGCTTCCCTGAATGTGAATGTGCAAACGGCCTGAGCTGTCCGTTTCTTTTTCCAGAACAGACGACAGGACAGGGCTTGGCGGCCTCATCATGTGAAGGCCCAAGTCTTCGCTCATGCGTTCAAACGCGTCCACACCGCGCACCGAGTTGCCGAACTTATCAATCGGAGGCGAAAACGCTGCCGCCCCCATCTGGCCCGGAAGAGAGCCCATAATGCCACCAGAGACTCCCGATTTGGCAGGAATCCCCACATTGGTGAGCCAGTCACCAGCCGCGTCATACATTCCGCACGTGGTCATCACGGACAACACCTGCTGGGCCACCCATTCGGGAACCACGCGCTCGCCAGTCTGGGGGTTCACCCCACCGGAAGCCAAAGTCATCCCCATGACTGCCAGGTCCTTGGCCGTCACCGCAACGGAACACTGACGCGTGTAGCCGCGTACCACCTCGGCGGGATCACTGATGATGAGGTCATTCGCACGCACCAGCGCAGCCAGTGCCAAATTACGCCACGCCTTGTCGATCTCCGACTCATACACGGCGTCGTCATAGGACAGCTCCCGTCCAGCAAAAGCGCTCATCCCGGCAAGAATGCGCTTCTCGCGTTCCTCTCTGCTGGCCCCTCGCGAATGAACCAGGGCGTGGGTGGTCACCGCACCAATGTTGATCATGGGGTTGTCTGGCCGTCCGGTCGCTTCGTCCAGGCTGATCGAGTTGAACGGGTCGCCAGATGGTTCCTCACCGACAGATTCGTTGACGCGCTCCAGGCCACGGTCGGCAAGCGCCATCGCGTACACGAACGGCTTGGACACGGACTGGATCGAAAACTGCGTATCGGAGTCTCCCACGGAATAGACGATTCCTTCTGGGGTGCACAGGGACAGCCCAAACAGAGTGGGGTCCTGGTTGGCGAGTTCGGGGATGTAATCTGCCATCGCTCCACCGGTTTTCCTCAAACCGGCTTCGTGGATCGACTGCAGATATTCGGTGACAGGGGAGTACACGGGGTTCGCGGTGGAAGTTTCCATGGCTACTAGACTAGTGCCCATGCGAATCGTTCGTTTTGTTCACAACGACGCGCCACACTACGGCGTAGTTGAAGGAAATCTCCCTGAAGTTAGCGACGACGGAACTTTTGACACCTCGGAACTGGAGGTGGCGGTCCTAAGTTCTGACCCATTCTTTAGCCCTGCGCAATCGACCGGCGAACGCCTGCCATATGACGAAGTGCGGATGCTGGCCCCGATCCTGCCCCGCTCAAAAGTCATTGGTGTGGGCCGGAACTTTGCCGACCACGCCCGCGAACTCGGAAACGACGTTCCGGTCAGCCCGCTGACATTCTTCAAACCCAACACCTCGGTGGTGGGGCCCGGTGAGCCTATTCGCCTCCCCGCCATCAGTGAAGAAGTGTCCTACGAAGCTGAACTAGCCGTGGTGATCTCCAAGATCGCCAAGAACGTTACGCCAGAAAACGCGTACTCCTACGTTTTGGGATACACCGCGGCAAACGACGTGACACTGCGTGATATCCAGCGGATCGACAAACAGTGGTCGCGAGCCAAAGGCTTCGACTCCAGCTGTCCGCTGGGGCCATGGATCGAAACCGAATACGACCCAGAAACCGTACGCATCCGTTCGTGGGTTGACGGTGACCTCAAACAAGACGGGAACACTGAAGACTTCATCTTCGACATTCCCACCGTGATTGCCCACCTGACCGAAGTCATGACTTTGCTGCCCGGTGACGTCATCTTGACGGGAACACCCGCGGGAGTAGGTCGCATTGAGGCGGGTAACCGCGTTGACATTGCGATTGACGGGCTGGGAGTTCTGTCCAACCCCGTCATGGACGTCTAACGTTTAGCGTCGTTGCACGAACACACTTACACACACGAACACACATACAAAGAAGGAACACCGTGACTGTACGAGTCCGCTTTTGCCCGTCACCAACCGGAACCCCGCACGTGGGAATGGTGCGTACCGCCCTGTTTAACTGGGCATACGCCAAGCACACCGGCGGAACCTTTGTTTTCCGTATCGAAGACACCGACGCCGCCCGCGACTCAGAAGAATCCTACGGCCAAATCATCGAAGCGATGAAGTGGCTGGGGCTTGACTGGGATGAAGGTATCGACGTGGGCGGACCACACGGCCCATACCGCCAGTCCCAGCGTGGCGACATTTACGCCGAGGTCATTGAGAAGCTCAAGGCCGGTGGCCACATTTACGAGTCGTACTCCAACGCAGAAGAGATCGAAGCTCGTCACCGGGCTGCCGGCCGTGACCCCAAACTGGGCTACGACGGCTACGACCGTGACCTGACCGAAGAACAGATCGCAGAGTTTAAGGCGCAGGGCCGCGAACCTGTATGGCGTGTGCGCATGCCCGATGAAGACATCACGTTCACCGACATGGTGCGCGGCGACATTACGTTCAAGGCCGGTTCCGTTCCCGACTTCGTGGTCGTGCGCGCCAACGGCCAGCCACTGTACACCCTGGTGAACCCGGTTGATGACGCGCTCATGGGGATCACCCACGTGCTGCGTGGTGAAGACCTGTTGAGCTCAACCCCACGCCAGATTGTTCTGTACGAACACCTCAAGGCGATCGGTGTTGCTGAACGCACCCCAGAGTTTGGTCACCTGCCTTATGTGATGGGCGAAGGCAACAAGAAGTTGTCCAAGCGTGACCCCGAATCGAACCTGTTCCACCACCGCGACAACGGGTTCATCCCCGAAGGTTTCATCAACTACCTTGCTCTTCTGGGCTGGTCGATCGCGGCTGACCGCGACATTTTCTCCGTTGATGAACTCATCGAAGCGTTCGACATTCACGACGTGTTGCCCAACCCCGCGCGCTTCGACGTGAAGAAGGCCACAGCCATCAACGCTGACCACATTCGCATGTTGGACGTTGAGGACTTTGCGCAGCGTCTGGTGCCGTACCTGCAGGCGGCCGAGGTGTTGCCCCAGGAACCGAGCGACGAACAGTTGGCAGTGTTGAAGGACGCGGCTCCGCTTGTGCAGACCCGCATGAACCTGCTCAGCGAAGCGCCTGATCTTTTGCGCTTCCTCTTCGTGTCAGATGACAGCTTCGAGTTCTACGAAGACGGCCTCAAGACACTGAAAGACACCGCTCCTGAGGTGCTGGACCAGGCGATCGAAACGCTGGAACCCATCACCGACTGGACCACCGACACGCTCCACACAGCACTGCAAGAAACCCTGGTGGACAAGGCCGGCATCAAGCCTCGCTTGGCGTTCGGACCGCTTCGCGTGGCAGTTTCTGGACGCCGAATCTCGCCACCTCTGTTCGAGTCCATGGAGATTCTGGGCAAGGAATCGTCCATGTTCCGCCTGAACAAGCTGCGCGAACACCTGGCTGAGTAACCCGCCAGCCCGACTGAGCGGCGAAAACCCGGCAACCACCTCGGCGAACAACCACAAGGAGACCCATGCTCACCCGCACGTACACGATTCCCGGACTCACCGTTGACGAACACACCGTCACGGTGCCGCTCGATCACTTTGGGGACACCCCAGGGGAGCTCGCGGTGTTCGCGCGCGTGTACTCCCTGCCAGGTTCCGCGGAAAAGCCGTACCTGGTGTATCTGCAAGGCGGGCCGGGGTTTGAAGCCCAGCGCGTGACCGAGCCGTCCGGGTGGGTCGGGCGCGCACTTCGCGAATACAACGTGGTCATGTTGGACCAGCGGGGCACCGGGCAGTCCAGTCCCGTTGGATTTGTTGACGGGCACTTTGTGGGAACGGGTGACAACCAGACGCCGGCCACGGTTGCGGACTACCTGACGCACTTCCGGGCGGACGCCATTGTGGAGGACGCCGAGGTCGTTCGCGAGTCCCTGGGTGCTTCCACCTGGGCGGTGTTGGGGCAGTCGTTCGGCGGGTTCACCGCACTGCGGTACTTGGCAGAACACCCGGAGTCCTTGGAACGCGTCATGTTCACCGGCGGGCTGCCACGGGTGCCCGGTGCGGACGGCGGTGAGGCTGACGCGGATCCGGCCATTGTGTACCGCGATACGTGGGAGATCATGGCGGGGAAGTCGGACCGGTTCTTTCAACGCTACCCGCATGCGCGCGAGGCGTATGAACGCCTGTTTGAGCGTGTGGCCGATGGGATTGAGCTACCGGATGGCACGGTGGCCACGCAGGCGCACGTGCGTGGATTGGGGCAGTTCCTGGGTGCCGGCGGGGGAGCGGAACGCTTGAACTACCTGTTGGCGCTGGGTGACTCGGTGGCCGGGCGTCACGACCTGCAGGACGCTTTGACCTTTGGCGCGCGCAACCCCATCTATGCGGTGTTGCACGAAAGCTGCTGGGCTTCCGGTGTCGCTACACGTTGGGCTGCCGAACGTGCCCGCCCTGAGGACCAGGATCCTTTCGCTCTGGCGGGTGAGCACGTGACGCAGGACCACTTTGAGTCCGGGCCTCTGGAGGCGTGGAAAGACGTGGCACATGTGTTAGCCGACCACGAATGGCCGGTCATGTGGGACGCGGACAAACTTGCTCACGCACGTGGCAAGGTTCCTGCGGCGGCCGCGGTGTACTTCGATGATGCGTATGTGCCGTGCAAACATTCCTTGGCTACTGCCAAGCTCGCGGGGGTTGAACCGTGGGTGACTAACGAATATGAGCACAACGGACTGCGTGCGTCAGGGGAGCGGGTACTGGACCGCCTGTTGGCCATGACCCGCGGCGAAGTGTGATCACGCGTGGGCGGTTAGCTCACAGCTTGGTTCTGCCGTTTGAGCACGGTAGCGATGATGATCGCAATGATCGGACCCAGAATGGGCACGAACACCGCTAGCAGAATCAGCAGTGTCGTGTGCAGCGGTTTGAGCTGGGCGAAAACCACCAGGACTATCGCAGCGACCAGCAATATGAGCGAAACAGGAGCCACGAACATCATGGCCACAACACCTGCGTCGGCATAAAACGGAACCTGCGGCCCGGTAGACAGCGTCGAAGAAAAAGACACAGTTGGTAGGAGCATTTTCGCCTCCGTTAAAACAACCAATGAGTTGGTTTGATGATAGCACCCGCCCTGTGATCGGCAACACAAATTTGTGCCGGTTTTGCACAAGAGCGCCAAGGTATGTAAAGTAGTCTTTCGTTGCCGACGCGGGCTTCAAGCCCGAGTCTTGCATTGGGGTATGGTGTAATTGGCAGCACGAGTGATTCTGGTTCATTTAGTCTAGGTTCGAGTCCTGGTACCCCAGCGCTATTTCAGCACAAGCCCCCGTCGTCTAGTGGCCTAGGACGCCGCCCTCTCAAGGCGGAAACGGCAGTTCGAACCTGCTCGGGGGTACACATTCCAAAACTTCATACACATGAGGGGCGCATCTGTTTTCGATGCGCCCCTCATGCGTGCGGTTCCGGTTGCGAGCCCGGAGATTAGTCGGTCAGAGCCCTCCGCATTTCAGTAGTGTTTTGCGCCGTACGGATATTGGCAACCATGAATTCGAGCGCAATACGCGACAAAATGATCTGCGCAAGAGCAGGAATCCACCCCAGGAAAATAGTGGGCAGGAACATCATGCCCAACAGCCCACCGCCTGAGCCAGACAAGGCGTAGCTGAGACCGCTAGCGGCTGCAGAAGCAATCGCGGTGATGACGATCCAAAGAAGCCACGTTCCCACCGCAGTGACGATCGAAAGCGTGTACAAAACACTTGCAAAGTTGATCGTCACAAAGTTTTCGAACTTCAGGTCAAACAATGCCTTGAAGAAGCGCGTAAACACGTTTCCTCTAGGAGCCTGCGCTTGAAACTGACCAGTTGGCTGGGAAACCTCGCCGGTGTTGTAGTTGGCAGCTGGGTATGGCTGGCCAGCGGCAGGCTGACTTGCAGCAGGTTGTCCGGCGGTAGGCTGAACAGGGGCTGAAGCATACTGCTGTTGCGGTACAACAGGACCGGTTTGGGTTGACCCCTGAGGCACATGTCCTGGGGTTGCTTGCGGGGCGGAGCCATATGGGCTTGAACCGTAAGCGCTCGGCGCGTTCGAAGGTGGCGTCGGACTGTTAGGCGCGCCGCTTGAAGGGTAGTTGTCAGTCATGTTTGACTCCTTTGTTCATGGTGCTACATCAATCATGTTACGCAAATCGCACATAAAAGCCGGGGCCACCCTAGGAAAGAGCAGCCCCGGCCAGCGTGCAGGCCCTATGCGCGATTCAGCGCATCCGTAAGAGCTTTCGCAGCCTCGAGAACCGACTGTGCGTGCAAACGGCCAGGCTGCCTAGTCAAACGCTCCACCGGGCCGGAAATCGACACGGCCGCAACAACCCGCGAACTCGGGCCACGGACTGGCGCAGAAACTGATGCCACGCCTCGTTCGCGTTCCGCGATCGACTGTGCCCAACCTCGGCGGCGGACACCAGAAAGAATCGTGGCAGAAAATCGTGCGCCACGCAGACCCGTGTGCATGCGGTCCGGTTCTTCCCATGCGAGCAACACCTGTGCAGCGGAACCCGCGCGCATACTCAAAGTGGCGCCAATGGGAACGGAGTCACGTAGACCCACGGGCCGTTCAGCGGCGGCGACGCACAAGCGCAGGTCACCCTGGCGACGGAACAGCTGAGCGGACTCGCCTGTGCGATCACGCAACTGGTTCAAAACAGGGCCAGCGGCTGCGAGCAAACGGTCTTCGCCGGCTGCGGATGAAAGTTCGGACAGGCGTGGGCCTAATACGAAGCGCCCTTGAAGGTCTCGCCCAACCAGCCGGTGATACTCAAGAGCAACCGCCAGGCGGTGTGCGGTGGGGCGAGCCAGGCCGGTGAGGCTCACAAGTTCAGCCAGCGAAGCAGGCCCGGCTTCAAGTGCGGATAAGACGAGTGCGGCTTTGTCGATAACTCCAACGCCGCTTCCATTTTGGTTGCTCATACCCTCAATTGTAGGTCTCACCATCTAAGATGCAAGTTCGGATGGTGGTACATCTGGCTAGTGTGAGTCTCGAAAAATCGCAGTGAGAGTGCCCGTGCCTAATAACAGGCGCAGGTTGCGTGTCACGAAGGAGATCTACCGTGGGAACCACACTTGCAGAGAAGGTCTGGGCTGACCATGTTGTCACAGCCGGTCAAAACAACGAACCTGACCTCATCTACATTGACCTCCACCTCGTCCACGAAGTGACCAGCCCTCAGGCATTCGAAGGTCTACGTCTCGCGGGCCGCAAAGTCCGCCGCCCGGACCTCACAATCGCAACGGAGGACCACAACACTCCCACGGTTGATATCGACAAGCCTATTGCCGATCTCACCAGCCGCACTCAAATCGACACTCTGCGTAAGAATGCAAAAGAGTTCGGCATCCGTTTGCACTCGCTGGGTGATGTGGAACAGGGAATCGTGCACGTTGTGGGCCCTCAACTGGGTTTGACGCAGCCGGGCACCACGGTGGTGTGTGGTGACTCCCACACTTCGACCCACGGCGCGTTTGGCGCGCTCGCTTTTGGGATCGGTACCAGCGAAGTCGAACACGTGCTGGCTACGCAAACTCTTTCCCTCAAACCGTTCAAAACCATGGCCATCACGGTCAACGGAACCCTGCCTGAACACTCCTCAGCCAAGGACATCATCCTGGCGGTCATCGCAAAAATCGGCACCAACGGTGGCTCCGGCCACGTGCTCGAGTTCCGCGGTGACGCAATCCGCAACCTGTCCATGGAAGCGCGCATGACCCTGTGCAACATGTCGATTGAAGCAGGTGCCCGCGCCGGCATGGTCGCACCCGACGACATCACGTTCGAGTACCTGCGGGGTCGCCCTCACGCGCCCACGGGCGACGCATGGGACCAAGCGGTTGCGTACTGGAAGACTTTGCGTACGGATGAGAACGCGGAATTTGACGCCGAGGTCGTTCTGGACGCCGCGGACATCGAACCTTATGTCACTTGGGGGACCAACCCTGGTCAAGGTTTGCCACTTTCGCAGTCGGTTCCTGACCCCGCTCAGATCGTTGACGAGAACGAACGAATCGCGGCAGAAAATGCCCTGGCGTATATGGGCTTAACTCCCGGCACCCCGCTAAAAGACATCGCGGTGGATACCGTGTTTTTGGGTTCGTGCACGAACGCCAGAATCGAGGACTTGCGTAGCGCAGCAAGCGTTCTCCGAGGTCGTTCAAAAGCTCCCAATGTACGCATGCTGGTTGTCCCGGGTTCGGCTAAAGTGCGCCTGCAGGCTGAAGAAGAGGGGCTGGACAACGTCTTCACCGACTTTGGTGCGGAATGGCGTTTTGCCGGTTGCTCCATGTGTCTGGGAATGAACCCAGACCAGCTTTCAGAAGGCGAACGGTGCGCATCCACCTCGAACCGAAACTTTGAAGGGCGTCAAGGAAAAGGCGGGCGCACCCACCTGGTCAGCCCCGTGGTGGCAGCGGCCACTGCAGTGAACGGAACCCTGTCAACCCCAGCAGACCTGGCGTAAAACCTCGAAGCGTAGAGCACATAGGAGTCATCGTGGAAAAGTTCACTTCACACACCGGCGTGGGTGTCCCATTGAACCGTTCAGCCGTTGACACTGACCAGATCATTCCGGCTGTGTACCTCAAACGTGTAACCAAGACCGGTTTTGACGACGCGTTGTTTGCGCGCTGGCGCAAAGACCCTGAGTTTGTTCTCAACCGCGAACCGTATGCAAACGGGTCCGTGCTGGTTGCTGGGCCCGACTTTGGGACAGGCTCATCGCGTGAACACGCAGCGTGGGCACTTCGCGACTACGGATTCAAAGCCGTTCTGTCATCCCGCTTTGCCGACATTTTCCGTGGAAACGCCGGCAAGAACGGCCTTGTTGTCGCCCAGCTTGAACAAGGTGACATTGATCTCCTTCTCAAGCGGATTGAAAACCAGCCTGGAATCGAAGTCACGGTCGATCTGGAGACACGCACGGTCCAATGTGACGATCTGACCCTGCCGTTCGACATTGACGACTTCACGCGCTACCGCCTCATGGAGGGTCTGGACGACATTAGCCTGACACTCAAGCACGAAGGCGATATCGACACGTATGAAGCTCAGCGACCAGGCTTCAAACCCACCACGCTTCCTATCCCAGAGTGAGCAAACTGAAAACTTTGGAACCCTGCCTGGGCTAGCATTGCTCTAGTTGCCCAAAGAAAGGATTCCGATGCTGATCGTGCACGGAGGTACACCTCTGGCCGGCACTGTCCGCGTACGCGGAGCCAAAAACTTGGTCTCTAAAGCGATGGTGGCCTCGCTGTTGGGCGAGACTCCGTCGGTTCTGCGGAGCGTTCCGCGTATTCGCGATGTTGAGATCGTGACCGGTCTTCTGGAACTTCACGGTGTTCGCACCCATACAGCGCCAGACGGTGACCAGCCAGACGGCGAAATTCACATGGACCCAAGCAACATCGAGTCCGGTTCGATCCCTGACATCGATGCACACGCGGGGTCCTCACGTGTACCGATCCTCTTCTGTGGTCCACTTTTGCACCGCTTGGGTCAAGCATTTATCCCAGATCTTGGTGGGTGCCGGATCGGGGACCGTCCTATCAACTTCCACCTGGACGTCCTGCGCCAGTTCGGTGCAACCGTCGATAAGACGCCGGGCGGGATCAAGCTTGAAGCACCTCGGCGACTCACCGGCACCAAAGTTGAATTGCCCTACCCATCTGTGGGCGCTACCGAACAGGTCCTTCTCACCGCAGTCCGCGCAGAAGGAACAACGGAGCTGAAAAACGCTGCTGTTGAACCGGAAATCATGGACCTCGTAGCTGTACTCCAAAAGATGGGCGCAATCATTTCTGTCGACACTGACCGTGTGATTCGCATTGAAGGTGTCGACTCCTTGCGTGGCTACACTCACCGTGCTATTCCTGACCGGATCGAAGCCGGTTCTTGGGCCTCGGCAGCGCTGGCCACGGGCGGCAAGATTTTTGTCGAAGGCGCTCAGCAAGAGCCCATGATCACGTTTCTCAACGTGTTCAGAAAAATTGGGGGAGAGTTTGACGTCCGCGAAGACGGCATCCTGTTCGCTCACCCAGGAACCGAGCTACAGTCGGTAGCCCTCGAAACCGATGTGCACCCAGGCTTCATGACCGACTGGCAACAGCCGCTGGTGGTCGCGCTTACGCAGGCGAAAGGGCTGTCCATCATCCACGAAACCGTGTATGAAAACCGGTTCGGATTCACGGACGCGCTTGTGCGCATGGGGGCGAATATCCAGCTCTACCGTGAGTGCCTGGGTGGTACGCCATGTCGATTCGGTCGTATGAACTTCAACCATTCCGCAGTGATCTCCGGGCCCACCGCGCTCACTGGACAAGACATTGAGATTCCGGACCTGCGTGGAGGCTTCTCCCACGTCATCGCAGCGTTGGCGGCTGAAGGAACCAGCAAGGTGCGGGGGCTTCAGCTTCTGAATCGTGGGTACGAAGACTTCACCCACAAACTCGAGTCGCTAGGTGCGCGAATGGAGATTCCATGACCCAGAACCTCTCTGACGTGACATTCACGCCTGAAGATCAGAAGCGCACGAAGCGACTTGCCCGCCTGGTGGCGCCCACGTTGAGAGCTTCATACCGGGTATTTGGTCGTTGGGTAGACGAAAACCCGCACAACATCCCCAAAGACGGCCCAGCGATTCTTGCGGTGTACCACGCGAGCCTGCTCGACCCAGTGTTCGTTGCGCTATCACTGTGGTCGAACGGGCGATTGCCTCGGTTTATGGCCAAGTCTTCACTGTTCACCGGCATCATTGGTCGCCCTATGCGCGCGCTGGGACAGATCCCTGTTCTCCGGGACTCAGCGACCGCCTCGGACGCCTTGAAGTACGCACGCAAGGCACTCGACGCAGGCGAATGCGTGGTTATCTACCCGCAAGGAACCCTGACTAAGAACCCCGAACTCTGGCCTGAGAACTTCAAAACTGGGGCAGCCCGCCTCGCGCTAGAAAGCGGAGTGCCCATCGTGCCAGTCGCGCACTGGGGGACCAGCGCACTCATGCCACCGGGAGCTAAAAAACCAGCCTTCAAACCTGGCAACATCGTGCGCATCAACTACGGTGAACCAATTGACGTCACAGGTATTGAACCTACTCGCGAAAACTTACGCGCCGTCACCAGCCACATTGAAGCCGTGATTGCACGCGATGTCGCACGGCTCAGTGGCAAACCACTTCCCGAACGCTACACACACGCATTGGAGCTGTCCTTATGAAAATCGCGGTCATGGGCGCCGGGTCGTGGGGAACGACCTTTGCCAAAGTGATTGCTGATTCGGGTAACCCCGTAACGGTGTGGGCGCGCAAAGAAGAAGTCGCCCACGAAATCAACACGCAGCACACCAACTCCCGATACTTGGGTGACATTGTGCTCAGCGACCTCATCACCAGTACATCTGACCCGGTTCAGGCTGTTTCTGAGGCAGATGTTGTGGTGCTGGCGATTCCCGCGCAGAGTATGCGCACCAACCTGTCGCAGTGGAAGGACCACCTGAAGGCAGACTGTGTTCTGGTGAGTCTCATGAAGGGGATTGAAGGTACGTCCGGTAAGCGGATGACTGAAGTGATCGCCGAGGTCGCAGAAGTTCCGCTGTCCCGCGTGGCTGTGGTGTCCGGGCCGAATTTGGCAAAGGAGATCGCGGAGTCCCAGCCAACGGCCACGGTGATTGGGTGCGAGTCGGCTACCACGGCCGAGGCGCTTTCCGACTTGTGTGCCAACAGCTACTTCCGTCCCTACACCAACGCTGATGTGGTGGGGATCGAGCTGGGCGGTGCCATTAAGAACGTGATTGCACTCGCAGTGGGAATCGCAGACGGTCAAGGCTTAGGAGACAACTCAAAAGCTTCGATCATCACCCGAGGTCTAGCAGAGACGACGCGTTTAGCTGTCGCTATGGGCGCCCAGCAGCACACGCTGTCAGGCTTGGCTGGTTTGGGTGACCTGGTGGCCACGTGCGCGTCTCCACTTTCGCGTAACCGCACTTTTGGTCGCCTGTTGGGAGAAGGCAACACGGTTGACGAAGTTGCCGCCCAGATGACGCAAACTGCAGAAGGTGTAAAAACTGCCCCCGCGGTTCTGGCGTTGGGCGACACGTACGGAGTGGAGTTGCCGATCACTCAAGCGGTGGCGGCCGCTTTGGATGGATCGTTAGCGGTTTCAGATCTCTCTGGTGTTCTTTTGGCGCGTAAACGTAAGGATGAAGCTCCAGTTCGCTAGTGTGAAAGAACCACAAAAGGAGGAGGAAGAAATGTCCACTTCAACCGACTATCTGAACTCACCATTTGCACGTATGAACGAAGTTCCACGCTTCGATCTGACCAGCCCTGACATTACTGAAGGTCAACCATTGGCGGTTGCCCAGGCCTCGGGCATCATGGGGATTGACGGTGGACAGGACCGTTCGCCTGCTCTGTCTTGGAGTGGTGCCCCAGAAGGTACCCAGGCGTATGCAGTGACATGCTTCGACCCTGATGCGCCCACTGGTTCCGGGTTCTGGCACTGGGTGCTCACCGACATCCCGGCAGACGTGACATCCCTGGAAGCCAACGCAGGTGACCCTGATGCTGGACTGCTTCCAGAAGGTGCGGTCATGATGCGTAACGACGCAGGTTCTGCACGTTTCGTGGGCGCTGCTCCACCGGAAGGCCACGGGCCACACCGGTACTACTTTATTGTTCACGCCCTGTCCAAGCCTCTTGGTCTTGAACCAGACGCGAGCCCGGCCTTTGTTGGATTCAACATGTTCTTCGCCTCACTTGGCCGCGCTTGGATCCAAGCAACATATGAAGTGAAGTGATAATGACGCAACGCCCCCTCGTCGCCGTGCTCTTTGGCGGTCGTAGCCCTGAACACTCAGTCAGCTGCGTGACGGCAGCCGGAGTGATGAACGAAATCGATCCGAACGCTTTTCGTCTCCTTCCCATTGGAATTACCCCAGAAGGAAAGTGGCGGGTTGTCCACGACTGGAAATCGTTTTCTTTTGACCGAGACAACATGCCGCAGGTTGTAGACAACCAGACTGAAGTGTTCGTGTCACCGTCGAAAGACGGTTCCCTCATTGAGCGCGACGCACAGGGGGCGTTTGCGGATTTAGGATCCCCGGATATCGTGTTCCCGCTCCTTCACGGACAGTACGGGGAAGATGGCACCATGCAGGGTCTTTTGTCGCTGATGGACGTGCCGTTTGTGGGGCCCGGCGTGTTTTCCTCATCAGCTGGGATGGACAAACACTTCACCAAAATGGTGCTACGTGCAGCAGGCATTCCAACAGCGGATTGGAAAACCATTTCGCTCACCCAATACCAGGCTGACCCCCAAGCCACCATCGACTCCCTGCAGGAACTGGGGCTACCCGCCTTTGTAAAACCCTCCCGCGCTGGGTCCTCCGTGGGCATTAGCAAGGTGAGTGACACCTCGGGCTTTAAAGCAGCGCTTGACGATGCCTTTGCACACGACACCAAAGTGATTGTGGAGCCCTTTGTTGACGGCCGCGAAATCGAATGTGCCGTGCTGGGGTCCGTCAGTGACCGCGAACTCAAAGCGTCTTCTCCAGGTGAAATCACCGTGTCTGGCGATCACGAATTTTATGACTTCGACGCCAAATACCTGGACCTGGACGCGACCACGCTCACGTGCCCAGCTGATGTCGAACCAGACGTGGCTGAGCGGGTTCGCGACATCGCGTGCCAAACGTTCCGGGCATTCGATTGCACAGGGCTCACTCGCGTGGACACGTTTGTGAGGCCAAACGGTGAAGTGTTGGTCAATGAAATCAACACGTCCCCCGGATTTACCCCGACGTCTGGGTACCCGTTCATGTGGGAAAAGAGTGGCTTGCCGTATAGGGACCTCATTACCGAACTGCTGACAATCGCCGTTGAGGACCACAAGCGTTCAGCGACTGCTTAAGAGCGTGTGGGCTGCTAAGGGCGTGACGCGTGCACGGCCGTAGCGTGTTTACGGTGTGAGGGAGTCCGTTGCGATCGGGTTGTTGTTTTCATCAACCACCGTGGCGTCTTTTCCGCTCACGCACTCACCAGTTTTTTCCAGCGTGGACACGGCTCCAGAGATAGCTGTGAGGACATCCGCGCCGGACACCTTTTTGGGGTCCACAAGCAGCTCAACTGAAGGCGTGCGACCATAAGCGACGAAACGCCACGAGTCGTCTTTTTCTTCCACCGAAATCCAGTCCACTCCATCCACGTGGACGCATGGGTCAGTGGTAGGCGCTGGCGGTTCCATGCCACACCGAAGAATCACCGCGGTAGGGTCTCCCCACGCGTCGGTGGCTTGCGAGGATGTTTTGCGGTTCTGATATTCGCCGATCGCATCAGGGAGTCGCAGCATGACATCGGCACATGCGGCGGAAGTCGCATGTGGTGCCGGTTCCACCACAACAGTTGGGGTGCACGCACTGATACCCGCAAGAGTGAGGCCAACAAAACAGATCGACAGAACACGACGCATATGACCCAGGATAGCCGTTCTGAAAATGCGTAAGCTGGTGGCTATGCAACAGACGTTAGGATCCCTGGGAGAAGACCGCGTCCTAGAACGCATCCTGTCACACGTAGACCCTGGCGATCACGTGTCTGTGGGTCCCGGTGATGACGCAGCTGTTTCCACCCTGCCCGGTCCCACCGTCACCACCACCGACATGCTGGTGGAAGAAAGTGACTTTCTACTTTCGTGGCTCGACCCGTACAGGTTAGGGGTCAAAGCAGCAGCACAAAACATCTCCGACATTTACGCAATGGGTGCCACACCCCATGGGCTCCTTATGTCACTGTCAGCCCCCAACGCCACCCACATCGACGTGATCGAAGAGTTCACGCGCGGGCTCAACGACGAAGCCCAACGGGCCGGTGCCGCCATTATTGGGGGAGACCTGTCAACCGGGGGCCTCATCACAATAGCGATCACTGCCGTTGGGTACTTGCGCACAGAACCGATTTTGCGTTCCGGCGCCCGCCCCAATGACGGGGTGTTCCTGGCTGGCACGGTAGGCCACGCCGCAGCTGGACTCGATCTGCTGTTTGCTGGACACCGACTCGGAGACAGCGAAACCGACCCTTTTATCGAAACCCAGCTGGCACCTCGGCCGGATTACACCACAGCAGCCCTACTGCCAGGGTGGGCGCACGCTGGAATTGACGCGAGCGACGGACTCAGTGGGGACTTAGGCAAGGTCGCGCGGAAGTCAGGCGTAGACATTGAACTGGACCCGGAGGCAATTGCGGGGCTGGCTCAACAAGTGCTCCCGGCCGCACGAATCCTTGGGGATCCAGACCTGGCGCTCAAATGGGTGCTCCACGGAGGCGAAGACCACGGCTACCTGGTTACCGGGCCAGCGGACACGGCTCCGGTAGGCTTGACCCGGATCGGAACATGCGTGACCGGGACGGGAAAACTCACGCTTGACGGAACAGATATTCAGCCCGGAGCGTTCACCCACTTTTCGGAGGCACAGTGAAGGATTCGGCTCGCGTCAACGCGAGGCTCGCAGCACGGTGGGCCAGGCGCGCGGTTGAACGCATGAAACGGCGCCGTCACGACATCGACGAAATCAACGTGTTTCCAGTTCCCGACGGTGACACCGGCACCAACATGTATGACACGGTCCGTTCCGCGTACCGGGCGGTCGAAGAACTCACGGGCACCGTCACCATGCACCGCGTGGTTGACGCCATGGCGACAGGAGCGCTGAGGGGAGCCCGAGGCAATTCCGGGCTAATCCTGTCTGTGGCCCTGCGCGGGGTTGCAGACGCTTTGGACGGGGTTGCCGAACTCGATGCACATACGTTCGCCGGGGCGATGGAACTTGCGGCGGCTAGGGCTGAACAGGCGATTGCGACCCCAGTTCACGGAACTATGGTGACCGTGCTTCACGAAATGGCTCAGAAGGCGCGTGAAGAAGCTGACGCTGGTTCGGATCTGCTGACCCAGTTAGAAGCGGTGCGCAAACGTTCACGCGAAGCCTTGGGGGAGACCACTGGGCAGCTTGCGGTCCTTTCCGATGCGCACGTCGTAGACGCAGGCTCCACAGGAATCGTGGAGATGTTTGACCTGCTTTACCTGACTGTGGCAGGGCGAGCGCCGTCTTCTGATGGCATACGGTATGCGCCTGCTCAGGGTGTTGAAATGCGCGCAGAGGTTGGCCTTGAACTGGTGTTCTGGTGTGCTGAGCAAAAAGACAAAACACGGGAAGTCACGCGTGCGCTCACGAAGCTTGGGGGTACGTCCATTGTGGTGTCGTGGCCCAAGATTCACGTCCACGTGTCTGATGACGAAGCGGCCCGTTCTGTTTTGGCGGCGTGCGAACCGTTAGGGATCGTGCAGTTACGCATGGAAGATCTGAGCGAAGAAGGCGGTTCACGCATCAACGTGGTTGGGCTGGCTAGCGGAATGGGTGTTCTCATGCAGACGGCCCTCACCCAGGCGGTCGCTGTGAACGCGAATGTGCCTGGGTGGGCAGATCACGTGGATGAACTGATTGAGGATGGCGCCCACACCATTGTCAGCGGTGTGCCTTCAGTGACCCATGAACTCTTGACAGCTGCCCCGGCTGACGCTGTTCTCACTGCACCGGGGCCGGTCTCTTTGCTTGCGGCGATGGCCGTTTTCGACCCCGAGGTGGAGGCTCAAGACTGTAGGGACGACATGCGGGAGGCGATCGAGGGAACCCGGGAAGGTGTGATCACCCGCCCACACCCGGAAGGACCTTTCTTGTCCGAGGACGGTGAAACGCGGGCCGCTTCCGAATCGTTGTCTGAAACGGTTCTTTCGCTCGTGGAGTCGTTAACCCACCAAGGTTCAGTGGAAATCATCACGATTGTGACCGGCCGGGACGTTCAGGCCACCGGGTTAGTGGCTACCGTCGCTCAGCTGAAGACTCAGTACCCCGGGGTGCGGGTTGACGTCATTGAAGGTGACGTGCCCGAATGCATCGTCGCTGTTGGGTGCGAATAGAGATGGCCGGACCAGCAGACACCCTGTTCGATCACTTCGTTCACACACGTGAACAGAAAACGGCGTTTTCAAACTTGGGACTGGGCACAGTCGACCAGGTGCTAAGGCACGTGCCCCGAACCTACCTGTTCCCTGGTGAGCTCACCCCCATGGAAGAGCTCGAACCGGACACTACCGCCGTAGTCCTAGGTAAGGTGCTCTCGGTTGATCTGATCAGGCTGAGGGATCGTAAACGCTCACTGACCAAGGTGAAACTTGGGGGTCGATACACGGCGGTTGAGCTGACATTCTTCAACATGCCGTGGCTGGAGAAGAACCTGGCACTCGGACAAAACATCGCGGTTTCCGGGAAAGTTGTTGACACCAAGTACGGGCGCCAAATTAACCAACCCAGAATCCTGGACAGCAACTTTGAGCTCGACGACGGTGAGTGGGGCAAAGGTTCGGTGAGCATGCACCAGGAAATGCAGATGACCAAACCAATGCCCATTTATTCCGTCAAAGGAAAAACCAAGCTGTCTACGGTCACCCGTGTGATCCACCGGATGCTCGACCGCTTGCCCTTAGAAGCGTTTGCAGACACCATGCCTCAGCACGTGCGGAGCGAGATGGGGCTGTACTCGTACAAAGAAGCACTGGAAGGCATCCACCGGCCTCGCGACAAAGCCCAACTGCAGCAGGCCCGCGAATGGTTCGCATTTGAAGAAGCGTTTGCTCTGCAAACCTACATGCTCAGCAACAAGCAAGTTCATGAAAAGGAAGCCGCCCCCACGCTCGCCGGGGCAGCCATGGGCAAGCTCGATCAGTTCGACCAACACCAGACTTTTGAACTCACCCGGTCACAAAAACAGGCTGGAACAGAAATCTCCCGTGACCTGGTGCGCTCAACGCCCATGAACCGGCTTTTACACGGTGATGTGGGTTCCGGAAAAACACTCGTGGCCCTGCGAGCCATGTTGCAGGCGGTGGACTCTGGATACCAAGCCGCTCTTTTAGCTCCCACTGAAATTCTGGCCACTCAGCACGTGGGAAGTCTGCGCTCGCTGTTAGGTGAGCTCGCCTCGGACGGGTTTACCGACGGCGTGCGAATCGAACTTCTCACCGGTTCCATGTCCGGGCGCGAACGCAAGCGCGTGGCCACCGAACTCGCCGCCGGAATCGTGGACATTGTCGTGGGAACACACACGCTCCTGTCCGACACCACGATCTTCGACAAGCTGGGGCTCGTCGTGATCGACGAGCAGCACCGGTTTGGTGTTGAACAGCGCGAACAGCTACGAGAAAAAGGTGGCGGGAAGGTTCCACACACGCTCGTCATGACCGCAACCCCCATTCCGCGCACCGTGGCGTTGACGGTGTATTCGGACCTGGACGTGAGCACTCTGCGGGAGCTGCCCGGTGGTCCCAAACAGGTGAGTACCCACGTGGTTCCCATGTACGAAAAGCCCCGGTGGTTTAACCGCGTGTGGGAAGTGGTGTCTGAGCAGGTGCAACACGGGCACCAAGCGTTCGTTGTCACCAGCCGGATCGACTCAGAAGAAGACCCAGATGCTGCGAGCGAGAGTGCGCAGGGCGGGAATGCTGGGGAGGCTGGGTGCTCGGACCCAGGGCGACCTCGGCTCTTAGGGGTAGAAGAACTTGCAGACAAGCTGCGTTCCCTCCCGGAGTTAAAAGACGTGCGCATCGAAACCCTGCACGGGAAGTCCGAACAAGACGTGAAAGAAACCGCCATGCAGCGGTTCAAAGATCACGAGTTCGACGTGCTGGTGGCCACCACGGTGATCGAAGTGGGAGTAGACGTCCACAACGCCCGCGTCATGGTGGTGTTCGACGCAGACCGGTTCGGGGTGGCACAGCTCCACCAGCTCCGCGGCCGTGTGGGGCGTGACGGCAAACCGGCAATGTGCTTTTTTGTCACCCAGAACCGTGAAGACTCCGAATCGAGAGAACGGCTGGAATACGTCGCCTCGACAACGGACGGGTTCGCGTTGGCAGAATACGATCTCAAAACCCGTAAAGAGGGTGACGTTTTGGGAACGAGCCAGTGGGGTGCTGCGCGCCTGCGTTTTGTGTCCATCAAAGACGAAAACCTCATTATGACTGCCCGAAACGCAGCCCAAGGTGCGCTTCAGGATGATCCGAAACTCGCCCAAAGACCAGCGCTCGCGCTGTACCTCACCGACATTATGCAGATCGAGGACTAAATGCGCGTCATAGCCGGAAAATACAAGAGCCGCGCACTCACCGCGCCACAGGGAGCGGACACTCGACCCACCTCGGACCGGGTACGCGAATCCCTCTTCGCAACCCTGGACATGCTGGGCATGATCGACGGGGCACGGGTGCTGGACTTGTTTGCCGGGTCCGGCGCGTTGGGAATAGAAGCGCTTTCCCGAGGTGCCAGTGACGTCGTGTTTGTCGAAAAGGCTCACCGTGCTGTCGCCACCGTGAAGAAAAACCTGGCAGCGGTAGGGGAGAAGCGCCTGGTTGTGCAGGGCGATGCGACCGCGCCTGCGGTGACAGGGGAGTTTGACCTGATCCTGGCCGACCCTCCATACCCCTTGGATGAAACTGCTATTACGCGGATGCTCACACGGGGAGAAGTGCTACTCAAGGACGACTCGTCGCTCATCGTGGTGGAACGGTCCGCGCGCTCGCCCCAACCAGAACCACCGGAGACTCTGAACCTGTTTAAATCAAAAACATACGGGGAAACTGCCATCTGGATGTATGAGCGGGCTAGGATTTAGGGCATGAAGGTAGTGTGCCCTGGATCATATGACCCTGTTACTCGCGGACACATCGACATTGTGGCGCGGGCGGCCCGCCTGTTCGACCAGGTGGTGATCGCCGTCGTTCACAACCCCAACAAAAACGGGACGTTCAGCGTGAGCGAAAGGCTCGAACTCGTCAAAGCCGGGTTACAGGAAGACCCGAGGACCACCTCGGCCGGCAACATTGAATTTGACGACGTTCCCGGCGGGCTCCTTGTGGACTACTGCGAATCCATTGGGGCCGTAGGTGTGGTGAAGGGAATCCGGTCAGGAACCGACTACGCGTACGAACTTCCCATGGCGCACATGAACCGGCACTTGAAGAACATCGAAACCATCTTCATTCCCGGTGACCCTCTGTACGAGCACATTTCTAGTTCACTCGTGCGCGAAGTCCACTCGCTAGGTGGCGACATTGAAGGCCTGGTGCCCGCCGCTGTGCTTGAAGCGCTCAACGAACGGGCAAAGAAGTAAGCCAAGTTGAATATGCAGGGACGCGTTCGGTAAACTGGTCAATCGCGTGTCAGTCGGGACCGCTTCCGTCAGGAGGGTGAGGCGTGAAAGAGCTTGTATTAGATCTTCGCTCGCTTGGGCTCTTCAAGAAACCTGGTGAGTGGATCAAGCACACCATGACGGTAGGCGCCCCGGAAGACCTGCGGAACGAAATGATCGGAGTCCCCACGGGTGACCCCCTGGACATTGAGTTGCAACTCGAAAGTGTCGACGAAGGCATTTATGTCACCGGCACCGTGAGCGCAACAGCCAAAGGACAGGACGCTCGGACGCTCGAAGACATGACGTTGCCACTGAACGTGGATATAACCGAACTCTTCGTGTACGACCGGCCCCAAGAGGACGAAGACTCGTACGAGATTGAGAACGGAATGCTCGATCTTGAACCGGCAGTCCGCGACGCTCTGGTGATGAGCTTGCCCTTCAGGCCATTGAAGTCTGGAGAAGAGGGTGAGTTCAGTTACACCGTGGGTGACGTGGAGGAACCGGTTGATGATACCGATCCGCGATGGTCTACACTAAAGAGTTTGTTGACTGAAGAGAAAGAGAGCTAGACGTGGCTGTTCCAAAGCGAAAGATGTCGCGCAGCAACACCCGCCACCGTCGTTCGCAGTGGAAGGCAAAGGCACCTGCCCTTGTTAAGACTGTGGAGAACGGTCGCGTTGTGTACTCGCGCCCACACCAGGCCCGCGTAGTTGAAGACTCCGCAGGTACCCCGCTGTTCCTTGAATACAAGGGACGCAAGGTAGCTGACGCCTGAGCGACTACCTATGAGCGAACTTAACAAGCGTCTCGGGGTCAACATTGACCCCGAGACGCTTCGTCTTTCTCTGACCCACCGTTCATACGCGTTTGAAAACGGTGGTATCCCCACCAATGAGCGGCTTGAGTTCTTAGGGGACGCGGTCCTGCAGCTCAAGACCACCAAATGGTTGTTTGACCACAACACGGATGCGTCTGAAGGCCGGTTGGCGAAGATGCGTTCCGCGGTTGTGAACTCGCGTGCCTTGGCTGGGGTTGCGCGCACGTATGGGATCGGTGAGTTCCTGCTGCTGGGCAACGGTGAAGAACGCACAGGTGGCCGCGACAAGGACTCGATCCTGGCCGACACCGTTGAGGCCATCATTGGTGCCTGCTATGTGTCCCAGGGTCCTGACGCTGCGGATGCTTTAGTTGAGCGCCTGGTTGGGCCGCTTCTTGAAGACGCCGTGAACCTGGGCGCGGGCATGGACTACAAGACCACGTTGCAGGAAGCTGCAGCGGACCTGAGCCTGGGCGCCGTGCACTACGATGTCACGGGCGAAGGCCCCGATCACGCGCGCGTGTTCACCGCTGTAGCGTATTTAGGCGAAACGCGGTGGGCTGCCGGCGAAGGCACGTCGAAGAAAAACGCTGAACTTGTGGCCGCGGAAGTTGCGGTGAAGAAGATTCTTGAAAAGTACCCTGGGTGGCACCGGAACTAGTGGCTGGGCACGCAAAGGAGCGGGGCCTGAATGCCTGAACTTCCTGAAGTAGAGTCCGTGCGCCGAGGTCTTTCTGCCTGGCTCACAGGCGCCACCATCACCCGTGCCCAGGTGCTCGACGCGCGGATACTGGGGACCACCTCGGCGAGGAATGTGCCGGCGGAGCGGGTGGTGAGTTTTGAACGCGCGCTGGAGGGCGTGCGAATTGTGTCAGTTGAGCGGCGCGGAAAGTACATGTGGATGCCGTTGGCTGGCGACGGGCTGCGTGGTGACAGTGTGGCCGGTGGCAGTGAGACCGCCGAGGTGGATGAGTGGGCGCTTGCCATGCACCTGGGGATGAGTGGGCAGGCCAGGATTCACGAGGCAGAGGATCAGTTGCACCCGCACACGCGGGCGGTGTTCGACGTGGCTGGGCCAGCAGGAGTGGGGCAGTTGCGGTTTGTGGATCAACGTATTTTTGGTCACCTGGGTGTTGAGCGTCTGGTGCCTGGTGTTGCTGGGGTTGGTGCTACTGGTACGGCCGGTGAGCGTCGCTTGGTGGCGGAGTCGGCTAGTGGGGCGGGCCTGGATCCTTTTGAGGGTGGGTTTTCGGTGCCGGTGGTGGCTCGGGCATTTGCGCGCAAGAATGTGGCAATGAAGACTGCTCTGCTGGACCAGCGCGTGGTCAGTGGTGTGGGCAATATTTATGCTGACGAGGCGTTGTTCGAAGCGGGCGTACACCCGGCGGCGCGGGCTTCGCGGTTGCGGATTTCGCGGATTGAGCGGGTGCTGGAGGCTGCTCGTGATGTGATGGCGCGTGCGTTGGAGGTGGGTGGCACCAGTTTTGATGCGTTGTATGTCAACGTCAACGGCGAGTCCGGGTATTTTGAGCGGTCGCTACAGGTGTATGGCCGGGAAGGTCAGCCGTGTGTGCGCTGTTCGACGCCCATTACGCGGGTTGTGCTGGGCGGGCGGTCGACTCACGTGTGTGTGAGGTGTCAGAAGCCGCAGCGGTTGCGTTAGACGGTGTGGGGTTCTGCCCAGGTGTGTTGAGTGGCACGGTGGCTGTGACGGTGAATGACTCTGGTGTTGTGTGAAAGTCGGCGGTGCCGTTGAGCATAGTCACGCGACGTTCAACGGAGAACGCGGTGGTGGTAGGCGGCGTGTATTTTTCTGGCCGAGGTGTTAGCTGGCGGGGCGTGTTCTGTGCCGTGATCAGGAGGCTGGGGCCGTCGCATGTGACGTCGAGTGTTGTCGATTGGTCATTGATGTCGCCGTGTTTGAGGATGTTGGTGGCGAGCTCTGTCAGTAGCAGCCCTACACCCGCTGTGCGTTGTGGTGGGCAAGGTTGGTCGGTGACTGCGCAGGTGATGCGAATGGGGCGTTGAGCTGCTGAGAACGCTTCGCGGATGTCGTCGCACACGGTTTCGACAGCGTGACTGAGGGCGACTGTGTTCGTGGTGGTGGAGTGGAGTCCTGCTAACAAGGAGCGCAGGTTTTGTTGGTTAGTTCTGTTGGCTAACAGGATTTCTGTGATGTCTTGATTGAGTTCGCTACCCGGTTCCGTTTTGCTCAGAGCGTTTCTGAGCATGAAGTTTTCTTTTGTGAGCCCGTGTGACACGGTGTCGTGTGCGTCAAGCGCGAATTGGTTGCGTAGGTCAGCTTCGCGACGTTCGGATTCCGCGGCTTGGGTGGCTGCGTCGGCAATGAGCCGGGTGATTCGTTGTTCTGTGGTTCCTGCAGCCCAGCCAAGGGTGCTTGCTAACACGAAAGTGCCTATTGAGATTGCGCAGTGGAAGAACGAATAGTACTCAGCCCCGAGGAGCAGGTACGCGTTGAGAGCGACAAGGGACGCGAAAGGCAGGGATGTGAGTTTCCAGCGTTTATAGGTGAGCAGTACGGCGCCGGCAACTGACAGTGCCAGGTCGTTGATCACTGCGTTAGCTGTGAGCCCAACTGTCAGTGTGATTGAAACTGCGGTGATGATGAGCGCAACCGTGCGGGGAAAGTATGGGAGCGCAATGATGAGTAGGCCAAAAGCGATATCGAGCTGAGCGTTGAGGTCCGTGAGAAGCTCGAAGGACGAGGGTGCCCCAATGAAGAGTCCCACGATTAGAGTTGCCAGACGTATGTAGGGGTCGATGACTCTGGGGCCACACAAAGCGCGGGTCATGGCACTCATGTAATCTCCCCGGAAGTGATCAAGAATATACGTTAAATGACGGATGTGAGAGTCATTTCGTGATCAGTACTTTCAAAGTGTGACCTGTTCAGAGGTTACGTAAGTACTTCACTTTGGAGCTCTCATGAAGAAAACACCTTTCCTCGTGTCCACCAGCATAGTCGCGTTGCTTGTTGGCAGTGTTCTTAGTGGACCGGCTAATGCAACGACAAAAGATTCGTCGATGACTACAGAAGAAGCAGTTGAACGTCTTGTTGAACTGAATCCAGGAACCACGGAAGAAGAAATGAGTGCCGGGCTTCGCGAGTATGCGGAAGAAAACGGTCAAAGCTATGAGCAAGTCGTTGATGACGCGCTCCAAGCTGCTGAAGAAGAGGAAGCGCAATGGCAGAAAGATAAAGCAGAATACGAGCGCAATAATTAAGAGGAACAGAGCACGCACTGACGTTCGATCTGTGCTGTTTGCCATGTATTTTTACATCACAGCCTTGCGCCTAAACAGAAAGCTTCCACCAATATGAAAAAGTTGATCGCTTCGGTGTGTGTCGCCGGGCTAGTTTTCGCAAGTTTGTCGGGGTGTTCGTGGTTTGACCGTTCGGGTGTGGTGGTCAGTGAGGACGAATTCCGCATCACAGAAGATACTCTTTTTGCAACGCAGCTGAGCCCGATCTATCAGGAAATGGACACAGCGCCTGGCATTAACACAAGCTATTTGGTGACGTTTGATCGGGATGGCTCTGTTCAAGCGTTGAAGATTCACCCGATGGCAATTGGTGAGCCGATTTGGCAGGGTGACACTCTTGTCGCGGTGGATCGGAAGTATGACTATTTCGTGTCGGATCGGGTGGTCAAGGTTGACCATCCGAAGGTGGAAGTGATGACGAACATCGTTGCCAGTTCAACTACGGATGAGGTTTTTGCGCTGATGAATGATGGTGATACTGAGGATGGGTATAAGACGAGCGTTGAAACTTTGACTCAAGGAGGCCACACGACCACGAAACTCGACGGTGCTTACCTCATGACGTCGGAATGTGACGGCGTTTTGTATGGCATTGGTGATGCGGAAGGGCGTGTTGCCGCGCAAGCGCCGAAAGAACTAGGGGACAACGTAACAGCTTTGGTGCAGGCCACTGGAACGGCAAACCATCAGGAACACGTCATTTCATATCAACGGACTCATGAAGGTGAAGGGTCGGCAACCCCATTACCGTGTTTCACCGATTCAATTGCGAACCTAGCATTAGACGTATCGGAACCTGACCGCCCGGTTACGCTTACTGGATCTGTGCGTGTGAGAAACGTTCGCGATGGGTCCCACCACGATGTAGTTCTGCGCAACCCCGACGGTACAAGGTACGAAACGTACATTGAGGCGCCGAACTACGATTTGAATAGTGTATCTGGGCGAAGCTTCAACTGGCTGAACAATGACGGAGTCTACTGGCGGACGAATATTGATACGGGTGTGACGGAGAAGTTGTTTCAGATTCAGGAGTCGGAACAGTTTTTTGCGGTTGGTAGCGTGGCCTTTTCTCCCGAGGGTATTCATATTATTGCTGAGCTTGAAGAGGGCACGGTGATTAAGTCGTTTAGTAAAAAGGATGGGTCGTTAATTCGGACACTGGAGGTTCCAGGGTTTGACACGATCACGGCCCGTACTCGGCAACACTGGACCTTAGCGGTTTCACCACACGTGCCATGACAAACGTACTTTTGTGTGATGACGACTCGTGGGCACTGAGAGGTCTTGAACACGTGCTTAGCGAGGCTCAAGGCTTCACCGTGGTGGGTTCGGCAAGACAAGGCGAGGATGCAGTAGCCCTCGCCCGTGAATTACGTCCGGACACAGTCCTCATGGACATTTCCATGCCACCGGGAATCAGCGGAATCACCGCAACCGCACAGATCCTTGCAAACAACCCCAACCAAACTGTGGTGGCACTGACCACCACTGCCTCCGGTCCAGGCATACGTCACATGCTCGAATCCGGGGCAGTAGCCGTCATGAACAAATCACTTCCACCTGAACGCTTTGTCGACGTACTAAAGCACATCGTCCACGATGAACCAGCCCGCTACCTAGCCACCCTGCGCGAAGACCTGATCCTGACCCGACCAGACCCTTCAGCGCCACTGACAGAAAAACTCACCCAAAAAGAAGAAGAAATCCTCCTTCTCCTGTGCGACGGACTGACCTATACAGACATCGCCAAACGAGAACACTGCTCCGTGGCGACCGTTCGCACACATGCCGAACGGCTCCGAACCAAACTACACGCTCAAAGCGTCAGTCAGCTGATACTCCGGGCAATCCAACACAAAATCTATATTCCAAAGTGAGGCACAACCCAGCCCACACGGCACGCAAGGCGCTGACACCTCGGCAAGACACCTCACAAACCGAACACCCACGTCAGCAACGTCATGGACGCCAGCGTAATGAGCACGATACCGATCAGGTTGAGCCAGATACCACCTCGAACCATCTGCCCGATCGTCACATAACCCGAACCGTACGCAACAGCGTTTGGCGGTGTGGCCACGGGCAGCATGAACGCACACGTCGCAGCCAACGCAACCGGTGCGGCGAACAACAGGACATTGACGTCCATACCCATTGCAATACCAGCAGCCACCGGAATGAACGTAGCACCGGTCGCAGTGTTTGACGTCAGCTCGGTAAGGAACAAAATTGCACCCGCAAGCACCGCAATGACAAGGATCAGTGGCACCCCAGCCATTCCTGCTGCCATGTCTCCAATTACCTTGGTGAGCCCGGACTTTTCAAACATGCTCGACAACGCAAGTCCACCACCGAACAACAACAGCACATCCCACGGCAGTTCCTTAGCGCTCTGCCAGTCCAGGAGCTTCACGCCTCTTTCCGCCCCCGCAGGAAGCAAGAACAGCAACAGGCCACTGGCCATAGCAATACCTGCATCATCAATAGGCGGTTTTTCAAAAACAAGCGGAATCGTAATCCACGCGAGCGCTGTCAGGATGAAGACGCCCAACATCCGCATTTCACCAGAAGAAATAGGGCCCAGCCGGTCGAGCTCTTTGCGGATGAGCTCGTTGCCACCAGGAATCTCGGAAATCTCTGGTTTGAACAGCACCTTGACCAGCAGAAACCACGTGATTACCAAGAAGACAGCAGAAACGGGAACACCGACAGCCATCCAGCCCACAAAGCTGATGGACACTCCTTGAGTCTCCGCCATATATCCGGCTAGGAACGTGTTAGGCGGAGTGCCGATCAGCGTCCCAAGCGATCCCAACGACGCGGCATATGCAATACCGAGCATCAGCGCAGTACCAAATTTTGATTGAACGACATCCGTCACTGAGGTGGTTGACGACTTGCCGGTGGCCTCGTTTACCAGCGTGAGTACTGACATTCCGATGGGTAGCATCATGACGGCCGTTGCGGTGTTCGACACCCACATGGACAAGAACGCGGTCGCGATCATGAACCCTGCGATCATCGCGCCGGGACTGTTAGGCATGATCCGCAAAACACCCAACGCAATTCGCCGGTGCAGATTCCACCGTTGCATGGCAAGCGCAATGAAGAATCCGCCCATGAACAGGAAGATCGTTGCGTTTCCGTACGAGGCACCAACCTGGCTGAACGTGAGAGGCTTGGGCTCTGCGCCGTCCTCAGCGATGGGTTGTGCGAAAAGCGGGAACGCAACGAGTGGCACCAACGCAGTTGCTGGAATTGGAATTGCTTCCGTCATCCACCAGGTAGCCATGAGCCCTGCGATCGCAGCGGTCAAACGTGCATTGTGACCCACAGTTTCAGGGAGAAGAAACCACAGGGCTAGAGCAATAACGAGTCCAATAGAAAAACCCGCCCAGCGAAATGCGTTCGTCTTAGAGGGAATCCCGGTTGCGCGTTCACCAGGGGACTTGTAATCAACTTCACGACCCTTGTCAGGGTCTGGACGCAGATCGTCCAGGTAGTCGGGCATGTTATGAGAGTTCGAATCTGGAGTGTGCATATGAATCAGCCATTTCCAAACCACTAGAAAACACTTCGTTGTGTGCAACACACCTTACACAAGTTTCCTTGATTTGAACGTGTGTCCCGCTGTGCGAGTTCAACAGTTTCAAGCCTTGCGGACAGAGGGTGGCAACGTGGGGAGTGATAAGAAACCCACCGTGGCCAAGGTGAGGAGAATTCCTAAGAACTGGAGGAGCGTGGGACGCTCTGTTAGCACGACCATACCCAACACCACCGCTGACATTGGTTGGACCAACAACAGTGAAGCTGCGGTATCCGCACTCACATCTGCGCTGCCACGGCCAATGAGCACAAACGCCAAGAACTGTCCTAGCATGGCGGTCGCAATGAGCAAGACCCACGCTGTACCATCAAGGCCAAAGTTCAACGGCTGTACTACCGGAGCCACCGTGGCGATAACGACCACTGAGCCAAAGGTCCCCAGCGCGACTGGCGTAAACATTCGCCTGCGATCATGCAAAGATGCCACCCTGTTGCAATATAAATACCCGGCAAAAAACACGCCCGCCAGAATCCCGCACACCCCGCCACGTAACGGGTGTGGCCCAGTTGTGACCGAGGAGCCCAAACCGGCCGTGAGTGCAAGACCGGGCAGCATCACTGGAACACCCAAAATGAACTTTTGCGCAACGGGAGCTCTATGGATCAGCCAGACAAGGAACGGGTAGACCACAACCTGGGCGCCAATGAGGACAGTGGCGATACTAGCGCCAGAGTCCAGAATCGCCTGATTGAACAACATATAGTCAAGGGCCAAAAACAGTCCGGACAGCAAACCAAACGTCCACTCAGTCCGGGAGAGTTTGCCAAACCGTACCCGCTCAACCGCCCACGCCACTCCCAGCGGGAACATGGCGAAAAGGCACCGAAAGAATGCTCCGGTCACGGGTTCGGCTCCACTGAGCTTCAGCATTGTTGAGGCACCACCAGCCAAAACACACCCGATAATCAGAATAAGCACCGGCCTCATGCCTCGATGATCGCACACAACATAAAATAAGAAGGCTATGTTCCTCAAAACACTCACGATGCGCGGGTTTAAGTCGTTTGCTCATGCGACGACTCTTGAACTCGAACCCGGTATCACGTGTGTTGTGGGACCCAACGGTTCTGGTAAGTCCAATGTGGTCGACGCCCTTGCCTGGGTGATGGGCGAACAAGGCGCCAAGAACCTACGTGGCGGCAAAATGGATGACGTCATCTTCGCAGGCACTGCCAAAAAACAGGGCCTGGGCCGCGCTGAAGTCAGCCTCACCATCGACAACACCGACGGCGCAATCCCCATCGACTACACAGAAGTCACCATCAGCCGAACCCTCTTCCGCAGCGGCGGAAGCGAATACTCCGTCAACGGGGCACCCGCCCGCCTCCTCGACATTCAAGAACTCCTCAACGACTCCGGCCTGGGCAAAGAAATGCACGTGATCGTGGGGCAAGGACGCCTCGACGAAATCCTGCACGCCGACCCTGAAACTCGACGCGGCTTCATCGAAGAAGCCGCCGGTGTACTCAAACACCGCCGCCGCAAAGACAAAGCGCTGCGTAAACTCACCGGCCTGCAGACCAACCTCGACAGGGTAGGGGACCTGCGACATGAACTGTCCAAACAGCTAGGGCCACTAGCCCGCCAGGCCAAAGCCGCCACACGCGCAGCCACGGTGCAAGCCCAACTCCGCGACGCAACAGCCCGACTCCTGGCAGACGACATCGTGCGCGTGCAAGCGAAACTCGAAGCCACGCACACAACAGAAGACGAAACAATCCGCCAGGAACTCGAAAACACTGTTGCCACCCTGGCAACCCACATCGAACAGTTCACCGCACGCGTGTCCCAACACGAAGCCCACACTGAACAGACCGAAAAAATGTTGGCACGCGTCACAAAAGCCGTGAGCAAAGCGAAAGCCCTGGCAGAACGAGCCCGCGACCGCAACGAACTCCTCCTTTCTGTCCAGCCATCCACTCAGACCGGCGAAGACCCACGCGCACTTGAAAACCGCGCCGCCCACTACCTCCGCGAACGCGACACCGCACGCGAAGACCTAGAGCAACGCGAACAGAAACTCCAAGACGCACTCGAAAAGTGCCAACAAGCAGAACAAGAACTCGCCACAGCTAACGCGGAACTCGCCCAACAACGCGAACTCATCCGCACCCACCTCCGCGAACGCGCCAGCCTCGAGTCCGAAGCAACCGTCGCCACCCGCGCACTCGAGGAAGCCAAAAAAGAACTGGCGACGCTACAGGACCAACAGATTGACACCTCGGCGGAGGAAAAAGCACTCACCGAAGCCCAGACCCGCGCACGCCAACTTGAACACAGCGAAACCGACCTGGACTCCCAGCACGAAACCGCCAGCGCAGCCACCCAGAAGGCCCGCGACCACCTCACCAACGTGCGCGAAAACCTCGCCGAAGCCCGCACCAACCTTCGCCAAATCCAAGCCCGCATCGAAGCCCTCACGCTGGCCGCTACATTCGCATCCCACGACATCGGCGAAAGCGGAGTCGACGGAGTGGGCGGCCCCGTCGCCGAATCGCTCACCATCACCCCCGGCCACGAACCCCACGTGACCGCGGTGCTGGGTTCCCTCGCGACGGCAGTGGCTGTCGCGACCATGGACACTGCCCAGCAGGTGCTCACGCAGTTTGACGGGGACGTTGACTTGGTGGTGTTAGGAGAGGACGCCGAGGTCGTTCCCACCTCCGCCCCTGAGGGCACCTCGCTGCGCGGCCCGGCAGGCGAACACCCGGTGCGGGAGTACGTGACGTCTGACTCCACGGTCATGAACAACCTCTTGGACCGCACGCTTGCAGGGGTATACGAAGCTCCGGACAGTACGACCGCCCACACGTGGATGCGCGAGCACCCCGCGTGTACGTTCGTGACTCCGAAGGGGGAAGTGTTCTCGCAACACCGTATTCGGCGAGCAGGCGGCGAAGATTCTGCCCGCATGCAAGCAAAAGCGGAGCTTGAGAAAGCAGAACGCACGCAGGTGGAAGCGACCGAGGCGGTTGCGGCTTTGGAGAAGAACGAACAGACCGCGCAGGCAGAGTTCGAAAAGGCTCAAGCGGCTGAGAATGAAGCACTGGACGCGCTGTACGAGTCCGATGCGAAAATCATGGCGGCGCAAGCTGAGGTGACAAAAGCCGCCACGACACTTAACGACGTTCACGAACGCATCAGTGCCCGTGATTCGCGGATGAAAGTGCTCAAAGCACACATCGAAACCGCAACCCAGCGGGCACACGACGCTTCTGAAAAACTCAACAGCAACACGCAAAGCGTCGACACTGAACCGGACACCAGCGCTGTTGAGGCACTTACGGCTGAGCACCGTGAACTCAACGAAACAGTCATGGAACTGAAAGTTTCGGTGCGAGCCGCCGGGGACCGCGTCAAGTTTCTCACCGATCGTGCTCAAGCACTGAACCGGCAGGCGGAACGTGAACGCGAAGCGCGCGAAAAAGCCAAAGAAGAAAAGGAACGGCGCGCACGCATGGCCCACGAGGCGAAAACCCTTGGCGAAACTGCGACGCAGCTGGCCGACCACTTTTCAGGTGTGGAAGAACGACTCACCGAACAGCTCACGGCGCTCAAACAACAACGGCACACACACCGTGAGGAACTTGACCAAGCATATGAGCAACGCGCACAAGCCATGGAGAAACTGGCGCAACTCAAAGAAGCTCAACATGCTGCGAACCTCGCGCGTGAACGACACGTGTTGCAGCTGGAGGAACTCACCCGCAGGGCCAATGAAGAAGTTGGCCTAGGCGTGGAAAACCTCATCGAACAGTTTGGCCCCCACGTGCCCGTGCCTGTTGAGGGGGAGGACCCCGTGCCGTATGTACGGGCGGACATCCAAAAGATCGCCAAACAAGCCAAGAAGGAAATCACGGCAATTGGTGCGGTCAACCCGCTGGCGCTTGAAGAATACAACGCGCTCAAAGAACGGCACGACTACTTAGAAGCCCAGATCAACGACATTGAGAAATCCCGCGCGGAACTGTTGAAGCTCGTTGACGAAGTTGACGCGCACGTGCGTGATGTTTTCGCTGAAGCATTCGCAGACACCAAGCGCGAATTTGAGCGCATCTTCCAACGCCTGTTCCCCGGTGGTGAAGGCGAACTCACACTGACCGATCCGAACGACATGCTGACCACCGGCGTGGAAGTCTTTGCCCGGCCCGCGGGAAAACGTGTCAAACGGCTCTCGCTGCTCTCAGGTGGGGAGCGCTCGCTGGTGGCCGTGGCCATTCTGGTAGCGATCTTCAAAGCCCGCCCCTCACCGTTCTACGTCATGGACGAAGTCGAAGCAGCCCTAGACGACGTCAACCTGTCGCGCCTCCTTACCGTGTTCCAAGAACTGCAAGAAGCGTCGCAACTTATCGTCATCACTCACCAAAAGCGCACCATGGAAATTGCAGACGCTCTCTACGGAGTGACCATGAGTGGGGACGGAATCTCGAAAGTCATCTCCCAAAAGCTCAGCCGGGAAACCACCTCGGCCCAGTGACGTTGAGTGTGACCTGGGTCGCCCATACCGCTGTTCTGACACCGAAATGTTGAGCCGTTGTAATAAAGTGGGTTGGTTCGTGACAGATTTGTTAACCGCCCCTACCAGGTGACACAGACGTCAACCTATAAACTTGAGTGGTCAGTGATTCGAAGGGAGCGGTTGCCTCGAAATGAGAAATCAGGTGCGACGTACATGAGTGGTTTCATCGTCGTCCTTTTGGGGCTCGGCATTACCGTTGGAATCGGTCTTGTCATCGTTATCCTTGTCGCCATGTCCGCTTCTGGACAAAACAAACAGGCACACACACCGCAACGCTTCCGCCTCCCCGCAGAATTCTTAGGACACGACAAATCCGTCTACGGGTTCTTTGGCCATGACGACGACCACTCGCACCTGGCCACCCGCGAACAGGCCGCCGTCACCGCGATGCGCGACGAGTCCTACATTCTGCACCCGCAACCCCGCCGCCATGCCGCCCCGTCGCTCTTCACTCTGCGACCTCGGACCCGGCACTGGAAAGTACCTGCCACCGGAACGGGCATGCGCACTGCCTTCCACCTGCTGTTCCGGTAACTCACCCGCGCGCCGCCCGCGCACTTCATAGCGCGCCGCCTGATTCTTGATCCGCAACGTAACCGTTTATTGTGGTGTGTGAGCACGGATAGGAGTTGATTGTGGATTTACAGGCGCAGATTGTTTACGGGATTCTGGGGCTCGTAGTCCTTGTTGCGCTGGGGCTGTTTTTCCTGGTCCCACGGAAACCAAAGAAACCCGAACACACGCTTCCTGATGACACCACAGGCAGCACCCAAGTCGCACCCGCGCCGGAGGAACCCGCCCAGGACGAACCACCTCGGGAAGTTCCCACCGAACCTACAACGCGACTAGCCAAACTGCGCAACCGGCTTGCCAAATCAAACAACGCGATGGGCCGTGGCCTGCTGGCCCTGCTATCGCGTGACACTCTGGATGAAGCCACGTGGGAAGAAATCGAAGACACCCTGATCGTCGCGGATCTGGGGGTAGACACGGCAACGGAACTTGTCGACAACCTGCGTGAACGCGTCCGCGTTTTGGGCACCCGCGACCTGTCCACCGTGCGTGCGCTTCTGCGTGAAGAACTCATCAAGGTCGTGGACCCCACTATGGACCGCACCCTGCGCACCGAAACCGGTGGCGACGAACCTTCGGTGGTGCTGGTTGTTGGTGTGAACGGGGCAGGTAAGACCACCACGGTGGGCAAGATCGCGCGTGTGTTGGTCGCCTCGGACAAGACCGTGTTGCTGGGTGCTGCTGACACATTCCGCGCCGCCGCTGCTGAACAGCTCACCACGTGGGGTGAACGCGTGGGCGTTGAAACCGTGCGAGGGCCCGAAGGTTCCGACCCCGCATCCGTTGCCTACAGTGCTGTTGAACGCGGCCTGAAAGATAACGTGGACGTCGTGCTCATCGACACGGCGGGCCGTCTGCAGAACAAAAAGGGCCTCATGGACGAACTTGGCAAGGTCAAGAAAGTGGCCACCCGTCCGCTGGGGGAGGGGCACGAACTGGATGAAGTGCTCCTGGTTCTTGACGCCACCACCGGGCAGAACGGTATGCAGCAGGCCAAGGTTTTCGCCGAGGTCGTAAATGTTTCTGGGATCGTTCTCACCAAGTTGGACGGGACTGCCAAGGGTGGGATTGTGGTGGCCGTGCAACGCGAACTGGGCGTGCCCGTCAAGCTGGTCGGCCTGGGTGAAGGGGCTGACGACCTCGCACCGTTCGTTGTTGAAGACTTTGTTGATGCGCTCCTTGAGGACTAGCCGAGGTCGTGCATTTCCGGGCGTGTCTGCCTGGTTGGTATCCTAAGAGACTGACGAAACCACCGACGAAAGCAAATCTACGTGTTCAACTCACTGTCTGACAGGCTGACGTCCACTTTTAAGAACCTGCGCGGCAAAGGTCGCCTGTCTGAAGCGGACGTGGACGCAACCATCCGTGAAATCCGCCGGGCGCTTCTTGACGCTGACGTCGCGTTGCCCGTTGTGCGGGCGTTTACGGGTCGTGTGCGTGAGCGCGCGCTGTCGGCAGAAGTGTCCGAGGCGCTCAACCCTGGCCAGCAGGTCGTCAAGATTGTGAATGACGAACTGGTGCAGATTCTGGGTGGGAAGACCCGGCGAATCCAGTTTGCGAAGAAGCCACCTACCGTCATCATGTTGGCGGGTCTGCAGGGTGCTGGTAAGACCACGCTGGCTGGAAAGCTTGCTCACTGGCTCAAGAGTGACGGGCACCGTCCCATGCTGGTGGCTGCTGACCTTCAGCGCCCCAACGCGGTGAACCAGCTGGAGGTTGTGGGATCGCGTGCGGGTGCGTATGTGTATGCGCCTGAACCCGGTAACGGCGTTGGTGACCCGGTGAAGGTCGCCCGCGACTCCATGGAAGTTGCGAAGTCCAAGCTGTATGACGTGGTGATCGTCGACACGGCTGGTCGTTTGGGTATTGACGAAGAGCTCATGCAACAGGCTGCCGATATTCGCGCGGCTGTGAACCCGGACGAAGTTCTTTTCGTCATCGACGCCATGATTGGTCAAGACGCGGTGACTACCGCGCAGGCGTTCAACGAAGGTGTCGACTTCACCGGTGTGGTTCTGTCGAAGCTCGACGGTGACTCCCGAGGTGGTGCCGCGCTTTCGGTTGCTGAAGTCACCGGGAAGCCCATCATGTTCGCGTCCACGGGTGAAGGGCTCAAAGACTTTGAGCTGTTCCACCCGGACCGTATGGCCGACCGCATCTTGGATATGGGTGACATTCTCACCCTCATTGAGCAGGCTGAAAAGACCTTTGACGCGAAGCAGTCAGAGAAGCTTGCCAAGAAGGTGCAGTCGGGTGAGTCCTTTGACCTCAACGACTTCCTCAGCATGATGGAGTCCATCAAGAAGATGGGCTCGCTGAAGAAAATGCTTCGCATGATGCCGGGCATGGGGCAGTACAAAGAAGCAATCGAAGCGTTTGATGACCGTGAGATTGACCGTGTTGAAGCAATTATCCGGTCGATGACTCCCCAAGAGCGCGCCAACCCCAAGATTCTGAACGGTTCGCGCCGGGCGCGTATTGCTCGCGGTTCGGGTAACTCTGTGACCACTATTAACCAGCTCATGGACCGTTTCGCTCAGGCTCAGAAGATGATGAAGCAGTTCGGTGGTGGGCGTCGCATGCCGGGAATGCCCGCAATGCCAGGTGGCGGAGGTTCTGGCGGTGGAATGCCAGGGATGCCTGCGATGCCAGGTGGAGGAATGCCCGGAATGCCTGGCATGCCCGGAATGCCTGGCGGTGGCGGGCCTGGTGGTTCGAGCCGACGCAAGAAGGGCCCGGCTAAAAAGAAGGGCAAAGCCAAATCAGGTAACCCGGCCAAGCGCGCGCAGGCAGAACGCGACGAGCAGCTGCGGCGCGAAGGCAAGTTGCCTAAGAAGCAGGGCGCGTCCTTTGGCGGAATCGACCTCGATGACGACGAAATCGACTTTTCAAAGTTACCTAAGGGGTTCGGCGGCGGGTTCGGTCGCTGAAGCTGGGGCACAGGGGTGGTTCCCGAGGACTTACCCCGTTTCCGCTCTAATTGGAAACAACGCAAAAAGTTTGGCAAAATATTGGCTTGTACTTGACCGGTGAACAGGACCCTCTCAACCTCGAGCCGGTCGAAGTTCATTCGGAAGAACTGATTTAACCCCACGAATGAGAACTTCCGAAAAATTGATGTGAAAAAGGAGACACCACCACCGTGGCAGTCAAAATTCGTCTGACCCGTATGGGTAAGATCCGTAAGCCGTTCTACCGTGTTGTTGTAGCTGACTCACGCACTCGTCGTGACGGCCGCGCAATCGAAGAGATCGGCGTGTACCACCCAACCGAAAACCCTTCGGTTATCAAGATCGACTCTGAACGCGCTCAGTACTGGCTGTCTGTGGGTGCACAGCCCACTGACCAGGTCAAGGCACTGCTGAAGCTCACCGGAGACTGGGGCAAGTTCAAGGGCGAAGGCTCGACCGAAAACACTGTTAAGGGACAGCCTGAAAAGGAAGCTTTTGTTGCTCCTGAAGCTAAGTCCGTCATCAAGGAGGCTATTACTCCTAAGGGTGGCGAAGACAAGGCTGAAGAGTCTGCTGACGATGCGGCCGCTGAGGAAGCTCCAGCTGAAGAAGTTGCAGCTGACAACGCAGAAGAAAAGACTGAGGCCTAATCATGTTGCAGCAGGCTTTGGAACACTTGGTCCGCGGGATTGTTGATTTCCCTGAAGATGTCAGTGTGCGTGAGCGCAACACTCACCGGGGCCTGACTCTGGAGGTGCGCGTTCACCCGGACGACCTCGGGCGCGTCATTGGACGCTCTGGGCGCACGGCAAAAGCGTTGCGCACGGTCATCGGGGCGCTCGCTGGTCACGGCGAACGCGTTCGCGTGGATCTGATCGAAGCCTAATAAAAGTGCCACCTCGTATGAGGTGGCACTTTTGTATTCACATAGTCTCTGTGGAGGCCGCGCGGCCTATAGCCCCGTAGCCTGACCTACTGCGTCCACACGCGCATGCGGGTAGGTGAGTCGCTTCGGCTCTCAACTACTTGGTACGGACCAACGGTGCTCACAGCGTGTATGCCGGGCACGGAATCTCGTGAGATTTCCTCGCCCGAGGTGGCATCGACAGTGACGAAGTCGTCACCTTCGACGTAACTCACCTGGCCCGCAGCTGCGGAGTAAGACGGGCGGGTGCCGGGCTTTTCGCCTTGGGTTTTCCACACCTCGGTCCCGTCAGTGAGCTGATACGCAACCACACCACCGTCCGGTGAGGGCACAACAATGATGGGGTTCTTAGGGTCGGAATCGATGATCTGGTTGTCACCGAAGTACGCAAGCTGCGGGGTGTCATTGTCGTTAGCGGTGAGGTCAGGTGCTGGTGCTTTCCACTCTGAGTACTTCGCGTCTTCTCCGTCGCCGGGCTTGGCAATGAGCTTGCCAACGTAATCTTCTCCGGCCCCTGTAGGCGCCTGGAAGCTGCATGCAACTCCAGTGTCGGTGATCATGATGCCAAGATCCCACGGGCTCTGAGATTCTTCTTTTCGAGCGAGGAGTTTTCCTTCGTGACCGTTTGGCCCGTAGCCCTGAGCAAGGGCGCGAGCTACCTCTCCTTCTTCCGTAATAATGAGGAACTCGTTAATCCCCACCGAGGCGAAATGTGCCATGTCGAGTGACCATAGGTACTCAGGTGCGTCAGCACCAAGGGATGCTTCGGAGAAATCACCGGTCTTGATATCAATGCGAGCAACATGTACTTGTCCGCGCATGTCCCACAGCATGAAGAGGTATTTGCCCAACGGGTCTGAGGCGTAACCACGGTAGCCGTACAGGTTTGGCGTACCCTCCATTTCCCACAGCTGTTCTCCGTTTGTAGGGTCGATCGCAAAGTTCATGGGGGAGGGGCCCATCTCACCACTGGACACTTCTGTGCATTCGGGTGGTCCGTAGGGTTCGTCTGACTGGGTCGTGAAACCAAGAATCAGTGGGTTGTCAGCATTGAGCCGGCGGTTCGCCATATCTCCCGCACCCGGGTATAGGGTGTACTCCTTGGGGTCTGCACACTTCGCTTTGTCCGCCACCGTGAACTTCCACGCCTGCTCTCCGGTGGCCCAGTCCAGCGCAATCACCGAATGGTCCTCTTCCAGCATGGTGTAGATGTGCTCATCGTCGTAGTAGAGGGTCTCGTCTTCACCCTCCGTCATCGTTCCACCGGGGAACTCCCACTTCTTCTGGCCTTGCGCGTCGATGACGTAGGGAATGGTTCCGTCAGCTGGTTTGATCAGGGCAGAGTCGCCAGAGGCGCCGCGAACAACAGCGTTTTGGTCAATCTCAACCCAGTCGCCCCACTTTCCTGCGGGTGCGGCTGCATTGTTCGAGTCTCTACCGCTCTGCTCGCCAGGTCCTCCTGGGCCACCAGAACATCCCGACAGCACGAGACAGCACGTGACAGCCAAGCCTGACAACACGTGTGTAAATCTACGCGTGGTTTTCTTCATGGTTTTTCCTTGTTTTCTTAGTGACTGATGCGTCTGTGACTGTGCGATCAGTGCTATTACTTCGTAGTCAGTGTTTGAGGGCACGAATCGATGTGCCATCTGAGTGGTAGACCGCCATGACTCCGCCAAAGAAGTCGACACCGTACACGTCATCACCAAACTTTTCCCGCAGCTTTTCTTCTCCGGTTTGGGCGTCCACAACTACGGCTTCACTGTCGAGAGCGAAAATGACTTCGTTTGTTTGAGGGACATATGTGGTGCTCGAAATCTGGTCGCCCCCGTCAACCGACCACACGGGCTCACCGGTCTCATAGTCGAATGCGACAAGCGGAGACGAAGTTCCCGGTAGGACGATGAGAGGTGAAGCGCCCTCGCGTGGCACCAGCGGGTCGTTCCACAGATACGGTTCGTAGCCCTTCGCGTCGTCGCTGCCTGGAATGGCAGGTGCTTCGGGAGTGGGGTACGACTCGGAACGTGGGCTAATGGTGTCGCTGTCTGGTTTGGTGAGGTTAAAGAAGTGGTACTTCAAATCGGAACCGTTGGGTTGCTGGGGACCCACATTGAATCCGTAGACGTACCCACTGCTCTGTGAGTTGCGTAAGTTGTACGGAACTGGGAAATCTGCAGCCACATTCGCTTTGACCGGGTCACCGCCGGGTTGGTCAGACCACGTGCGGATCTCCACGTACTCGTTGTGCTCGCCACCGGCAATGACAAATCCCGTATCGGACACCTCGTGAGCGAACGCAAACCACGGTTCATGAGTTTTTTCGACCGTGGCGTAGGTGGTCTTTCCAGATCCGACCTCGGTCCGGCTCATCTGATATTGCATGTCCGTACCCCACGCAGCGTACTGGTATTTACCGGTGACGCTGGTGAACGAAGCAACGGTTCCGGAGTCTCCGTTAACGTTTGGGCCACGCCATTTTTCTTCACCTGTCTTTGGGTCGAAGGCGACAGAGCTCGGATAGTCGTCTGCCGATCGGCAACCGTTTTCGAACGCGTTCTGATCGGAAATGCCCAGCACGATCGTCGAGTCGTCGTCAACCTTTGGGTCGGTGCGTGACGCGACTGACCATAATGAGGCGTCGCCCGGGTCGCACTGGAGGATCTCAGCCGGGTTTAAACGCCACTTTTCTGCTCCGTCCGCCCAGTTGAAACCAACCAGGTCGCCGTTTTCCACCTCGGCGATAAACAACTCATCTGATGCCCACGTGTTGTACACGGACATGGTGATGGGCTTGAGTGTGGGGACGTCCCACACTTTGTTTCCCGAGGTGTCATACACCTCGTGCGTCATGTCATCTAACTTGCGAAAGGTTGCGTAGGTGTCGTTGGCCAGTTCGAGGTTGGCGGTGAAACCGAGTTCTACCCAGTCGCCCCACGTGTACACGGGGGCTTCTGCTTTCTCGGAGCCGTCACCACCTTGTCCGCCCGGGCCTCCAGGGCCGCCGGTGCCACCGGAACATGCCGAAAGTACGAGGCTACACGAGACAGCCAACGCTGTCATCAAATGTGAAAACTTACGCATGGTTACCTATCTACTTCTCAATCACTCGGATGGACACGGATGTGCCTGACTCATAATCATGTGCTGCAACTAAGAACGCACCAGCCTGGTCTAGTACGCCAACGGGTTTGTCAAAGTCTTCAGCCCATTTTTCTTCTCCTGTAAGAGCGTCAACGGCTACCACACGGTTCTTTTGTCGGAATACGACTTCGTTCATCGACGGGATGTAGGTGGTGTGATCGGCGCGTTCACCGTCGTCAATGGTCCACGCAGGTTTGCCGGTCTTGTAGTCAAAGGCTACGAGCTTAGATTTAGTCCACGGCAGAACGATAAGAGGCGCTTTTCCATCGCGCGGCACGATGGGGTCATTGCCTAGATACGGGTCGTACGTATCGATCCCTTCATCACCTGTATAGTCAGGCGCCTGTGGCATCGCATAGTCAGTGAGGTTGGGGCTGATTTCCGAGGCGTCCGGTTCCGTGACATTAAACAAGTGGTACTTCAAGGCCGAGTCGAGGTGGTGGTCGGACCTCACCTCAAAGCCGTACACATAACCGGTCCCCGGAGAATTATGTAGCTCGTACATGATCGGGTAATCGTCAGTGGGGTTTGTCAGGATAGGCTCACCGCCCGGTGAATCGGACCATGAATCAACTTCAAAGTACTCGTCCGATTCATGTCCACCGATGATGAAACCCTTGTCCGACACTTCTCTCAAATAGCCAAGGTCAGGTGCGTCGAATTTCTCAAAACTGGCATATGTGGTTTTCCCGGAGCCAGTTTCGGTGCGACTCAGTTGGTAGACAGGGCCACGTCCTGATGCCGTGTACACATATTTCCCAGTGATGCTTCGACTCGTGTCAACAGCATCCTTGCCCACATTGACGTTGGGTCCCCTCCACTTTTCTTCACCCGTGCTGGGATCAAAAGCGATGCTGCCTGGGACCTCACCCTTGGATGAGCACTCGGATTTCTGAAAACCGATCACGTTAATCGTGAGCGCGATGACAGATTTCTCGTCGACGTTAGGAAATTTTCCCGACACTAACTGCCATGCCGCGGTCTCGCCCGGATCGCACGCAAGCACTTCCTTGGCGTTCAAACGCCACTTTTCGGACCCATCCGCCCAGTTGAACCCCACAAGGTCACCATTTTTCACCTCGGCGATAAACAACTGATCAGACGAATACGTGGAGTACAGCCGGGGCGCTTCACTCAAAAGCTCCGGGATGTCCCACACCTTCCTCCCGGAAACGTCGTACACAGCGTGCGGTGGGCCGGTGGCGCCTAAGAGGGCGACGTACTCGTCGTTGGCTCCGCCTACCGTGTCACCGGCGTCGCCCAGGTCCACCCAGTCGCCCCATGCGGGATCCTTGGGTGGCTCGGCTGAGTCTGTGCTTTCTGGGTTGTTGGAGTCGGAGGACTGGGGGTTGTTCGCACACGCCGATGTGGCGATCAGGCACATGACTGTGAGGGTGGAAACAAAAGCTCTGAACCGGCTCATGATGTGTCTTTCTTAAAATTAACTGTGTGTATTTAGTTTATCTTTCGAAAGAGCTGGTCTGTGAAGAGGCATCCGGAGGATTTAGCCAAGCCCAAACGGCGCAAAGGGGGGTGCGGACATTTTGTTAGACAGTTTCGGTTTCATGCTACTTTAAGTGCTCGGTGTTTGGC
>NZ_JASPDO010000014.1 GCF_030230605.1 Brevibacterium sp. UMB1308A
ACGGTGACCCATCCCTCATCTCGGGCCACCACATTCACCTCAGATGACGTGTACTAGCATGAAGGCGTGAAGACTTTTGACGAGCTTTATGCAGAACTCCAGCACAAAGTTGAAACCGGAGACCCCAACTCTTCAACCGTAAAAGAACATGCGGCTGGGGTCCATGCGATCGGCAAAAAGATCGTAGAAGAAGCCGCCGAGGTGTGGATGGCTGCCGAACACGAAACCGTCGAAGAATTCACCGCCGAAGCATCTCAACTCATTTACCATCTTCAGGTCATGATGCTCGCAAAAGGCGTACGCCCAGAAGACGTGTACAAACAGCTTTAGCAGGAGATCCCATGTTGCGAATTGCCGTACCCAACAAGGGTGCGTTGTCAGAAGCGTCCGCGCACATGCTGCGAGAAGCTGGTTACCATCTGCGATCTAACACTAAGACGCTGGTCCACCGTGACAGCGAAAACGACGTTGAGTTCTTCTACCTGCGTCCACGCGACATCGCGGTGTACGTCGGATCAGGAATCTTAGACCTCGGTATCACAGGCAGTGACCTGTTAGCCGAATCGGCTGCCGACGCTCACCAGATCATGGAACTGGGTTTTGGCTCTTCCAGGTTCCACTACGCAGCACTGCCAGGAACCTTCAACAGTGTGCACGATCTGGAAGGCAAACGTATCGCGACCAGCTTTCCTACGCTCGTGAAGCGGCACTTGAAAAAGAACTCGGTGAAAGCCGAAACCGTCAAACTCGACGGGGCAGTTGAAGTGTCGATCGAACTGGGAGTCGCAGACGCGATCGCCGATGTCGTCGAAACCGGCTCGACCTTACGCCAAGCCGGCCTGGAAACCTTTGGCGAACCCATCATGCACTCGCAAGGTGTTCTCATCGCCCGGGACGGCGTGAAAGACGAAGATCTGCCAGAACGTGCCCGGGTCCTTCTGCGCCGACTCAAATCCGTGAGCGTTGCACGCACCTACGTCATGATGGACTACGACATTCGGGTCACAGACCTCGAACGCGCAACAGAACTGACTCCAGGGCTGGAAAGTCCCACGGTTTCAACCCTGCAGGACCCTGAATGGTGTGCGGTCCGTTCGATGGTCCAAGCGGACAACGTGCACGCAGTCATGGACAAACTGTACGACGTGGGGGCTCGTGCAATTTTGGTGACAAACATTGGCGCCTGCAGAATTTAAACCGTTCAGAGCTCGCAAAGTGCGCGTGCTGTGCTTCACGCTCGCGCCCATTGTTGTGCTGGCCTATCTGGCCCTTTCGATCGCGTTGACTGTCATTGAATGGAAATCCTGGCACGGCTACGACATCGTGTGGATGAACCTCCTGGGCCTGCTTTTTGGTTTTGTGGTGTGGCGCGTCGGGTCCATCGAAGCGCGCCCCAGCCCAGACGGCCTCACAGTGCGTAATATCTTCTCCACCCAGTTCTACGAGTGGAACCAAATCATCGACGCGCACCTGCCCTTAAGTTCCTCCTGGGCAGTCCTGGACCTCAACGACGGAACAACCACCTCGGTCATGGCCATCCAACACTCAGATGCTGGGCGGGCGCGGAGCGAGATCAACCGATTGCGTACACTCATCGAAACCAACACGAAAGGCGAGCAATGACAGGACCACTGACCGGATACACCGTTGTAGATCTCTCACGCGCACTGGCTGGCCCGCACGCAGGACAGTTGTTTGGCGACATGGGAGCCCGGGTGATCAAAGTCGAAAACCCGGCAGCCGGAGACGACACGCGTTCATGGGGCCCACCCTTCGTGGGCCCAGAAGACAACCCACAGGCCACCTACTTCCTGTCGTGTAACCGCAATAAAGAATCGATTGCGCTGGACTTAAAGAGCGAAGACGGAAAAGACGTCCTCACCAAGCTCATCCGCAAAGCCGATGTTCTCATCGAAAACTTCCGTGTTGGCGTTTTGGCTCGCTTGGGCTTCTCAACCGAACAGCTGCACGAGATCAACCCACGCTTGGTGATTCTTCAGATCACCGGTTTTGGTCACGACGGTCCTGAAGCAATGCGTGCCGGATACGACCAGATCGCCCAGGGTGAAGCTGGCCTCATGAGCCTCACTGGGCCAGACAAAGACAACATGCAACGTGTGGGTGTTCCGATTGCGGACTTGCTGGCAGGGATTCACGGAACCCTGGGTGTTGTGGCTGCCCTGTTGGAACGGGAACGCACCGGGCAAGGAAAAGTGGTGCGCACCTCGCTCATTTCCGGCATGGTGGGCGTGCACGCCTTCCAAGGAACCCGTGCAACCGTGGCGCACGAAACTCCGCTACCCGGTGGCAACCACCACCCATCGATCTCGCCGTACGGCATGTTCAACTGCCAAGACGGTGCGGTACAGATTTCCGTGGGCAACGAACGCCTGTGGCAAAAGTTCTGTGAAGCCTTTGGCCTAGACGCGAACGCCGACGGCATGGCGACCAACACCGAACGTGTGACCAACCGTCCCGCTGTGACCGCGGCCGTTGAGGAAAAGTTTGGGCAGTACCCGGCAAAGGAGTTGCTGGAGAAGTTGTCAGAGGCCGGTATTCCTGCGGGCAAGGTACGTACCCTTCCCGAGGTGTATGAATGGGAGCAGGCGCTGTCGCAGCACCTCAAGATTTCCGTTGACCACCCAGTGCTGGGTGACATCGACCTACCTGGTCCAGCAATCCGGTTCTTCGACGTGGACGGGGACACCGAAACCGAAACCACGCGCCTTGAGCACCAAGCACCTCCTCTTCTCAACGCGGATAGCGAGAAGATTCGCGCATGGATCGAGGAAGCATGAAACGACTATCAGTTTCCGAACTCCTCGACATTGTTGTTGACCCAGGCACGTTTCAAAGCTGGGACGAAGAACCCATAGTTCCCGCCGGAGGAATTTCCGAAGACTACGCAGCTGACCTTGCGGCGGCACGCGAGAAGTCCGGAGTGGACGAAGCCGTTGTCACCGGTGAAGGCATGGTGAAGGGCCGTCGGGTAGCCCTGGTCGCGTGTGAGTTCCGCTTCCTCGCAGGTTCAATCGGAGTGGCGGCAGCCGAACGTTTGGTACGCGCGATTGAACGGGCAACCGCGGAAGGTCTCCCGGTTCTGGCTGGGCCGGCCTCGGGCGGAACCCGCATGCAGGAAGGAACCGTCGCGTTCCTCTCAATGGTGAAAATCACCGCAGCCGTGCACGCTCACCGCAAAGCGGGCCTTCCGTTCCTGGTGTACCTTCGCCACCCCACAACCGGAGGCGTGTTCGCCTCGTGGGGATCGCTGGGACACTTCACAGTGGCCGAACCCGGTGCGCTCGTGGGCTTCTTGGGGCCACGCGTGTACGAACAGATTTACAATCAGCCGTTCCCTGAAGGCGTGCAGACCTCGGACAATCTGCACCGCCACGGGATTATCGACGGGATCATCGGACCCGAACGGATTCCAGAGACCGTGTCCAAAGTTTTGAACATTCTCATGGGTGCCCGTGAGGTCCCCAGCCCGGTTGCCGACCCACACACGGCCCCTGAGGTTGAGCCTAAAGACACGCACGCATGGGACATCATCACCGCGTCACGCAACCCCGACCGGCCGGGTGTGCGGGAACTCCTGCGATGGGGTGCCAGTGACGTTGTGCCACTTTCTGGAACCAGCCAAGGTGAAAGCGACCGAGGTCTTCTTCTGGCTCTGGCGCGCTTTGGCTCCGCCCCAGCGATTGTGTTGGGGCAAGACCGGCAGCGTCAGCGTAGCCACGAACCCATGGGCCCGGCGGCACTGAGGCAGGCACGCCGAGGCATGGCCTTGGCCGGTGAACTCCACATTCCACTGGTCACCGTCATCGACACGCCGGGCGCGGCACTGTCGAAGGCCGCTGAAGAAGGCGGGCTCGCAGGTGAAATCGCACGATCACTGTCAGACTTGGTGACACTCAAAGCACCTACCGTGTCACTCATCATGGGTGAAGGCTCAGGTGGTGGAGCACTCGCGCTCATTCCAACCGACCGGGTCCTCACCGCGCAGAACGGATGGCTGTCGCCACTTCCACCAGAAGGAGCTTCAGCCATTGTGTACCGCGACACCGAACACGCCGCTGAAATGGCGCAGTACCAACAGGTCCAGGCGGAACACCTAAAAGCCAACGGAATTGCCGACCGCATCATTGCGGAAAAACCGGACGCGACCGATGAGCCCCAAGAGTTCGTCAAACGTGTGGCGTCTGCGCTCGAGTTCGAAATCATCGATCTCATGCGCAAACCCATCCACAGGCGCTACGGTCAGCGTCTGGACCGCTACCGGGCACTGGGGCTGTAATGTCACTTGCAGCCCGTGTCATTCCGTGCCTCGACGTCAAAGACGGCCGTGTGGTCAAAGGCGTGAACTTCATGGACCTCCGCGACGCTGGAGACCCCATCGAATGCGCCCGAGCCTACGCTGCAGAAGGTGCAGACGAACTGGTGTTCTTGGACGTCACCGCGTCAAGTGCCGGACGTGCACCCACGTATGACATGGTCAACCAGGTGGCGGAAGAAATCTTCATCCCGTTTGCCGTGGGAGGTGGCATCCGATCCTGTGACGACGTCGATCGGATGTTGCGTGAAGGAGCCGACAAAGTAGGAGTGAACACGGCTGCGATTGCACGCCCGGAGCTCATTTCCGAGATCGCCCGTCGCTTTGGCAACCAAGTGCTGGTGCTGTCAGCCGACGTGCGCAGATCAACAGCTACCACCTCGGGCATGGAAGTCACCACGCACGGTGGCCGCACGGGCACAGGGATTGACGCACTTGCGTGGCTGGCCCGCGCCCAGGACTTGGGGGCCGGCGAAATCCTGCTCAACAGCATGGACGCAGACGGCACAAAGCAAGGGTTCGACCTGGAAATGATCGAACGGGCGCGCGAGGTGGTTGACCTGCCGCTGATCGCCTCGGGAGGGGCCGGTGCTGTCGAACACTTTGCGCCAGCGATTCGAGCTGGAGCCGACGCGGTTCTGGCCGCGAGCGTGTTCCACTTTGGCGATTTCACGATCGGCGACGTCAAGGCTGAGTTGGCACGTGAAGGAATCGATGTGCGATGAGTGACGTGAGTGTTTCTTTTGGCCCTGACGGGCTGGTGCCTGCGGTCGTGCAGGACGCGCGCACCAAGGACGTGCTCATGCTCGCGTGGATGAACGCGGAGGCTCTGCGCCTGACCCTGACAACGGGCAAAGCGACGTACTGGTCACGGTCACGGCAGCAGCTCTGGGTCAAGGGCGAAACCTCCGGTCACACACAAAAAGTGGTGAGCGTGCACACGGATTGTGACGCTGATACCGTTCTTCTCGAAGTTGAACAGACCGGTCCCGCATGCCACACGCTCACACCTACATGCTTCACAGGAAGAAGGCTCGATGCAGATCACGTCACTGAGTGAGTTCACCCGCTTAGGCGAAAAGCACAGGATCGTGCCGGTGTACGCCACGGTGCTGGCCGACAACGAAACGCCGTTGTCCGTGTACCGCAAGATCACGCGAGGTAACCCTGGTGAGTTCTTGCTTGAGTCCGCGTCAAACGGGGCATGGTCGCGGTATTCCTTTGCGGGGCGAAACCCTCTGGCCACAATCACAGCTGATAACAACGGCGAAGTGGTGTGGTTAGGTGAGGTGCCTGAGGGGGCACCCACGCACGGCGACCCGCTGGAAGTTGTGCAAGACGTGTTGGAGCTGCTTCATGCTGCTCCACACCCGTCCTTGCCACCCATGATTTCGTCCCTGGTGGGGTACTTGGGTTGGGACATTATTCGCCGAATCGAAAAGCTTGGGCCCAGCCCGCTGCGCGAGGACCCACTACCGGAACTGTCCATGTCGATTCCCGGCGATGTGGTGATTGTGGACCACTACACCAACGAGCTCACGTTGGTGGCCAACGTGGTCAACGTCAACGGAGAAGATTCCGGAATCGAAGCGGCCTATCAACGTGGGGTTGAACGGGTGGAACGCCTGCTCGAGGACATCAGCGCGCCTAGTGATCCGTGCCTGACAGTGCATTCACGTCCCGCTCCTGAGGTGTCGTATAGGACAGAGCGGGCAGACTATTTAGCAGCGATCAACGAAGCGAAGAAGCGGATCGTCGACGGTGACATTTTCCAAGTCGTGTTGGGTCAACGGTTCGACATGGACGTCGACGCCACACCGCTAGATGTGTACCGCATGTTGCGCAACACCAACCCCAGCCAGTTCATGTACATCATGAACATGCCCGGGGTAGACGGTGAGGACTTTTCTGTTATTGGGTCATCGCCAGAAGCGTTGGTAACGGTGAAGGGATCGACGATTGTCACCCACCCCATCGCAGGATCCCGCCCACGTGGCACCACGGAAGCTCAAGACGCCGCGCTGGCACGTGAACTCTTGGCTGATGAGAAGGAACGCGCTGAACACCTCATGCTGGTGGACCTGGCACGCAACGACCTGGCCAAAGTGTGTACTCCCGGGTCGGTTGACGTGGTCGAATACATGGAGATTGAGCGATACAGCACCATCATGCACATTGGATCCACTGTGACGGGTCAGTTGCGTGACGGTGTGACGGGCGTGGATGTTGTGAAAGCCACGTTCCCGGCAGGCACATTGTCTGGAGCTCCTAAGCCTTCGGCGCTTCGGATCATTGACGAACTCGAAACCGTCTCCCGCAACGTGTATGGCGGTGTCGTGGGGTACATGAGTTTTGCGGGTGATCTGGACCTGGCGATCGCGATTCGCACGGGTGTTATGCGCGCTGGTCGCCTGACGGTGTACGCAGGTGCCGGCATCGTGGCTGACTCCGACCCAGATTCTGAGTTCATGGAGTCGAAGAACAAGGCGGCTTCTGTGCTTAACGCTGCCGCTGCGGCGAACACTCTGGAATCTGTTGTGCGCAGGTCTCAGGAGGAGTCTGAGTGAAGCGTTCAACTGCCGTCATTGCTCTGCTGGTGTGTGCGGGGATCATGTGGGTTTTGGGGTCCCAGAATTGGGGCGCCGAGGTCGTGAATCAGACCCCTGCGGGCGTCCAGGAAGTGGGCAGTGAGACGGTGACGAATCGGGTGGGCATCGCTTTAGCAGCGGTGGCTGCTGTTTTGGCTGTTCTACTCGCGATGATGGGTCGGTTTGGCCGTTGGGTGGTCACCGTGATGTATGCGTTGAGCGCTATTGTGTTTGCTGTTGTTGCGGTTGCTCAAACCGACGCAGGAGTACTGCGCTGGGCAGGCCTCGCCGTGGGTGTTCTGGGTGCCGGGCTGAGCCTGTTCATCGCACGCGAGTCGAGAAATTGGACGACACGCAACAAATATGACCGCGACGCCCGCGCGTCGCATGAGGAACCCGACGCTGTTTCTGACTGGGACGCGCTGACCAGGGGAGAAGACCCCACATGATGCAGGCGGGTCGGTTTTCTAAACCTGAGAACTCCATGAGACAATGTCCGCGAGACCAGCATAAGGAGAAGAATGAAATCTCAGTACCGTAACGGGGCTTATGACCTCGACAAGTCAACAATTGACTACGAAGCGATTCAAGACCCTGGACACGGACACTCAGTTGCAGGTTGGATACCAGCAGGCATGGTCATGCTAGCCGCGGTTGCTGGAACCATCGGATTCGTGGCTGGCCCCTTCATGCTGGTGTGGGTTGGTGTAGCACTGGTTGTGTTGGCAATCATTTTGGCTCCCATCCTTCACAAAGCAGGCCTGGGACCTAAGAAGCACCACAACACGCTATCCAAGTGAGCGTCCTTAACAGCATTATTGAAGGAGTCCGAGCCGACCTTGCAGAGCGTGAGGCTCGGATTTCTCTATCAGAGTGCAAAAAGCGCGCCCTCGACGTAGCGCCGGCTCTGCCGTTCCTGCCAGTTGAACAGTTTGGGCTGATTTGCGAAGTCAAGCGTTCTTCACCGTCAAAAGGGCACTTGGCTGAGATCAGCAACCCCGCTGAACTTGCGTCACAGTACGAAGCCGGGGGAGCACTAGCGATCAGTGTGCTCACCGAACAACGTCGCTTCAACGGCAGCCTGGACGACCTCGACGCTGTGCGTGTCGCGGTGAACATCCCAATCCTGCGCAAAGATTTCACCGTCACGGAATACCAAATCTACGAAGCGCGCGCCCATGGTGCGGACCTTGTTCTCCTCATGGCATCTGCACTTAACGACGCGCAACTTAAAGATTTCTACGCACTCAGCACCGACCTCGGGATGACAGCGCTGGTAGAAACCCACACTCTAGAAGAGATGGAGCGGGTGCGCGCGCTGGATGCCGGGCTCATTGGGGTTAACGCGCGCAACCTCAAGGACCTTACGGTTGATACCGCGCGGGTGGCGCCCATTATGCGCCAAGCCCCGCAGGGAACCACGCTGGTGGCGGAGTCCGGGGTGGAATCCGTGGACGATATCCGCACGTACGCACAAGCAGGTGCCCACGTAGTGCTCTGTGGTGAGGCGCTTGTGAAAGCGGGGGACCCCAGGGCGTCGGTGGAAGAATTTACCCGCGCTGGACGTCAGTAAGTCCGCGCCTGTCAGGAAGGTACATATGGGACCGTATTTTGGTGATTTCGGTGGGCGCTTCATTTCAGAAGCGCTCGTGCCTGCTTTGGACGAAATCGACGAAATCTGGCAGAAAGCCCTTGTCGACCCCGAATTTACTGACAAACTTAGGCGCTTGCAGGCAGAGTACGTTGGACGTCCCAGCCTCTTGACCGAGGCGACTCGATTCAGCGAGCACTGCGGGGGAGCCCGCGTGTTCCTCAAGCGTGAGGACCTCAACCACACGGGAAGCCACAAAATCAACAACGTTATTGGTCAGGCCCTGCTGACGAAGCGCATGGGTAAGAAGCGTGTGATCGCTGAAACCGGAGCTGGTCAGCACGGCGTTGCTGCCGCCACCGCAGCCGCGCTCTTTGGTCTGGAATGCACCGTGTACATGGGGTATGAAGACACCCAGCGGCAGGCGCTGAATGTTGCGCGTATGCGTCTTTTGGGCGCCGAGGTCGTTGCTGTTAAGAACGGCACGGCCACCTTGAAGGACGCCATGAATGAGGCGCTGCGCGACTGGGTTGCAAACGTTGCGGATACGCACTATCTGATTGGTACGGTGGCTGGTCCGCACCCGTTCCCTGCCATGGTGCGGAGTTTTCAGCGGATTATCGGTGATGAGGCTCGGGAGCAGATTCTGGAAGCGACCGGCCAGTTGCCGGATGCCGTGTGCGCGTGCGTGGGCGGTGGATCGAACGCGATGGGTATTTTTGCGGCCTTCCTCGACGACACTGACGTGAAACTGTTCGGGTTTGAAGCCGGGGGAGACGGTGTTGAAACGGGCCGACACGCGGCACGGTTCTCAGGTGGCCGTCCCGGTGTGTTGCACGGTTCTAAAACGTACATCCTGCAAGACGAAGACGGCCAGACGCTTGCGTCGCACTCTGTGTCGGCTGGTTTGGACTACCCATCTGTGGGGCCGGAACACTCGCACTTGTTTGAGACTGGGCGGGCGGTCTACGAGCCGGTGGTCGACGACGAAGCGATGGAAGCTTTTAAGTTGTTGTCGCGGACAGAAGGAATCATTCCGGCAATCGAAAGCTCGCACGCGCTTGCAGGCGCCATGCGTGTGGGTAAGAGGCTGGGACCAGAGGCCACACTGCTGGTGAACCTGTCTGGGCGTGGAGATAAAGACATGACCACGGCAGCAAAGTGGTTCAACTACATTGACGAAGGGGCGACACAAGCATGACCGCCGTGAGTGAACTACTGGGCACAGTTGCTAACCAGGGTCGCAATGCTGCTCTGATCGGTTACTTGCCCGTGGGCTACCCAACCGTGGATGAATCTATTGAGGCGATGGTTGCACTGGCCAAAAACGGATGCGACATCGTTGAGGTGGGCATGCCGTATTCTGACCCCGGTATGGATGGTCCGGTCATCCAGCATGCGGCTGAAACCGCGCTCGAAAACGGGGTCCGTACAGAAGATTTGTTCCGCGCGGTTTCAGCAGTTGCTGAAGCCGGGGCCCTGCCTGTGGTCATGACGTACTGGAACATCGTGTACCAGTACGGGGTCGAAGCATTTGCTAAGCGCCTGCACGAATCGGGAGGCGCGGGAATCATCACCCCTGACCTCATCCCGGACGAAGCACACGACTGGATCGACGCGGCTAGCCGCTACGACCTCGGCCGGATCTTCTTAGCTGCGCCGTCGTCGACGCCTGAGCGGATTTCAACGATCGTGAACAGTTCATCCGGGTTCGTGTACGCGGCGTCCACCATGGGTGTGACGGGTACGCGTGACACGGTTGATTCGCACGCGCGTGATCTGGTTGAACGGTTGAAAACAGCCGGTGCGCAGCACGTGTGTGTGGGCTTGGGCGTGACCAACGCGCAACAGGTTGCTGAACTTGCCGAGTACGCCGATGGCGTTATTGTGGGTTCGGCCCTCGTGAAGGCGCTCACGGCCGGTGGGCCAGAGGCTGTGGGCGAACTGACCGCGTCACTGTACACCGGAACCTTGAAGGAACCTAGCGCATGAATGGAATCCCGTCACCTAACTGGAGTGGTTTTTCGCTTGGACCGTTGACGATCCACGCGTATGCGCTGTGTATTTTGACGGGAATTGTCGTTGCCCTGTGGCTCACGAACAAACGGTGGATTGCCCGCGGTGGCACATCCGATGATTTGTGGAACATTGCAGTGTGGACGGTGCCAGCGGGAATTATCGGTGGGCGCCTGTACCACGTTTTTTCCACGCCGGCGCCGTACTTTGGTCCCGGTGGTGACCCGGTAGCTGCGCTCTACATTTGGAACGGTGGCTTAGGCATTTGGGGCGCTGTGGCGCTGGGTGTCTTGGTCGCATACTTTGTGGCCAGGTACTACGGCATCCGGTTTCTTTCTTTCATAGACGCAGCCGCCCCGGGCCTCATCCTCGCCCAGGCGATCGGCCGGTGGGGCAACTGGTTTAACCAGGAATTGTTTGGAGCGCCCACAACCTTGCCATGGGGTCTGCAGATCGACCCGGCGAGCCCCAACTGGCCAGATCCGTCCCTCCCACCTGACACGCTGTTCCACCCCACGTTCCTGTACGAAAGCGTGTGGAACGTCATAGGTGCTGCACTGCTCATCTGGGCGGGCAAGAAGTTCCAGCTCAAGCACGGGCAAGTGTTTTACGCCTACATCTGCTACTACACGCTGGGCCGGGTGTGGATTGAAGCATTGCGCATTGACACCGCTGAACACATTCTGGGCTTGCGGCTTAACGTGTGGACATCAATTCTGGTGTTCGCTCTTGGGGCTGTTCTGTTTATTGTGTCGCGGAAGCGATACGGCGCAGGCAAAGACATTGCCCACACGCGTGAGCGAGTGGCGTATGACGTCGCTGTGAAATCACATGACAATCCGGAAGACTTCCCGCCCTACACACGCGGTGCCACAGCCCCCGGTGTGCGCGAAGTGGGCTTTGGCCCCCAGACCATGTCGCTGCCAATCGTTCAAGAAGAAGACGTTGTGAGTGACAAGTCCTTTGGTTTTTATGGCGCTGTCACGTCCACGATTTCGATTGTCCCGCAGGTTCCAGATAAACGGGGTGACCAGAAGCGCTGAGTGCGGGCAATTCGGGTTAGAGTGGCAGTATGAGGCACGCGAAAATTGTCGCAACATTAGGACCTAAACAAGACACTTACGAAGCGATCCGTTCACTCATTGATGAAGGTGCCGATGTTCTTCGGTTTAACTTCAGCCACGGCACCCACGAGGACCACCAGCGTCGTTATGACTGGGCCCGTCGTGCGGCACAAGAAACTGGCCGTGCGATCGCGATCCTAATCGACCTGCAAGGCCCCAAGATTCGTCTGGGGCAGTTTGAGACTCCCGACCCTATCTCGTTAGAACGCGGCGACAGGTTCACTATCACCACACGCGATGTTGTTGGCACTCGTGAAGTTTGTGGCACCACGTATAAGAAGTTGCCCACTGATGTCGAGGTGGGGGACCCGTTGCTCATTGACGACGGGCGCGTGCGTCTGCGTGCCGTCGAGGTGACGGACACCGATGTTGTGACCGAAGTCGAGGTTCCCGGCAACGTGTCAAACCACAAGGGAATCAATTTGCCGGGTGTTCCAGTGTCAGTGCCGGCGTTGTCTGAGAAGGACATCGAAGACTTGCGGTTTGGTTTGCACATGGGGGCGGACTGGGTCGCGTTGTCGTTCGTGCGTGACGCGCAGGACGCAGCGTATGTGCGACAGATCATGGCGGAGGAACAAATCTGGATTCCGGTGATCGCCAAACTCGAAAAGCCGCAGGCAGTGGATTGTTTGCGTGATGTTGTGGGTGCGTTCGACGGCATTATGGTTGCCCGAGGTGACCTGGGGGTTGAGCTGCCCCTCGAGCAGGTGCCCATTGTGCAGAAGCGGGCTATTGAGTTGTGCCGTCGTCAAGCGAAACCGGTCATTGTTGCCACGCAGATGTTGGAGTCGATGATCGAGGAGTCGCGTCCTACCCGCGCCGAGGTGTCCGACTGTGCGAACGCTGTTTTGGACGGGGCCGATGCCCTCATGCTCAGTGGTGAGACCGCTGTGGGGACGTACTGGAAAGAAGCCGTGCGCACGATGGCTGCGATTATTGAGTCCACAGAGGCGCACGGCCTGGAACGCGTTCCGCCATTGGGAACCGAACCACACACACGCGGTGGTGCAATCACGGCGGCGGCTGTTCAGATTGCACGTCAGCTCAAAATTGATCTGCTGTGTACATTTACGCAGTCAGGGGATTCCGTGCGGCGCATGTCGCGGATTCGCGCAGACAAGCCAATTCTGGCGTTTACCCCAGACGTGCGAGTGCGCCACCAGTTGGCGTTGTCGTGGGGTGTGCGTACGTTCTTGGTCAACCCCATGCGTCACACCGATGAGATGGCGCGTCAGGTTGATGAGATCCTTTTGAGTTCAGGTTTGGCCGAGGACGGCCAGCTGTGTGTCATCGTGGCGGGTTCGCCTCCTGGCATTTCTGGTTCCACGAATGCTCTGCGGGTTCACGCGATTGGCGACACCATCAAAGGCGTGGCTCCCGTGTACCGGGAGGACCCCGACCGTAATCAGATTGGGGGTTACGGTGAAATTCCAGAACCTCACACCGGTTCGGTACGAGTGGTTCGTGAGGAGTAAACAGGCGTAAGCCTGGGGAGGCGCGGGCGTTCGCCCAGATGTGTACCGGATGTGGGACTCGAACCCACACGTCTTTCGACAACGCATTTTGAGTGCGTCGCGTCTACCAATTCCGCCAATCCGGCAAGGTGTTCTCGATGAGAACCTTAGTAACACTATCAGATGATTTACGGTCCTTACCAATGTGATCTAGGATGAGTAGCGTGTCTAACTCAGAAAACGTGTCAGCAGAATCGCATCCAGTCCGACGAGTAGTCGTAGCAGAAGACGAATCTGTCATTCGTCTCGACATTGTGGAGATGCTCCGTGAAGTTGGCTATGACGTCGTGGGCGAAGCTGCCGACGGCGAATCCGCTATCCACCTCGCCGATGAACTGCGACCAGACCTCGTGGTCATGGACATCAAGATGCCTAAGATGGACGGCATTACGGCCGCAGAACACATCGCAAAAGCACGTATCGCCCCAGTGGTCCTGCTCACCGCCTTCTCGCAAAAAGAACTGGTTGACCGGGCACGGGACGCAGGCGCAATGGCTTACGTTGTCAAACCGTTCACTGCAGCAGACCTGGTTCCAGCCCTAGAAATCGCACTGTCACGTCACGCTGAAATCACGGCGCTTGAAGCCGAGATCACAGATCTCACCGACCGCTTCGAAACCCGTAAACTCGTAGAACGTGCCAAGAGCCTGTTGATTTCAAACATGGGGCTGACGGAACCCGAAGCCTTCCGGTGGATCCAGAAGACCTCGATGGACCGTCGCCTCACCATGCGAGAAGTCGCCGAAACGGTTCTCAACCAGATCGAAAAGAACTAGTTCGACCCGCGTCGCAGGAAGTTCGTGATGCGCACGATCGACAAGAGCTTCCCTTCGTCGTTGGTCATGCGCACTTCGTGATTGATGATCGTGCGTCCTGCGTGAATAACCTCTGCGCGACCATGTACCGTGCCTTCGCGCGCGGCGCGCACGTGTGTTGCGTTGAGGTCCACACCCACCACGGGCTGTCCATCGTTGCGGGCAAACGCGTGCATTGAGGCCAGCGACTCAGCCAATACCACGTGGCCACCCCCGTGGAACAGGCCCATGGGCTGCAAGTTGCCGGCCACAGGCATGGTTCCTTCAGCGAAGTCGAACCCAATCTTCGTTAGCTTCATGCCTGTGCGCTTCATGATCGTGTCTTCGCCAATATGGCCGACCTTCTCCAGTAAAACGTCGAACTCCTCTGGGGTCATATCGGGTGTGAGCATTGGCATGGGCTACTCCTTTGGGCCTGTGAGCTATCGTGTGAGTGTGAGCTCTCTACTTCTGATTGACGGACATTCTTTCGCCTACCGCGCTTATTTCGCGTTGCCTGCTGAAAACTTTTCCACTTCAACAGGGCAAACCACAAACGCAGTGTACGGCTTCCTCTCTATGTTGCTCACTGTGCTCGAAAATGAAAAACCTGACCACGTTGCGGTCGCTTTCGACCTTGGGCGACAAACTTTCCGACTCGACGAATACCCCGAATACAAGGCTGGTCGCGCCCGCACCCCGGAAGATTTTCCCGGCCAAGTTGACCTCATTCAGGACATGCTGCGCGCACTGAACATTCCCGTTCTCACGCTGGAGGGCTACGAGGCTGACGACATTCTGGCAACACTTGCCCGTCAGGCAACAGACCGAGGTGTCACCACCAAAATCGCGTCCGGCGACAAAGACTCGTTCCAGTTGGCATCGGACACTGTGACGATTCTGTACCCCAAACGCGGGGTCACAGAGCTCAACCGATTCACTCCTCAAGCAGTCGAAGAAAAATACGGTGTCACACCTGCGAACTACCGCGGATTGGCAGCCCTGGTAGGCGAAAAAGCCGACAACCTTCCCGGCGTCCCCGGGGTAGGTGAAAAAACTGCGGCGAAGTGGCTAGCGAAGTACGGCGACCTCAATGCGATCATCGACAACGCTGGGGACATCGGCGGAAAAGTGGGGGAGAAGCTGCGCGATCACCTCGACGATGTGAAGCGCAACTACCGCCTCAACAAACTCGTCGACGACCTCGAACTCAGCACCGACCCGCTGGACACCCAGGTAGGGGAGGGCGCACATCACGACGAGGTCACCGCCCTGTTCGACCAGTTGGAGTTCCGTCAGCTGGCAGAGCGGGTGAACGCTCTGTTTTTCGGTGACGTTGAGCAGGTTCCGCAGGTTGAGTTGCCCGAGGTCGTCGCCACCTCGGGAGCGGACCTCCCAGCGTGGTTGGACGCGGCAGAAGAACCTGTGGGCTTCGCACTCGAAGATGACACGCTGGGGCTTGCCAGCAACGACTCCGCGGTCTGGCTCGACCTCACCGACCTCGACGAGGAAGCATTCAACGCGCTCGACACGTTTCTTTCCACAAAGCGGTTGGTGGCACACGACGTCAAACCGCAGGTGCACGCGTGGGTCGAGCGGGGCTTTACACAACCTCGGCCGGTCATGGACACCGAACTTGCTGCGTACCTTCTCGCCCCAGACGCACGCGGTTACAGCCTCGCGGATATGGCAAGCGACCTTGGCGTGGTTTTGGAAGAAGACCGCGACTTGCTCACCGACGTGGGAGAACAGTTAGGGCACCGCGCGTGGGTGACAGTGGCGCTGTACCCGCGTTTGCGTCACGACCTGGAACGTAGCCATCTGCAGGATGTTCTCGACGAGATTGAGATGCCTACGCAAGAAGTTTTGGCGCGTATGGAGATCGCAGGGATCGCCATTGACCAGCCGGTGTTGAACGAGCTCATCACGGAGTTTGAGGCAGCGGCTCAGCAGAGTGCTTCGGAGGCGTATGCGTCGATTGGGCACGAAGTGAACCTGAATTCGCCCAAGCAGTTGCAGACCGTGCTGTTCGACGAACTCAACATGCCTAAGACCAAGCGCACCAAGACCGGATACACCACGGACGCCGACTCGCTTGCGGACTTGCTCGTCAAAACGCAGCACCCGTTCCTCGAACACCTCTTGGCTCACCGCGATCGCACCAAACTCAAGCAAACCGTGGTGGGTCTGCAAAAGGTTGTCGCAGACGACGGGCGGATTCACACTACGTATCTGCAGACGGTGGCAGCGACCGGGCGTTTGAGCTCAAAGGACCCCAACCTGCAAAACATTCCGGTCCGCACCGAGGCCGGCAGACGTATCCGTTCCGTTTTCCAGGCAGCCCAAGACGACGGCTACGAAAGCCTCATGAGCGTGGACTACTCGCAGATCGAAATGCGAATCATGGCCCACCTGTCAGGCGACGAAGCGCTCATCCAGGCGTTTAAAGACGGCGAGGACCTTCACCGCTACGTGGCTGGGCAGGTGTACGAAGTTGCGATCGACGATGTGACTGACCAGCAGCGCTCCAAAGTCAAGGCCATGTCCTACGGCCTGGTGTACGGCTTGAGCGCATATGGGCTGTCGCGTCAGCTGGGTATTCCAACGGGTGAAGCAAGTGCCCTCATGGACGACTACTTCGCACGTTTTGGGGCCGTGAAGGAATATCTGGACCAAGTCGTCGAAGAAGCGCGCGGGCGTGGGTACACCGAAACCATGTACGGCCGTCGTCGCTACCTGCCTCAGTTGCGGTCAGACCGTCGTCAGCTTAGGGAAATGGCGGAACGCGCAGCGCTCAACGCGCCTATCCAGGGGAGTGCCGCCGACATCATGAAGATCGCCATGAAACGGGTCGACGACGCGTTGCGCGAAGCCGGACTGAAGTCACGTATGCTTCTGCAGGTCCACGACGAAATCATCCTCGAGATCTGGGCTGGTGAAGCGACCCAGGTTGAAAAACTGGTGCGTGAGAACATGAGCCAGGCGGCTGACTTAAGCGTTCCGCTCGACGTCAACGTGGGTGTTGGCCCCAACTGGCAAGACGCCGCACACTAAGGGGTGCTTCTCAGGGCAGTACAGTCGAGAAAATCGCTGTTCCGGGCATGAGTTCACCGCGCAGTGGCGACCAGCCACCCCACGCCGTGTGGTTGTCCTCGGGCCATTCGGGCTCGGTGATGCCACGCAGTTCAAAACCTGCGTCCACAATGAGTTTCACCCAGTCGCCAATAGTGCGGTGGTGTTCCGCGTAAATGGGATTACCGGAACTGTCGAGCTCCACATAAGGTGTCCGGTCGAAGTACGAATACTCCACCGTGAGCCCGGCCTCCGACGGCACGTCAGGGAACATCCAACGCAGAGGGTGAGTGACGGAAAACACCCATGCCCCACCGGGACGCAGGACGCGGGCAACCTCGCTGAGCACGACCTCGGCGTCCTTCACGAAAGGAAGCGCGCCATAGGAAGAAAACGCAATATCAAAGGAACCGGACGGGAAGGGAAGCGAACGTGCGTCCGCCTGCAAGAACGTGGGCTCAACGGCACCGCCGGTGAGAGGTTGCTCACGGCTGAGGCGCGACGCCTGCTCGAGCATTCCAGAAGACAAGTCCACTCCGGTGGCAAAACCGCCTTGCTTGGCGATCCACCGCGAACACTGGCCGGCACCGCATCCAACTTCCAGCACGTACTTGCCGGACACATCGCCCAAAAGCCCCGCTTCGGATTCGTGAACGCCCTCGGGGCACCAAATGAAATCGGAAGCGCCAAGGAAGCTACCGTGTTCAGCGAGATACTCAGAAGCTGAGCCATCCCAGTATGTGCGGTTCGCGCGAACCGAGGTCTCCTCATCAATAGGGATGTAGCCCCCGGAAATGATCTCTGCTGTACTTTCGGTTTCGTTCACGCTTCACCTTTCGCGGACTTCAAATGACTGCCGAGGTGGTAGGCAGTGTCGCTGTCAAGAACTGTCAGTTAGTGTTACACTTTCGTAGTGTATGCGCGAACTGTGCAACATGCGCCGTTTACGTCATACATTGTCCATGTTGTCAACCATATTCCTGGTGACTCACGAGTGACCGTGAATTACTGGGTGTAAGTCCATTTACGGAGTCCCTACCTTTATGACCACAACCACGCCGGAAACGGCGAAGAACTCGCAGGTTGCCGTTAACGACATCGGCTCTGCTGACGAATTCCTCGCGGCCGTAGACGAAACCATCAAGTACTTCAATGACGGAGATATCGTTGAAGGAACCATCGTCAAAGTAGATCGCGACGAAGTTCTGGTCGACATCGGTTACAAGACGGAAGGTGTCATCCTTTCGCGCGAACTGTCGATCAAGCACGACGTAGATCCAGCAGAGGTCGTTGAGGTGGGAGACCCCATCGAGGCTTTGGTTCTGACCAAAGAAGACAAAGACGGTCGCCTCATGCTGTCCAAGAAGCGCGCACAGTACGAGCGTGCTTGGGGAGACATCGAAAAGGTTAAGGAAGACGAAGGTGTCGTCACCGGTACCGTCATCGAAGTTGTCAAGGGTGGACTCATCGTTGACATCGGACTGCGCGGATTCCTTCCTGCCTCCCTTGTTGAAATGCGTCGCGTCCGTGACCTCGCTCCTTACATCGGGCAGAAGGTCGACGCTAAGATCATCGAACTCGACAAGAACCGCAACAACGTTGTTCTGTCGCGCCGCGCATGGCTGGAAGAAACCCAGTCCACTGTTCGCCACGACTTCCTGCAGACCCTGCAGAAGGGCCAGGTTCGCCCAGGTGTTGTTTCCTCGATCGTCAACTTCGGTGCATTCGTGGACCTTGGTGGCGTAGACGGTCTGGTTCACGTTTCCGAACTGTCCTGGAAGCACATCGACCACCCCAACGAAGTTGTCACCGTTGGCGACGAAGTCACCGTCGAAGTTCTCGACGTGGACATGGACCGCGAACGTGTCTCCCTGTCGCTCAAGGCAACTCAGGAAGACCCATGGCAGCACTTCGCTCGCACGCACGTCATTGGTCAGATCGTTCCTGGTAAGGTCACTAAGCTCGTTCCATTCGGTGCGTTCGTCCGCGTCGAAGATGGAATCGAAGGTCTGGTTCACATCTCTGAACTGGCCGTTCGCCACGTTGACCTGCCTGAACAGGTTGTTACCGTCGACGAGACCGTGTACGTCAAGGTCATTGACATCGACCTCGAGCGTCGCCGCATCTCGCTGTCGCTCAAGCAGGCTAACGAAGGTGTCGACCCTGACGCTGAAGAGTTTCTCGACCCAGCCCTGTACGGAATGGTTCAGGAATACGACGAAGACGGAAACTACAAGTACCCAGAAGGCTTCGACCCAGAAACCCAGGAATGGATGGAAGGGTACGAAGAACAGCGCGAAGCTTGGGAACAGCAGTACGCTGCCGCTCAGGCCCGTTGGGAAGAGCACAAGAAGCAGGTTGCACGCGCAATCGCAGCCGACGCAGAAGCCGTTGCTGAAGCTCCAGCTGAGCCTGCGGCTAACTACAGCTCGGAAGAAGCAGCTGACGAAGGCACGCTGGCATCCGACGAAGCTCTCGCAGCTCTGCGCGAAAAGCTCGCTGGTAACTAATAGCTCTGTGTAAAAGGCTCCCGCACTGCGGTGCGGGGGCCTTTTGCGTCCCATAAGTTTCGTGCCCACCTCCGACCCCTTGGAGTGCCCATGACTTTCACCCGATGGATCCCTTCTCGTCCAGCGGTGCGTTCCTGGTTTACTGATTCACGCCGGGAGTGGTTGCTGTTCCTCGCAGTCTGCGTTCTGTTGTCCGTTCTCACATACGGACGCTTGGTGGGCGACATGGGGCACCGGGTGTTCGCCAGCAACGACGACTCGTCCCTGTTCATCTTCTGGTTTGCTCACGCCGCTGACGTGGTTCTGTCTTGGATTGGTTTGGGGTCTGGGGAACGCAATTTGCTCTACAGCAGCTCCATGAATTACCCAGCTGGGGTCAACGGAGGGTGGAACACCTCGGTCATGGGATTGGCCGTGCCGCTGGTTCCCGTGACGTTGATATGGGGTCCGGTTGTTGCGTATAACGTGGCGATCATGTGTGCCCCGGTCGCGTGCGCGTTGTCTGCCGCGTGGGCTGCTGCGCAGTTTGTGTCGCGCCGGCCAGCCTTTGTCGCAGGAATCGGATACGGCTTTTCCACGTATGTCATCGCCCAGTCTGCCGGCCACTTAAACCTGGCATTTGCGGTGTTGCCACCCCTGGTAGTTGGGTTCGTGGAACGGTTAGTGACCGGCCGAGGTCGCACCTGGGTCAACGCTGTTGTGCTGGGCTGTGCGGTGGGGTGGCAGTTCTACCTGTCGAACGAACTCTTGGCACACACGTTCCTCATGACCGTGGTGCTGCTGGTGGCTACGGTTGCTCTGCGGTGGAAGGAAGTTAGCGAAGGTGTCCGTCGCATCGCTGTAGGTGGCGCGGGCGCAGTAGGCGTTGCCGTTGTGTGCGGACTGCCCTTGTTGATCACGATGTTCGCTCTTCCGGGGAAGCCTGAAGGCCCTATTCGTCCGCACGGAATCTGGAACAATGACCTGTTGGACCCGGTGACACCAGGTAAGTTCACCCTCATATCAGCGGGGCGAGAGATCCAGCGCGTGATCGGGATCGACGACGCGGAGGTCGGGGGATACCTGGGGTGGCCGTGGCTCTTGACGGTTGCCGTGATCGTGGTGGTTCTTGGTATTCACCACGCGATGTCGGCTCGCGTGCGCATATTCGCGGCGGTTGCCGTTGTGATGTTCATTTTGTCGATGGGTTCACCCATGTTTGTCAACGGATCTGCTGCTATGAACACCGGTCCGTTCCGCTTGGTTGAAAGCACGCCGGTTCTGGAAAACGTGCTGCCCATGCGCATGAGCGTTCACGTGGCGCTCATGTTCGCGCTGTTGTTGGCGATAGCCTGGCACACCGTCCGCACGCGTCTCACCCCGCTCCTTGCCGTGGCGACGATCCTCATAGCGGTGACAACCACCTCGGGAACGGTAGAAGCACGCAACATTGCCTACCCCAGCTTTTATGACGATGCGGTCCGTGAACACATTCCGCGGGGTGCGACCGTGAAAATGATGCCCCGGCCGGTGGCGTCTGCAACCGCGCACAGCAACGAGTCGCTCGTGGGGCAGGCGGTGTCCGGCATGTGGTTCAAACAGGTTGACGGGTACTTCATTGGGTCGCGAGATAACGTGCCGGTGTCGTACCAGTCGGAAACCACCATGCTGGACGAAATCATGAACGGTGACGCCATGCCGGAAACGCACCAGGTGCGTGAAGCGTTAGAAGATCTTCGCGGGCGAGGCGTGGAGTACGTCGCGGTGACGGACTCCGGTTTTGGGCTCAAACACCCGGCCAGTGATATTGCGCGCGTACTTTCGGAATCTTCTAATGCGCAAGTCCAGTTTGTGGGCGGGGTATACGTGATCCGGTTGTAGGTGGGCGGAGCGTTTACCATGGTGTGCATGGTGATGCTCATTGGCCTGACAGGCGGAATCGGTGCGGGAAAATCCACAGTGGCCCAGCTGTTTGAAGAGCGGGGCGTGCCCATTGTCGATGCGGATGCGATTGCCCGCGACGTAGTGAAGCCGGGGCAGCCCGCACTGGCGGAACTCGTGGAGTATTTTGGCGATACTATTCTGGGTGCCGATGGGGAGCTCAACCGTGGACGACTCGCAGAGGTGGCGTTCGCGGACGCTGAGTCGCACGAAGCTCTGAACGCCATCATGCACCCTGCCATCAGTGCAGAAACGTCAAAGCGAATCGACGCGCTACGCGGTGAACACTCAGTGATTGTGCACGACGTTCCGTTGTTGGTGGAAGCCGGTTTGGCAGGGAACTACGACCTGACTGTCCTCGTTGACACCCCGGCTGAAGTTCGCATGCAGCGACTCACTGAGTTGCGTGGCATGGATCCCGAAGACGCGAAGAAACGCATCGCCGCTCAGGCCACGGATGAACAAAGGCGCGCGGTGTGCGATGTTGCTCTCGACAATTCGGGAGACATCGAACACCTGCGCGCCCAGTTCGAGCAGATGTGGGAGCGGTTTATCTCACGCGAGTGACGCAGTCACGTCAATGTCGACGCCCTTGAGGGCACGTGAGACCGGGCAGTCCTTCTTAGCGCGTTGCGCGATCGTTTCGAAGTTCGCTGTTGCGAGTCCTTCAACGCGACCCACGGTGTACAGGTGAATCTTGGTGATGCCCTTTTCCGGGTCGAAGGTGACATCTGCACCGGTGGAAATTGATTCGACTGCGACGCCTTCTTGAGCAAGCAGGTTAGCCAGAGCCATGCTGTAGCAACTGGCATGTGCCGCGCCCAGCAGTTCTTCTGGAGTCGTGGCGTCGGCAGATGGCGCGTTTTCTGAACGTGCCTTCCACGTGAGAGGGAAGTTGCCCAGCTGTGACGAGCTTAGCGACACGGTTCCGTTGCCGGACGCAAGTGAACCCGTCCATGTTGCCTGAGCCTTAGAAATGACGGACATAAGAAGCCTTTCTGTTAGAGAGCTATTTTCATGCTAACGTCACCGGGCGTGATGTGCGTGTTCACGCGTTAGGCTTGGAGAATGATGGTGATGAAGCCAGGGTTGTCCCGGTTGCTTACATGTGTGGGCATAGTTTTACTTGCCCTGGTCTGGTATTTGGTCGGGTGGATGCTCGCCTCAGGTTTTCCGCACTATGGCCCTCTGATTTGCGCGACGGTTGGTACGTGTTCATATTTCCTGTGGTCGTGGAAGTACGCACCCGGGCTAGCGCTGGTGCTCACGGGAATCACGGCACTCGTCACGACCTCGGTGGGTCTCATCGCGATGAACCCGATTCCATTTCCTGCAACCTAGTCTGTTCGTGTGGCCGTGATCTGCTCGGTTCTCTTCACGCGTTAGGCTTGGAGAATGAGCACTGAGCCGAGCACTCCTGCCAACATTCCCGTTCCGGCGATTGGGCACCGCCCCGACGTGCAGCGCCGCGTCGCTCCGTTCGAAGTGGTCAGCGAGTACAGCCCATCGGGTGACCAGCCCACTGCGATTGCGGAGATCGCGCGCAGGCTCGACGAGGGCGAGAAAGACGTCGTGCTTTTGGGTGCCACTGGTACGGGTAAATCGGCAACCACCGCGTGGCTGATCGAAAAGGTCCAACGACCCACGCTCATCATGGCGCCCAACAAGACCTTGGCTGCGCAGCTGGCCAACGAGTTCCGCCAGCTCCTGCCACACAACGCCGTCGAATACTTTGTGTCGTACTACGACTACTACCAGCCAGAAGCGTATGTTCCACAAACCGACACGTTCATCGAAAAAGACTCGTCCATCAACGACGAAGTCGAACGTCTCCGCCACTCGGCAACCAACTCACTGCTGACCCGACGCGACGTCGTCGTGGTCTCCACAGTGTCCTGTATCTACGGTCTGGGAACCCCAGAAGAGTACGTGGACAGGATGGTCTCGCTCGAAGTCGGTGAAGAGGTCGACCGCGATGAGCTGCTCAAACGTTTCGTCGAAATGCAGTACACCCGTAACGACATGGCGTTTACCCGCGGAACCTTCCGAGTGCGCGGCGACACGGTCGAAATCATCCCGCAGTACGAAGAACTCGCCATCCGCATCGAATTCTTCGGCGATGAAATCGAAGCACTCCACACTCTGCACCCGCTCACCGGTGAAGTGATTCGTGACGAAGACATCGTGCATATTTTCCCCGCGTCACACTATGTGGCCGGCGAAAACCGGATGGGTAAGGCGATCGCAGCGATCGAGGATGAACTGCAAGTGCGCCTGGCGGAACTTGAGAAACAGAACAAACTCCTCGAAGCGCAACGCCTGAAAATGCGCACCACATACGACCTCGAAATGATGCAGTCGATGGGGTTCACCTCGGGCATTGAAAACTACTCCCGCCACATCGACGGGCGCGCGGCAGGCACCGCCCCCAACTGCCTGCTGGACTACTTCCCCGAAGACTTCCTGCTGGTCATTGACGAATCCCACGTCACCGTGCCGCAGATCGGTGGTATGTACGAAGGCGACATGTCCCGCAAACGCACGCTGGTTGAGCACGGTTTCCGCCTGCCCAGCGCCCTGGATAACCGCCCGTTGAAGTTCGACGAGTTCCTCCAAAGGATTGGCCAGACCGTGTATCTGTCGGCGACCCCGGGCGACTTTGAACTCGAACGGTCCCGAGGTGTCGTCGAGCAGATCATTCGTCCCACCGGTCTGGTGGACCCCAAGGTTACCGTCAAGCCCACGCGGGGGCAGATCGACGACCTCCTCGGAGAGATCCGCGACCGCATTGAGAAAAACGAACGTGTCCTGGTCACCACTCTCACCAAGAAAATGGCCGAGGACCTCACCGACTACCTGCTCGAACACGACATCAAAGTCCAGTATCTGCACTCGGACGTGGACACGCTCAAACGCGTTGAACTCTTAAGTGAATTGCGAGCCGGTGTGTTTGACGTGCTCGTGGGTATTAACCTGCTCCGTGAGGGCCTCGACCTTCCCGAAGTGAGCCTCGTAGCGATCTTGGACGCCGACAAAGAAGGGTTCTTGCGGTCGTCCAAGTCACTCATCCAGACGATTGGACGTGCCGCCCGAAACGTCAACGGTGAAGTGCACATGTACGGGGACACCATCACCCCGAGCATGCGGGAAGCAATCGATGAAACCAACCGTCGTCGCGAAATCCAGATCGCGTACAACAAAGAGCACGGAATTGATCCCAAACCGCTTGTCAAGAAGATTGCCGACATCACGGAGCGCCTGCAACGCGAGGATGCTGACACGCGTGAACTGCTTACCGAATTTGACTACGGCAAGGGCAAACGTGGCTTCAACTCCGTGAAATCTGACACGCTCAAACCTGATGTCACGACTGCGCCCAGCGAAAATCTCGCGGAACTGGCAGCCCAACTGACGGAACAAATGCACGAAGCTGCCGAACAACTTCAGTTCGAACTCGCTGCCCGCTTGCGTGATGAACTCCAAGACATCAAAAAGGAACTGCGCACAATGCAACGCGAATCCTAAGAGGATCAGCTACACTGGAGAGGTTTGCGAAGGGGAGTATCCCACAACAAGACTTCGTCATCACGGTGTACAGACACCCGGAGTCTAGGCGTCACACACGCGGGAGAGACTTTCGAGTAATCAACGAAAGGCTCGCATGTCTACAGCTCTACCCTTGTGGTTCGAGGTCGGTTCGCTGATCGTCCTTGTACTCCTCTTGATCTTCGATCTTCTGATCATCCTCAAACGACCGCACATTCCCTCGATGAAAGAAGCCACCGGCTGGGTGGTGTTCTACGTGGTCTTGGCACTCATCTTCGCGGGACTCATTTTCGCGATTGGTGACGCCGACCACGGTGTTGAATTCTTAGCCGGTTGGCTCACCGAATACTCGCTGTCGATCGACAACTTGTTCGTGTTCGTCATCATCTTGAGCAAGTTCTCGGTCCCCAAGAAGTATCAACAAGAAGTGCTCATGGTGGGCATTATTGTTGCTTTGATCTTCCGCGGAGCTTTTATTCTTGCCGGCGCGTGGATCATCGAGATGTTCGTAGGCGTGTTCTACATTTTCGGTATCTTCCTGCTCTACACAGCCTTCAAGCAGGCATTTGGTGACGAAGAAGAAAGCGACGAAGATACCGGCTTCGTGAAATTCCTCAAGAAGCGGATTAACTACACCGACGAATACGACGGCAACAAACTCCGCACCACAGTCAACGGCGTGAAGCACTGGACACCCATGCTGCTCGTGTTCTTGGCGATCGGAACTACCGACATCATGTTCGCTCTGGACTCAATCCCCGCGATCTTCGGAATTACCAAGAGTCCGTTCATTGTGTTTACCGCGAACCTGTTTGCTCTTATGGGCCTGCGTCAGCTGTACTTCCTGCTGGGTGGTCTTTTGGACAGGCTCGAATACCTCAAGTACGGTATCGCAGCAATCCTCGCGTTCATCGGTGTCAAGCTCATCCTGCACGCGATGCACGAAACGTGGTTCCCTGGTGTTCCTGAAATCAACACGTGGGTATCACTGGGCTTTATCGTCTCCGCGATGCTCATCGCCACGATCGCAAGTTTGATCAAGGCACGTCGTACCCCGGACCGTATTACGTTCGGTTCGATGACGCATCACGAAGGCGACGACAGCTAAGCCTCAGCAAACGGTCCGAACACCGGGTTCCAGGGGCGCACCTGCGTGGACGCAATCACACCGATTTCCGCGTAGGGGTCCTGGGCCAACAGATCCTCCACATTCGCTTGATCGTCCGCGCGGAAGATCAAGAGCCCACCCGGCTGGTCGTCCGACTCTAGCGGTCCGGAGGCGAGCAGAACGCCCGCTTCATTCAACCGCTTCTGCCACGCGCGGTGTTCAGGACGCGCGTTCATGCGGGTCTCGGTGTCGGGTCCGTATTCGTAAACAACGGCAAAAGTTGCCATGTGTGCCTCCCTGCTAGGGTCGATGTGTCGACGAAATCCATGGAAAGTTGTTCGCCTTGCCACATCTTTATCGTGTCCCGGAAGAATTCGCAGATTCCGACACGCTTTTTGAGACATTTGTCGAATACACAAAAGACACCGGCATCACGCTGTACCCGGCTCAAGAGGAAGCGATTCTGGCGATCCTCACGGGCGACAACACAGTCATGGCGACACCCACGGGTTCAGGGAAGTCAATGGTTGCGTTGGCGGCTGCCTTCTTTGCTCTGTGTCGCGGACAACGCACGTACTACACCGCGCCGATTAAAGCGCTCGTGAGCGAAAAGTTCTTTGACCTCACCCATATCTTTGGTGCTGACAATGTGGGAATGGTGACGGGGGACTCCACCGTAAACGCGGATGCCCCCATCATCTGCGCAACCGCAGAAATCCTGGCGAACCAAGCCCTGCGAGAAGGTGCCACTTTAGATGTGGGCATGATCGTCATGGACGAATTCCACTACTACGGTGACCCGCAACGCGGGTGGGCGTGGCAAGTACCTCTCCTCACCCTGCCTGCCGCGCAGTTCGTCCTCATGTCAGCGACCCTGGGGGACACCTCGGCGATTCAAAAATCCCTCACCGAACTCACCGGACGCGACTGCTCCCTCATCACGTCTGCCCACCGTCCGGTGCCACTGAGCTACGCCTATTCAGAAGAACCGCTCCACGAAACACTCAGCAAGCTGGTGCGGGATAACAAGGCGCCCATTTACGTGGTGTCTTTTGCGCAAGCGGCGGCGGTTGAACTGGCCAGCAGCGTAGTCAATGCGAACCTGGCAACCCGAGAACAGCGCGAAGAAATCGCTGAAGAGATCCGCGGGTTTGGGTTTTCAAAAGGATTCGGTGTCGCACTCAAGCGCATGCTCTTGGCAGGAGTGGGAGTCCACCACGCCGGAATGCTCCCCAAGTATCGACGGCTGGTTGAACACCTGGCGTCGAGTGGAAAGCTGTCGGTGATCTCCGGAACCGACACGCTGGGAGTGGGAATCAACGTGCCCATCCGCACTGTGGTGCTCACCGGGCTCACCAAGTTCGACGGATTCCGCCAGCGACGCTTGCGGGTCCGTGAGTTTCAACAGATTGTGGGTCGTGCCGGGCGGGCCGGGTTCGACACGGAAGGCTTTGTGGTCGCCCAAGCTCCCGAACACGTCATTGAGAACAAAAAGGCGCTTCTCAAGGCAGGAGACGATCCCAAGAAACGCCGCAAAGTAGTCAAGAAACAGGCACCGGAAGGGTTCGTGAACTGGTCGGAAACCACGTTCAACCACCTAGTAGAAGGTAAGCCGGAAGAGCTCAAGAGCCGGATGCGGATGACCCACTCAACGGTAATCAACTTGCTCAGCCGTCCCCACGCCAGCGTGGACACCGTCAAGGACTTCATCGACTCCAGCCATGATGAGAACACCCTTGACATGTACCTGCGGGCCCTGCGCATTGGGCGCAACCTGCTCGACGCCGGCGTGATCGAACGTCGCGTGGTGGGGGCGCGGGTCGAATATGCGCCCGTGAAAGACTTGGGGCCTCAGTTTGCACTCAACCAGCCGCTGTCGCCGTTCGCGCTTGCCGCGCTGGAACTGTTCGACCCGGAATCCGACACGTATGCGATGGACGTGTTGTCGGTGATCGAAGCGACCACCGAGGTGTCCTACGCAGTGCTCAAAGGCCAACTCAACCGGATCAAACGCGAAGAGTTAGCAGCGCTCAAAGCCGACGGTGTCGACTACGCCGAACGCATGGAGATTCTGGACGAAATCACTTACCCGCAACCCAACGGTGAGGTTCTTGAAGAAGCCTTCGACGCGTTCACCCACAGCGCGCCGTGGCTGCGCGAAATCGGCATCACCCCCAAGGCCGTCGTTGCCGACATGGTGGAGCATTCGATGAACTTCTCCCAGTTCGTCAACTACTACGGGCTGGCGCGCGTTGAAGGTGGGCTCCTGCGGTACCTCACGGACGTGTATCGCTCGCTCGTGCAAAACGTTCCCCACGACCTGCGTAATGAAGAGCTCACGGCTATCATCGAATGGTTGGGTGCCACCGTGATGCGGGTGGATTCCTCGCTCGTAGAAGAGTGGGAAGCGCTCAAGAATGCTGGGGATGAGGCCGAGGTGTTGCCCGCCTTGGATATGTCTCGCACGTTTTCGGCGGACACCCAGGCGTTCACGAGGGCCGTGCGAAATGCCATGTTCCACAGGGTCATTCTGGCCGAACGAGCCGCATATGACGCTCTGGGTGACCTGGACGGCGAATCCGGCTGGACGCAGAAGAAGTGGGAAGACGCGATCGAAGACTTCTACGACGAATACGGTGACCTGGGCGTGAGCAACGATTCGCGCGGGCCCAAATTCTTCAACATCCTCGACAAAGAAGACGAAGCTTGGACAGTTCGTCAGATCCTCGACGACCCTGAAGGGGACATGGACTGGGCCATCACCGCACGTGTCGACCTCCCGGCAAGCGACGAAGCCGGCGAGGTCGTTGTGGAGATCCTGGATGTGGGACCGCTGACCGGGAACTGAGGTGTGTCGCCCCGCAATTGAGCACTGAGGTGTGCATAGGTCAGGCATCTCACATCGAATATATATTCGAAAGCGCATAGACTAATGACTGTGAGTAAAGGTATTTCGCATCTGGATACGTTGCTGGTCAAAGGCGCACGCGCGCACAATCTGAAGAACGTCGATGTTTCGATTCCTCGTGATTCTCTCGTGGTATTTACGGGGCTTTCGGGCTCTGGGAAATCCTCGCTGGCTTTTGACACGATTTTTGCTGAAGGACAACGGCGGTACGTCGAGTCCTTGTCGTCATACGCTCGCATGTTCTTGGGCCAGATGGACAAACCGGATGTCGATCTGATTGAAGGCTTGTCTCCAGCTGTTTCGATCGACCAGAAATCCACCTCACGTAACCCCCGGTCAACCGTAGGAACGATTACGGAAGTCTACGACTTCATGCGTTTGCTGTGGGCGCGAATCGGTAAACCTCACTGCCCCACGTGCGGAGAAGCGATTACACGCCAAACCCCGCAACAGATCGTTGACCAGCTCAGTGCTCTCCCTGAACGCACTAAGTTCATCGTGATGGCACCCGTCGTGCGTCAACGCAAAGGTGAGTTCACGGATCTGTTTCAGCAGTTCCAACAGGCAGGGTTCTCCAGGGCTGTTGTCGACGGGGAGACCGTCAGCCTGACCGAACCACCCACGCTTAAGAAGCAGTACAAGCACGACATTTCTGTTGTCGTCGACCGCCTGATTGCCAAGGACGGGATCCACCAGCGGCTCACCGACTCCGTGGAAACAGCTCTTGCTACGGCCAACGGCCGTGTGGATGTGGAGCTGGTTGAAACAGGGGAGAAGCGCACATTTTCGGAGCACCTTTCGTGCCCCAACGAGCACCCGCTCACCACCGACGAAATTGAACCACGCACGTTCTCATTCAACTCGCCTTTTGGTGCGTGCCCCGTGTGCGACGGAATCGGAACCCGGCTCCACGTCGACCAGCAACTGGTCGTCCCCAACGAAGACCTGAGTCTGGCCCAGGGTGCGATCGCCCCCTGGAGCATGGGGAAGACAACAGCCAAGTACTTCACGCGACTTTTGCAGGGACTTGCGGACGACCTCGGCTTCTCCATGGACACCCCGTGGAAGGACCTGAGCAAGAAGCACCGCACCGCGATTCTGGAAGGCAAGGACTATCAAGTCCATGTCAAATACCGCAACAGGTTTGGGCGCGAACGCACCTACTCCACCGGTTTTGAAGGCGTTTTCGCCTACATTCTGCGCAAGCACCAGGAGACCGAATCGGAACACTCGCGCGCACGCTATGAGTCATATATGCGTGAGGTCCCGTGTGCCGAATGTGGCGGAACACGTCTCAAACCAGAAGCACTTCATGTGCTGGTGGGTGGAAAGTCGATTGCTGATGTCAGCAACATGCCTTTGGACGAAGCCGCCCACTTCCTGACGAACATGGAACTCGACGGGCGTGACGCTCAAATCGCAGCGCAAGTGCTCAAAGAAATCGGCGCGCGTATGCGTTTCTTGCTCGACGTGGGGCTCGAGTATCTGACACTTCACCGCACGGCGGGCACCCTGTCTGGTGGTGAAGCGCAACGTATTCGCTTGGCCACCCAGATCGGTTCAGGTCTGGTGGGCGTACTGTACGTGCTCGACGAACCGTCGATTGGGCTTCACCAACGCGATAACCGCCGCCTGATCGAAACTCTGCAACGCTTGCGCGACCTGGGCAACACGCTCATTGTGGTCGAACACGACGAAGAAACGATCGAGACCGCCGACTGGATCGTGGATATTGGTCCCGGCGCCGGGGAACACGGTGGTGAAGTCATTTACTCCGGCGACTACAAAGGACTTCTCAAGGAAAAGAAATCCATCACCGGCGCGTACATGTCTGGGGCTAAATCGATTGAGATTCCACAGGACAGGCGACCACGTGACACCAAACGGATCGTCAGGGTTGAAGGTGCGCGCGCGAACAACCTCAAGAACATTAGCGTTGACTTCCCCCTAGGTGTGTTCACCGCCGTGACCGGAGTGTCGGGTTCCGGCAAGTCAACCCTGGTCAACGACATCTTGTACACCGTAATGGCCAATGAGCTCAACAACTCTAAACAGGTTCCCGGCCTGCACAAGCGTGTGACCGGCCTGGAAAATCTGGACAAGGTCATTCATGTGGACCAGTCGCCCATCGGGCGCACCCCCAGGTCCAACCCAGCCACCTACACGGGCGTGTTCGACCACGTGCGCAAGCTGTTTGCAGAAACCGAAACCGCGCGCATCCGTGGCTACCAGCCCGGTCGTTTTTCGTTCAACGTCAAGGGTGGGCGTTGCGAAAACTGTAGCGGTGACGGAACCATCAAGATCGAGATGAACTTCCTGCCAGACGTCTACGTCCCGTGTGAAGTGTGCAAGGGCCAGCGCTACAACCGTGAAACCTTGGACGTGAAGTTCAAAGGCAAGTCGATCGCCGATGTTCTGGACATGCCCATCGAAGAAGCCACCGAATTCTTCTCCGCTGTCCCTGCCATCCACCGCCACCTGTCGACCCTTGTTGAGGTGGGGCTTGGCTATGTCCGTTTGGGCCAGCCGGCGACCACCCTGTCCGGGGGAGAGGCGCAGCGCGTTAAGTTGGCTGCTGAGCTGCAGAAACGTTCCCGAGGTCGCACCGTCTACGTCCTCGACGAACCCACCACGGGACTGCACTTCGAAGACATTCGCAAACTGTTGGGTGTTCTGCAGGGCCTGGTGAACAAGGGCAACACGGTCATCGTCATCGAACACAACTTGGATGTGATCGCATCTGCGGACTACATCATTGACATGGGTCCAGAAGGCGGCCGAGGCGGTGGCACCGTGGTTGCTACAGGTACGCCCGAGGAGGTTGCTGGGGTAGAAGCCAGCCACACGGGCAGGTTCCTTGCCAATATGCCGGCAATCCGGGAACGGCTGTAGTGGACCCACAGCTCTACCGGCCAAAAACCGGGGAGATCCCCACCGACCCCGGTGTGTACACTTTTCGCGACGCCGACGGGCGTGTGATCTACGTTGGAAAAGCGAAGAACCTGCGCAACAGGTTGAATTCGTACTTTGCCGACCCCGCGGGCCTGCATCCTCGCACGTTCACCATGGTTCACACGGCTGCCAGTGTGAACTGGACTGTGGTGAAAACTGAGGTCGAGGCCCTTCAGCTCGAATGGACGTGGATCAACGAATTCAATCCGCGTTTCAACGTGATGTTCAGGGACGACAAGTCCTACCCGTACTTAGCGATCACGGTGCGTGATGAGTACCCTCGCGTGTTTGTCACTCGAGGTAAGCGTAAGAAGGGCGTGAAGTACTTTGGCCCGTTCACCGCTGTGTGGGCGATCAGGGAATCCTTGGACCTTCTCCTCAAAGCGTTCCCCGTACGCACGTGCGCCAAGACGGTGTTCGACCGGGCCCAGCGCCAAGGGCGGCCATGCCTTCTGGGGTACATCGACAAGTGTTCCGCGCCGTGCGTAGGCAAGATCGAAAAGGACGAATACGCCGAACTGGTGAAAAGCGTTATCGAGTTCATGTCCGGAAACTCCGGGAAGTTCATTTCGGTGCGCAAGCAAGCCATGAAAGAAGCCTCCGCCAACCTCGACTTTGAAACCGCGGCGCGTTTGCGCGATGAAATCGCTGCGTTAGAAACCGTGCTGAATAAGAACGCCGTGGTGCTGTCACAGAACGCGGACGCAGACGTCTTTGGTCTCTACGCAGAAGAGCTGGAAGCCTCGGTGCAGGTATTTCACATTCGCGGAGGACGCATCCGGGGGCAGCGGGGCTGGATCATTGAACGCATGGAAGACAAAACGCCTGGTGAACTGATCGAGGACGCGATCCGGCAGGCGTACACCGATGTGGACACCCACGCGATCCCCACAGAAATCCTCACGAGTCACGAACCCACTGACAAAGAACTGCTCGGAGAATGGCTGCGATCGGTGCGCGGAGCCAAGATTGACATGCGCGTCCCGCAACGCGGAGAAAAGAAAGCAGTCCTCGAGACCGCCGAACTCAACGCACACAAGGCGTTGGCCCTTCACAAGACCAGGCGTGCTTCGGACCTCACTACCCGTTCGCAAGCACTCAACGAAATCCACGAAGCACTCGACCTCACGGAGCCACCCCTACGGATCGAATGCATCGACAACTCGCACACAGCGGGCCAAAACGTGGTGGGATCACTTGTCGTGTTCGAAGACGGTTTGCCCAAGAAAAAGGACTACAAACGCTTTTCGGTTACCGGGGACGCTGCCCGGGATGACACCTCGGCGATGTACAACGTAGTCAGCCGGCGCTTTGAACGCTATCTGGAGAACATGGGCAAGGACGACACCGGATTCGGATACCGTCCGTCGCTCCTCGTGGTCGACGGGGCGCTTCCCCAAGTCCACGCAGCTACGCAAGCCCTGCACGACCTCGGCATCCCTGACATCACGGTTGTGGGACTTGCGAAACGTTTAGAAGAAGTCTGGGTGCCCTGGGACGAATTCCCGGTCATTCTTCCGCGTAACTCCGAAGGCCTGTTCATGCTTCAACGCATTCGCGACGAAGCCCACCGTTTTGCGATTACGTACCATCGGCAGAAACGTTCGGCATCCATGACGCGCTCTGAACTCGACGCGATCGACGGGCTCGGAGCGACGAAACAGAAAGCGCTGTTGAAGCATTTCGGATCCGTGAAAAAGATCAAAGCCGCGTCCGTTGAGGATCTGATGCAAGCGCGCGGGATCGGTCCTCAGTTAGCTGACAAGATCCATGGTCACTTCGCGCGAGCACAACCAGATGGGCAAAATGCGGGTACGGTAGAAGAACCGACAGAAGGGCGTGCGCATGACTGAACAGACCGGACCAATCTTGGGTGGCGACTTCGAAGTTCTTGTTCTTACCGGCATGTCCGGAGCCGGAAGGTCCACGGCGGCCAACACGCTGGAAGACCTGGGGTGGTACGTCGTTGACAACCTGCCACCACAAATGATCATTCCGCTGGTGGAATTGGTCGCCAGAGCTGACGGAAAGCTCCCCAAGGTCGCGGTCGTTGCCGATGTGCGTAGCCGGTACACATTCAGCGAACTCGAAAACTCCTTGGCCGACTACCAAGACCAGGGTGTGCGCATCAAGATTCTGTTCCTCGACGCATCCGATGAAGTGCTCGTCAGGCGGTTCGAATCCGTTCGTCGTCCACACCCTCTGCAAGAAGACGGGACACTTATCGACGGGATCGACGCAGAGCGCGCGATGCTGTCAGAGATCCGCAGCAAATCCGACTATCGGATCGACACCTCGGACCTCAATGTTCACCAGTTGGGCGCTGAAGTGAAGCGCATTTTTGACACCGACAACGTGTCTGCCCTGCGAATCACTGTCATGAGCTTCGGGTTTAAATACGGCCTGCCAAAAGATGCCGACCACGTCGTTGACGTGCGCTTTCTTCCAAACCCGTACTGGATTCCTCACCTGCGATCCAAAACCGGTGAAGACGAAGCAGTCTCTAGTTACGTGCTGTCCCAGCCGGGGGCACTGTCATTTGTTGACCGGTACTTGAGTACGCTTGACGTCATCATTCACGGCTATCAGCGCGAACACCGTTCGTACGCCACCGTCGCAATCGGTTGTACGGGCGGAAAGCACCGCTCAGTAGCCATCTCTGAACAGCTCGCACGACGCTTAGCCGACCGCACCCAGGCACGCGTAACCGTGCGCCACCGAGACTTGGGGCGGGAATAAATGGAAATACCTACAACCGAACTGCCAGTGTTTTTCTCCCGGTCAAAAATGGCTGGGCCTCGAGTGGTCGCTTTTGGTGGCGGTCACGGACTCTACTCCGCGCTCCGTGCGTTCAGATTACTGACCAAAAACCTCACCGCTGTTGTCACGGTTGCCGACGACGGAGGTTCATCGGGTCGTTTACGCGAAGAGTTCGACGTTTTGCCACCCGGCGACTTGCGCATGGCACTTGCAGCGCTGTGTGGCGACAGCGAATGGGGACAAACCTGGCGCGACGTCATTCAACACCGGTTCGTCTCCGACGGCCCACTCAACGACCACTCCGCCGGTAACCTTCTCATCACAGCGCTGTGGCAACACCTCGGGGACCCGGTAGACGGACTGGATTGGATGGCCCAATTGGTGCGCGCTCAAGGGCGTGTCCTTCCCATGTCAAGCATTCCGCTTACCATTACCGCTGATGTCGACGACGGACACGGGAACATTGAAAAGGTGTCAGGACAGTGCACCGTGGCAACCACCTCGGGCACGGTCAAACAGGTTTACTTAGAGCCCGAGTCCCCGCCAGCCCGCCGCGAAACGCTCGAATCCGTCACCGACGCGGACGTTCTCAATTTGGGGCCGGGGTCCTGGTACACCTCGGTCATGCCTCACATGCTGGTTCCCCAGTTGCAGCAGGCGATCCGAGACAGTGACGCGGTCAAGATTCTCACTCTTAACCTCCCTGGCGATACGGAAGAAGGGCGCGGAATGCAGATGCGTGATTTTGTGCGCGTACTTCATGAACACGCCCCTGATCTCCGTATCGACTACGTAATTGCAGACGAAGAGGCAGCGCGTGGGCAGACCGGACTGGCAACCACCGCGTCGAACCTCTTTGGAGCCCGCACATGGTTCGCCTCAGTAGAATCAAGCACGCCCGGAGTACACGACAGTCTCAAACTCGCCGCGTGCTACCGTGACATTTTGTCCGATGCGGGGATTCCAACAAACGAGCAGTGGTAGAAGGGAATGGCATGGCTCTGACAGCACAAGTAAAGGATGAACTTGCGCGTTTCGTCGAACCGCGAACCGCTGCACGCAAGGCAGAAGTGTCCTCGTTGCTACGGTTTTCTTCCGCACTGCACATCGTTGCCGGCTCAATTGTCATTGAAGTCGAACTCGACACCGGGGTGGCAGCGCGCAGGCTCCGCTCTGAAATTAAGGACCTGTACGGACACGTTGCCGAAATCATTGTGGTCAACGGTTCGGGTCTGAAGAAGGGTTCGCGTTTCATGGTTCGGGTTGGAACGGACGGGGTTGCACTTGCCCGTCAAGCGGGCCTGATCGATGCTCAAGGGCGCCCCGTGCGAGGCCTGCCAGCTGCCGTGGTCAACGGTTCTCTCACCGACGCTAAAGCCGCGTGGCGAGGCGCGTTCTTGGCGCACGGGTCGCTGACCGAGCCAGGACGTTCGTCTGCCCTTGAAGTGACATGTCCGGGGCCAGAAGCTGCCCTTGCGCTGGTAGGTGCGGCGCGCCGTCTGGGGATTTCAGCCAAGGCCCGCGAGGTGCGTGGCGTTGACCGCGTCGTGATCCGTGACGGCGAAGCGATCGGGGCTCTTCTCACCTCGATGGGCGCTGAACAGACGCGCCTGGTGTGGGAAGAACGCCGCCTGCGCCGGGAAGTCCGGGCGACAGCTAACCGGCTCGCAAACTTTGACGACGCGAACCTGCGCAGGTCCGCACGTGCCGCCGTGGCCGCCGGTGCCAGGGTTGAACGTGCTCTTGAGATCCTGGGCGACGAAGTTCCTGAACACCTCAAGTACGCGGGCAAACTCCGTCTCGAACACAAGCAAGCGTCACTTGAAGAACTGGGACAGCTGGCCGAACCTCCGATGACCAAGGACGCGATCGCTGGGCGAATCCGTAGGCTCCTTGCAACGGCTGATAAGAAGGCTGCTGAGCTGGGGATCCCGGACACCGAAGCTAATTTGACTCCCGAAATGTTAGAAGACGTTTAACCTTTTACACACCTGCCACGCACACGTGGCGTACTAGGATAGAAGAGCACGACAATCTCTCTCATCAGGAGTGACATGACTCGCGTTGGCATCAATGGTTTTGGTCGTATTGGACGTTCATTTCTCCGCATCGTTTTGGAAAATGACTTGGATTTAGAGGTCGTGGCAATCAACGACCTGACAGATAACGGACAGCTTGCACACTTGCTTAAGTACGACACCGTGTGGGGTCGCTTTAACGGTGAAGTGTCATATGACGACGAGTCGCTGACCGTCAACGGTAAGCGCATCGTTGCCTCGGCCCACAAGGACCCCGCTGACATCGATTGGGCAGCTGCCGGCGCCGAGGTGGTTGTCGAGTGCACTGGGAAGTTTAAGAAGCGCGACCAGGCGGCTCTGCACTTGGGTGAAACGGTCAAGAAGGTCGTGCTTTCCGCGCCTGGTAAGGGCGTTGACGGCATGTTCGTCATGGGTGTCAACGACAACGAATACGACCCGGAAAACCAGCACATTGTGTCCAACGCGAGCTGCACCACCAACTGCTTGGCTCCGGTTGCTAAGGTCCTTGACGAATTCTGTGGAATCGAATCGGGAATCATGACCACCGTTCACGCATACACAGGCGGACAGAACTTGGTCGACGGTCCGCATAAGGACTTGCGCCGTGGACGCGCGGCTGCTGTTAACCTCGTTCCCACCACAACGGGCGCTGCGAAGGCAGTGGGGAAGGTGTTGCCACAACTGGACGGAAAGCTCGACGGTTTCGCGGTGCGCGTGCCGGTTCCTACGGGTTCGTTGGTTGACCTGACCTTCGTTCCGTCCCGAGACGTGTCGGTCGAAGAAGTCAACGCGGCGGTGAAGGAAGCAGCCAGCGGCGACCTCGGGCACATTCTGGAATACACGGAAGACCCAATCGTGTCCTCTGACATTGTCATGGCCAGCCACTCGTCGATCTTCGACGCGGAACTCACCCGCAAGGTGGGCAACCAGATTAAAGTCATTGCTTGGTACGACAACGAATGGGGATACTCCGAACGCCTCGTTGAAATGGTCGAACTGGTAGCAGCGAAACTGGAGAAGTAAATGAAAACTCTTGACAACCTCGGCGAATTTGCCGGTAAGCGCGTCTTGGTGCGCAGTGACCTGAACGTGCCTATGGACGGCGACACAATTACGGATGCGGGCCGCATCAAGGCGTCGGCTCCTACCATTCGTGATCTCGCCGAGGCGGGCGCCCGGGTGATCGTGATGGCTCACCTGGGTCGCCCCAAGGGTGAAGTGAAGCCCGAGTTTTCGTTGGCCCCTGTGGTTGAAGAGCTCGCAAAAGAAGTGGGACGCGACGTGAAGTTCGCCTCTGACACCGTGGGTGAGGACGCGCGCGCCAAGGCTGAACAGCTCACTGACGGTGAGGTTCTGCTACTGGAAAACCTGCGCTTTAACCCAGGCGAGACGTCGAAAGACGACGCCGAACGTGATGAGTTCGCACAGCAGTTGGCCAGCCTGGCAGACGTGTTCGTGTCTGACGGATTCGGTGTTGTGCACCGTAAGCAGGCCAGTGTGTACGACATTGCGAAGAAGCTCCCGCACTACGCAGGTGGTCTCGTTGAGGCCGAGGTGCGTGTGAGCCGCCAGCTTCTGGAAGACCCTCAGCGTCCGTACACGGTTGTTTTGGGCGGTTCCAAAGTCTCGGACAAGCTGGGTGTTATCGAGTCCCTGCTCGAACGTGCGGACACTCTGATTATTGGGGGTGGCATGGTGTACACCTTCCTCAAGGCTCAGGGTAAGGGCGTTGGTGCTTCGTTGCTGGAAGAAGACCAGATCGACACGGTCAAGGGTTACCTCGAGACCGCACAGAACAAGGGCGTGACCATCATGTTGCCTACCGACATCGTGATGGCTGAAAAGTTTGCCGCTGATGCCCAGCACTGGACAGTAGGCGTTGACGAACTGGAGAACACGCCGGCAGGCGAGTCTGCACTTGGTCTGGACATTGGGCCCGAGAGCGCCAAGGCGTACGCGAAAACCATTGCCGAATCTAAGACCGTGTTCTGGAACGGCCCCATGGGTGTTTTTGAGTTCGAAGCTTTCGCAGCAGGCACCAAAGCTGTGGCAGAAGCCCTGTCCACCGCACACGGGGGAGTCGACCAGGGTCGCCTCACCGTTGTCGGTGGGGGAGACTCTGCGGCCGCTGTGCGAGCACTAGGATTTAGTGATGACGACTTCGGTCACATTTCGACCGGGGGTGGCGCTAGTCTAGAATTCCTCGAAGGCAAAGAGCTTCCCGGACTGACCGTTCTGGACTAGAGCAGAACTCTTACAGAGGAGACACCGTGACGAACCGCCTTCCGCTATTGGCCGGAAACTGGAAGATGCACCACGACCATTTGGAAGCGATTTCCGTTGTCCAAAAATTGGCGTGGGCTCTGCGCGACGCAAAGATCAGTAAAGAGTCAGCCCAGGTTGCTGTTCTTGTGCCCTTTACCGACATTCGTTCTGTGCAGACCCTCGTTCAAGGCGACAAGCTTCCACTGTCGTATGGGGGCCAGGATCTGTCCGAACATGCGGAAGGCGCTCACACGGGCGACATCAGTGGTCGCTTCTTGCAACAGCTCGGCTGTGAGTTTGTGGTTGTGGGGCACAGCGAACGGCGAAGCGACCACCACGAAGACAACGCCTTGGTGGGTCGGAAAGTGCGGGCTGCCTTAGACCATGAGCTCACCCCTATTTTGTGCGTGGGTGAATCACTGACTGAGCGGGAAAACGGTGAACATGTTGCCTTCACACTTCGCCAGTGTGAAGAAGCGCTTGCAGAGATCGATACGCCTGAAGAACTCGTGATTGCCTATGAACCTGTGTGGGCGATCGGTACAGGAAAAACAGCCACGGCTAACGATGCGCACGAGATGGCTCAGGAGATCCGTGGGTGGTTGGCTCAGCGCTACGATTCATCAGTTGCCGAGTCGACGCGAATTCTGTACGGCGGGTCCGTGAAGCCTGAAAATGTGTCTGAGATTATGCAGTCAGAACACGTAGATGGTGCCCTTGTGGGCGGCGCCAGCCTCGACCCCGACACTTTCGCGCGACTCATCGCCGCGTCGGTTCGCTTGTGAACCGAACAATGCTAAGGTAGGCGACGTGGAAATTTTGACGTGGATTCTGACTGGCGTGCTCATCCTTACCAGCTTCATCCTGATTGCCTTTGTCCTCTTGCACAAAGGTAAGGGTGGCGGAATGTCCGACATGTTCGGTGGCGGTATGAGCGCTAACCTCGGTTCCTCAGGGGTCGCCGAAAAGAACCTCAACATGTACACCACACTGATCGCAATCGTGTGGGCAGCGTCGATTGTTCTGCTTGGTCTGATCGCCAGCTTCCAAGCCTAAACAGGCTCGAAGCTGGCTTACAGAGAAACCAGTAACTGGCTTACAGATCAAACAACTGCGCGTAACCGTCTTCGTCAGTGACGTGGAAACGGATTACCGGTCGCCCAGCATCGTGGAGCACATTCGCATCGCCGCGTGACTGTGCAGCAATCAACTGGCCAAAAGTAAACCCTGTCTCTGGCACGTCAAAGTCAGTGGTTGCTTCGTCCGTGATCTGAACAAACACTCCGTTTGCGTGGCCACCCTTGTGGTATTGGCCCGTGGAGTGCAAATAGCGGGGCCCAAAACCAAACGTGGTCGCAACCCCTAGACGTTGAGCGAACTGAGGCCGCAACTTCACAAGGTCAGAACGACCGATCCTGTCAACAAACGCTTGCAGACCCACATACCCGCCCTGCGGAACAACAGCACGCAAACGGTCAACGACCTCGGCGGCAGACTCCGCACCTTCCACCAGATCAGCAGGACCCGATACGGTCAGCGCGCCGTCCGTGAACGAAACCGGCAAGGCAGAACCCGTTTGTTCTCCACCGGCCAGAAGCTCACGCATCGCTGCCTTGGCGGACTCAACATTGGGCTGATCGAACGGGTTCACACCAATCACATAGGACGCGATCGCAGTCACGTACTCCCACAGGAGGAACTGGGCACCCAACGGGAGGTCCACAACAGCATCAGCGTCGCGAACATCCGAAGCTCCCAAGGCCACGGTTGTTGCGTTTTCGCAGTCCTGTGGGGCAATGGGGAGAATTCCCTTGCCATCCTTGCCGGTGGATTCGGCAATGAGCTGCTCGATCCACACACCTAGTCCTTGGAACTGTTCGGTATGCGGATCCAAGGCGAGCTTCTCGTGGCCGTTTTCGTGGGCAGCTCCTAGAAGCGCACCCAGGCGGACTGCCAGGTTCTCTTCTGAATCCTGTTCGAGCTGCGGTGCAATCGACGCGGCATCAGCAACAACTTGAGCAATGTCGACGCCCACCAGACCAGCGGGAACCAGGCCAAACGGAGTGAGTGCAGAGTAGCGACCACCAACCGTTGGATCAGCATGGAACACGGCCAGCCAGCCTTCTTCCTGAGCGCGCTGATCAAGGGGTGAACCAGGGTCGGTAATTGCGATGAGGCGCGAGCTGGGGTCGATTCCCGCGTCCCGGAACTTCTGGGTAAAGAACCGGCGAGCCGAATCGGTTTCGACGGTGGAGCCGGACTTCGACGCGATAATGACCAGCGTGCGGTCGAGGTCCTGAGCAGTGTACGCGACCTGGTCCGGGTGCGTGGAGTCACACACGATGAGGTCTTTTCCGTACGCGTTGCTCATCACCTCAGGTGCCAGGGATGAACCTCCCATACCGGCCAGCACAACACGGTCGTGCTCACACGTTTGGGCAAGCCCCGTGACCTGATCGATGATGTCCTGAGCGCGGGTGTGGAGGTTGACCCACCCCAGACGCTTGCTCGCTTCGTCTTCTGCTTTTGGACCCCACACGGTGGCGTCCTGTGCGGCGATGCGGGAAGCAACCCGATTCTCGAGAATATCGTTCATGACGGTTGCTGTGGTGGTCACTTAGCCTTCTCCAGTGCAGTAGTCACGGTTTCAACGAGTTCATTCCAGCTGGCGTCGAACTTTTCTAGACCTTCGCGTTCGAGCTTCTCCATGACGTCGCCGTAGTGGACGCCGGCAACGGACAGTGCGTCGAGAATCCGGTCGGCCTCTTCGTACTGGCCAAACACCGTGTCACCATTGACTTCGCCGTGGTCGGCAAAAGCCACCATCGTCTTTTCTGGCATTGTGTTCACTGTGTCTGCAGTGATCAGGCCGTCGATGTACATGGTGTCGGAGTACTGGGGGTTTTTGGTTCCCGTCGATGCCCATAGTGGACGCTGCTTGTGAGCACCGGCGGCAGCCAGCACGGTGAAGCGTTCGGAGTCGAAGATCTCGGAGGCAATACGGTGAGCCAAGTGGCAGTTCGCAAGCCCGGCCTTGCCCTTGAGCTCCAAGAGCTCCTTGTCAGCGCCACTGTTCACCAGCTCGTCGATCCGGTTATCGATCTCGGTGTCGACGCGCGACACGAAAATCGAAGCGACGGACCGAATGTTGCTGATGTCGTGGCCGTGTTCCCGCGCGCGCTCCAAACCGTTGACGTAGGCCTCGACGACCTTGCGGTACCGGTCCAGCGAGAAGATCAGGGTCACGTTGACACTGATGCCTTCGGCAATCACACGGGTAATCGCTAAAAGACCTTCTTCGGTTGCGGGGATTTTGATCATGACGCCGTCACGGTCGACCATCGCGTGAAGCTTCTTCGCGTACTCAACCGTGCCTTCCGTGTCGTGTGCCAAATGCGGAGGCACCTCAATGGACACGCGCCCGTCTTCACCGCCAGTTGCCTGGTACACAGGAAGCAGAATGTCACACGCTTCCGCAACGTCTTGCGTGGTCAGTACGTCGATTGCTTCATCGACACTGACGCCCTTAGCTGCGAGCTCAGCGACAGCTTCGTCATAGCCGTCACCTGCAAGAGCGGCCGCGAAGATGGTGGGGTTGGTGGTCACCCCCACCACCGACATCGTTTCGATTGCGTCGTTCAGACTTCCGGACGTAATCCGGGTCCGAGAAAGGTCGTCGAGCCACACGGAAACTCCGGCATGGCTGAGTGCTTGAAGGGACGGAACTGGAGTTGCCATGACCTACCTCTGGGTGGTGGGGGGTGAAACTAGAGTGCCTGAACTGCTGCGATGGATTCGTGGGCCGCCTGCACAACAGCTCCAGGAGTGATCCCAAACTCACGGTAGAGAGTCTGGTAATCAGCCGAGGCGCCAAAGTGTTCGAGTGAAATGCACCGGCCTTCGGTTCCCACGTAACGGTGCCAGCTCATCGCCGTTCCCGCTTCGATACTCACACGTGCACGCGCAGTAACCGGCAGAACCGCTTCCTTGTATTCGTCGTCCTGCTTGTCGAACCATTCGTGGCTGGGCATCGACACAACGCGCACGCGAGTGCCTTCCGCACGCAACTGTTGTGCTGCGTCCAAGGCGATTGCCACCTCGGACCCGGAAGCCATGAGGATGACGTCAAAGTTCTCCTCATCAGAAAGGACGTAGGCGCCTTTTGTCGCGCCCGAGGCGGCCGCAAGTTCCGTACGGTCGAGCACGGGGACTGCCTGGCGGGTGAGTGCGAGTCCGGTAGGGCCGTCGGTGCGGCGTAGCATTTCGAGCCAGCACACAGCAGTTTCGTTGGCATCGGCTGGGCGCACGACGTCCAGGCCAGGAATGGCACGCAGTGAGCTCAAGTGCTCAACCGGCTGGTGGGTGGGCCCGTCTTCGCCCAGGCCAATCGAGTCGTGGGTCCATACGAAGATGACGGGAAGTTCCTGTAGAGCAGCCAGGCGAACCGCTGGACGCATGTAATCGGAGAACACCAAGAACGTTCCGTTGTACGGGCGGGTGAGACCGTGGAGGGCCATTCCGTTGCACGCAAGCCCTGCGGCAAACTCACGGACACCAAAGTGCAGGTTGCGGCCGTACTCGTTGCCATCGAACGCTGTTGAGCTGCGGTCCTTGGGGAAGAAGGACGGCTCTCCCTTGATGAGGGTGTTGTTGGATCCGGCGAGGTCAGCCGAACCACCCCACAGCTCGGGCATGAGCGGGGCGATTGCGTTGAGAACCTGACCAGAAGCCGCGCGGGTGGCAACACCCTTGTCTGACGCTTCGAACGTTGGGAGGACGTCTTCCAATCCTGACGGAAGTTCGCGTGCCGTAAGTCGGTCCAACAGTTGCGCACGTTCAGGATTATCGGTGCGCCATGCCTCGAAGCGGGTGTTCCATTCTTCGTGTGCAGCACGGCCGCGGTCGACTACGGCGCGTGTGTGTTCAAGAACCTCAGGGGCAACGACAAAGGTTTCGTCGGCAGGGAAGTTCAGAATTTCTTTGGTTGCGCGGATTTCTTCGTCACCCAACGCTGCTCCGTGAGAAGCACCGGTGTTCTGCTTGTTGGGTGCTGGCCACGCAATGATGGTGGACAAACGAATGAACGACGGACGGGGGTCCTTCTTGGCTGCTTCGATTGCTGAGTGAAGCGCGTCGATGTCTTCTGTGTAACCGCCGTTTTCGTCGAGGAAGCTCACGTGCTGTGTGTGCCAACCGTAGGCGTCGTAGCGTGCGGTCACGTCTTCGGTAAATGCGATCGACGTGTTGTCTTCAATCGAGATGCGGTTGTCATCCCAGATGACAATGAGGTTGTTCAAGCGCTGAGTCCCGGCAAGCGAGGATGCTTCACCGGACACACCTTCCTGAATGTCTCCGTCACCGGCGACCACGTAGATGAAGTGGTCAAAAACGGATTCACCCGGCGCGGTTTCAGGGTCCAAGAGTCCGCGTTCACGGCGGGACGCCATCGCCATACCCACTGCTGACGCCAGTCCGGAGCCCAAGGGACCAGTAGTGATTTCAACACCGTCGGTGTGCCCAACTTCTGGGTGTCCGGGAGTGAGCGAGCCCCATGTGCGAAGTGCTTTGAGGTCGTCAAGTTCAAGTCCGTAACCGGAGAGGAACAACTGGATGTACTGAGTGAGGCTCGAGTGACCTGCTGACAGAACAAAACGGTCTCGTCCCAACCAGTGAGAGTCAGAAGGGTCGTGAGTCAGAGCGTTCTGGTACAAGTAGTAGGCAACCGGCGCCAAACTCATGGCGGTTCCTGGGTGTCCATGGCCGGCGTTTTGAACGGCGTCAGCGGCCAAAAGGCGGGCGGTGTCGACCGCCAATCGATCAGTGTCAGACCAGTTGAGCGAGCTCATGAAAGGGCGTTCCTCCTGTAGGCGGTTTTCACTTCAAACTGTACAAGGTTTGAGCCGTCAGTGAGATGTTCTACGACATGTAGCGCTATGACTGGCAATATGCTGAGAACCGAGTAGACTTGTTCTATCTATGCGCACCGTGCATATCTTCTTGTGGAGGGAGTCTGTGGGTGAGTTCACATCACCGTGACGTAGTCAGGACCGCCGGAAGCGAAGCAATTGAAGAAGCTCCGCTCCAACGCGTAATCGACGAACGTCGACGAGGCAGCAAACCGCGTAGCAAATTCAGGGCATACATCGCGCTGACAAAACCTCGCGTTATTGAACTGCTACTGGTAACAACCGCTCCCGTCATGTTCCTCGCGCAACGCGGTCTCCCTGACTGGTGGCTGATCCTCGCGACCCTTGTCGGTGGATCTGCAGCTGCGGCCTCTGCGTCCGTGTTCAACTGCTACTTGGACCGTGACATCGACGCCAAGATGCACCGCACGGAAAACCGTCCGCTCGTCACAGGCGAGGTGACCCCAAGGGAAGCGCTCGTCTTTGCGTTTGCATTGGGAATCGGGTCCATTTTCTGGATGGGTGGATTCACGAACTGGGTCGCAGCCGGCCTGACAGCCATTGCGATCCTCTTGTACGTAGTGTTTTACACCATCATGCTCAAACGTCACACCACACAGAACATCGTGTGGGGTGGAGCAGCCGGATGTATGCCAGTTCTTATCGGCTGGTCAGCGGTTACTGGTTCGCTGGCGCTTGAACCGTTCATTCTTTTCTTGGTTGTCTTCTTCTGGACTCCACCGCACTACTGGCCACTAGCCATTAAGTACAAGCGGGACTACGACGCTGCCGGTGTCCCCATGTTGCCGTCCAAGGTACCCCCGGCCTCGGTAGGTAAGCAGATCATTCTGTACGCCTGGGCCATGGTTCTTTCCAGCCTGGCGTTGATCCCTCTTGCACCCATGGGGCCGCTCTACATTGGCGTTGCAGTTCTGGCCGGTGCGTGGTTCCTCTATGAGTGCTACACGTTCGTGCGTCGCGCCAAGCAGGGGCTGTCCGGAACACGCCTGCGCGCTATGAAGGTTTTCCACGGGTCGATCACATACCTTTCGGTGTTGTTCCTTGCCGTTGCGATCGACCCGTTCCTCAACCCGTTCGTTTAAGCCTCACCTACGGAAGCTGCGTGTAGGTCAGCGTACTTACCACCTCGGGCAAGGAGCTCTTCATGAGTTCCCGACTCCACGATGCGCCCGGCTTCCATCACAACGATCAGATCCGCGTTGCGGATCGTTGAAAGCCGGTGAGCGATCACGAAACTCGTGCGACCGGAACGCAAACGGTTCATCGCCTCCTGAACTAACACCTCGGTGCGGGTATCCACCGACGAGGTCGCCTCGTCGAGAACGAGAATGTCAGGGTTGGACACGAACGCACGCGCGATCGTGATGAGCTGGCGTTCACCCGCGGAGACATTGCCACCGGATTCGTCGATCACCGTGTCATAGCCGTCAGGCAAGTGGGCCACAAACCTGTCCACATAGGCAGCCTCACCGGCTGCCAGGACGTCTTCGCGTGTGGCGTCCTCGCGACCGTACGCGATGTTGTCGTAGATGGTTCCGCTAAACAGCCACGTGTCCTGCAGAACCATGCCAATGGGGGAGCGAAGCTGATGACGGTCGATGTCGCGGATATCCACGCCGTCGAGGTAAATAGCGCCACCAGTGACGTCATAGAAGCGTAAGAGCAGGTTGACCAGAGTGGTCTTACCCGAACCGGTATGTCCTACGATCGCAACCGTCTGCCCACCGTCAACTGTGAGGCTGAGGTCCCGGATGAATGGTTGCTCTGGGTCATAGGAAAAGTCCACGGATCGGAACTCTACTTTGCCGTGAGTGAGAGCGAAGTCAGGGTGGCGACCAGTGTCGGCGACCTCTTCGGGCTGATTGAGGAGCTCGTAGACGCGTTCCGCGCTGGCGGCCGCTGACTGCAGCTGTGACGCAATCCCTCCTAACTGGGCCAACGGTTGCGAGAACTGACGTGAGTACTGGATAAAGGCCTGCACGGACCCCAAGGTCATCGCACCAGACGCAACCCGGACCGCACCTACGACGGCGATTCCCACGAACACCAGGTTCGAAACAAACATCATCGCCGGCATCATTGACCCGGACAAGAACTGTGCCTTGCGTGAAGCGTTGTAGACCTCTGTGTTTGAGCGGGCAAAGGTTTCCGTGGCCTGTGGCGTGGCGTTGTAGATGGCCAAGAGTTCGTGCCCAGAGATCGACTCCTCAATGTGGGCATTGAGCTTGCCAGTTTCCGACCACTGGATGCGGAACTGGGCCTGCGACCTCACGCCCAGAATTGCCATGACAACGGCCGTGAGCGGAATCGTGGCCAACGCTACGAGTGTGAGCTCCCACGAAATCCAGAACATCACGGACAGGACACCCACCACGGTGATGACGGACGTCACAATCGTTTCCATGTTTTGGTTGAGAGCAGTGTTGATGTTGTCCAGATCGTTGTTGAGCTTCGAGAGAAGGTCTCCGCGTTTTTGGGAGTCCAAGAACTTGAGCGGAAGGCGGTGGACCTTGTTTTCGACGCGCTCACGCAGAGCGTAGAGCACCCGCTGAATGGCCTCGTTGAAGAGCCAGCCGCCAGCGAAAGTGAAAGACTCGGCGATTAAGTACAACACAACCACGATGAGCAAAAGTCTTGCGAGCAACCCAAAATCAATACCTGTGTCGCTAGTGAAACCATCGAACACGGTGTCCGTGGCAAGTCCCAGAACGTAAGGACCTGCAATCGTGAGGCACGTTCCCACGGTGATGCCCACGAAACCAAGAATCATGGGCACGCGCTCATACCGAAACTCGCGGGTGAGCGTGGCAACGGTTTTCCAGAAGTTCTGGGCCTTTTCGTGTGGTTCCTGTTCTTCGCTCACAGCGCCTCCTGGGTTGCCTGCGATTCTGCGATCTCTCGGTAGACCGGTGAGGTCTCCATTAGGTTCTCGTGGGTTCCTTGTGCAACGACACGTCCACGATCTAGCACCACGATGGTGTCGGCGGTTCGGGCTGAAGAGATACGTTGCGTAATGATGAGGCTGGTTGCAGCTACATTGCTTAGTGCTTGTCGCAGTTGCAAATCTGTTGCCGTGTCGAGCGCGGAAAACGAGTCATCGAACACAAGTACGGGTGCGCGTCTGGCAAGCGCCATTGCGATTGCGATGCGCTGGCGTTGACCACCCGAGAGGTTCTTTCCACCTTGGTTGATCTCAAAGTCCAACTGCCCGTTGAGTTCACGCACAAAGTCGTCTGCTTGTGCGATGTGCAAGGCATTCCACAGTTCCTCATCGCTGGCCGCGGGGTTGCCTAAACGAAGATTCTGGGCGACCGTTGCGCCAAACACGTACGGATTCTGCGCAACATAACCAAACTGGGTGCCCAGGGTGTCGCGGGAAATGTCCTGGATGGGTACCCCACCCACAAATACCCTGCCCGAGGTGGGCTCCAAGAGCCGCACGAGAAGTTTGGCAAGCGTGGTCTTGCCGGAGCCGGTAGCACCGATAACAGCGACCGTGGATCCCACCTCGGCGGAAAAACTCACATCCTGCACAACGGGCCGTTCCGCACCCGGGTAGGAAAAGGTCACGTCCCGAAACTCGAACGTGCCCGGGCTGGGAAGCTCATCAACGCGCCCACTGTCCCGATCAAGGTGGACCTGCGTATCCATGACGTCGACAAGCCTGCCGGCCGCCACCTCGGCGCGGGGAACCATCATGGACATGAACGAGAACATGAGAACGCCCATCATGATGAGCATGAGGTACTGGATGAACGCGACAACGGTGCCCACCTGTGAAGTACCAGCCTCAACCCCGTGTGCGCCAAACCACACGACGGCTGCGGTTCCCACGTTAATGAGAATAAAAACAATGGGGTACAGCGCAACAAAGTAGCGACCCACGATGAGGCTCGCGCGCGTCATGTCGCGGTTGGTCTGGGCAAAGCGCTTCTTCTCAACGTCCTCTTTGCCAAAGGCGCGAATCACCCGGGTGCCTGAGAGCTGCTGGGACAGCACCGACCCCATCGCATCGATGCGCCGCTGCATGACTTGGAAACTCGGCACCATGCCGCGTACAGCAAGCGCCATGCCAACCGCCAGAATCACCACTGTCACCACGATCACCCACGACAGGGTGGGGTCTTGTGCGAACGCCATGATGAGACCGCCGAAAGCCATGACCGGGGCCATCACCATCATGGTCATCGCCATGGTGAGGAACTGTTGCACTTGGCGTACATCGTTGGTTGACCGGGTGATGAGGCTGGAGACCCCAAAGGTCTGGGCTTCTTGGTGTCCAAAGGTCATGACCTTTGCGAAGAAGTCACGGCGAATGTCGCGGGCGACCGACATCGATACGTATGACCCTGCGGCCACTTCGATGACTGCGGTTGCAAGCTGTGCGAGGGCGACAATGAGCATGACCCCGCCCAGTTGCCACACTAGTGTCAGGTTGCCTTGGGCGATGCCGTCGTCGATCACGCGCGCGTTAAGGGCAGGGAGTAGAAGTGATCCCATCACTTGGGCGAGCGTAAAAACCAGAATGAGTATGAGCCCTACCGGATAAGCGCTGACGTAGCGCTTAAAGATCGCAAAAAGCACAAAGTCAGTTTACGCCGAGGTGGTCTCCGGTTGAGCGTTGCGACTTGCCGAGGTGGGGAGCGGGTCGCGTTGGTAGACGCTGTCGACAACGAAAACGGCAGCGGTGATGACGAGGCACAGGCCTGCGATGTGTGCCATGACGAGTGGAACGGGAAGGCCGGTGAAGAACTGGGTGTAACCGATGATTCCCTGTGCGACTTCGACGATGAGCAGGAAGGTGAATGCACGTGTGGCGCTTGCGAGTTTCTCTTTGCGCGCGAGGACAAGGCCGTAGATGGTGCCAGCCGTCATGAGCCACACGGGGATTGCGTGGAGTCGTGACATGAGTAAGGTGTTCAGCCCGTTGCGGGCGCTGATTTCGTCACCTGCGTGTGGGCCGGCGCCAGTGACAAGAACTCCCATGGCAACAACGATTGCGCAGAGGATGCCTACTGCCCACGCGACCGTGACCAGAGTTCGCGAAGCGATGGGACGTGGATTGGCTCCAGTGTCACGCGTGCGCTTAACCATGTACGCGGAAAGAGCAACAGCCAGGGCAGAAGGAATGAAGTGGGCAGCTACAATCCACGGGTTGAGCTGGGTGCGAACCGTGACACCACCCAGAATGGCCTGGAACGGAACGACTGCAAACAGTAGAACGGCCATGCGAAACAGGTCAGAGCGGGTGGACCTAAGGGGCCACAGGGCGATCACGACGAAGAGCGAATACAGGCCAAGGACGACACCCAGGACACGGTTGCCGAACTCGATGAACCCGTGAATACCCATTTCGGGGGTGTTGGTCAGAGACGAATCCGTACACATTGGCCAGTTAGGGCATCCCAGTCCCGAACCGGTCAAGCGGACAGCGGCACCGGTGAACACAATGAGGGCCTGCAACAACAACAGACCCACAGCAAGCCAGTACACGTATCGGTTGACTTCGGTTGCTTGCCAAGACGACTTCGACATGTCACTTACTTTCAAACGAGAACCATGTGGCTCCGGCGATAATACCGAGCACAGCCCAGACCAACAAGACGAGTTGAGCACTCCAGTCTACACCTCCGGAAACCAGTGCCGTACGCAACGAATCGCCCATTGCGCCAAAAGGGGTGAGCGATGCGATTGTGCCCCACAAGCCGGGATGTTTGACGACGAGCCCGCCTACTCCGGCGCCTGCAACCCAGAGGATGTTCGATCCAGCAAGCACGGCCTCGGCCCGGGCAGTACCTGCGAATGCGAGCGCCAGGGCAGTCAGGGCGGCAGTACCTAAAAACCACGAGAGGAAGATGCCGAGGAGCTGGGGGAGGGAGACGGTGATTTCCAAGTTCACGGGGAGAACAGCGATGACAATGAACATGACCAGTAGTTGCACGGCGGTCACGATGTAGACGGAGATGATCTTTGCAAGGATCAGCCCGGTGCTGCCCAGGGGGGTTGTTGCTAGTTGGCGAAGCACTCCGTAGCGACGGTCGAATCCGGTAGCGATTGCTTGCCCGGTGAAGGCCGAGGCCGCAATTGATAGGCCCAGTCCGGCGGACGCGGCAATAATGTTGCGTTGGTCCTCGGAGTAGCCAAAGACGGTGACGACGTCGGTCGTTGCCAGCACGAGGAGCGCGCCGATGGGCAAGGCGAAGGACAAGAAGAGCTGTTCTGCGTTGGACAGGGTGGTGCGTAGCTCGAAGAGCGACTGTGCCCACACTCGCTGAGCCAAGGGTGCAATCTGCGGAGTAGTCATGAGCGCAGTGTCCTTCCAGTCAGGTCGAGGAAGACATCGTCAAGTGAACGTGACGCTAGAGACAGGGACGTGATGTGAGCGTCAGCGTCGTTGAGAAGCCCGGTGATCGCGTGCACTTTTTCAGTGGTGAATTCACCGGTGATCGTGACGGTTCCGTCCTTAGCGATGTCCACGTCACCATATGAGTGGAATTGGGCGATGAGCTGTTCGTTGAGCTGTTCGGCGCGGACCGTCAGGGCTGAACTACCGTCGCCGGTGAGTTCAGCAACCGTCCCGTGAGAGATCACCCGTCCCTTGTCAATGATGGTGACGTAGTCGGACAGAGAAGCGGCGTCGTCCATGTCGTGTGTTGTAAGAACAACGGCTACGCCTTGCTCACGCAGTTCTTCGACGATTGCGAACACCGCTAAGCGCGACTGGGGGTCAAGGCCGGCGGTGGGCTCGTCGAGAAACACTAACTGGGGTTTGCCAATCAGTGCAGCTGCCATACCCACACGTTGCTTTTGCCCGCCTGACATGCGTCGGATCGTGCGGTCGGCAAACGCAGTGATGCCTAAGCGTTCGGCGAGTTCGTGGTAGTCCGCAGGATCGGCGTACATGCGCGAAAGGTTTTTCAGAATCTTGAGTGGCTTCGATGCCATGGGCAGTCCGCCATCTTGCAACATGACCCCAGCAAGCGCGCTTGAGTACGTGTGTTCCTTGACTGGGTCGTAGCCGAAAATTCGAGCGTAACCAGATGTCGGTTTAAGAAGTCCCACCGAGGCGGCGATGGTTGTTGATTTCCCTGCGCCGTTGGGCCCTAAAAGCGAGTGCACGGTGCCGCGTTCGACAGTGAGAGAAACGTTGTCGACTGCGCGGACGTTCCCAAAGTTAACGCTCACTGCGTCAAGGGCTAAGGGGTGGTTTGGATTGGTCACGACTCCTCAGTGTAGTGAGTTCGAAGTGGAGAACTTAGGCGACCCTGGTTTTACAGGGAATTATTTAGGGCACAATAGTGTTGTTGAATAGCGAACGACCCGCATTCGGAGAGGACTTACGTGAGCGCACGCCCAGGACAAGATCTTCGCACCCGCCAGCAAGTGCTAGCGATCGTGCTTGATCAGGGGCCTATTAGTGCATCGGGTATCGCCCGCATGGTCGACCTGACTCCGGCGGCAGTCCGTCGCCACCTCGACGCACTCGAGAAAGAGAACGCCATCGAGGTGCGTGAGTTGGCGGGAGTGAAAGCCGGCCGAGGTCGTCCCGCGCGCCACTACGTTGTCACCTCGGCGGGTCACGCCCAGATATCTCACGCATACGATCAAGTTGCGGTCGAAGCGCTTGACTTTGTGAGTTCTGAATTGGGCCGGGAAGCCGTTGAGCGTTTTGCCCGCACACGGGCGCAAGAGCTGAGAGAGAAACTCGAAGCGCGTGTGGAAGAAGGCGGAAGCGTGTCCACACGCTCACGTGGCTTGGCGGCTGCTCTGGACAAAGAAGGTTACGCGGCATCAGCGACACCAGTAGCAGTTGGCACGCCGCTTGAAGCGATGCAACTGTGCCAAGGGCACTGTCCTATTCAGCATGTTGCTGAAGAATATCCCGAATTTTGTGAAGCTGAACTCGAACAGTTCGGCGAGATCCTGGGTGTGGACGTACGACGTCTTTCTACTTTGGCTAGCGGGGCGCATGTGTGCACCACGCACATTCCCACATCCACCCTGAATCGCCCCTTGCTTGGCTCCCAAGATGGGAAAAGCAACCCTAAAAAAGGAGGAGAAAGGTGACTGACACCACCGAATCCAATCCTATTCTGGAGATGAATCCAGAACTTAAGGACATTGGAAATTACGCGTATGGCTGGCATGACACAACGGACGCCGGAGCTGACGCCCAACGTGGGTTGAACGAAGACGTTGTGCGGAACATTTCTGCTTTGAAAGAGGAGCCGGAATGGATGCTCGAGCGTCGCCTCCGCGCTCTTAAGTTGTTTGAAAAGAAACCCATGCCGCACTGGGGAGCAGACCTCAGTGGCATTAACTTCGACGACATCAAGTACTTTGTCCGTTCCACCGAAGGCCAAGCCCAGTCGTGGGAAGACCTTCCAGAGGACATTAAGAACACGTACGACCGTTTGGGAATTCCCGAGGCAGAAAAGCAGCGTCTGGTTGCTGGTGTCGCTGCCCAGTACGAATCCGAGGTTGTCTACCACAAGATCAACGAAGAGCTCGAACGTCAGGGCGTGATCTTCCTCGATACGGATACCGGCCTGAAGGAACACCCCGAGATTTTCGAAGAGTACTTTGGCACGGTCATCCCATCTGGTGACAACAAGTTCGCTGCCCTCAACACGGCCGTATGGTCTGGTGGGTCCTTCATCTACGTGCCCAAGGGTGTTCACGTCGAAATCCCGTTGCAAGCGTACTTCCGCATCAACACGGAAAACATGGGGCAGTTTGAACGTACGCTCATCATCGCTGACGAAGGTTCCTACGTGCACTACGTCGAAGGATGCACGGCACCGATCTACAAGTCGGACTCGTTGCACTCGGCAGTCGTAGAGATCATCGCGAAGAAGGACGCGCGCGTTCGTTACACGACCATCCAGAACTGGTCGAACAACGTGTACAACCTGGTCACCAAGCGTGCGATCGCTGAAGAAGGCGCGACCATGGAATGGGTCGATGGAAACATCGGTTCGAAGGTCACCATGAAGTACCCAGCGATCTGGCTCACGGGTGAACACGCAAAGGGCGAAACCCTCTCGGTCGCCTTCGCTGGAAACGGTCAGCACCAGGACACTGGAGCCAAGATGGTGCACGCTGCACCTCACACGCAGTCCTCGATTGTGTCGAAGTCGGTGGCCCGTAACGGCGGGCGCGCTGGTTACCGTGGACTCGTTCACGTTCACCCGGGGGCTAAAGGCTCGTCGAACACGGTTCTGTGTGACGCGCTACTGGTTGACAACATTTCGCGTTCCGACACGTACCCGTACATCGATATTCGAGAAGACGATGTGGCGCTTGGACACGAAGCGACCGTGTCAAAGGTGAGTGAAGACCAACTCTTCTACCTCATGAGTCGTGGACTCGACGAAACCGAAGCCATGGCGATGATTGTGCGCGGCTTCGTCGAACCCATCGCCCGAGAACTTCCTATGGAATACGCGCTTGAGCTTAACCGTCTGATCGAGCTTCAGATGGAAGGCGCGGTAGGTTAAGCGCAGAGGAGACGCATTACATGACAATTGCAACAGAACACGTTCCGGCTAAATCGCGTTCCGAACGCACCCGGAGTTTCAACGTGGCGGACTTCCCGCAGGTGAACGGGCGCGAAGAAGAATGGCGGTTCACCCCGGTCAAACAGCTCAGCCAGCTGCTGAGTGATGAGGAAAGTGGAGCGGAACTTTCAGTTACGCGTGATCTTCCAACCGGTGTAGACGTGTCACAGATCAGCCTGGACGAAGCACGCCAGTTGGGCGTGCCCTCGCCAGAAGACCTACCAGCTGTTATCGCAGCAAACCGCGCTTCCAGCGTGACCCGCTACGACATCGGCGAAGGTGTCGAACTAGAGTCACCAGCCTTCATCACAACAGAAGGTGCCAGCAACGAAAACCCGGTTCACAATCACACGGTGGTGACGGTAGGAGCTCACGCGAGCGCAACCATCGTCATCAAGCACACTGGTAACGCACAACTGTCTGAACTTCTCAGCGTGATCGTGGGGCCGGGAGCACGCGTGAAGCTCGTCACCCTGCAGCTGTGGGACGACGACGCGGTGCACCTCGGTCAGCACGACGCTGTTGTTGGTAAGGACGCGCAGTTCACGCACATCGCTATCACCTTGGGCGGCAAGATTGTGCGTCTGAACTCGAATGTGTCCTACGACGGTCCAGGAGGAGAGGCCCAGATGCTGGGGCTGTACTTCGCCGATGCCGGGCAACACTTGGAACACCGCACGTACGTGGACCACAACACGCCGAATGCCACCTCGGACGTGCTTTATAAAGGCGCGCTTCAAGGCAAGGACGCGCGCAGTGTGTGGATTGGGGACGTTCTCATCCGCCCAGAAGCAAAGGGAATCGACACCTACGAACTCAACCGCAACCTGGTGCTCACTGAGGGAGCGCGCGCGGACTCCGTGCCAAACCTCGAAATTGAGACCGGGGAAATTGAGGGAGCAGGACACGCGTCGTCGACCGGACGGTTCGACGAAGAACACCTGTTCTACCTCATGAGCCGAGGCATCGATGAAAAGACTGCGCGCCGGTTGGTGGTGCGTGGGTTCTTCAACGAAGTGATCCAGAAGATCGACATCGAGCAGATCGAAGAAGTGCTCACTGAACAGATTGAAGAAGAGCTTTCCCGGAGCGTGTTGTGAAGTCGGTTGCGAAATCCACTGACGTGACACCGGGGAGCGCGATTCGCGTGAAGGTTGACGGTATTGACGTGTGCGTAGCGCGCACCGAGTCCGGCGAACTGCATGCGATCGACGACCTGTGCACCCACGGTGAAGTGTCACTGTCCGAAGGCGACGTGATGGGGTGTGCAATCGAATGCTGGTTGCATGGCTCCACGTTTGACCTCCGGACCGGCGAACCCCAAAACCCACCCGCTTTCGACCCCGTCGCTGTGTACGAATGCACGGAACGCGACGGCGAGATCTACGTCAAGCTTTAAAGAAGGAAGAGATTTATGTCCACACTTTCCATCCGCGACCTCAAGGTCAGCGTTGAAACCGACAAGGGATCCAAGCAGATCCTTAAGGGCCTGAACCTGGAACTCAAGTCCAACGAAACTCACGCAATCATGGGGCCAAACGGTTCCGGTAAGTCGACCCTCGCATATGCAATTGCAGGACACCCGGCGTACCACATCGACGGTGGCTCCGTCACGCTCGACGGCGAAGAAATGCTGGACCTGAGCGTGGATGAACGTGCACGTGCCGGCCTGTTCCTCGCCATGCAGTACCCAGTTGAGGTTCCCGGTGTCACCGTGACCAACTTCCTACGTTCTGCTAAGACCGCGATTGACGGTGAAGCGCCTAAGTTGCGCACGTGGGCCAAAGAACTCAACCAGGCGATGAGCGAATTGAAAGTGGACCCCGAGTTCGCGTCACGTAACGTCAATGAAGGATTCTCCGGTGGTGAGAAGAAGCGCCACGAGATCCTGCAGATGGAACTGCTTAAGCCTCGTTTCGCGATTCTGGACGAAACTGACTCGGGGCTCGACGTTGACGCGTTGCGCATCGTTTCTGAAGGCGTCAACCGTGCGCAGAGCAACACCGATGTAGGTGTTCTTCTCATTACGCACTACACGCGAATCCTGCAGTACATCAAACCTGACTTCGTGCACGTGCTGGTTGACGGTCGGGTTGCTGAAGAAGGTGGCCCAGAGCTTGCGAACCAGCTCGAAGCTGAAGGCTACGACCGTTTCCAGAAGTGATGACGACGCAGGAATTTACTCGTTTGCGTAGCGACTTCCCGCTCTTGAAGCGGGAGGTCGCCGGTTCACCGCTGGCGTATCTGGACTCCGGTGCGACTTCTCAGAAGCCCGAGTGCGTGATTGACGCTGAACAGGAGTTCAACACGCGTCACAACTCAGCGGTTCACCGTGGCGCGCACACCTTGGCTACCGAGGCGACTGACGCATTCGAAAATGCTCGCGCCAAGGTTGCGGCCTTTGTTGGTGCGAAACCATCCCAGGTGAGCTGGGTAAAGAACGCGACAGAAGCACTCAACATTGTGGCCATGGGGATGGGATTTGCCACTGAAGGCCCATACGCATTGGGTCCGGGGGACTCGATTGTCATCACCCAAATGGAGCACCACGCCAACCTGGTGCCGTGGCAGCAGGTAGCACTTCGGACGGGTGCTGAACTTCGGTACATTCCGATTACCGACGAAGGCACGCTGGACCTGAGTGACTTGGACTCGATCGCTGATGCCTCAACCAAGGTGATGGCGTTTACGCACGTGTCGAACGTGCTGGCCACGGTGAACCCTGTTGAGCAGTTGGTTGAACACGCTAAGAAGATTGGTGCGGTCACCGTGCTTGACGCGTGCCAGTCCGTTCCACATATGCAGGTGGATTTCCCCGCGTTGGACGTGGACTTTGCTGCGTTTTCCGGGCACAAGATGCTGGGGCCTTCCGGAATTGGTGTGCTCTACGGTAAGCAGGACGCGCTCAACGCGTTGCCTCCGGTGTTGACGGGTGGGTCAATGATCGAGACCGTCACCATGGAGGAGTCGACGTTCTTGCCTGCACCGCAGAGGTTTGAGGCTGGAACTCAGCCGGTCGCGCAGGCGGTGGGCCTTGGCGCAGCTGCTGACTACTTGTCGCATGTGGGAATGGATCGAATCGCTGAGCATGAGCACGAACTGGCTCAGCTGTTGGTTGAAGGCGTGACGAAGATTCCGGGCGTGCGGTTGCTGGGGCCTGAGACCAGGAGCGTGTCGACTGTGGCCGTGGACGTTGAGGGTGTGCACGCGCACGATGTGGGGCAGTTCCTTGACGCTGACGGAGTAGCCGTTCGCGTGGGGCACCACTGTGCGATGCCGCTGCATGCCCGGCTGGGTGTGCGTGCCTCGACCCGGGCGTCTGCGTACGTGTATTCGACGGTTGAAGAGTGCGAACGTTTCCTTGATTCGCTGGCGCGCGTGCGTGGGTACTTCGGGGTGGAATCATGAATCTAGATCAGCTGTATCAGCAAGTGATTCTGGACCACTCAAAGGAGCGGCACGGGAATGTCCCGTTTGATGACCGGGAAGCGTTGGGTAGGTCCCATCAGGTGAATCCCATGTGTGGGGATGAAATTACCGCCGAGGTCGTTGCCGGGGATGACGGCGAGCTAGAGGTTCGCTGGGAGGGCGACGGATGTTCGATCTCGATGGCGTCAGCGTCTGTTGCGTGTGAGATCTACGACGATGAAGGTCGTGAGGCTTTCGACCGTGCCGAAGCAGAGTTCCACGAGCTCATGCATTCGCGTGGCACGGTAGAGGCGGATGAGGACGTGCTGTTTGACGCAGCTGCGTTTGCTGGGGTGAGTAAGTTCCCGGCGCGCATTAAGTGTGCGTTGCTCGCGTGGATTGCCGTGAAGGACGCTTTGTCGCAAGCTGAGAGTAAATAGGAAAAGTTGTAATAGGAGTTATGCAGAAAGGAGGCACGACATGACCGAGGTTGTTGACCAACCCACAAACGCCACTCCGGAAGAAGTTATTGACGCTCTCATGGACGTCATGGACCCGGAGTTGGGTGTGAACATTGTGGACCTGGGTCTGGTGTACGGCGCCACCGTGGACGAAGACGGTGTTGCGATCATTGAGATGACGCTGACGTCAGCAGCATGTCCGCTCACCGATGTGATCGAAGACCAGTGTGCTCAAGCACTCGACGGAATTGTTCCTGCATTCCGGATCAACTGGGTGTGGATGCCACCATGGGGTCCAGAAAAGATCACTGAAGACGGTCGTGAACAGATGCGTGCGCTGGGCTTCAATATTTAAGCAGCATTCATTAAAAAGCTGAGCGTTGGTGCCTGTTCGCTACTCACTCGAAGTTGACTGAGTGTTGTGGCGAGGTATCAACGCTCAGCTTAAATACGTCTGGGCGCGAGTAGTGCCCGACGGAGTCGAAGTCCAGGTGGCCTCGGGTCTTTGCCTGCGGGTCTAAGTCAGCGTAGAGAATCGTTTCTTCATTGAAGACGGGGCCTGCTAGGAGTTTGCCTGTTGGGTCATCAATGAGGCTCCCGCCACGTATGGCAGTCTCGCCTCCGGGCAGTTCGTGGTCGAAGCGATAGTCGTCCGGGAACTGGTCCGTCGTGATGTATTGGCACGCTGACAAGACGTGCACTCGGCCTTCAAGTGCGATGTGAGTCATTGTGGATGCCCACGTGTCGCGGTCGTCGACAGTTGGCGCACAGTAGACTTCGACGCCTTTTGAGTACATTGCTTGGCGTAGGAGGGGCATGTAGTTCTCCCAGCAGATGACTGCTCCGGTACGCCCTGCTGGAGTGTCCATTGTGTCGAGCGTAGAACCGTCGCCAAAGCCCCAGATGAGACGTTCAGAACCAGTTGGCATCAGCTTTCGGTGCTTACCAACTACACCGTTTTGAGGGTCGATCATGAGAGCTGTGCAATGCAGTGTGTTGCCAGCACGCTCAATGATCCCGATAACAACATTTATTGAGTGAGCTGAAGCTGCTTCGGTTAGCCGAGCGATTTCTTCGCCTTCTAGATCCACTGATCCTGCGACGTAGCTGGCGTATATACGCAAGTCTATGTGAGAAGTTGTGACGTGGGGCACTACACGCGGTCTACGTCAAAGGTGTTGCATTGAGTGGGGGAGCCGGAGTCGTAGCCGCGCTTGAACCAGGTCATGCGCTGTTCCGCTGACCCGTGCGTGAAGTTCTCTGGGGTGACGCGACCGCCCGAGGTCTCTTGAATGTGGTCGTCACCAATCGCTTCCGCTGTGCCCAGTGCCGCTTCGATGTCGGAGTCCTTGAGGGGTTCGAGGTACGGCTGGCCTTGTGGCCCGTGTGTTTTGGTAGCGTTGGCGGCCCACACGCCGGCGTAACAGTCAGCCTGAAGTTCTAAGCGAACCGCGTTGGACTGTGGGCCAGTCTTGCCGTCGCGAGTCCGGTTAATGTCACTCGTGATTTTCTGAATGTGGTGCCCAAATTCGTGTGCCACCACATACTCTTCCGGGAGCGGACCTTCCTTAGCGCCCAACTGCTGGCGCATCAACTCAAAGAATGACGTGTCAAAGTACGCGGTTTCATCGGCCGGGCAATAGAACGGCCCCATGTTGCTATTGCCTTGACCGCAACCGGTGCTCCACGTGCCACTCGTGAGTTCCACGCTGGGATTGCGGTATTGCTTACCCAACTCGCGTGTACCTGTGGGCCAATAGTCGTTAAGACTGTTCACGGTGCCCACGATGCGACACTCGACATCGCGGTTCGCATCCTCGCCGGTGCGGCACTTCTCAGCGAGATCGTCTTGGGTCTGCTGCGACTGCTCGCCTGAACCCAACTGGTTGAGGACTGCTTCTGGCCCAAAGAAGATCAAACCGAGAACCAGAAGCGCAACTCCACCAATGCCACCACCGATCATGACTGGCTTGCCACGACCTCGGGAAACCTGGGAGCTATCAAGCTGAGAATTGGGATTGAACGTCATAGAGGTAGTGTATTGGACTGACCACCAACTCTGTTCTCACTTGGAGGTAATGTGCTGGAAGTTGCGTGCGACGGCTCCGCTTTAGGCAACCCCGGGCCCGCCGGCTGGGCGTGGGTCATTGACGACGAACGCTGGGCGGCCGGAGGTTGGGAGGAATCGACAAACAACCGGGCTGAACTCCAAGCGGTCATCGAAATCCTCAAAGCAACCGCCCACACGCACGAAGACCTCCTGATCCTGGCCGACTCCAAATACGTGATCAACTCGGTCACCAAATGGATGCCCGTGTGGCGGCTCAAAGGGTGGAAGAAGGCCAACGGGCAGGACGTGCTGAACCGCGACCTCATGGAGGAACTGTGGGAGCAGGTGGACGCGCTCGAAAAGTCGGGGCGCAAGCTCAAGTTCCAATGGGTCAAAGGGCACTCCAACCATGAGCTCAACGAAGCGGCAGACCAACGCGCCCGTGCCGTCGCAACTGCCATTCGCGACAAAACGGAGCCACACCTCGGGCCCGGGCTGGGGGCTGAGAAGAAGACCGAGGTGACGGGGGAGGACACTGGGGAGCCGGGGGACACGGTGAATGTGTGGTGTCCTCTGGATAAGGCTTTGGCGGACGAGATTGTGGAGCGTGCGAAGGTGCTGGGATTGACTCCGCACGCGCTTTTAGCGCAGGTCATTGAAACGGGGTGGAAGGAACACCGTGATAGCGGCAAGTAACCTGGAAATCATGGTGGGCTCGCGCACGCTCATGTCGGAGGTGAACTTCCGTGTGGACAAGGGCGACCGGGTTGGGCTCGTGGGCAGGAACGGTGCGGGGAAGACCACGCTGACCAAGGTGCTGATGAGCGAAGTTCTGCCGTCGGAAGGGACGGTGTCGGTATCCGGGTCAGTGGGGTACTTGCCACAGGATCCGCGGAGTGGCAGGCCTACTGAGACTGCGAAAGAGCGCGTGTTGGGTGCTCGCGACCTGGACGTGATTGCGCGGCGAATGCGGAAGGCCGAGCGTGCCATGAGTGATCCAGATCCGGACGTGGCGGCGAAAGCGATCGACAAGTACCCGCGAATCGAGGCGGAGTTCATTGCGGCCGGTGGGTATGCTGCAGAGTCGGAGGCGCTTGCGATTGCGGCGAACCTGGGGCTAGATGAGCAGCTGATGGGGCAGGAGTTGCAAACTCTGTCTGGTGGGCAGCGGCGCCGTGTGGAGCTCGCGCGCATTCTGTTTCACCAGCCAGACACCATGATTCTGGATGAGCCCACGAACCACCTCGACGCTGAGTCGGTGCAGTGGCTGCGTGACTACCTGGCTAAGTATTCGGGTGGGCTGATTATCATTTCGCACGACCTCAACTTGATTGAGGAGGTCGTGAATAAGGTGTTCTATCTGGATGCGACGCGGCAGGTCATCGACATTTACGCGATGGGGTACAAGCAGTACTTGAAGCAGCGAGAGGCTGATGAGCGGCGTCGCAAGCGTGAGCGTGCAAATGCCGAGAAGAAGGCGTCCGCTTTGGTGGCCCAGGCCGAGAAGATGCGTGCGAAGGCCACTAAGGCAGTGGCGGCGCAGTCGATGCTCAAGCGAGCCGAACGCATGATGGCGGGGCTTGAAGAGGAGCGTCAGAGCGACAAGGTTGCAAGTTTGCGGTTCCCTACGCCGGCTGCGTGCGGAAAGGTGCCGTTGACGGGTTCGGGATTGTCGAAGTCGTATGGGTCGACCGAAGTGTTTATGGACGTGGACTTGGCGATTGACCGTGGTTCGCGGGTTGTGATTTTGGGATTTAACGGTGCGGGTAAGACTACGCTGTTGAAGATTCTGGCTGGTTTGGAAACGCCTGATACTGGGGAAGTGAAGCCGGGGCATGGGCTCAAGCTTGGGTACTATGCGCAGGAGCACGAGACGCTTGATCTTGACCGTACTGTGCTGGAAAACATGCGGAGTAACGCACCGGATCTCGATGACACGCAAGTGCGCACGGTGCTGGGATCGTTCCTGTTTAGTGGCGATGACGTGAACAAACCCGCCAAGGTGCTGTCCGGTGGTGAGAAGACACGGTTGGCGCTGGCGACGTTGGTGGTGTCGTCGGCAAACGTGTTGCTGTTGGACGAGCCCACGAACAACCTGGACCCGGCCAGCCGTGAGGAAATTCTGTCAGCGATTCGGCGTTACGAGGGCGCGATTATTCTCGTCACTCACGACGAAGGTGCTGTTCAGGCGCTGGATCCGGACCGTGTGCTCTTGTTGCCTGATGGCGACGAGGACCACTGGAATGACTCGTACTTGGACTTGGTGTCGCTGGCATAGGTGCTTTTTGGACGCGAGGCGTCTCCCGTTAGGGGAGGCGCCTTTTCGTGTGTGCGCCTGAACGCTCGTTCGAACACAAATAGAAACAAAATGAACAAAACCCTTGACTCACGCATTCGAACGCAAATAGAATAGTGGTACA
>NZ_JASPDO010000015.1 GCF_030230605.1 Brevibacterium sp. UMB1308A
GCGAGAATCTCCATCGCTACCGGGCTGGCAGTCGCGTTCCACAATCCCACACACGGAAGGTCTGCATCACGTAGAACCTGACGGAATGAGGGCTTCAACATGGGTGTACCTCCTGCAGGGTTAAGCACGTTCTATAGGAGCGTGCACATGTAGCTAGTGCCTCCTATTGTGAACGGTTGTCGCAGTGCAGGTGTTCCAACACCCAAGTGTGAGATGATCAAACCCGGGAACCGCACCGTGAGCACGGAGGAGCACATGCCACAGCCTGAGCACCAGTTGACCGTCATAGCGACCCTTTACATATACGCCCTGGTGCACGACATTGCTCCTGCCGACCACATCGACCACAGCGAGAACAGCGAAGATACCCACGAACAACTCTCTGCCGTGCTGACACAACAAAAAGCGAGAACGCTCGACGCAACAAACATCTTGCAATTGGCCACGGCAGCCAAGCGGGCTCTGCGTCAGCCCGCAAACAAAACCTTGAGTGCAGCGGCATATGACAAAGAGCGCGCAAAACTTGTCGCCGGTATGCCTCGAAGCGGAGATGCCGGAGTAAAACTGTGGCCACCAACTAGCCAAACCGTGCGCGCTCATCTGGGGAATGGCGCATGGAACGACGCCTTGCACGCCGTTGGAATCCCAACTGCCAAAACGGGGCGAGCGCGTGGCACGAGCCATTTCAGTTCAGCAGACTTCCGCAAGGCGCTCACCGACTTCAGCGAAGAAAGTGAAAGCGTTTCTTACAGCGAATATCAAAAGTGGGTGAAAACAGAACGCGAACAGGGCCGTGAACGCCCCGCTGGGGCCACGGTGCGTAACACGTTTGGCTCGTGGAGCGAAGCCATGCGCCACGTATCGACGTAACTACGAACGTAAACGCCCCACCAGCGATTTAGGGGCATAGCGGTGCAGGTCAATCGCGGACTCATAAAAGCCCACAAGAGCCTCGGTAGCACTCCGCCAGCCCCACTCCTGAGCCTGATCGCGACCAGCGCGCGCCATCTTTTCCCGCAACGAGCGGTTGTCCAACAGCGAAGCAATCTTGTGGGCCGCCTCGGCGGCATTTCCCGGCTCAAATAGGAACCCTGTACGTTCGTCCGCAACTGCATACGGAATACCCCCGGCGCGTGCCCCCACAACAGGAACACCAGAAGCCAGCGACTCCAACGCCACAAGCCCCAGCGTCTCAGTCGTCGACGGGAAAACAAACGCGTCTGCACTCGCATAGGCCGCTGCCAGGTCCTGACCAGACATGTAGCCAGTGAAAACCGTGTTCGTCCCTGCGAACATCGACTCCAACTGCGCCCGGTGCGGCCCGGACCCCACCATCGCTAGCCGCGTGTTTGGCGGAAGATGCTCCAGCATGCCCCGACACACGTCTAGGTCTTTTTCTTTCGAAAGCCTGCCCACATACAGCACAAGCGGGTCGTCCGGGTGACCGCCCGTGAGCCGCTCACGCATGCTGTGCGAATAGTTCTCAGGCGAGTACGTCTGCGTATCGACCGCCCGCGGCCACAAGCCAACGTTGCGGATCCCCGCCTCCTGCGCCCGCTTCACCATGGGGCCAGACGTACATAGGTTCACCTCGGCGCGGTTGTGCATGTACCGCACCCAACGCGTAGACGTGTCGGTGATCCACTCGAGCCCCAACCGGGTGGCGTACTCCGGCACATCGGTGTGGAACGAAGCCAGCAAAGGCAGATTGCGTCGCGTGGCCGCCATGGTTCCCCACGCGGCCAGCCACACAGGATTCACCGCGTGAACAACGTGCGGGTTGAACCGCTCCATGGTGGTTGCGATCCGGGCCGTGGGTAGCCCGAGCTTAAGTTCGGGATACCACGGTTTAAACGAGATCGACCGGACAGGTTCTACTCGGAACCCTGCATAGCGCGCTGGTGGGTGCCCGGGAGCAAAAACCACAGCCTCGTGACCCATGTCGCGAAGCTGGTCCAAGGTACCCAGCAAGCGAGTGACGACACCGTCGATTTTTGGAAGAAAAACCTCGGTGAAAGTTGCGATCCGCATGACGTGTGACAGTTAGCTCACTGCGGGGGCTTCGGTCGGAACTCCTGCGGACTGATTCTTTGTCCACAGTGACCGTGCTGGAATCTTCGACATATCGGCACGGTCTGCATAGCGCTTAGCAGTTTCTTCAACCTCCAGCAGGAGGCCCTCCGACAGCGTGGTGGGTTCCAGGCCGAGGTCCAAGAACGTGTCGTTCTTAACGTGCAATTCGTTCTCGGCGGACTCGTGGCGGGGGTTGTTCACCAGTTCCATGCGGGCGTCCGTGATGGAACAGATGAGCTTGGCAAGGTCACGTACACGGTGGGTCTCAGTCATCTGGTTGAAGATCTTGACGCGATCACCTGACGCCGGCGGGTTGTTGACCGCGATCTCAATGCAGCGCACGGTGTCTTGAATGTGGATGAACGCGCGCGTCTGGCCACCGGTTCCGTGAACCGTGAGTGGGTAGCCAACAGCTGCTTGCATGAGGAACCGGTTGAGCACGGTTCCGTAGTCGCCGTCGTAGTCGAACCGGTTGATGAGACGCTCATCGCTTCGTGTTTCTTCCGTGTTGGTTCCCCATACAATTCCCTGGTGGAGATCGGTGATCCGCAGGGCGTCGTTCTTGGCGTAGTACGCAAACAAGTGCTGATCCAGAACCTTGGTCATGTGATAGATGGACCCTGGGTTCGTGGGGTAGAGGATTTGCTGGTGGACGTTTTCACCGGTCTCTTCGTTGGGTACTTCAACGTCGAGGTAGCCCTCCGGGATCTTCATGCCGGCTGTTCCGTATCCGTACACACCCATGGTCCCTAAGTGCACCAGGTGAATGTCCAGACCCGATTCGACGATCGCTGTGAGCAGGTTGTTCGTGGCGTTCACGTTGTTGTCGACGGTGTAACGCTTGTTGTCCGGCCGCTTCATGGAATATGGGGCGGACCGCTGCTGTGCAAAGTGGATGACCGTGTCCGGCGCGAACTCCACCAGCGTTTCCAACAGTTGGTCGGGCTGAGTTGCCATGTTGAAGTTGCGGAACTGAAGCTTCTTGCCAGAGATTTCTTCCCACGCCGCAATGCGTTCTTCGATCGACGTGATTGGGGTGAGGGACTGTGCTCCGAGTTCATCGTCAATTCTGCGACGGGAAAGGTTATCGACAATCATGACGTCGTGGCCACGCTGAGACAGGTGCAAAACAGTGGGCCAGCCACAGAAGCCGTCTCCACCGAAAACGATAATCTTCACTCGGATTCTCCTTTGGCAAAATATGCGTTCTCTCAGCTTATCGTTTGCGTGCTCCTGTTATCGCTGGTGACAGGTGAACAGGGGTGAAGAGAACATGAAGTTTGTTCAAACCACGAACAGGTCAACACGTGTGGCGGTACGCTTCTACACTGATTTGAGGAAAGGAGTTGTATGAGCGTGTTAGACAAAGTGTGTGATGAGGCAGCGTCCGAGGTTGTACAGCTGTGTCAGGATCTGATTCGTTTTGATACCCAGAACTGGGGCGAAGGCAAGGCGAACCCTGAACGTATTGCCGCCGATTACATTGCTGAGAAGCTCGCCGAGGTGGGTGTTGAGTCCCAGATTCTAGAGTCGGCTCCGGGGCGCGCCAATCTGTTTGCCAGGATCCCGGGGAAGAACCCAGACCGTCCGGCTTTGGTCGTGCACGGCCACACCGACGTTGTCCCGGCTGACGCGTCTGAGTGGAGCGTGGATCCTTTCGCAGCGGTCATCAAGGACGGTTGCGTGTGGGGACGTGGAGCCGTTGACATGAAGAACATGGACGCCATGATTCTTGCTGGTGTTCGTGCGCTGGTCCGTCAGAATGTGCAACCTGACCGGGATTTGATCATTGCGTTCTTCGCTGATGAAGAGGCAGGTTCAACCTACGGTTCGCACTGGGTTGTGAAGAACCACCCCGAGGTGTTTGCAGGTGCCTCTGAAGCCATCTCCGAGGTGGGTGGATACTCGGTGGACATTCGCGGGCAGCGTGCGTATTTGATCCAGACTGCCGAGAAGGGTCTTGAGTGGGTCCGGTTGACAGCGCACGGTTCAGCTGGGCACGGTTCGCAGATCAACCGTGACAACCCTGTTGTGAAGTTGGCAGCCGCTGTGGCCCGCATTGGTGAGCACGAATGGCCAAGTGAACCACCTGCGGCCACACGAGAGCTACTCGCTGGAGTGGCTGAACTGACAGGGATCGAGAACACGGAAGAGAACCGGGACAAGCTCTTAGCCGAACTGGGTTCAGCAGTGAAGTTCGTCGGAGCGACTTTCCAAACGAGCGCTAACCCTACCGCTTTGGATGCAGGCTATAAGCACAATGTGATTCCCAGCCAGGCGTCGGCGCTCATTGACTGCCGCCCGTTGCCAGGACGTAACGAGGACGCTCTTCTGACGCTGAAGGAACTGGCCGGACCTGATGTTGTTGTCGAACAGGTCATTTCCGGTGTCTCGCTTGAAACTCCGTTTACCGGTGACTTGGTCGACCGGATGCGAGAAGCAATCGAAGCAGAAGATCCTGGCGCCACCGTGTTGCCGTACACGTTGTCTGGCGGAACTGATAACAAGGCACTATCGGAGCTGGGAATCACTGGGTACGGATTTGCCCCGCTTAAACTGACTGGTGATCTGGACTTCCCAGCCATGTTCCACGGTGTAGACGAACGCGTTCCGCTAGAGGCCCTCGATTTTGGTGCGCGTACCCTTGTGAGGTTTATGGTTTCGGCGTAGACCTCGAGTGGACACGACCAGACTGCCGGTAGCCACCAGCCCCAGCGACAACAGGGTGAGCGGGCTTAAGGCAGTTTGGGCGTGTCCCGTGGCAATGTCGATGACGACCGATGCCACCATGTTTCCCAAAAGAATGATGATGGTCATGGTGAGCACGCCCAAACCCTGGACAACAAACGCTGACATCCCAATCACGAAAACACCCAAAATGCCTCCGGTGAGCATCCATAGCTCATTGATTCCTGGCACCGCTGTCCACGTGTAACCAATCGACACCAACGCGAGCGAGAACAGGCTCAAGAACGTGGTGCCCACTGTGAAGTTGACAAACGTCGCTGCCAAAGTTGAGCCGCTGATGACTTTGATCCGACCGTTGAAAGCTTGTTGAACGGCAACCAAAGTTCCTACCCCAAAGGGAAACAGCGGCCACCACCACGCGAAGCCCAAAGAGGCCGAACCAGCGGCCGACGCGGCAACCCCAGCCATCACGATCAGAACTCCCACGACCCGTCTGGCAGTAATGTTTTTCTTCCCTCCAGGCGGGATGCGGGTGGCGTCGACAAGAAGACCACCTACCAACTGGCCGGCGGTGATGGACGTAGTGAAGATCGTGACACCAATAACAGGGACAGTCAGAGCCTGTGCGATGACGACAGAGCCACCTGCGACGCCACCCAAAAACAACCAGAACGGGATCAAACCAGAAAACAGATAACCCAAAACGGTCACGACACCTCGGCGGGCAGTACGACTGCTCACCGTGATGACCGAGATGAGAACCAAACCGATTGAGAACGCAACCGTTGCGGCAAAAACTCCGACCCCGATTCGTGAGGACAAAGCGCCATTGACTAAGCCCTGAATAGCAATCGCTGTACCGACCATGAACGCGCCGCTCACGGCCAACCAACTGTTGCCCCTCACCGCGTAACCTCCGTAGTCTTAAGCCATGGTGACGATCATACTGTTGCGCCACGGCGAAAGCACAGCGAACGTGCAGCGCATCCTCGCTGGTCGCAGTCCCGGTGTTGAGCTCACTGCCCGAGGTCGTAAACAGGTTGCGCGGGTGGCGCAGGAACTGCCACACATTGATGTGATCCGGCACTCCACGATCGACCGCTGTGTAGACACTGCGCGTATTGTGGCGCATGGCCGTGACGCTCACATGACACAGGACTCACGGTTCGACGAGGTTGACTACGGCGAATGGTCCGGCCTGCCTTTGGATGATCTGCAAACACGCGCTCATTGGGAGAGCGTGCAAAAGTCACCGCAGGATTTTCAGTTTCCAGGCGGTGAGGCGATGAGTCACGTGTACGAACGGGCAGTTGAGGGACTCACCTCACTCAGACACGACCTCGGGCCCGGAAAGACCGGTCTCATTGTGTCCCATGGCGATGTCATTAAAGCGATGGTCGCGTATGTTGTGGGGGCTGGGCTGAATAACTTCCAACGTTTTGGAATCCAACCGGCCCAGTATTGCGTCCTACATGTACATGAACAGACGATCATGCTGGGCCTGGGTGGGAGCAGAATATCCAGCGCCACCTTGGGCGGTGAGTGTTAAGCGCTCAAGCGTTTACGCGCTGAGAACTCTGGTGCTCAGCAGAATGAAAATCACGATTCCCAATGCCACGCGGTACCACACGAACACCGCGAATGACTTCGTCTGGATGAACTTGAGGAACCCAACGATCACCGCATAACCCACGCCAAAGCTCACGACGGTCGCCAGCACAGTGGGCCCCCACCCCAAGGTGAGAGGTTCGCTGGCGGCTTTGGCTAGCGAATAGAAACCTGAAGCCATCACCGCGGGGATAGCGAGCAGGAACGAATAGCGGGCGGCAGCCTCGCGTGTGAAGCCCATCAGACGACCGGCCATGATCGTTCCACCTGAGCGTGAAACACCGGGAATGAGGGCCAACGCTTGCGCTCCACCGTAAAGCAGGCCCTGCCCCCAGGTCATTTGGTCCAAAGTGTATTCCCTGCGACCAACGCGGTCGGCTAGGCCCAAAAGCAGACCAAAAACAATGAGCATGGTGGCCACGATCCACAAGCTTCGGAACGTCGTTTCAATCATGTCTTGGAACAAAAGCCCCAGCACGCCAATTGGGATCGAACCGATGATGACGAGCCAACCCAGCCGAACGTCGGGGTCGCGTCGGTCGTGTTTGCCTGCCAGCGCTTTGAACCATTTCGTAATGATCCGCACGATGTCCTTCCAGAAGTACACAAGCACTGCGGCTTCCGTGCCGATCTGGATGATCGCGGTGAAGAATGCTCCCGGTTCACGTCCCGGCATGAGGAATTCGCCCACAATGCGCAAGTGCGCGGACGAAGAGATGGGTAGGAACTCCGTGAGTCCCTGCACGATTCCCATAATGATGGCGACAAGCCAGTCCATGAATACCCCTTTTGCTTACACGGCCAGGCGTTACACTACTCGGAAAATTCCGGTAACCTCAACACTTATGTTGCACAACCGCGTTGGTCAGTCTGGTTTCACTGTTTCGGACCTCACTCTCGGGACGTTTGAGTGGGGGAGCAGGATCGATCAAGAAACAGCGTTTGAGCTGATGTCCGCGTATGTTGACGTTGGTGGGACACTGCTTGAGCTGTCTGCGTGTATGTCGAGTGCGCATGCACTTGTCGGTTCCATGAAAATTCCCTCCACGTTGCGTGTGGCTGCTCGTGTCGGGATCGAATTGGTTGGTGGCGAGCTCCAGATCAGTAACTCGCGAACCGTGATCACGGAACAGGTTGCCCGCCTGCGGAAGACTCTGGGCCGTGACTGTGTGGATGTGCTGATCGTGGACGCATTCGATCCGCACACACCTCTGGCTGAAACTGCTCTCACCTTGCGTGACCTGCAGTCCCGAGGTGAAATCGGCTATGTCGCGGTGGCTCACCATAGTGCGTGGCAGGTTGCACTCATGCGCGCCGAGGTGGATGTTGTGTGTGCGTTTACGGAACTGTCGTTGGTGAACCGTTCCGCTGAGGACGATCTTGTACCGGCGTGTGACTACATGGGTTTGGGTGTCATTGCCGGGGCTGCTCTGGGACGTGGCGTTCTGACTGGCAGGTACACAACGGGTACGCCAGCAGATTCTCGTGCTGCTCACGATCTGGGGCATTACGTTGGTGCATATCTGGGGCCGGACTATGAGCCCATTCTTAAAGGTGTGAACAAAGCTGCCGAGGCGCTGGGAGTTCGTCCCATCGATATCGCATTGGCGTGGAATCGCAGTCTGGGAGTAGCCAGCTCGATTGTGGCGCCTCGGACTGTCCGGCAACTCACGGAGTTGCTTGAGTCAGAGTTGGTTCTGGAGCCAGAAATCCGCGACGCGCTTTCACAGATTTCGAGTTAGGTCAGCGCAATTACCCGCAGGGAGAATCAGCGACGGTCTTAATCCTCGTCGTCATCCTCATCATCATCGTCAAAGTCGCCTAGATCGTCGTCATCGAAGTCGTCCATGTCATATGTGTCGTCGTCATCGTCTTTCGCGTCTTCGATGTCGTCAAAGAGTTCAAATGGGGTGACTTCGTCAAACGCGTTGTACAAGGCGTCTTCGTAGATCTCAAAAGCGTCGGCGAGCGCCATATACGTGGCCTCGACGCGGGCATCCGTGTCAGAGGTACGGTGTGCGGCAGCAGAGAAGTGTGCACGAACTGCCGAGAGGAACTCTTCTAATGCAACTTCCGGTTCGAGACTCATGGCTCCATCTTATACGTGAAAACGGTAGGCTAGGAATATGTCCGGCCACGTATTTGAGCACGAATCTCCCGACCGTTTCATTCCCGGCACTGTGGGCATGCCTGGAGGTCGAACGTTTTATCTTCAAGCTGTTTCCGGCACCACTATTACATCTGTTCTTCTCGAAAAGGAACAGGTTGAAATGCTGGGTGAACGCATCAATGAACTACTTGACACGGTGCGTTCAAAAAGCATGGGTGAAAGCAATATTCCGGTTACAGCACTCCCTGACTATGTAGACAACTCAGGACTGACGATGCCGGTTGATTCCGAGTTCCGTGTGGGCACCATGAGTTTGGGGTGGGACACGCGCATTCACCGCTTGGTGATCGAGTGCTTCGAACTGTCAGAAGCAGATCGTGAAGCTGGTATCAGTGCCGAACCTCATGAAGACACAGAACGAGATGTTTTACGCGTGACATTGGATGCGGTTCAAGCCCGTGAGTTTGCTCGTCACGCGGAACTTGTTGTCAATGCAGGGCGTGCCGACTGCCCGTTCTGCTCGCTTCCATTGGACCCAGAAGGCCATATATGTCCGCGTGCAAACGGGGTTGCGCGCTGAGTGAGCCTTACACACGACATTTCCACGTTGCCGGCCACGGTTCTGGGCCTGATTCCAGACGCGAGTAACGACACGTATCTGATTGTCCTAAACCCGCCCACGGGAGTGGGGCTGAAAGCCGTTTACAAACCCAGCCGAGGCGAAGCGTTCTTACACGACTTTTCTGAGCTCGCCAGGCGTGAGGTTGCGGCCTACCGGTTGAGTCATCTCAGTGGCCTTCACTGTGTGCCTCCTACCGTCATGCGTTCCGATCTGCCGCATGGCACGGGCTCAGTGCAGTTGTTTGTGGACCTGGCAGGTGACCCTGTTGTTGACGCGTGGCTCAGCGAACACGTTCCGGAAGATATTGTCCCTGTGTTCCGGGGGTACAACAGTGACGGGGCCGAGGTCGCCGTGGGGCATGGTTTAAGCGAGCGGCTTGCCGATATCGCAGTGTTCGACGCCGTAGCCAACAACGCTGACCGGAAGGGGAGTCACCTGATCGATGGGCAATTGCCTGGCGAGACATCAGGGTCTATTTGGGCGATCGACAACGGGCTGAGTTTCCACCCCGAACCCAAACTTCGCACAGTGCTGTGGGGGTTTGCAGGAACCTCGCTGGCACCTCGGCATTTTGACGCGTGCGAACGCACGCTGGCCCTCACGGCCGATGACCTGGGCACAACGCAGGAGGAAACGAGCGCTTTACACGCGCGTACACGCGCTTTGCTTAGCTCTGGTCAGTTCCCGTATCCGCCTGTCAACCGCACTCCGATTCCCTGGCCGCCCCTGTAAACGCTCCACAACGCGCACAAACGAGCACAGAACGCGTACGAACGTTATGCTGGCTGTGTGAAATCTTGGACACCACCACATGTTCCTGCGCTTGTACGATCAAGCGAACCCCCCACCGTGTACTGCACAAGTGCACGTGGGCCGCTCCGCAAACTGGTACGTGGAGACGAAGCGAAACTGTATGTGTGCGGTATCACGCCGTATGATGCCACGCACTTGGGTCACGCATCCACATACGTTGCCTTTGATGTTCTTCACCGTCTGTGGATCGACGCAGGCTATTCGGTCACGTACGTGCAAAACATCACCGACGTCGACGACCCACTCCTCGAACGTGCTCAGGCGACAGGCGTTGACTGGCAAGAACTTGCACGCGAACAAATCGACCTTTTCCGTTCCGACATGGAAGCTCTGCGAGTCATCCCGCCAACGCACTACATCGGGGCAGTTGAAGCCATGGATATTGTGGCTCGCAGCGTGGTTGAACTCTTAGACAAGGGATTCGCATACAGCCTAGATAACGGCGACGTCTACTTCAGGATCGACTCGTCGTACAGACCGCCTTTTGGCTCAGTGTCTCACTACGACGCAGATACCATGGCCAAGCTCTTCGCCGAGCGTGGGGGAGACCCGGACGTTGCCGGAAAAGAGAACCCACTCGACCCACTTCTGTGGCGTGCCAAGCGTGAAGGCGAACCGTCATGGAACCCTGACGGGCTACCTGCAGGACGCCCTGGGTGGCATATCGAATGTACCGCTATTGCCCAGGAATACGCTGGACTGCCTTTGCATGTTCAGGGAGGTGGCAACGACCTGGCGTTTCCGCACCACGAAATGGGTGCAGCCCACGCAGCCGCGTGGCTCGATACTCCGCTGGCGCAGTCGTATATGCACACCGGAATGGTGGGCTACGAAGGCGAAAAGATGAGCAAGTCGTTAGGCAATTTGGTGTTGGTTTCACAGTTGTGTGAACAAGGCGTGGACCCCATGGCCATTCGTCTCACAATTCTTGACCACCACTACCGGTCTGACTGGATGTACGACGACGGTGCGTTGGCCAAAGCCACGGAACGTTTAGAACAGTGGAGGCGTGCCGCACAATGTGGAAGCCACTACATCTCAAAGGACGTTGTCCGGGAACTGCGGGAATGCTTGGCTGACGACCTCGACACACCCACCGCACTTTCTCTTATTGACGACTGGGCTGCCGCACGCGATCAAAACACTTCTGAGAGTGAATCGGAAGCAGTTGTCAAAGCCGTTGACGCGTTGCTGGGGATTCAGCTGGCATGAGCCTCAATTACGACGCCGTGCTGTGGGACATGGACGGAACTCTCGTCGACACAGAGCCGTACTGGATGGCAGCTGAAACCGAACTCATGGCGGCTCACGGGCTTGAGTGGAGGCACGAACAAGCAATGCTCATGGTGGGTAACACGCTGACTAAGTCAGCAGACATCATGCGATCCTTCGGTCTGCCGCTGGCCACCGACGAAGTGGTCCAAACCCTATTGCGTGGTGTCATCGCACGGGTCCACGAGCGTATTCCGTTTAGACCAGGGGCCCAGGAACTGATCGCGTCGTTGAAGGCGGCTGACGTGCCCATGGCACTTGTCACAATGTCGTACCGGACACTTGCTCAAGCGGTGGTCGACGGGCTTCCGGAAGGCACCTTTCGCACGTTGATTACAGGGGACGAAGTCTCTCGCGGAAAACCTGACCCCGAACCATATCTCACAGGGGCAGCGTCCTTGAGTGTCGATCCCGCCGCTTGTATCGCGTTGGAAGACTCGGTTCCCGGAATGGCAAGCGCAATTGCCGCAGGCACGTTGACCGTGGGAATCCCTAACCACGTCCCTTTGGAAGAACAGCCTGGTGCGATTCTGATTGAAACCTTGGACGGGCTTAACGCTGAATCTTTGGGAAATCTGGTTCGACCTCTGCAAGGTTCGTAATCTCTGGAGCTTCTGGGGCTTCATTGCCCCACGCAGGGCATAAGTTTTTGAAGTAACACCAGTTGCACAGTGGCGATTTCTTGGGCCTCCAGTTACCAGATTCAGCGCATCCAGTGATGTCGTTCCACACGTCAGCAACCTGGAAAAACGTACGTTGAATGTCCTGCATAGTGGGCTGGAGCTCTTTCACATGCCCAGATCCCAAATACATCAGTTGCAACGTGTGCACCGTTTCGCCGGTGAGCAAATAGTGGACAAGCGCGTAGAACCGCATCTGGAAGTCAGCGTCACCGGAATACTGAGGCTTGGGCGCTTTCCCAGTCTTGTAATCCACCAAACGTACTTCACCGCCAGGTGCACGGTCGACCCGGTCGATAAAACCACGGAGCTTCAAGCCGCCAGGAAGTTCTGTTTGCACAAACTTTTCACGGGCATCAGGCTCCAAGTTCTCCGGGAGCTCCAGAGTAAAGTACGCGCGGACAAGCGCCTGCGATTCTGCAAAGAGCCTGTCCCTGTCGCTCTGTTCCGGAAAAAGATCTGCAACGTCAGAATTCTTTTGGGCGAGTGACGCATAAGTGGGTTCGATAAGGGTGGTAGCGTGGTCGAGCGTGCGTTCGTGGGAGGACACGTCGAAGAGCTGTTCAAGAACCGCGTGTACAAGCGTTCCTTTAAACGCGACTGCTGACGGCGGTTCAGGGATCTTGTCCACGCTTCTGAACCGGAACTTAAGAGGGCACGAAACAAAGTCATTTGCCCGCGACGGGGAAAGTGCGATGAGTTCAGCCATAGAACAACAATAGCGACTTCGAGCCACGCAGGGACCAAATAGCACACCCAGAGACGCTCGGGCCGATAGGATAAAGCCATGCCACACGCCAAACAACAGGGAGCATCAAACGGCCTGATCATTGGCCGTTTTTTGGGCACCCCAATTATTTTGGCGTGGTCGTGGTTCGTTGCCGCCGCTGTCATCACGATGCTGTTTACTCCGTGGGTGCGACACTTCAGTCCAGACTTAGGGGTCGGTGCGTGGTTTGTCGCGTTTACGTACGCATTGTTGCTCTTTAGTTCTGTGTTCTTACACGAGCTTGCACATGCGATCGCGGGAACGTTGACAGGACAAAAGGTTGCGGCGATCGAACTCAACATTTGGGGCGGCTTCACCCGTTTCGAACCTCGCACGGACGACAACTCAACTCGAGCTGCGACCCACAGTTTCATTATTTCGATCGTTGGCCCGTTCGTGAATATCGGACTCGCAGCCCTGGGATTGTGGGGGATGTCTTCCACTCAACAGGGCTCAGTCTTGTGGCTGCTTCTCCTGGCATTTACTTTTGCAAATGCGGCGCTCGGCTTCATCAACCTTCTGCCCGGTATTCCACTCGATGGGGGCTGGGCGCTTCAAGCACTCATCTGGCGCCTGACCCGTTCTCAGTTCACCGGCACCATCATGGCGGCTCTCATTGGCCGTATCATCGCCGTCCTTTTCATCGTGGGAGCAATCGTTGGGCCCCTCATAGCTGGCCGGAAGCCAGACATCATCACACTGATTTGGACCTCGGCGATCGCCATCATGCTGTGGTTCTCGGCAGCCGATGCAGCTAAGCACGCCCAGCGAGCCCGGCGAATGGAAACCTATGATCTGAAGAAGGTCATCCAACCGGCAATTGCAGCGTCGTGGAACGCCAGCATTGACGCGACCTTAGAGTACGCCGATTCGGTTGCGGGCCCGTCCACAATCGTCGTGATCCTCAACGAACGGGGCCTACCGTACGGGCTGCTTGACCGCCACGCGGCAACCCAAGCGATCGTGAACACTAATGCTGCAGATGATTTGGTGCACAGTTACGCGAACCCACTGGGAGGTTGGATTGGCGTCCCGGAGGACATTAGTGCTCCGCACCTTCTGGAATCCCTCACGCACCGCCCTAAAGCACAGTTTTGCCTTGTCATGCACGACAGCACGCTCACCGGAGTCATCGACCTGCAAGAATTCTTTGACGAATTGCTCCACGTATAGAACAGCTCCGCTGTCCGTTGTCAGGACACGCTAGAGTTGATGGGGTGACTTCACAACACGCAACAGGAGCCCAGGATCGTCGCGGACACTTTCGTGCTGGCGACAAAGTGCAATTGACCGACCCTAAAGGTCGGCTCCACACGATCATGTTGCAACCGGGCCACGTATTCCACACCCACAAGGGCCAGCTTTTTCATGACGATCTGATCGGCCAGCCTGAAGGCACGGTGATTGCCAACACGGCAGGCGTTGACTATCAGGTGGTGCGCCCCCTGTACGAAGATTTCGTGCTGTCCATGCCTCGAGGTGCTGCGGTCATCTACCCCAAGGATGCTGCGCTAATCGTCACCCTGGGTGATATTTTCCCAGGTGCCACCGTCGTCGAGGCAGGCGTTGGATCCGGAGCGCTCACGCTTGCTCTTTTGCGCGCCGTGGGAGACTCGGGTGTCGTCCACAGTTTTGAGCGACGCGAGGAATTCGCTCAGATCGCCCAGGGCAACATTGAAGATTTCTTCGCCGGGCCGCACCCAGCATGGAAGCTCAGCATTGGCGACCTCGCGCACGAACTTCCGAATGCATACCAGCCCGGCGAAGTCGACCGGGTTGTTCTCGACATGCTCGCACCGTGGGAGTGCATTGACGCGGTTTCGCACGCACTGCGTCCCGGGGGAGTTGTCGTGTGCTACGTGGCCACTGTTCCACAAATGTCGCGCACGGTTGATGCGCTCAAGGCAAGTGGTCTCTACACCGAACCACGCGCACTTGAAAGCACGGTGCGCGACTGGCACGTCGAAGGGCTGGCCGTTCGCCCAGAACACCGAATGATCGGCCACACAGGTTTCTTGGTTTTCGCGAGGCGCCTGGCACCGGGCACAACGCCACTTGAGAAAAAGAAACGTCCGCAGGGCCAACAGCCCTCACAAGAAGACATTGATGCGTGGCAGTCAGGCGAAGTGACAGACGAGGCGTTGGGAATCCCCAACACAACAGGTAAAAAGCTCCGCAGAGCTGCTCGAGAAGCAGGAAAGCGAGCCCAGATCATTGGTCAGGAGGAATCATGACAGAAGCAGAGTTGCCCAAGGTGCGTCAGGAACTAGCTGGCCTGCGCCAGCAGCTGTTTAACGCTTCGAAACGCAATGAAGCCCTGACAAAAACCCTGCGTCAAGCGCGTGACGAACTTGAACGTATTCGCGCAGAAGCTAACGCTCTCACCGAACCGCCCAACTCGTACGCGACGGTGGTGCAAGCCGTGCCAGGTGAAAACCTGCGGTGCGACGTTCACTACGCGGGCCGCAAAATGCGGGTGGCGGTCGCGCCCGAGGTGGAAGCGAGCGACCTGCAAGCAGGCCGAACCGTGTTGCTGTCCGAGGGCCTGGTGGTTCTGAAAGCGCTGGACTTCCATGCTGCAGGCACTGTTGTCGCTGTGCGCGAAGTACTGGGCAACCGCGTGCTTGTGGGTGGCGTGAATGACGAAGAACAGATCTACTCGCTGGCCGCACCTTTGCAGGAGATCACGATTCGTCCCGGGGACCACCTGTTAGTGGATTCAAAAACGCAGTTTGCGCTCGAATACGTTGAAAAGCCCGAATCGAACCAGTTGCTTCTCGAAACTGTTCCAGACATTTCGTATAGCGACATCGGGGGACTGGACCACCAGATTGAGGAGATCCAGGACGCAGTCGAACTGCCGTTTGAACACCCGGAACTGTATACGGAACACGGACTCAAACCACCAAAGGGAATTCTTCTGTACGGCCCTCCCGGATGCGGAAAGACCCTCATCGCAAAAGCAGTGGCCAACTCTTTGGCCAAGAGGCGGAAAGACACGTCCACTCGTTCGTACTTCTTAAACATCAAAGGTCCAGAGCTTTTGGACAAGTATGTGGGTGAAACCGAACGTCAGCTCCGCCAGATTTTTGCTCGCGCTAGGGAAAAGGCTACAGCCGGATCGCCAGTTGTGGTGTTCTTCGACGAAATGGAATCACTTTTCCGAACCCGTGGAACCGGTAAATCGTCTGACGTCGAAACCACTGTTGTTCCGCAGCTCTTAGCGGAAATTGACGGTGTGGAGAAACTTGAAAACGTCATTGTGGTGGGTGCGTCAAACCGCGAAGACCTTATCGACCCTGCGATTTTGCGCCCCGGCCGCTTGGACGTCAAGATCCGCATTGAACGGCCAGACGAAAACGGCGCGCGCGATATTTTCAGCAAGTACCTCACGCCTGAACTGCCGATCCATACGGTCGAAACCACAGTCGAAGAAGCGGTGAAAGACCTGATCGACCGGTGCGTGGAAACCATGTATGCACGAACGGATGAAAACCGGTTCGTCGAAGTTACCTATGTCTCTGGAAAGAAAGAAACGCTGTTCTTTGGCGACTTCATCTCCGGTGCCATGATTTCTAACGTGGTTGACCGCGCCAAAAAACATGCGATCAAGTCCTTGCTGTCAACGGGTGAACGCGGCATCACGTGGGAACACCTTCACACTGCGATTCGCGAAGAGTTCCGGGAACACGAAGACCTGCCCAACACGTCGAACCCCGACGAGTGGGCACGGGTTTCTGGTAAGAAGGGTGAACGCATCACCCACATGTCAATGTTCTGACACGTGCGGTCACAAGGCGCGATGCCTTGAGGCTTAGCGGGCGCCTTTTCCTGCGAGTTGGCTGGCCAGCACGCGCCAGCCAACCAGGGTGAACAGGTTGACACCCGAAGCAACCAGAATGAACGGGCCGGCGGTGCCTTCGCCCAGAATGATTCGAATGATCATTCCCACCAAGACCGTTGTCGCCCAGATGCCCACACCGGTGCGAAGCGGAGCTAAAGGCGCGGTCCATACCGCGTTGGCCAGCCAAGCGATCGCGAGTGCTGCCATAAACGGCCAAGCGGTGCGCACAATTCCAGAGAACTCAAGGTTCTGAGCGTGGGTGTAATAACCCACAACGGCAAAAAGACACACGAGGACGGCGTCGGTGACTAGGGTGATAAGAAGATGAGACGTTGATTTTCGTGACACGCTCATAGTGTAGATGCGAGCCAGGGAGGTTCACGTGATTAGTGTTCGGCGTGTAATGGGTGCCGAAACCGAGTTCGGCGTATGGCAACCGGGCAACCCCAAAGCCAACCCCATGCGCGATTCGGCGCGGGTTGTCGATGCCTACGCACAACCTCGGGGATTGAGATCAAGCCAGAATTTCTGGGACTTTTCTGCCGAAAGCCCCCTGGCCGACGCCCGCGGTTTCCTCATGAGCGTGGACGACGCGCACATTTCGCAGCTCACGCACCTTCCGGATTCTCAACCTGAAGCGCAATACCTTGCCAATGTGGTGACGGAAAACGGTGCGCGTCTCTACGTTGACCACGCTCACCCGGAGTATTCCAGCCCAGAAAGCCTGTACCCCCGTGACGTTGTGCTCTACGACCGGGCCGGTGACCTTGTGGCACTCGACTCGGTGCGCAACCTCGCGAACACGGACCAGCCGGTCAACCTGTACAAGAACAACACCGACTCCAAGGGCGCCTCATACGGGACCCACGAGAACTATCTGGTGGACCGGGCAGTCGAATTCGACCACATCGTTGAAGGGCTCACCCCGTTCTTCGTTACCCGCCAGATTCTGTGCGGGTCCGGGCGGGTAGGCATCGGACAGGAAGCCTCAGTTCCGGGCTTCCAGATTTCCTCCCGCGCAGACTTCTTCGAAGAACGCGTGGGCCTGGAAACCACTTTGCGCAGGCCCATCATCAACACGCGCGACGAACCCCACGCCGAACCGTCGCTGTACCGCCGCTTGCACGTCATCATTGGCGACGCAACCCTAGCTGAACCGGCTACCCTGGTGCGCTTTGGTTCCACCTCGCTCGTGCTGGCGCTCATTGAAAAGGGCCTGGCGCCTCGGATCCTTCTCAAGGACCCAGTGGAGGCTCTGTACACCGTGTCTCACGACCTCGGGCTGTCTGCGCGCCTTCCGCTGGAAGGCGGGGGAGAGACGACAGCGCTTGAGATTCAGCGGGCGTATCTGGACGCGGTAAAGACCCACATGGATCCTGACTGTGAGGCCACCGCCGAGGTCGTTGCAGAGTGGGAGCGTTTCCTTGAGGGACTTGCGTCCGATCCGCTGTCCTTAGCTGATTCGATCGACTGGGTTGCCAAGTACCAACTGCTTCAGGGCTATGTGCGCAAGCAGAACCTGCCGTGGGATCACCCGAAACTGCAGCTCATCGACGTGCAGTACCACGATGTGCGCCCGGAAAAAGGCTTGTTCTACAAGCTCGAAGCTTCGGGCAGAATTCGCCGGCTGACAACGCCCGAAGCCGTTGAACACGCAGTCGAAAACCCGCCAGCAGACACTCGAGCGTGGTTGCGTGGAACCTTGGTTTCGCGTTTTGGGGAATTCGTCGAATCCGCAAGCTGGGACACGATTGTTCTCAACCTCGGAAGCGAATACGTGCGTATTCCTATGCGCTATCCAGAGCTTGGAACACGGGAGCTCGCAGAAGAGGCGTTAGCGGACGTGACTGATGCCCAGTCGCTGTTCAAAGCACTGTCACTTATTAAACTGTCAGACAACGAAAGGGAATGAGATGAGCCAATTTCAGCAACACGCCGGTGGCGGAAAAGGAAACAACGACGAATCGGATGAATTCGTCGAAGCAGGCCAGGCCCAGATCAACACGCAGGGTGTCGACGACATTTTGGACGACATCGACTCCATGTTGGAAACGAACGCCGAAGACTTCGTGAAGAACTTCGTGCAAAAGGGTGGCCAGTGAACTCAGGTTTTGACAAGCACTTTTTGGATGCGACCACCAACTCGTTTGTTGAGTTCGCCTCACGCGTGCGCCCGCACGTACTCCCACAGGCTCCGGCACAGGTAGTGTCGCAGCAACTCGACGCTCCGGTAGGTACAACGATCGTCGCGTTGAAAACGGAACGTGGAGTGCTCATGGCTGGTGACCGTCGGGCGACAATGGGCAACCTCATCGCAAGCCACACCATTCAGAAGGTGCACGCAGCTGACTCTGCCTCAGTGATTGGAATCGCGGGCACCGCGGGGCTTGCGCTCGAACTGATTAGGCTCTTCCAACTCGAGCTTGAGCACTACGAAAAAATCGAAGGCACTCCGCTTTCGCTCGAAGGTAAGGCCAACCGGCTGGCCTCCATGCTCCGAGGCAATTTGGGTCTCGCCCTGCAGGGCCTCGCGGTCGTCCCGCTTTTTGCCGGCACTGTGCCGGGTACCACCTCGGGCGCTCTCTATTCCTTTGACGTCACCGGCGGGAAATACCAGGAGCTCGATTTCCACTCGATCGGTTCCGGTGCAGGGTTCGCTCGTGGCGCTCTGAAAAAACTGTGGAAACCGCAGCTGGATGACGAGGAAGCGGTCCGCGTCGCCGTACAAACCCTCTACGACGCAGCCGACGACGACTCCGCCACGGGTGGCCCAGACCTGGTGCGCAACATTGCACCGCAGGTGATGACCGTCGATGGCGACGGGGTGAAGGAAGTGCCAGCTGACCAGGTGCTTCAGATTGCTCGCTCAATTGTGACTGGACGGAACAACTCATGACCGCACCGTTTTACGTATCACCAGAACAGCTGATGAAAGACCGCGCGGAGTTCGCGCGGAAGGGAATTGCCCGAGGTCGTTCGGTCATTGTGTGCCGGTACGACTCCGGAATTGCGTTGGTTGCGCACAACCCGTCGTCCACACTGCACAAGGTCGCAGAAATCTACGACCGTATCGCTTTCGCGGCGGTGGGTAAGTACAACGAGTTCGAAACCCTGCGACAGGCAGGCGTGCGCTACGCCGACCTTCGCGGGTTCTCGTATGACCGCGCCGATGTCACGGCCCGCGGACTGACCAACGCGTATGCACAGACGCTGGCAAGCGTATTCACCACCGAATCCAAGCCCTTCGAAGTAGAACTCGTGGTAGCAGAGCTGGGTGAAACTCCCACTCAGGACCGCCTCTACCGACTCTCCTATGACGGATCGGTCGCCGACGAAAGCGACTGCGTGGTCATTGGCGGGAACGCCGAAGTCACCGCGCAACGCATGCACCTCACACCGGGTCTTAAGGATCTAGATTCCACAATCAACACTGCGGTCCGTGCGCTTTTCGGAGACGAGGATCCTGTCGCAGCTCATGTTGAAGCTGCTGTTTTGGACCGCAACACTCAAACGCGCAGAACATTTGTTCGACTCACAGAAGACCAAGTTCGCCAGGCGCTCGAACGGGCGGGGCAAGACAGCAAGCAAACAGACGAAACACCTGGGGAAGAGACCGGCGAATGAAACGCATTTTCGGTTTAGAGACAGAATTCGGGATTGCTTACGCTCCATCAGGCGGTCGCCGTCTGGGCCCAGAGGAAGTTGCCCGCTACCTGTTCAAGCCCGTTGTGGCATGGGGCAGGTCCTCAAACGTGTTCCTGCCCAACGGTTCCCGTCTGTACTTGGACGTAGGTTCACACCCGGAATACGCCACCGCCGAATGTGACCGTCTCGATGACCTGATCGCACAAGACAGTGCTGGAACCGTCATCATGCAGGACCTCTTGAACCGGGCAAACCAAGCCCTCAACGACGACGGCTATGACGGCACACCGCACCTGTTTAAGAACAATTCTGACTCCGCGGGCAACTCGTACGGAAGCCACGAAAACTTCCTCATCCGCAGGAACATGGATTTCGCCCACTTAACCAGTACGCTCTTACCTTTCCTCGTGGTACGGCAGCTCATGGTGGGGGCCGGCGCCATCATTCCACGCCACATCACCACGGCGATGCCAGCCGCGCAGACTAACCGCGCCAACCCCCATGCTGCACAGACCGTAGCCACTCCCGCCTCGGACGTGGTCTTTGGTCTTTCCGGCCGATCCGATGTCATGTGGGAGGGAGTGTCCAGCGCGACCACGCGTTCGCGCCCCATCATCAACGCACGCGACGAACCCCACGCGGACGCTGAAAAGTATCGCAGGTTGCACGTGATCGTGGGGGACTCGTCAATGGCGCAACCCACCACGCAACTCAAGGTCGGATCGGCAGCCCTGATCCTGGACATGATCGAAACCGGTGTGCCACTCCGGGACCTGACGCTGTCGGACCCCATTCACGACATCCGCGTGATTGCCCGTGACCTGACGGGTACAACCCCGCTGGAGCTGAAAGCCGGGGGAACTCTCACACCACTGGATCTCCTCGAAATCTACCTGGAAGCGGCCACCAAGATTGTGGACCGCGGGGACCACAGCGTGGGCGATGACCAGACCGCGCGTGACGTGCTCGACCTGTGGGGACGCATGTGTGAGGCGGTCCGCACACAGGACTTCTCTGCAGTCGACACCGAAATTGACTGGGTAATTAAAAAGAAGATCCTAGATCGGTACATGGACCGTTCAGACGTTGAACTGAGCGACCCGCGGATTCGTAGGCTCGAACTTGCCTATCACGACGTGACCCCAGGAGTGGGGCTGGTCGAGAAGATGCAAGCAGGCGGGTTGATTGCGCGAACCGTGAGTGACACCGACATCGCAACTGCCAAGGACGTGCCACCCCAGACCACGCGGGCAAAGATTCGTGGCGCTTTTGTTCAAGCAGCCGTGGATCACCGTGCCGACTTCACGGTTGATTGGGTGCACTTGCGTCTTAACGCACATGCGCAACGTGCCGTGACGCTTCGCGATCCCTTTGTGTCTACCAGCGAACACGCAGATGAACTCATCGCGTGTCTGAATGGTTCTGAGTTAGCATAACTAGGGCAATAGAGAGGAAGCCAGTGAAAAAACTTGTGTGCGCGGTCGCCGTTTCAGCTCTAGTCCTGACCGGCTGCGGTGGCAAAGAAGACGAACCCACGTCAACCGATCAACAAGAACAGAAACAGAACGGGTCAATTGACGACATCAAGGTTTCTGGCGAAACCAACAAGAAGCCAGAAGTCGAAGTCAAAACCCCTTTTGCGGCTGAAAACGCACACAAGACTCTGGAGCAGGGATCGGGGAAGAAGGCAGACAAAGGCCTTCAGGTGACTGCTCACTACACAGTGGTTTCTGGTGAGTCCGGCAAGGTAGTCGAATCGTCATATGACTCGAAGCCGTCTGGTTTCCCCGTGGATGACCAACAGATTAGCAAGCGCCTCTTTGACGCCATTGTGGGTGTTCAAGAAGGTGGCCGTGTTCTTATGGTGGAGAACGCCAGCCCGGGCGGAAACCAGCCAAACCAGACTCTCATCTACGTGTGGGACATTGTGAAGGTCGACAAGATGCCGGAGATCCTGTCGAAGGCTGAAGGAACAGAGAAAGAGATTCCCGGGGACCTGCCACAAGTGACACGGGATAAGGATGGAAAACCATCGATTACTCAACCAAAGGGCGACGCACCGAAAGAGCTGACGGTTAAGCCGGCAATTGAGGGTAACGGGCCTGTGGTCAAAGAAGGTCAGAAGGTCAGCGTCCACTACACGGGGTGGCTGTGGGATGACACGAGCAAACCGTTTGACTCAAGTTGGGATCGTGGACAACCGTTTTCCTTTACCCCTGGTGCCGGTGAAGTCATCGCCGGATGGGAAGAAGGCGTGACGGGTCAAAAGGTCGGTTCGCAGATTCTGTTGGTCGTTCCCGCCGATAAGGGTTACGGTGACGCTGGATCACCGCCCAACATCCCAGGTGGTGCAACCCTGGTGTTCGTTGTCGACATCTTGGCTGCTGTGGGCTAATGGTTGCGGCTCCGGTTCGCAAGCAGTATGAAAGGCTTCTCAACCTGCTCTTCGCGCTGCGCAATACGCGAACATGGATGAGCAAAGCGCAGATCCGCGAACATGTTGAAGGGTACGAAAACCTGAGCGATGACGCGTTCAACCGTATGTTTGAACGTGATAAAGCAACACTGCGAGGCATGGGGATCAACATCTCCAGTACCGGCTGGAACAACCGCCCCAATGAAGATGTGGTGTACGGCTATCGCATTACTGATGCCGACTATGCCTTGGACGAAATATCCTTGACACCCGCTCAGGTGGAGGTGCTCCGGGCAGCGTCCGTGTGGCTTCCACAAACCGGGCCAGCAGCGCGCGCTATCACTAAACTCACGGGTCTAGGTGAAGACCTCACTCAACGCGATGTCCCTGTTCCGGCGGCTGCTACCAACACTCAGCTCACCGGCCGGTTTATCGACGCGGTTGAAGAGCGCAGGCCCCAAACGTTCACATACCGTAAGGCGGGTGGACAGCCAGAAGTCCGCACACTTTTCCCATACGGGGTTCTCAGCCGGGGCCCGCGAGTCTATGTCGTGGGCTATGACGTGGACCGCCAAGGGATCAGGGTGTTTAGGCTCAGTCGGATCGTTGGAAAAGTCAAGCACCACCCCAAATACCGTGCAGGCGCGTACGACATTCCACATGATTTTTCGGCACGTGATTATGTGCGGTCCGATCCCACCGTGAGTGCGACAGTAGCTGTTGCTCGGGGGCGCGGTGAAGACTTGAGGGCGCGAGCTGACAACGTCACGCATATTGATGATGACTGGGACCGCCTCACCGTGGACGTGACAGACACGCACGCATTCATATCTGAAATGCTGGGTCTGGGGTCATTTGTGAAACCGCTGGAGCCGTCCGAACTCGTTCAGGCATATCAAGACGGCTACCGCCAAACGGTTGAACGCCTGAAGGAGCTCGCCGGTGAGTAGTACGCCACAAGTGGTGACAACGCTGATCAGCCTGGTTGCGTACATCACCAAAAAAGAAGAAGTGCCCATCGCTGAACTCGCCGCGGTTTTTGGTCTCAAGGAAAGTACGGTACGCGACTACCTCGACGTCCTGCTGGTCAGCGGCATGCCCGGCGACTATGGCGCCAAAATCGACGTGTGGGAAAACGACGGAATCGTGTCGCTCAGCAACACAGAAGGCGTAGACGTTCCGGTTCGTCTGTCCAGTCTGGAAGCGCACCTTTTGCTCATGGCGCTAGAGTCCGCAGGATCAGAAACCCCCGAGGTCGCCCAGTCTGTCATTGAGAAGTTACGTAACGCCGTGGGGGAGTGGGAGTCGGATGCGGTGAGTTTCGAACCCGCCGAGGTGTCCCCTGAGTTGCGCTCAGCCGTCACCCAAGCGCTGAAGACGGACACTGCGCTCACAATCGACTACTACGTTCGCAGCCGGGACGAAATCACCACCCGCACTATTTCTCCCATCGAGTTCAACCTTGACGGTCAGTGGTATTTAGACGCCTACTGTCACGACAAACAAGGTCATCGATCCTTTCGTGTCGACTACATTCGCAACTGGGAAACCACCTCGGAACCGGCACAAAAGGGCAACGACGAAAACAACAACGGGGAGACCTGCCGAATCACCTTTGCACGCGAAGGGGCGTGGCTCGTTGACGAACTGACACCTCGGGCTGTGAGTTTTGACACGCACGGATCCGGTACGGTCACACTTGAGTTGACCGTGTTCTCCGCAGACTGGATCGTGCAACTGCTCATGATGCACGGGCGACACGTGTTGGCTATTGAACCGGCGGAGTATGCACGTGCCGCGCTTGAGCGTTTAGAATAGTGTGGATCGAAAATAAGGAGAATGCTTTATGCGCCCGGAGCCGTCCCACATCATCATACTTTTGGTCATCATTATCCTGCTGTTTGGAGCTTCCAAACTGCCATCGTTGGCGCGGAACCTGGGGAAGTCGGCCAAAATCTTCCGCGACGAAGTCAAGTCGATGAACGACGACTCGAACGAAACTCCAGCCGAACTTGAGTCCTCCCGTTCCGAAGACGCTACAGACAAAGCTGCACGCTCGCACGTAGATTCGACGCAGTCGGTACGCGACACCGATAAGTGAAACGTTCGAAAAACCCTGACAGAACCATGCCCCTTATGGGGCATTTTAAAGAACTACGCAATCGAATGATCGTGGCGCTCATCGCGCTCCTGATAGGAGCCGTGGTGGGCTGGTTCTTATATGACCCTGTCATTGTGCTTCTAAAAAGGCCCTTGGACGACGTTGCAGAGTCCCAGGGCCGTACTGCCGAACTGAACTTCGCAGGCATCGCCTCACCTTTCGATCTCAAACTCAAGGTGTCTGTCTTTATCGGGTTCATCGTGACGGCCCCGGTGTGGCTGTACGAACTGTGTGCATTTGTGGTTCCCGGCCTCACAAAGAAGGAACGTCAATACGTATTCGGGTTTCTCGCGGCCGCCCTGCCACTGTTTTTCGCCGGCGCAGCGTTGGCCTTTTTTGCGCTTCCAAAAGCGATCCAGGCGCTGGGCTCGCTCATTCCGCAAGGCGCGTCGTACATTGTTCCCGCCCAGGACTACTTGTCGTTCACCATGTTGCTCATCGTGGTGTTTGGGATCGCTTTTGTTCTGCCCGTGATCTTGGTGGGGCTGAACTTCATGGGCGTGCTTAGCGCTAAAATGATCCGCCGTTCGTGGCGTTGGGTCGTCATGTTAGCGGCCACCTTCGCGGCCATCGCCACCCCGTCACCAGACGCGATCTCCATGTTTTATCTGATGGTCCCCATGCTGTTCATGTTCTTCCTGGCATGGATCGTGTGTGCGGTGAATGACAAGCGTCGCAAACGGAAAATGATCGCCCAGGGTACGTGGGTCGAAGAGGACTGACGGCCTGTCGGTTAGAGTGAGGATATGGACCACCCCACTCCCGCAGAGGCATATGCGCAGTTCCAAGCTAAAAAAGGAACCATGACTGGTCCTCTCGCAGAGTTCCGCAACGAGTTGTCTTTTGAACTCGACGACTTCCAGTTGCAAGCCTGTTCTGCTCTGAACGACGGGCGTTCTGTTTTGGTGGCTGCCCCAACTGGGGCGGGTAAAACCATCGTTGCCCAGTTTGCCGTCAAACTCGCTGTGAGCCGTGGGGTTCGCGTGTTTTACACGGCACCCATCAAGGCGCTGTCGAACCAGAAGTTCAACGAACTGTGCGATGCGTATGGTGAAGAGTCAGTGGGACTGCTCACCGGTGACGTGTCAATCCGGCGCGACGCTCAGATCATGGTGATGACCACCGAGGTGTTGCGCAACATGATCTATTCCGGAACCGACTTAAGCGACCTCGGGTTTGTGGTTCTGGACGAGGTTCACTACCTGGGCGACCGTTTCCGGGGGCCAGTGTGGGAAGAAGTGATTATCCACCTGCCCATCCACGTGCTGTTAGTGAGCTTGTCGGCAACCGTGTCCAACGCCGAAGAATTCGGGGCGTGGCTGGCAGAAGTGCGTGGCTCCACGGACGTAATCGTGTCGGAACACCGCCCCGTCCCACTGCACAACCACGCGTGCGTGGGAACGGACATCTTCCCGTTGTTTGCTCCGCGCGGTTATAACGTGAATAAAGAGTTGGAAAGGTATGTGCGACGTTTCCAACCGTCCCCGGGCAACCGCCGCCGAGGTCGTTACTTCACCCGCTTCCGTCGCCCTGCGAGAAGTAGTGTCATTGAGGCTTTGGGAAGCGCAAACCTGCTCCCTGCTATTTTCTTTATCTTCTCCCGCAATGGCTGCGACGATGCTCTTGATCAGTGTCTAGCTGGGGGAGTGGACCTCACATCGAGCCGTGAGAAGCAGGAAATTGCGCGACGGCTCGATGACTTGAGCGAAGAACTACCCTCTGAAGACTTAGGCGTTTTAGGTTTCCACAACTTCTCCGCTGGCCTCATGCAGGGAATTGGGGTTCACCACGCAGGCCTGATTCCGCAGTTTAAAGAAATTGTTGAAGAGCTGTTCGTCCGCGGGCTTTTGCGAGTGGTGTTTGCTACCGAAACACTTGCGTTGGGTATCAACATGCCAGCGCGCACAGTGGTGCTAGAGAAACTCACCAAGTTCAATGGCGAATCCCATGTGCAGATCACGCCGGGGGAGTACACACAGCTGACCGGTCGTGCGGGACGCCGGGGGATCGACGTGGAAGGGCACGCGGTCACTGTGTGGAACCCACAGATTGAGCTTGCCGATATCGCGGCCCTTGCGTCCAAACGAACATATGCGCTCAAGAGCCAGTTCACCCCCACGTACAACATGGCTGCGAACTTGCTTGCGCGCATGACGAACGAAGACGCTAAAAAGGTCTTGGAAACGTCCTTTGCCCAGTACCAGGCCGACGCCGCTGTGGTTGGTCTAGCCCGGCGTGTGAGGTCAAAGGAAGAAACGCTCGCAGGGTACGAGTCCGCTATGGAGTGTTCCTACGGAGACTTCTCCGAGTACGCGGGCCTGCGCAGGACGATTGCGCAACTCGAGAAGCGTGCAAGCAATCAGCGCAGCAAGCTACGCCAGCGCGATGTCATCGAATCGCTCTCTCACCTGGGCGTGGGAGACACCATCTTCATTCCGAGTCGTCGCGGTTTTGGCGCGTGCGTCGTTTTGCAAGCGTTACGCAACGACGACCATGGTGTGCGTCTGCCAACGGTGCTCACGGAATCAGGAAAAGTGTGGCACTTGCGCCCCCACGAAGTCACTGAGCCGGCCGTAAAGCTCGGCCGTATTAAGCTTCCTAAGAAGTTCAACCACCGTGTGGTAGCTCACCGCAGGCAAGTGCAAGCCATCGTCGAAACGGCCCTGGATGAAGGACGGCTGAAGGACCACGCTGCGGTTCCGCGTTCCAAGCACAAAGCTCCTACCGTGGGCCAAGATGAAATCCAACTGGTACGCCAGCAGTTGCGCGACCACCCGTGCCATGAGTGCCCAGACCGTGAAACCCACGCCAGATGGGCAGAACGGGCGGCAAAGGTGGAGAAAGAGCTTTCCAGCCTCACCCACCAGATTGAGGGTCGCACCTCGTCGATTGCCCACGTGTTCGACCGGGTGTGCAATGTTCTTGTCACGTTGAAGTTCCTGCCCGACGATTCGTGGATTCTTCGCCGAATCTATGGCGAACGTGACCTGCTCACCGCAATGTCGGTACGTGCAGGCATATGGGACCGTCTCACCGAACCCGAAGTTGCCGCACTGGCCTCGAGCCTGGTGTATCAGGCACGTCGCGAAGAGGCAGGGGTTCCTCGGCTCCCGTCAAAGCAGCTGCAGGAAGCGTTTGGTGAGCTTCAGCAACTGTGGAATCAGCTGTTCCACATCGAAACCGATTCGCGTCTACCTATTACGCCTGAACCGGATCCTGGAATGATGAAGGCCATCTTCGCATGGACCGAAGGCAAAACTCTCAGCAGCGCAATGGGCAGTGCCGAGTTTTCTGCAGGTGACTTTGTCCGCTGGGCGAAGCAAACCCTGGACCTGCTGGGCCAAGTGGAGAACGTGGTCGAACCGAGCACTACAAAAGTCATCAAACGCGCCGCCATGTCGATCCGTCGAGGCGTTGTTTTGGACAGCTAGTTGCTCAGCAACGTTGACGAAGCTTTTCTCTACTTGCGCACGCGCTTGACGATGTTTTCGACGTCGGAACCAAAGGTTGATTCCGCTGCCAAGTAGGTCCACGTGGACGACGGGCGTTTCAAACCGTAGGTGTCCAAGTCCAAACCTTTTTCGGTGATCGTGGCGTCGTTGAGAACCTGGGCGGCTCCGTCAACAACGTCGTCCCAGAAGGAAGAGAAAACGCGCACGGATTCAGAGTTGAACGCTTCGTGTGGTTTTTCGCGCGCCAGCGTGCGCAAATGGATACCTTCACGTAGATCGTTGAGATACGCCAGGTGGTCGACCCAACGTTCGTCGATCTTAAAGAGCAACACTGAAGTGATCGCTTGCTCCACGATTGCGTCATCGAGATCGGAGTGACGCTTCACAAACTCTTCGTCAAGACGTGCCTGGACTTCGGCAACACCGTCGCCCTCACGTACCTTGTCGCGTCGCTTGAGAACCAGTTGTCGCTGCTTTGCCATGAGTTCGTTAAACCGCCACGTGTCACGGTGGATCGCGGTGTTCTCACCCTCGGCAATGCGCTGTGCGTGCTCAACCATTTGAGCCGCGCGCTTTGAGTCGATGAACCCGGTTTCATCGCCGTCTTCTACGAACCTCTGTGCGTCCGGCACCCGGTCCAAAAGGCTGTCTTCAAGGGAGGTGAAGAACACCGAGGTGCCGGGGTCGCCCTGACGGCCGGCACGACCTCGGAGCTGGTCATCCAAACGCGAGGACGGGTACCGTCCGGCACCGATTACCAAAAGACCGCCCAGGTCAGCGACTTCTTCATCAGCTAAGCGAATGTCGGTACCGCGCCCGGCCATCTGGGTGGACACGGTGACGGCGCCCTTGGCACCGGCGCGTGAAATGATTTCGGCTTCTCGCGAATCGTCCTTCGCGTTCAGAACCTCGCTGTCGATTCCGCGTGCTTGCAGTCGGGAAGCCAAGCTTTCCGATTCGGCGACCGAACGCGTTCCGATCAGAATGGGCCGGCCCCTCTTGTGCTGGTCCAGAACCTCGTCGACAATCGCGCGCTCTTTAGATTCTTGGAACGTGTACAACCTGTCAGGTTCGTCTTCGCGAATCGTGGGCACGTTAGGCTCAATCGCAGCGATTTCAAGGTTGTAGAACTCGCGCAGGTCATCGCCCACCGCAAGTGCTGTTCCCGTCATGCCACACACGGTGGGGTAGCCGTGAATCATCTCTTCAACGGTCATCTGGTCAAGAATTTCTCCGGATTCACTGGTCTCGAGTTTCTCCTTCGCCTCAACCGCGGCTTGCAGGCCATCGGGCCACCTTTGAAGCTGAGCAACACGACCTCGGGAATCCGAAATGAGTTTCACGGCCCCGTCGACAATCAGATAGTCGACGTCCCGGTGGACGAGCGCTTGCGCATACAGTGCCAGGTTGATTGCAGCGAGTGTGTCAGCATCGTCGCCGAACAAATCAACATCGAGCGTTTTCTCTGCAAGGTCGATGCCCTCATCGGTCAGGGACACTGCCTTGTGGTCGTCGCTCACCTCAAAGTGAACGCCATCTTCAAGTTTTTCGACAAAACGAGCAATCTCGAAGTTTGCTTCCTCAACGTTCGTCGACCCTGCCAGGACCAAGGGAACACGCGCCTCGTCAATGAGAACTGAGTCGGCTTCGTCCACAATGACCACATCCCGAGGTGGTACCCGAGTATCCGCGTCATCCTCCACGAATCTGTCCCGCAACAGATCAAAGCCGATTTCTTGCACGGAACCGTAAACGACCTCGGCGCTGTACGCCTCCCTGCGCGTGGCATCGTCGTCTGACTCCTGAATCGACGCAACACTCACACCTAAAAGCTCAAACAGCGGACGCATCCACTCAGCGTCACGCGCCGCCAGATAGTCATTGACGCTCACTACGTGTACGTAGCGTCCCTGGAGGGCATACCCAGCAGCCGCCATCGCACCCACCAGGGTTTTACCCTCACCAGTGACCATTTGGACAACCATGCCGTCAAGAAGCGCCACGAGGCCACGGAGCTGCACGTCGTAGGGTCGCTGTTCAAGGGTCTTTTCGGCTGCCACTCGAACAAGAGCGGCGAACTTGGTGAGCTGTTCGCGCTTGTCGCCAGTTTCAAAAATCTTGGTGGCAGTGGAAGGAAACTCCGAGCGTTCGAGGTCTTCGTACTCAGACTCAGGCAGATCCTTGAGGACCTTTTCGAACCAGCCAACACGTTTTTTGGCTTGCGAACCGGGTCTATTGACGAGTTTGTCGAAAATTCCCATCAGTGTTCTCCTCGGGTTAGAAAGGGCCACTCATGCTCAACGACCGCGTTGGGGTTGCGTCGAGTCCGAAGATATTCTTGCAGACGCGCAGCTTGGTCGCGTTTCCATTCCTTTTGCGCGCCGTGGATCTGTTCCGCGCTCAGTTGGGCGATTTCTGGGGAGGCGTCTGCGATTGCCAGGGCCACCAGGCCCGAGGCGCGGGCATCTGCCGTTGCGTCGTGAGCGTTATCGAGTGAAACTCCCCAACGGGCACACACGGCGTCCAACGTCCTGGGCCCCTTGCGGAAGGGCTCAGCGTGCTTGTCGATCACAAGCGTGTCAATGACGAAGAAGTCTGGGAGGGTCAGGCCGTACTGTGCGCATTCGCGGGCGAAGATCGTGAGGTCGTACGGCGCGTTGTGGGCCACGATGCACGCGGGAGTGCGTTCTGCGAAAACCTGGTGCATCTGGGCGATTGCCTGTGCTCGTGGCATACCGTTCTCGCGGGCATACTCAGTGGTGATCCCGTGGACCGCTGTCGCTTCTGCCGGGATTTCGCCTTCTGGGTAGATGAGCCATTCCCAGGTTTCGTGGGTGCGCATGTCAATGAGTGCAGCACTCACGATGTGCGCTGTGTGGGGGTCACGACCGGTGGTTTCAAGGTCAAATGCGTACATGGGTTCGTCCGCCCACGACGTTTGCGGTGCCGTTTGTGGTGCGTGCGACGTGAAGGTATCTGTGAGTCGGCCAATTGATCTTTCAACCCCGTAGCACTGGGCGAAGTCTTCTAGACCCGCAATGTTTGGGGTGATTGTGGCAGAGGCTTCGATGAGGTTGCCGACGTCTAAATCAGTAAGGACGGTCATAACCTCCACGTTCTTGCGAACCGCGTCTTCGGCTTCGAGCAGGTTCTCCCTGCGCTTGGGCGACAGGCCGTGATCCTTCACTCCTCGTTTGGCAGCTTCGAAAACATTGTCGAGGGTTCCGTACCCGGCCAGCAGTTTCGCAGCGGTCTTCTCGCCGATTCCGGCAGCGCCTTCCAAGCCATCCGACGGGTCGCCACGCAGAGCAGCGAGTTCGCGGTACCGCTCTCCGTTGGGGATTCCGTAAAGCTCAGGAAGGTCGTGAATAGTGGTCTCTTCCCACTGTCCCCGCGGCCGAGGTCGTAGCAGCGTGACCTGTTTGTCGGGGCTGAGAAGCGATAAGAGATCGCGATCGGGGGAGACGACCGTAATGGGGCCGTCCCACTGGTGGACCACGGAACCGATCACGTCATCGGCTTCTGTGTCCTCGATGTGCCCCACGGGCATGCCCAGGAGCGTGCACGCTTGATAAATGAGCGGAATCTGGGGGATAAGTTCGTCAGGCGTCTCGGTGCCAGGTTTGTCTTCGCGTTCCCGGTGCGCCTTATAAGTAGGCACAAGCTGGGTCCGAAACGTGGGTCTCCACGCGGCATCGCTGGCGGCAATGAAACGGGTAGTGTTCAGCCGAGTTGCCAGGGTTGCAATAGCGTCGAGCGTGCCGCGTAACGCGTTCACGGGCGTACCGTCTGAGCTCGTCAATGAGCTGGGGACGGAGTAGAACGCACGGTAGTAGAGCGCGGGCGTGTCGATGATTACAAGGCCAGTCACGCACTAAACCCTACATGTGAACACCTGAAAGTGCGTTAATGTGTGGCCCGTGAATGAAACTTTATTTGGTGGAGACGTTTATTCGAGTGCCGACCCGTTCGCAACGGCGATCACCTACGACGGTGACACTGTTGTGTGGGTGGGATCTGATGAGGCGGTGAGTTCTGGTACGCCACTTAGCGGCGACTTCGTGGCCCCAGGTTTTGTCGACGCAGCTGTGGACCTTCGAAACACGGACGGTTACGACTATTTAGCGTGTGGTGTGACAAGCGTTCATGTGATCGGAACCAGCGAACAGTGCGAAGCAGTTTCAGGTCCCCACGTTGTCGCATACCCTACTGACGCGCGCGAAGGACGCCGCGCAGTCCGGGTCGAGGATGTCCGTGAAGCTAGCGATGTGACGGACCCAGTTTTTGTTTGTGTTGATTCTGCCTCGGAGCTTGCAGAGCTCGAAGGTTTAGTGCGTGACAGTGAGTGGAAGACCGCCGCACAACGCGCGGGGCTGCGTGTCATGGTTGGGTGCGACACTGAAGTGGATCCCGAGGTGTGGGGCGGCTCAGGACTTGCTGTGACCGTGAACCCACATCACACACGTGACTTGCACGCACTGTTCAATGCAGGTGCGCAGGTGAGCTTTTCTTTGACCGGGAACCCCTGGGGAGCTGTTCGTGCCGGAGTAGAGAATGGGCTTTCTGCACGCGCGGCGTTTAATGCATCGACGCGTTTTGGGTTCAGAGCCCTGGGCCAGTTTGAAGGTGGTGTTCTCGCACCTGGAAGCACCGTAGACATGGTTCGGTGGTCGGCGACCTCGCTGGTGGTACAGGTTGCCGATCCCAGGGTCGCCGCGTGGAGTACAGATCCCAGGTCGGGAACCCCAGGTCTCCCTGACTTGAACGAGGCCTTTCCCCATGTGCGAACAATTTGGGTAGGCGGTCGGTCATACGACGTGCCGAGTGAGTCCGTGTAGCATTGCAGAAGTGAAAACTTTAGTCGTCATCCCCACGTACAACGAGCGCGAGTCATTACCCATCACGATTGACGCGATCCGTAAGTACAACGACGTCGACGTTCTGGTTGTCGACGACGGTTCGCCTGATGGAACAGGGGAGTGGGTACGGCAATCGGCCGACTATGACTCCACCTTGTTCTTGCTCCAACGCACAGAGAAGAACGGATTAGGGCCAGCATATATCGCTGGGTTTACGTGGGCGCTCGAACGTGACTATGAAGTGATCTGTGAAATGGACGCTGACGGTTCACACCGCGGGCGTGATTTGCCACAGTTGTTGACACAAGTGGCGCGTGGCGCAGATTTGGCAATCGGTTCACGTTGGGTTCCCGGGGGAGCAGTAGTGAATTGGCCCCGTAACCGCCACGTGTTGTCGCGTGGAGCAAACGTCTACGTCAATATCGCTTTAGGTTTAGGTGTTCACGACGCAACGGCTGGTTTCCGTGCGTTCAAGCGCGAGGTCTTAGAGACGATTGACCTCACGCAGGTGGAATCGGCGGGTTACTGCTTTCAAATTGACATGACCATGCGAGTTGCGCTGGCCGGCTTTTCGATCGTCGAAGTCCCAATCACTTTTGTCGAACGTGAACTGGGGGAGTCGAAGATGGACGGCGGAATCATAAAAGAAGCCTTCACTCGAGTGGCTGTATGGGGAGCGTCCCGGCGCACATCTCAAGTGAAGGCTCTTGTAAGCCGTGTGTCTACTAGATCTCCGGAGTAGCTTCACCGCGACGAATAGCCAGACGTTCGTCGAGAAGAACCTGCAATTCTTCAAAACTACGGCGTTCCAAGAGCATGTCCCAGTGCGTACGTGCAGCCTTTTCTGGTTCTTCGTCTGGTTCCTGTTCGCCACTGCGAACACCGATTCCGTGAGCTCCTGAATCCCACGTAGCAGGCACTTCAGCGTCGATCGAAAAAGGAACGGTGAACGTGTACCCGTCCTCACATACATACTCGACGTGCTGGCGGGGCGCCGGCTCAACGCCGACTTCAGACTCTAACGACCGAGATCCCAGCTGTGTACCGCGCAAGCTACGTTCGCTCATCGAGATCCTTTCAAAAGTAGCGGAAGGGAATACAACCAGAACATCGTACCGCGGCCTTTTATTCCCTGCACATATTGACCCAACAGGGGCTTGCGACCAGAATAGAGATATGACAAACGCAACGCAGTCAGATGTTCAGGACGCTACATCACGCACAATCCGCGAACGGGTGGCCACTACCGCTCACTCGACGCGCGTACGGATACGAAGCACGCGACCTGCTGATGTTGTGGATGCGTCTGAAGAACGACTCAACAAGGGCGTCGAAAACGTGCGCGAAGCCCTTCACAACGGTGTCGACTTCCTTAGCGAGCTCACTGCTAATGGCGTTTCTAAGAGTGCGGACCTTACCCGCAGGGGAGTTGCCCTCTTTTCGCGTAAATAATGGCTTGTGTGCTGATACACGCATGTCAATGTAACTCACACTCTCGTGGCTTGAAAAAGTAACAGTTTGTTATATATGCTTTACAACTGTCACGGAATGGTAACGAGATTGTAAAGGCATTTCACATGGGCAAGCACGCATCGCAGAAAACTCGTGGGTCTGTTCTCGATCTCTTTTCTCGTACCAAAAAAGCAGGTCGCCACTCGCAACCTAAAAAATCAAGGAAACTTTCGGCAGCGACGGTTTTAGAATCTGGACGCCGAGCGCCAGTGATGGCAGCCATCGCGGTGCCAACGGTAGCCATTGTTGCCGTGGCTGTTGCGGGAGTTGTTGCTGCACCCCAAGGGGGAGACACCTCGGCGGAGGCTTTCACAAAGCCTGAAACGCTTGCTGTTGAACAGCCGCAGTCCGGCTCCAGTGAACACGAAAAGGACTTCAAGACAGCCGAAGATCAGTCGAAGGATGTCGCATCTCACGGCCAGGTATCTTTGGCCATGCCACAGCCAGAAGAGGACGAGCCTGTGGCATCGTCATCTTCTTCCTCGCAAAGCTCAGGCTCAAAACAGAAGGGCTCATCGAAGAAGGGTTCGTCGAAGAAAGGCCCATCGAGCTCCAGTGGGTCATCTGATGCGGACGCAGGCGACGCAAGCGGCGACTACTCATCGCCAATGAGCACAGCCGAGATCAAGGCCATGCTGGGTGGTCCCGGATCACGCTGGTACAAAATCGTCAAGTGTGAATCCACCTTCAACCCGCGAGCCATCAACAAGTCCAACCGCGCACACTTTGGTCTGTTCCAGTTTAAGTTGGCCACATGGCGATCAGTTGGGGGCAAGGGCAATCCTATTGATGCCCACCCGCGTGAACAGTTCAAGCGTGCAAAAATGCTGCAGGCTAAAGCCGGCTGGGGCCAGTGGTCCTGCGCTTAGTCTGCGCAAGTTTTAGAGGTATTAAGGAACGTATATGGGTAAGCACTCGGCACCAAAATCGGCTACGCAAGGTTCACTCAAAGATCTGTTTGCTCGCCGTAAGTCATCGGGTGGCCGTCACGGTGAGCCTGCATCGGCTGCAGGCGTGTTGGCCTCTGGGCGACGCACGCCCGTTATGGCGGCAATTGCTATCCCGACGGCGGCAATTGCCACGATTGCTGTAGCTGGCGTTGTGAATAACGGCCAGGGGGAGCCCAGCTCTGACACTGAAGCGCAGGCTTCTAGTCACGACTACTATGAGCCTGACTTTGCTCTGCCTCAAAGCGACTCTGAGCAGGTTGCTGAAGTGAAGAAGCACGAAGAAGAGGCCAAGAAGCAGAGCAAGGCGGCCGTATCTGTCGCAAAAGCGAAAGCTCCAGAACAAGAATCTGAGAGTAAATCGTCACAATCAAGCGGCTCTAAGGGCGGCTCTAAGGCGAGCTCTAAGGGCGCTTCAACAGACGACTCGGACAAGCCACACAACACAAAGGCTTCGGGACAGGGCGGAACGTGCAAGGCATCCATGTACGGCAATGGTGATGGCACGCACGGTGGGCCTACGGCTAGCGGTGAACGTTTCAACGCAAACGCTATGACGGCAGCTCACAAATCGCTTCCGATGAACAGTCGCGTGAAAGTCACCAACAAGGCTAATGGTAAATCGGTTGTTGTTCGCATCAATGACCGTGGGCCATACATCGGTGGGCGTTGCTTGGATCTTTCCGTCGCCGCCATGAAGTCTGTGGGCGGATACAGCAGTGGTGTCATCTCGGTGTCATACGAGGTTCTTTAAAGAAACTGACTTTGCCGGCTAAGCCCACTAACCCCAGCCATGGGTAAATAGCCGATAATATACATTATGTTAAGTTAATGTTCCCGCCTGCCCCCTTTGTGCTCTGAACTTTGCGTAGTGTTCACCTTCGCGCGGAATATTTTCAAAGTTGAGTGCGTTAGGCTCAATGTACAGAGTTCATAACAAGGAAGGTGACCTTCTATGGCTACTCGCTTTGACCCAATCCGCGACATTGACCGCTTCATCTCTGAAGTTACCCGTAGCAACTCGACTGCGTTGCCCATGGACCTTTTCCGTGACGGCGAGAACTACGTGGCACGCATCGACATGCCAGGTGTACGCCCTGAAAGCATCGACGTTGACGTTGAAGACCGCACCCTGACAGTGCGCGCAGAACGTGATGCTGAAGTCAGCGACGGGATTGAATGGCTCACCCGCGAACGCCCAACCGGTACCGCTGCTCGTCAGCTCACCCTGGGCAACCGGATTGCTGTCGACCGTATCGTTGCAGACTTTAAAGATGGCGTTCTGACACTCACCATCCCGGTCTCAGAAGAAGCTAAGCCACGCAAAATTTCGATCTCGCACAGCGGTAACACCACCTCGGCAGACAACTGACCCGTCTTCAGCAAAAGTTCGGGTAGGGATATATCCTTACCCGAACTTTATGCATTCAACCTCGCCACGTAGGTGAGGCATACATATGGCAGTTGAAGCTTCTCCCCCATGGGATTTTCGCGGAACAAGTAATCCCGCAAGTTGCTCACAATCCGATCGCGCTGCTGTTGTCCCGAACGCAACCAATACGAACGCGTAGACGCGAGACCCACTACATCGTCAAAGGTGACCTCTTGAGTAAACGTGCACACATGAGCCTCAACGTCCCCAAAAGCATCGCTAAGTTTGGGGCGCCATTCCTCTCGATACACGTCGCCCGCGTGAATGATTCGCGCGATCCGCATGACCCAGTCGTGCGAAACGTCCAACTGGTTAATCAGAATTGCCACTACTCCCCCAGGCGCTAATACCCTGGCGCATTCTTGAGTGGCCAAGTCTGGGTCAACCCAGTGCCACGACTGAGCGAACGTCACCATGTCGGCGCTCGCGTTAGGTACTGGGATGTTCTCGCCTGTGCCCACCAGCGAATGGCACGGGTTGAGTTCCAAGGCCGAGGTGTCTGGATCGATCGCCACAACGTCCAGGCCACGATCACGCAGGCCCGTACTGAGTTTCCCTGTCCCGGCACCCACGTCGACCACGCGTGGGCCGGGCGTTGCATTCACACAAAAATCAAGCGCTTCGTCCGGATAACCTGGACGAAACTGGTCATACTCGTGAGGAGATTGACCAAAGTTTCGCCCATGAAGTCGATTTGTGATCTTTGGCTGTACCATCAGTTCCCCTGCACCGAGTATGAAAATTCCAGACCCCGGTGATCACTCCCGTCAACCACGAACATTTCACCTTTATAAGGAGTGAGAACGTTGGGGTTATACAGATGGTGGTCGATACGTGCCCCTAACAGACTTGACCATGACGACGGCCAACTTCCTCGGGCTCCCATTTTGAGTTCATCCGCGGCATCTACACACCGGCCCGTGCGCATGAGCGGTGAATCAGTGGTTGCGTTGAAGTCTCCAGCGAGCAATGTCGCATGTTCACACAAGTCACGCTCAGTCTTGACACTTCGGGCCCAATTACGCTGATCAACAGTACGTTGCACGGGCGCGTGGGCATGAACCGAATAGACCTCACCAATTGAGGTACGAACACCCGCCGTAGCAAACGGCAAGGTGTGCGAGTCAATGACCTGAGGCTTCAAGTTGTTCTTCACCAGTAGCAGAGAATCAGCGTCCGTAGGCGAAGCAGTCGGGGTTTCTGGGGTCACCAAGTACTCGTCAGCTAGCCCGTACTTCTCGAGCTTGTCTTCAACAGTTGTATGAGCAGCTTCTTGCATCGCGACAATGTCAGCATCCGTATCACGAATCCGCTGAAACAACCGGTCATACGAATTGTTTCCAATCAATACGTTCGCACTCACCACGGTGAGCGAATCCCCAGAAGGTGCTGCCACCTCGGCCCAATTACGCAAACCTTTTGACGCCCACTGGACGCCCACACCTGCCGTAAATAGAGCCACCACCACGAGCATAGAAAGCAACATGGGAGACCGGAACAGCGCCCACACAAGAAAACCAACGAGCACCGCGGCACCCACCGTGGCCAGCGCAAACGGTCGCATAGCAGTGAAGTGAACGAACCCAGTAACGGTGTGAAGGCTAAAAACTGCGGGGAAGAAGCACAGCAAGCTCACTAAAACCCCAAGACCGGCACCGAAAACAACTGAGGGGCGTCGTAACGCATGAAGCATGATGCTTAGGATAGTGAATGTAGTGGATCACGAAAGTCAGGGTTTTAACATGGAAAATCTCGCACAAGCCCAAGCGGAATACAACGAGTTCAAAGAACGCGGGCTGTCCCTAGACATCACACGCGGAAAGCCATCAGCCGAGCAACTCGACCTTTCCGCCGAACTGCTGACCAACGTCACCAACGAAACAGCCACCTCGGCAGACGGCGTGGACACCCGAAACTACGGCGGTCTAAAGGGGCTGACAGAACTGCGGGACATCTTCTCCCCTCTCCTGCGCGTACCAACCGAACATTTGTATGCACAAGGGAACTCTTCGCTTGTTCTCATGAGCCAGATCCTGCAGTTCCACCTTCTACACGACTCGCCAGACGGTTCTGCATGGGCTGGTCAGAAGCGCGCAATCCTGTGCCCCGTTCCTGGTTATGACCGGCATTTTGGACTCGCTGAAAGTCTAGGATTTGAACTCATTCCCGTTGAGATGGACGACGAAGGGCCTGTGCTCGAACAAGTCGCCGAATACACCAAGCGCGAAGACGTGAAAGGCATGTGGGTGGTCCCCGCCTATTCGAACCCCACGGGCGTCAATGTGTCGCCTGAACGAGCTAAAGCGCTTGCTGAGCTTCCGGCGGCACCTGACTTTAAGCTTCTGTGGGACAACGCCTACGCCCTGCACCACTTGGGTGAAAACGACCAAGCGCCCGTTCTCGACATCCTCGACGTGTGTGACAAGGCCGGCAACCCGAACCGCGCGTGGATCTTCGCATCCACATCCAAGATCACTCAAGCAGGCGCAGGAGTGGCGTTCATCGGGTCTTCGCAACAGAACATGGAGTGGTACGAAGCGTGTCTCTCTCCCACGTCCATCGGACCCGACAAGATCAACCACCTTCGTCACGCACGTTTCTTCCGTGACGCTGACGGTGTGCGCGCCCACATGCAGGCACACGCTGCGATTCTCCAGCCTAAGTTTGAGGTGACAGAGAAGATTTTGGACCGTGACCTGGGGAACGTTGAAGGTGTTTCGTGGACCAAACCTCACGGTGGTTACTTCATCACTTTGACCGTACCCAACGGAACCGCGACCCGCACAATCGAACTCGCCGCACAGGCTGGGGTCAAACTCACACCAGCGGGGTCCACACACCCGTACGGTGAGGACCCCACTGACTCAATCATCCGTCTGGCACCATCCATGCCTCCGCTGGAAGAACTCGAAGCGGCGGTGGAAGGGCTCGTCGCATGTGTCCGCCTAGCTGTGGCAGAACGGGCGGACAAGTAGACCGGATTCGCGACTACTTCATAAACCAGTCAGACTGACGAATCTGGCGCATGGCTTCTTTGCGCCGTTCCGACGGAAGAGTTTGAACGTAGACAACACCGTTGAGGTGATCGGTTTCGTGTTGCAGCATCTGCGCAAAGACACCGTCGCCGGAAATCTCGACGGGTTGTCCGTGTTCATCCACCCCGTGCACGGTCGCAAACTCGTAGCGAGGCGTTGGGAAAAACAAACCAGGTACTGACAAACAACCTTCGTCAATATCGCGACGCTCGCCACGAGTGACGACCTCGGGATTGAAAACCACTCCCCTACGACCGTGCAAGTCGTACCCGAACGCGCGCACAGCTACCCCAATCTGCGGGGCGGCCACCGCGGCGCGACCTTCTGGCGCCGCGGTGTCCAACAAGTCTTGAGCCAGCGCCACGGTTGACTCACCGAACTGGGTCACCGGTTCACACACAGTGCGCAGAACCGGATCCCCAAACGTCCGAATCGTGCGATTAGCCATCGATCACAACGACTAGATCTCCACCTTCAAGCTGAGCGACTGGGCCAATCGCCAAGCGGGAGACCGTTCCATCGATGTGGCTGGTAATCGAGGCTTCCATCTTCATGGCCTCGATCGTGGCAACCGTTTGACCAGCCTTGACTTCGTCGCCTTCCTTCACCTGAAGGGTGACAACTCCAGCGAACGGGCTCGCCACGTGGCCAGGGTTGGATGTGTCGGCGCGTTCTGCGGCCGCAACGTCAACCTTGATGGACTCGTCGCGCACCGACAGCGGCCGCAACTGACCGTTAAGCGTACACATGACGGTGCGCATACCGCGCTCGTCTGCCGCACCAATAGCCTGGATGCCCAGCAACAGAGCCTTACCCTTGTCGATGACAACGGCGTGTTCTTCACCCTCGGCCATACCGTACAAGTACTCGGTGGTGTTGAGAACAGAAAGGTCGCCGTAAGTGTCACGCATGTTGAGGTACTCTTTGGCCGGCTGCGGGAAGAGCAGACGGTTAAGAGTGTCTCGGCGGACTTCACCCGGTTCGTCCAAAAGCTTGGAGTCACTAGGAGCAAGTTCGCTCACAGGAGCCTTGTGCGTACGTCCTTCCAGCGCCTTAGTGCGGAAGGGCTCTGGCCATCCGCCCGGTGGGTCACCGAGGTCGCCGCTGAGGAATCCGACAACAGAGTCTGGGATGTCGTAGTTCTGCGGGTTCTCAGCGAAGTCTTCAGGATCTGCGCCCACTGCGACCATGTGCAGGGCCAAGTCACCCACGACCTTAGACGAAGGAGTGACCTTCACGAGGTGGCCGAGGATCTTGTCAGCTGCAGCGTAGAAGTCTTCGATTTCTTCGAACTTCTCACCCAGCCCCAGAGCATTTGCTTGCTGGCGCAGGTTGGAGAGCTGTCCACCCGGAATTTCGTGCTTGTACACGCGTCCGGTTGGTCCAGGGAGCCCCGATTCGAATGGCTTGTAAACGTTGCGAACGCTTTCCCAGTACGGTTCGAGGTCCTCAACGTTACGCAGGTTCAAACCGGTGTCGCGTTCGGTGTTTTCAAACGCGGCGACCAGCGCTGACAGCGAAGGCTGGCTGGTTGTTCCGGCCATCGATGCGCTGGCTGCGTCCACGGCATCAGCCCCAGCTTCAGCGGCTGCGATGAGTGTAGCTAGCTGCCCTCCAGCAGTGTCGTGGGTGTGAACGTGGACCGGCAGGTCGAAGTTGGAACGCAGAGCAGCAACCAGCTTCTTGGCAGCTGCAGGACGCAAGAGCCCAGCCATGTCCTTGATCGCGAGGACGTGCGCGCCAGCCTGAACAATCTCCTCAGCAAGGTTGAGGTAGTAGTCCAGAGTGTACAGCTTTTCGTTGGGGTTGTTGAGGTCCGAGGTGTAGCAGAGTGCGACCTCGGCAACCGCCGTTCCCGTGTTGCGCACGGACTCGATCGCTGGGCGCATCTGGTTGACATCGTTGAGAGCGTCGAAGATGCGGAAAATGTCTACACCTGTGCGCGTAGCTTCCTCGATGAACGCGTCGGTCACTTTGGTGGGGTACGGGGTGTATCCCACGGTGTTGCGACCACGCAGGAGCATCTGCAGGTTGAGATTAGGCATGGCGTCGCGCAACTTCTCGAGGCGTTCCCATGGGTCTTCTGCGAGGAAGCGCAAAGCGACGTCATAGGTTGCACCACCCCATGCTTCGACGCTGAGAAGCTCGGGCGTCATCCGTGCAACATACGGTGCAACATCCACGAGGTCGCGGGTACGCACACGGGTTGCGAGAAGCGACTGGTGGGCGTCACGGAACGTGGTGTCGGTGACGCGAAGAGCCGTGTCCTCACGCAGAGCGCGAGCCCAACCTTCAGGACCTAGATCCTGGAGTTTCTGACGGCTACCTGCAGGAGCCTCACCTGATACATCGAAAGCAGGGAGCTTGTCCTTTGGCTGAAGGGCAACAGGCGAAGATCCGTGTGGTCGGTTCACTGTGACGTTCGCAAGGTACTCGAGAAGCTTCGAGCCGCGGTCGGCACCGACCTTTGCTTCAAGAAGGTACGGACGCTCTTCAATGAAAGTAGTAGCGAGGTCGCCAGCCTGGAACGCAGGGTCAGCGAGGACGGCACGCAAGAAACCGATGTTGGTAGCTACACCTCGGATACGGAACTCTGCCAACGCGCGGTTGGCGCGCGATGCAGCCTGTTCGAACGTGCGTCCGCGGGTGGTGCACTTCACCAACATGGAGTCGAAGTGGGCAGACACCTCGGCGCCGGCATACACGGTTCCGCCGTCAAGACGCACACCCGCACCACCTGCAGAGCGGTAAGCCGTGATCGTTCCAGTGTCCGGGCGGAACGAGTTGGCTGGGTCCTCAGTGGTAATGCGGCACTGCAATGCAGCACCCTTGATGTGAATTTTGTCCTGTGTCAGTCCAAGTTCTTCCAACGAAGCGCCAGCCGCGATTCGCATCTGCGACTGCACGAGGTCGACGTCGGTAATTTCTTCAGTAACCGTGTGCTCCACCTGGATTCGCGGGTTCATTTCGATGAACGCGTGCTTACCCTTACGTGGGCCTTCGGTTTCAAGGAGGAACTCCACAGTTCCTGCGTTCTGGTATCCCAGGGCGCGGGCAAATTTCAAGGCGTCTTCGTGCAGTGCCTGCGCGATCTCCGGTTCGAGGTGTGGAGCGGGTGCAATTTCGACGACTTTCTGGTGACGACGTTGGATAGAGCAGTCACGCTCAAACAGGTGAACTGCGTTTGAGTCGTTGTCGGCGAGAACCTGGACCTCGATGTGGCGAGGGCGCTGAACAGCCTGTTCAATAAACACCGTGGGGTCACCAAATGCTCCCTCGGCTTCGCGCATCGCCGCTTTCAGCGCGTCGACAAGTTCAGTGCGGGAGTTCACTCGGCGCATACCGCGTCCACCACCGCCGGCGACTGCCTTGACGAAAAGCGGGAACTCCATGTCTTCTGATTCGGCGAGGAGCTTGTCGAGGTCTGCCGAAGGACGTGTCGAAGCCAGAGTTGGGATATCGGCGCGTCGAGCAGCGTCAAGAGCATCGACTTTGTTTCCGGCCATCTGCAAAACGTCAGCGGCGGGCCCAATAAATGTGATTCCGTTAGCGTCACACGCGCGCGCTAGATCTGGGTTTTCGGAGAGGAAACCATAACCTGGGTAAATCGCGTCAGCGCCTGATTCTTTTGCGACGCGAATGATTTCGTCGACGCTCAAGTACGCGCGAACCGGGTGTCCTTTTTCTCCGATTAAGTACGCTTCGTCAGCTTTGAGGCGGTGCTCAGAGTTGCGGTCCTCGTATGGGAAAACTGCGACGGTTGACGCTCCCAATTCGTATGCCGCTCGGAATGCGCGAACCGCGATTTCACCGCGGTTGGCAACCAGAACCTTTTTGAACATGTAGGCCCTTCCTTGTTTCACGTAGGCGGGTTCGCCTCACGCTATTCTCTACGCTTCTACTCTACAAAAGCACATGTGTTCTAGACGACACTGGGGGCACCTTTGCGTGTGGTGTCGTGATGCTAGTTTCTGTGTCAGTGCCTCTCGCTAGGGTTATTACATGCGGTTTCTTCACACATCTGACTGGCACCTAGGGCGAACGTTTCACGGCGTCGACCTAACGGAGGCACAAACGCGCTTTACTGAGCACCTCGTCGAGATGGCAATTGAGGGATCTTATGATGCGGTTATCGTGAGTGGCGACGTGTATGACCGCGCGGTTCCTCCCATCGACGCGCTTCATCTGTTCGACCACACGATTGCTCGTCTGGCGGATGCTGGGATTCGTGTCATTGCGTCGAGCGGGAATCACGACTCGTTTCATCGACTGGGTTTTAGTCGGCGCCAGTTGGACCGGGTGGGAGTTCACCTCCGTACACACCTCGAGGACGTTTTGTGGCCCGTCGACTTAGGCGACTGTGTGGTGTACGCGATCCCCTACTTGGAGCCCGCATTGGTGTGGAGAAATCTGAACGTTGCACGCAAACATCAGGCAGTCATTGCACGTTGCGTTAAGGACATCCGTGCGCATGCTCTTAAACACTTCCCGGGCATTCCTATCGTCGTGATGGCACACGCATTTGTGACCGGAGCAACTCCCTCAGAGTCAGAACGTGAAATCGGAGTGGGAGGCGTGGGCAACGTTGGTAGCGACACTTTCGAAGGCATTGCATATACGGCACTAGGCCACCTGCACCGGCCACAAGAGGTTACGGACGGCGTCGTGTACTCCGGGTCTCCAATCCCCTACTCGTTTGGCGAAGCACGGGTTCCTAAAACTGTTCATGACGTGCAGATTGATGAAAATGGTGTGTCGTATCAGGCGATCGAGCTTCCTCAGTTTGTACGCGCCGAAAGTATTCGGTGCAGTTTTGAACAGGCACTGACAGCAGATTGGTCTGATCAGGACGTCCTTGTGGAACTTGAACTCACTGATAACAAGCGTGTCCCCCAGGCGTTGCAAAAGCTGAAAGAGAAAATACCCAACCTTATCCATATGCGATGGGTTGCAGAGGATAAGAAGCGCCCTATGGCCGTGCACGCTCCAATAAAACGCATGACGGACGACGAAGTGTTTCAGGGTTTCATGCGATTCGTCACGGACAATGATCCCTCACGCGAAGACGTTGAACTCTTCCACAACGCTTTGCGAGGTGCACAATCGTGAAAATCTTGAACCTCACAATCGAAGGATTCGGGCCATTTGCAGGGAAAGAGCAGATTGATTTTGAACATCTGACACAGGAGGGCCTGTTTCTTATCTCAGGGCCTACTGGCGCTGGGAAAACGAGCATTCTTGACGCGATCTGCTTTGCCCTTTACGGAAAGGTTCCCGGTAGCAGGGGAAAGGTCAAGCAACTACGCTCACAGTTTGCTACTCCGGACACGCCTACCCGAGTCACGTTGGACTGCGAAGTACGAGGCAAGCGTTTCAAGATTGAACGGTCTCCCTCCTATGAGCGGCCTAAACAGCGCGGTAGCGGAATGACAACGCAACCATCGAGTGTTAGCTACCTCGAATATATCGGCGGTGAGTGGGTCGGTCGGTCGAGAAAGTATGACGAGGTGGGTCAGATCGTTGAAGATACAGTCGGGCTCAATGGTGAACAGTTCACGCGCGTGATCATGTTGCCACAGGGCGAGTTTTCAGCGTTTCTCCGAGCAGAGGCTGCTGATCGCGAAACTATCCTTGAACGACTCTTTGGAACTGAAAGGTTCGGTCGAGCAGCGTCGTTTCTCAGTGGAATGCAAACGGACGCGAACAGAAGCACGGCAGATATTCGGGCACGTCGGGCAGAGAAGATCACAGCCATGCTCAAAAGCGCTCAAATACCCTCTATTCCACAATTGACAAAGAGTACTTCCCTAACGAACGTGGGGGCGACTGCGACGGTTGCGTTTATCGAGGAAGAGAATCGACTGCATACTGCGCAGTACGTCAATAATCTTGCACAGAAGCGAAGAGAGTCCTCTACGCTGCAACTGGAAAAGTTGAACCAGCGATACTCTGACGCTGAGTACTTTGTGAAGCATCGAGGTATCGAACAGCAGTACAGCCCTGAGGCTCATGCCCAGCTGGCGCAACGGGTGAAACGTATGCGGGAAGCTCACACAATCGCGCCAGCGTGGGACGAATATCAGCGAGCCCAGAAACACGTTAAACACGTACGTACTCAACGTGAAGAGGCTGCATCGCCCTTCGACAACCGTTCGCACGAACTGCAAGAACTGCTCGAAGCGACGCGCAAATCACGTTCTGCACGTAGCGAACATGAGCGTTTAAGTGCTGAGAAGAAAAAGCTAGAAGATCAGCTGGCCGAATACACCGCGCGCCGGGAGTCGTTAACTGAACATGTCGAGAAGACACGAGCCGAACTTAGGGCGTTAGAGGATCCGCAGACGCTTTTGCACACGCTTGAACAGGCAAAGAAAGCGTTAGAAGAATCCACAGCAGTGCGTGAGCGTGTGTTGGAGGTTTCTTCTGAGCTTCAACGCGTAGAGCGGATATGTGAACAATTGAGCGACAAAGTAGAAGACGCGCGCGTTCGCGTTCAGGGTGCGCGGGAGGCGTACCACAAGATTAGAACGGAGCGCCTGGCTGGAATCGCGGGTGAACTTGCGGCGGAACTGCACCACGACGAGGCGTGCCCTGTGTGCGGTTCAACCCAACACCCGTCCCCTGCGAGCCGCCAACAGAGCGCTCTTGGGCAGGACCACGAGGACCAGGCCTTTTCAGCCATGTCTGAGGCAACCGAACGCCTCTCTGAACTCAGTAATACATACGCGACACACCTAGCTACCCTCGAAGAGCTCAAAAAGCAACGGAAGCAGTTCCCGGAAACGTCGGAAATCGAACGTCAACGCCTACACGTTCAAGAAGAGCACCGCAGGCTCCAGGAGGACTACGAACGCTTGATTTCCACCCGCGAAAAGCTTCACACGTCTCTTGAAAAAGCAGAGGAAGACGTGGACGCAGTGCGCGAAAAGCAGTCAGAATGTGAGAAAGACAGCATCCGAGTAGAAACTCGCCTCAAGCAGGTAGAGTTCGACATTCTGGTGCCGTCTTCATTACTTGGTGTTGTCGGTGTTCCCGCACCTATTGACGGCGCCGGAACTGCGGCACTTGAAGAGCGGGTGCAGTCGCTGATCGAACAAGTAAACAAAAGCGCTCAACTTGAACGTGAGCTTCAATCCCGGGTCGCGGACCTCCACACACGGGAAAGCGAATGGGAAACTGCATTCACGTCGTCGATCTTTAGCGAACTTGAAGAGTTTTTAGAGCTCCGAAGCGCAGATGTCGATGACGCATCTCATCGACTGCACCTGATGGAACAACAAGCCATCGTGTTGCGGGAGAATCGGGCGTCCGAATGGTATCGACGTGGCCTCACAGAGACGCTAACGCTTGAACAGTTGGCAGATCTTGTTCGTACACAGCAACGTGTATGCGAGCAACACGCTACAGATTATGAAGAGACTAGCAACCGTCTCTACTTCGCCCTAGAACAACGAAATAAGGCTCAACAAGCGCGCGAAGAGGTATTCGATCAAGAGCGTGAGTTCGAGGCTGAACTTGTGCACAACGAACGCATTGTGGAACTCGCACAAATCGTCAACGCGACGAGCCCGTCCAACACGCGACGCGTCACGCTCAAGTCCTACGTTCTGGGTGAAATGTTTGCTCAAGTCACCCAGGCTGCATCAGAACGACTCGAAGTGATGTCACGCAACCGCTATCGACTCGAGCACGCTTATGAACGTCAAACTGGACAGTCAAAAGGTGGTCTGCTGCTACAAGTGGTTGACACCTTCACATCCGAAGAACGTGACCCGCGAACCCTGTCAGGAGGTGAGTCCTTTATGGCCTCGCTGAGCTTGGCATTGGGACTCGCCGACACCGTGGCCGCACATGCGGGTGGCATTGAGCTTGAGTCCCTGTTTATCGACGAGGGCTTTGGAAGTCTCGATCCACAAGCGCTCGACGCTGTTATGACGGTGCTTGACGAACTGCGCACACGCGGACGCTCCGTGGGAGTCATTTCGCACGTGGAGGAAATGCAACAGTCAATCCCGTGCAAGCTTGAAGTGACACCTTCCCCAACGGGCTCAACCACCTCGGTCATGACATCTGGCGCCTAGAGAACAACACACGTGAAAACCAGTCATGTGTGCACACATAGCGACCTTAAAACACTAAACGGCCAGAATCCGCTAACGTTGTAGTGTGCTTGTTCTTAGCGTTTCTAGTCTTAAAGGTGGGGTCGGCAAGACCTCTGTAACTCTGGGGCTTGCCTCAGCCGCATTGAGTCGTGGCATTCCCACGCTGGTCGTTGACATGGACCCACAGGCAGACGCCTCGACTGGTCTGGACGTTCCCGTCACCACGCCAGCCGACATTGCGGATGTCCTTGCTGCCCCCAAGAGCAAACTCGTCAAACAGGCGATAACCCCTTCCGGATGGGTTGAAGGGAAACACGGCGTGCTCGACGTGATCCCAGGTTCGCCGCGAGCTGCAGAGTTCGACCGCCCGTCGCTTTCAGACCGGTATCTCAAGCGCTTGCGCGAAGCCATCACGCGAAACGGTTCCAAGTACCGGCTCGTTCTTATCGACTGCCCTCCTTCGCTCAACGGTCTTACACGTGCGGCGTGGACGGCTAGCCAACGCGTTCTCATTGTGACTGAGCCGGGTCTGTTTTCTGTTGCAGCTGCTGACCGCGCTTTGCGTGCGACCGACGAACTTCGTCGCCGGAGTGCAGCCAAGCTTCAGCCGTTAGGAATTGTCGTCAACCGAGTGCGCCCGTCGTCACGCGAGCAGAGCTTCCGCATTCAAGAGCTCAAGGACATGTTCGGTCCTCTTGTGCTTAACCCGCCACTTTCGGAGCGCACAGTGCTCCAACAAGCCCAGGGTTCAGCACGACCTATTCACGAATGGCCAGGGAAGCCCGCGAGCGAACTTGCCTCGGCGTTTGATTCGATTCTTGACCGCGCCCTTCGTAGCGAAAACATGCGAGGAAGAGGACCGTCGGGCGATAACTCCGTGAAGGCGCCAGCGAAACCCACAGAGAAACCTAAGAAGCCCGCGGAAACGCCAAAGAATCCTGCAAAGACTGAGAAGAACCCCGCACAGGCTGAAAAGATGCCTGCACAGGCTAAAGAAAAGTCCACGCCCACGCAGGCAGACAAGGCTAAGAAGAAATCATCAGAGCCTACACAAGCATCCGACCACAATGCGAATACTTCAGGCTTCGACGCCATGCTGTCACGCAAGGTCGAATCCATGAAAGAAGCCAAAGGGCACAAGCCAAAGCACTAGGGCAAAAGCAACAGAGCGGGGAACCAATTGGTTCCCCGCTCTATTTAAATCCCCCAAATAAGAGCTCGTTAGGTTCGATCTACCCAATCTTCTTAGCGCGTCGAAGAGCAAGTTCATCAACAGGCGCAACGGGAGCTTCGGGGCTTTCGCTAGGAAGTTCTGCCAGCGTTCCCTCCACATCGCGCCACACGCGCCCAACGGAAATACCGAACACTCCCTGGCCACCTTGAAGCAAGTCGATCACTTCATCGGCCGAGGTGCACTCAAAAACTGAAGCGCCGTCACTCATCAGCGTGATCTCTGAAAGATCGTCGATGCCGTGTTCGCGCAGAGATGCCACAGCGACACGGATCTGGTTGAGGGAAACACCCGTGTCCAAAAGACGCTTGATGATCTTGAGAACCAGGATGTCGCGGAAAGAGTAAAGACGTGTGGAGCCTGAACCCGAAGCAGTCTGAATGGACGGCTGAACCAGGTTGGTTCGTGCCCAGTAGTCGAGCTGACGATACGTAATGCCAATGACGTTCGCGACAACAGGACCGCGGTACCCAATTTTTTCGTTCAGTTCGGGTAAGTCGTCGTTAAATAGCAGTCCTTGTGCCTCGCGAGATTGAGACGCTGCTACTTCTGGGCTCTGGTTCACACCAACTACTCCTTACACCCCAGGGGGAAGCGGGGCTCAAGCGCTTGCGGAATTATTCCATTCTACACGCGCATGGCTTTCGGGATGATCTTCGTGTATGAAACTATGCGCTCAACGTTTCCGACTCAACAACCATGTAGGTAACGATTTGGCGTGTCGCCGTTACCTCAATTATCGAACACGCTTCCTGGCGTGCAGTCAGCTCAAAGAACCGCGGGTCGCGTCGTGGAGGCGGCTACCCGTTCTGCTCGGGTTCCTTCTTTTCTGCCAGCAATCGCGTCTTGACCGTGGAAGCGTATGTGTCCACGTACTCCTGCCCAGAAAGTCGCAAGATCTCGTACATAATCTCGTCAGTGATCGAACGCAAAAGAAACCGATCCTCGGGAACGTTTTGGTAGCGAGAAAAGTCAATAGGCTTACCGAACACAATCCCGACCCTGCGCAACTTGGGAACCATTCTTCCCTGCGGTTGAACTTTGTCAGTGCCAATAAGCGCAACTGGAACCACGGGGCACCCAGACTCCAGTACGAGCCGCGCAACACCGGTACGACCTCGGTACAGGCGACCATCTGGGGAACGCGTCCCCTCAGGGTAGATGCCAAGCAACTTGCCGTCGTTGAGGACCTTCAGACCAGACTTCAGCGACGCTTCGGATGCGGAGCCACCACCTCGGTCCATAGGAAGCTGGTTAGTTGCCAAAAAGAACGACCTAACAAGGCGGCCTTTAATGCCCGGGCCCGTGAAGTAGTCCTTCTTTGCCAAATACACAACCGGCCGCGGGGCCACGAGCGGAATGAAAATGGAGTCCATGAACGAAAGGTGGTTGCCAGCGATGATCGCGCCACCTTCTTCTGGAATGTTCTCGATTCCTCGGACCCATGGGCGGAAGAGGATCTTAAGCAACGGTCCAACCAAGATCCGTTTGAGGACCCAATAAAACACTCGCTCACCTTTCGACGGTTCCGCATCAACTATATGGCACTGTGGCATGCTGGAAACATGACTGAGTTAACGGCAACTGAAACTGTGTCGTCCCCCATTTCATTGCGCGGAGAGTCGTCTGCAGCTGTCGTGATGCTGCATGGCTTTACGGGCTCACCCTACGTGTGGAGCGATATCGCTCATCGTGTTCACACGTCAACAGGTGCTTCGGTGGCTGTTCCTCTTTTGCCAGGGCACGGCACAGTGTGGACGGACATGCTTGACTGCACGTGGGAAGACTGGGTGGACTGCGCTCTGGAAGCCGTCGATTCAGCGCTTGCGAGTCATGACCACGTGGTCGTCGCGGGGTTGTCGATGGGTGGCACGCTCGCGTTGGAGACGTTGATTTCCCGGCCCGAGGTGGCTTCCGGCGTGCTAGTCAATCCGGCTGTGTTCGTTGATTCGCCTTTTGCGAGGTTTGCGAGTGTGCTGTCGCCGTTCATTACCGATGTGAAGTCAATCGGTGGCGATATTGCACGTCCTGGCATGGACGAATACGCCTACCCGCGCACGCCGTTGAGCGGAGTTGCCCAGTTGTACCGAGGATGTGAGCGCGTGCGTGCTCGGCTCTGGTCATTGCAAACGCCTGTGACGCTGATGTCGTCTTCGACTGACAGCGTGGTTGCTTCGCGGTCGAGTGACTTTATTGCGCGCACAGCACAGAACGTGACGCGTGTGATTATGCGTCACAGTTTTCACGTGGCCACGTTGGACTATGATGCGCCTGCGATCATTCAGCAGATCGAGCGTGCTCTGACAGTTGAAGAAGCATGAAAAATAGCGATAGTGACGACGCGGTTCCTGAGTGGGAGCGGTTGAGCGAAGACGAACGTGTACGCGACGAAGACTGGGACGCGATTGTCGCTGACTTTGGACGTTCAACTGCGTACAACTCAGAAGTTTCAGCAGAAGAAGTGACTGAATACCTTGAACAACGTGAAGATTGGGAAGGACCAGTAGTTGACAAGGTAGATCTCCGTGATGCCCAACCTGCACGCGTTGTATCCCTCGTCGCTCTGGTTGGTGGAATTCTGGCAATCATTGTTGTGGCACTTTTTGTGCGTCCCGTCCCTCTGTGGGGAACAGTCGCGTGTGTTGCAGTGGCGGCTGGAGGCGGTGTGGGAGCGATCTTCACATTGCCCAAGGACAGGCGCGCGGATGACGACGGTGGAGCCCAGGTGTAGATGAATCTGCGCACATACTTCAGGCTGTGTCAGTGCTATCTAGAATCATGTAGGCCATGACTTTTCAGTTTGATCGCCCCGAAACCAGGGGCCCCATGACATTCGCCGATCTTGGCACTGATCTACACGACGTCACGTTCACTGTTGTTGACCTTGAGACGACGGGAGCAAACTCCGCGCAAGGTGACATCACGGAAATCGGTGCAGTCAAGAGCCGAGGCGGTGAGATCATTGGTGAGTTTCAAACGCTGGTGAGGCCCACCCGTTCGGTCATATCTCCCTTCGTTGAGCGTTTAACGGGTATCACCAACTCGATGGTGGCGACTGCCCCAGAACTGGCTTCGGTTATTCCCATGTTTCTTGAGTTCGCGCATGGAAGTATCTTGGTTGCGCACAATGCGGGCTTTGACGTTGGATTCCTCAAAGAAGCGTGTGCGCGATTGGATTATCCATGGCCGGGATACGAGGTCGTGGATACTGTGCGGTTGGCGCGGTTATGTGTGACCCGGCAAGAGGTACGCAACCATAAACTTGGGACGCTTGCGACGTTTTTTAACGCGCCTACTCCCCCAACACACCGCGCCCTCGATGATGCCCGCGCAACACATCACATTCTGCAGTCCATGTTTGAACGTTTTGGCGCAGTGGGTGTGACGACTTTTGAAGATCTTCAAGGCCTCAAGCAACAAGGGTGGAAGGTACGGCAGTCGAAAAAGCATTTAGCGAACGATGTTCCACATGCGCCTGGCGTGTACATGTTTGTGGACGGGTCCGACCGGGTTCTCTATGTGGGCAGTAGCCGTGACATGCGCTCCCGTGTCACGTCATATTTCAATGCAGCAGAATCTCGCGGTCGCATGGCGGAGATGGTGACGGCGGCACAGAGTATCCGTGTGATCGTGTGCCCAACTGAACTCGAAGCGCGAGTCCGTGAAGTTCGTTTGATTGATGAGCTGCAACCGCCTTATAACCGGCGTTCAAAAGGTGCTTCACGTGAGACGTGGCTCAAGCTGACAAACGAGAAATACCCGCGCTTATCGATAGTGCGTACGCCACCGAGTCAACAGGACCTGGCTTTGGGTCCGTTTAGAAAGAACGCATCAGCTCGCGCCGCGAAAGACCTTCTGGAACGCATGTATCCGTTGAAACGCTGCACAGCAAAGCCAGAACGCGCTGACTTCCGGCCATGCCCAGCTGGAGAAATGGGAAAGTGTGGCGGGCCGTGTAGCGGTGTTACCCGTCCGGAGGACTATGTGCGCGGAATTGCTCCGGTAGTAGCCCTGTTGGAGGGAACTCCGCAAGCATTCGTCGGCCACACGATGACGCACCTGAAACAGCTCGCTGTCCAAGAGCGCTATGAAGAAGCCGCCACGGCACGTGACGTGGCTATCAGTGTATTGCGGGCCGGAGCTCGTGGTGAGCAGAACGAGAGTGTGGAGAAAACTGAACACCTTGCCGCCGCCCTAATCACCGACAACGGTTTTGATGTTGCAATAATCCACCGCGGGCTTTTGGGGGCCACTGAACACGTCCCGTGGGGTGCTGACCTGGAGGAAGTGAGCCGTAGTTTGGGACTTACCGCGGCTCAGTTTCCACACAACTACCGCGGACTTGCGGAAGAACGCTCACTCATTTACCACTGGCTGTCCAATGAAGGCGTGACCCTCTTGGATCTTGGCTCTCCAATCAGTCAACCTTCCATTGGATATCAGCGAGCCCTCAGTGATTCAGCCCTGGGCGCTCCGAAGATCCTGCGACGCACGGATCACCGCATCTAACTTGGCGCGTGCAGCCCCGGAATCTACGACCTCGGCGACCGTGTCAAACTTCGCAGCCAGCCTGTCCGTAAACGACCCCTCGGAGGCACTGTCAGCAGCCACCAAGGCTGCCGCCGCGTTGAGAAGCACTACGTCACGCACAGGTGAGCGCTCGCCTGACAGCGTGCGCTCCATGACCGAGGCGTTAAACGCTGGGTCTCCCCCACGCAAGTCATCTTTAGTCACACGCGGCAAGTCCAACGCGGTCGCGTCGAACTCCCAGTGAGTGATGGTCCCGTTGCGGACTTCCCACACGTCGTTCACGGCAGTGTTGCTCAGTTCGTCGAGCCCATCACGGGAACGAAACACTACGGCTTGGTCACCTCGGTTGTTTAGAACGCCGGTCACCAGGTCGATCATCGCAGGATCAGCGACACCAATCGCTGTCATCGTGGTGTGGGCAGGGTTGGTAAGAGGGCCCAGGATGTTAAACGCGGACGGCACTGCGATCTGCTTGCGAACCGGCGCAATGAATCGCATCGAAGGGTGGTAGACGTTCGCAAAAAGAAACGCCATGTTCTCGCGGTGGGCAAGCTCAGCTGCGGCTTCCGGCCCAAGTTCCAGCTGAAGGCCAAGGGTCTCAAGGACGTCAGCAGATCCGGACGCCGAGGAGGTTGCCCGGTTTCCGTGTTTAAGCACACGTTGCCCCGAAGCAGCGATGATGAACGAGGCAGTCGAAGAAATGTTGACCGTTCTGGCGCGATCCCCTCCGGTTCCGACGATGTCGACAGAGTCTTCGAGACCATCAATGCGCACGGCATGTTCATACATTGAACGGACCAGTCCGTTGATCTCGTCGACAGTTTCACCCTTTGCGTGGTGAGCGACTAAGAACGACGCCATCGTCACATCAGGCACAACACCGGACATGATTTGATCCATGGCCCAGGCCGAGGTGTCAGAGTCCATATGATCGCCACGCATGAGACCAACAAGCAGGTCCGGCCAGTTACGCACGTCTGACATTGTGGCCGGTTGTGCTGTACTCATACGCTCTCCTCTGATCGTCATCTGTATGTGAAAGCTTCCGGGTTGGGAAGCAACGTCTAAATGCTAATGAGTCTGCACCCATTTTTCGACACGCCCACCCACTTTTCTCAAAAGTGCCTCTTAGCCTCTATCTACGCGACTTTCCAGGTCACGTGGGAGGCGAAGCAAGCTCGTTTCCTGAGTAAAAGATGAAATTACCCTGCCAACTGGGTAATAATAGGCCTGTGTCAACAGCAACTGCATCTCATTCAGCGCCAGTTCATCCAGTGATCAACCGGCCCAATACCTCAACCGTGGGGTTCATTGTTTGGCTTGGTAGTGAGCTGATGTTCTTTGCCGCGCTCTTCGCCATGTACTTCACCATCCGGTCTGTCGCCCCAGAAATGTGGCAAGAAGAAACGCCTAAGCTGGCTGTGCCTTTCGCTTTGGCTAACACGACCGTCCTGGTGATCTCATCCATTACCTGTCAATTCGGAGTCCACAAGGCTGAGCACTTCAAGCCAGCTCGCACCGGTGGCATCTTTGAGATCGGCAAGTGGGGAATGATCGAGTGGTACCTCCTCTCGTTCTTCCTTGGATCCATCTTTATCGGTGGGCAGGTTTTTGAGTACGCGACTCTTGTTAGTGAAGGCGTAGCTCTCAACTCAAATGCCTACGGATCGGTGTTCTACCTCACGACAGGGTTCCACGGCCTTCACGTGATCGGTGGACTCATCGCTTTCTTGATGGTTGTTGGTCGCGCCTACGGTGCTAAGAAGTTTGGGCACCGTGAAGCAACTTTCGCCGTCTGTGTGTCGTACTACTGGCACTTCGTTGACGTCGTGTGGGTTGCCCTGTTCGCAGTGATCTATCTCCTGCACTAATAGATTTCACCTAGCTCAGACAGAAAAGGACTCGTAACGTGAAGCTTCTAGCGCAACGCCGTCGCCACCCGCTGGCGCTGGTCGTCCTGTTGCTCGTAGGCCTGTTAGTGACCGGGGGTGCATATGCACTGTTCACTAACAACTCAACCGCAACAGCTCAGCAGGCATCGACCAAAGATATCGAAGCTGGTGAAAAGCTCTTCATCTCAAACTGCAAAACATGCCACGGCGCAAATGCAGAAGGTACCCCCAACGGACCAAGCCTCATTGGTGTAGGTGCGTCCGCTGTTGACTTCCAGGTGGGTACCGGTCGTATGCCACTTCAGATGCATGGGCCCCAAGGCCAGGTGAAGAAGCCGCAGTTCAGCCAGGACGAAATTGACCAGATGGCAGCATATGTCGCTTCTCTCGGTCCTGGACCCGCGCTTCCCGACGAAGAGTACTTGGACGCTTCCAAGGGTGACCCTGCTGCCGGTGGAGGTCTTTTCCGCACCAACTGCGCGATGTGTCACAACGTCGTAGGTGCGGGTGGTGCACTGACCCGCGGTAAGTACGCTCCGAACCTGTCTGAGGTGTCCGAAAAGCACCTGTACCAGGCAATGCAAACCGGCCCGCAGAACATGCCTATCTTCAACGATGCGAACCTGACGCCTGAGCAAAAGCGTGACGTGATCGCATACGTTCGCTCAGTGTCTGAACCTACCTCACCAGGTGGATTCAAGTTAGGCTCGATTGGGCCAGTCGCCGAAGGTCTGTTTATCTGGTTCTTCGGCCTTGGAGCTGTAGTTGGGATCACTGTGTGGCTAACCGCCCGCGCAAAGTGATCGAAGAAAACCGTATTGAGATCTAGACGAGGAAGCGAATGACCTCGAAGAATTTGACTGGCACAACAGGCCAGCTGGAACAGGTAAATGGGTTTGAAAACCCTGGACTGCCTGAACACAAGCCGCGTCTTGTAGACAGTGATCCACGGGCTGAAAAGGTAGCGGAACGGCAGATTGCCTTCTGGTTCCTAGCCTCGATGGTTGGAACCATTTGGTTTATCGTGTCGTACTTCCTGTTCCCACTCGATGGGACGATGGAAGCACTGCGCTTGCAGAACACCATGCTGGGGCTGGGAGCAACTCTTGCGCTTGCCGGTATTGGTATTGGTATCGTCCTGTGGGCTAAAAACTTGATCACAGACGTAGAAGTCGTTGAGGAACGTCACAGCATCGCTGGGTCTGAAGAAGACCAGGCGATTGCCCTCGAGATCCTCAACCAGGCCAAAGAGGAATCCGGTATTGCACGCCGTCCTCTTTTGCGCAACATGCTCATTACTGCGGTAGCGATCGCTCCCCTACCTGCTGTGCTCGTTTTGCGCGACCTCGGTCCGCTTCCAGGCAACAAACTGTTTGAAACTCTGTGGGGACCTGGCGTTCGTCTGATCCAGGACCCGGGCGGTATCCCGCACGAAGGTGCTGAGCGCCCGATCAAGCTTGCTGACGTCACCATCGGTTCGGCTTTCCACGTTCTGCCAGAAGGTATCGCAAAGTCCGGTCACCCGTTGAACGAGAAGGCTAAAGCAGCGGTTCTCCTGATGCGCGTTGACCCACGCGAACTCAAGACGGACCCAGCTAAGGAAGACTGGGGCATCGACGGAGTCGTTGCATACTCCAAGATTTGTACTCACGTGGGTTGCCCAGTTGCTCTGTACGAGCACCAGACACACCACCTGCTGTGCCCATGCCACCAGTCGACCTTCGACGTGACAAACCACTGCAAGGTGATCTTCGGCCCTGCAAAGCGCCCACTTCCACAGCTCCCGATTACGGTCGACAGCGAAGGGTACCTCGTTGCACAGCGCGACTTCCCTGAACCAGTCGGACCGACCTTCTGGGAGATCCACACGAGGGAGACTGAGACTGAATGAGTAACGTTCAAGTGACTGAGTCGAAAGCACTTCAAGATTCAGCAAAATGGATCGAAGCGCGTACGGGCGCTTCGGTTGCAGTGCGCGAGTTTGGTCGTAAGATCTTCCCAAGCCACTGGTCGTTCATGTTGGGTGAGGTTGCTCTTTACAGCTTCATCATCCTGCTGATCTCGGGTACGTTCCTGACGCTTTGGTTCAAACCAGCAATGGGCGAAACCATTTACAACGGCCCATTCGTGCCACTTAAGGGTGTCGAGATGTCGGAAGCCTACGCTTCCACGCTCGCAATCTCGTTCGAAATTCGCGGTGGACTCTTCATCCGCCAGATCCACCACTGGGCAGCACTGCTGTTCATGGCGGCGCTGAGCTTGCACGCACTGCGTATCTATTTCACCGGTGCATACCGCAAGCCTCGTGAGATTAACTGGATGATCGGTGTCGCCCTGATCGCAATGGGTATGGCAGCCGGTTTCACCGGTTACTCGCTCCCTGACGACCTGCTTTCGGGTAACGGTCTCCGAATCATTGACGGTCTGCTCAAGGGTATTCCGCTGGTAGGTACGTACATCTCGTTCTTCCTGTTCGGCGGAGAGTTCCCAGGTGTGGACATTGTGTCCCGTCTGTACATGTTCCACATCATGTTGGTTCCGGCCATTCTTATTGCGCTGATCGGTGTCCACCTGATGTTCGTTGTGATCCACAAGCATACGCAGTGGCCTGGTGCTGGACACACCAACAAGAATGTTGTTGGTGAACCAGTTCTCCCAACGTTCGCTGCGAAGGGTGGAGGATTCTTCTTCCTCATCACAGCGCTTCTGACACTTATCTCTGGTCTGTTCACGATTAACGCTGTGTGGAACTACGGTCCATACGACCCCTCCCCTGTTTCCGCTGGTACGCAGCCTGACTGGTACATCGGATGGATGGACGGTTACCTGCGTATTATTCCGGGCTGGTTCGAGTTCTACATTGCTGGATTCCCAATCAGCTTCAACATCTTCTCGGCCCTTTTGGCTGCGGGTGTGCTGTTCGGTGGAATGATCGCATGGCCGTTCATTGAGCAGTGGGTGACCAAGGACTACCGTGAGCACCACATTCTGGATCGTCCACGAAACACGCCTACGCGTACCGCTCTGGGTGTTGCCGTGTCGATCTGGTACCTCAACATGTGGGCTGCAGCGTCGGGTGACCTTATTGCAGTGATGTTCCACATGTCGCTGAACGACATGATTTACATCTTCCGCATTCTGTTCTTCGCTGGACCAGTGATCGGTTACATCATCACCAAGCGTGTGTGCCTTGGTCTGCAGCGCAAGGACCGCGAGATTGCTCTACACGGTCGCGAAACGGGTCAGATTATTCGCTTGCCACACGGTGAGTACCAGGAACGTCACGAACCACTCTCGCCTGAGAAACTGTGGGTACTGACCTCCTTCGAATCGCCTAAGTACATTCCAGCTCAGCCGAATGAAGAGGGTGTCATCACCAAGGCTGAACGGAACCGTGCGAAGCTCTCGAAGTTCTTCTTTGAAGACCGCGTTGCACCAGTAACAAAGGCTGAACTGGATGCAGCACACCACGATCACGCGGTTGAGAGCGGTAAAGACAACGAGCAGCTCGAAAAGTAGGCACTACTTTCGGTAGATAGCTAAACAAGAGCGAATAGCGAAGCGGGTGAGATTAATTCTCACCCGCTTCGCTTTTGTGTCTTGTTAACTCAGACGACGCAAAGTGAGCGAAGTTCCGCATTATATTGCGACGTCATGCTCGCTTTGCGCGGTTGTGACTTACGCCCACATGCGGATACGTAAAACACGTTATCGGTTATACATACAGTGGCTAAACACTCTTAAAAACGGAACCACCTTCACTCGTACCCATTACTTGACGGGTTACTCATCCTGGGTGGGTCTCCCTATGGTTCGAGTCGAGCCACGGTCGCCCTCTGTTTTTTCAGCTCTTTGACCTGACCGGCGACTCTCGGGATCACCAGCTCCACCGCCACGGTCGCGGGAACGACTACGGTTTGCTAGCCGAGCGCCGTGTAGATCTGGTCGATCAGCGCCTTGGGATCGCGTCGGGAATGGGTTCGAGCGAACCGCAGCACCCTCGCTCGACCAGCAGCGCTGCAGCTGGTGGGGCATGGTCCTGAAGCCCCGTGAAGAGGTCGCGCAATGTGGCCTCGTCCTGCGGGAGAGGCGTGCCGAACAGCTTCTCCCCCGTCGAGGTAGAGGGCGCAGCCGTGATGGGCCGTGTCCCTATCAGCGGTCAACGCGTGTCTCCCGACCGGGCGGCAACACACCCGGCCATCGGTGGCGGTCACCAGGTAACGTGTCAGGAAAATTGGGTGCACCCTGATGGCGGGTGAGTTGGTACGCTAAGGGGGCATGTGTTGCCGTCAAGGAGGACGTTGAGATGGACATGGTGTTGATCGGTGGGTTGTGGCTGACCGCTGATGTGTGGGAGTCAGTGGTGGAGGAGTTGGGCAAGCGAGGACATCGAGGCATTGCGGTGTCGCTTCCTGGTCAAGGTGATGATGATGCTGCGGCGACGTTGGAGGACCAGCTGGAGGCGGTGACGTCGGCGGTCACGAGCGTGGATCGCCCGTTGGTGGTGGGGCATTCGGCGGCCGCATCGCTGGCGTGGATGGCGGCTGATCGGGTGTCTGATCAGGTGGCTGGGGTGGTGTTCGTGGGGGGATTCCCCGAGGCTGATGGAGCGACGTACGCCGATTTCTTTGATCCCGAAGACGGGTGGATGCGGTTCCCGGGCTGGGAGAAGTTTGAGGGGCCTGATTCAGCGGACCTGTCGGCACAGCAGAAGCGTGTGATCGAGCAGCGCATGGTGGGTGTACCTCAGGGCGTGAGCCAAGCCACTGTCTCGTTGGACCATGAGGAGCGCTTTGGGCTCCCGGTGACGGTGATCTGTCCGGAGTTCTCCCCCCAGGATGCCCGCGATGCGATCGACGGCGGAGATGCTCCCGAGCTTGCGGCTGCTCAGCGGGTCGAGCTGACCGACCTCGACAGCGGCCATTGGCCTATGGTGTCGTGCCCCGGCAGGTTCGCCGAGGTGTTGAGTGAGGTCGCCAGCACCCTGCAGGACGCCTGACCTGGTACGAAGCATGACCGGGCAGGACGCCCTGACCAGGCAGGAAACCTGATCGGGCGGGGAGCTCGGCCGGGGCATGACGAACAAGGCGGGGGACGACGGACAGTCGACCCCGCTTTGTGTGCATGGTGGCTGTGGGCGCGGATTAGCTCGTCCCGGCCGGTGGGTGGTGCGGCGGGGTTACTGGAGGGTGTGGGCGTGGATTCTTTGCGCAGTACCGAGTACACCCAGATACGGGTTAATGCTCAAAATGTGTGTACGGCAGGGGCTTCTTGCCCAGTGTTCCGTAAGGCTTCAGGCGGTTATACATGCTTTGTAAGCATGTATCATGCATGGTGCTAGAAATCAGCCACGCTGTGGTGTATGC
>NZ_JASPDO010000016.1 GCF_030230605.1 Brevibacterium sp. UMB1308A
CATGTATAACCGCCTGAAGCCTTACGGAACACTGGGCAAGAAGCCCCTGCCGTACACACATTTTGAGCATTAACCCACAACTCACGTTCACTTAACGTTAAGGTGTGCAACGAATTGGGTTCACAGTGCGCTGAAAGATTAGGGGCGATTCCCTTATTCTCATCTTCTTGACACTGGAGACCCCACCATGCACCGCTCTTCTCGTCTCAGTGCGGCAGTTCTAGCTACCGCACTCGTCGGAACGCTCACCCCTGCCGTGACAGCGTTCGGAACGCCCGCCTCGGCCCACGCTACGGTCGCCGCAGACCGGGGCACCGCCGACGTGCGCATCTTCCAAGACCGTGACCACGACAAACAGTATGACGACGGCGAACCGCCACTTCAGCCCACGTACCTCAACAAAACCCTGACCTTGAAAAACAAGGCCACCGGTAAGTGGTATGTGATTCACCCGGGCAACTTGAAGAAGTTCGGGCTACCGGCAGGCGACTACACGCTGTACGTGGAAATGAACAGCACGTTCGGTCACTACGCGATCGTTGACACTGCCACCGGCAAGCGTCTGCCAGTCACCATGCTGAAGATGAACGTTCCAGCGACCCGAATCGGAGACAAAGGCCAGGAAATCACGAACGGCGTGACCGCTGGTTACGGCCGCCACAGCTACACGGACATCACGTTGGAGGCAGGCAAGTCTCTTGACTTGACATATGCGGCGTCCTCGATTGGTGCGAACGTTTCGGCTGTTGAAACGAAAGACGGTGCCGAGGTCGCAGCCCCTGACGCTGTTGGTGTTGCCTTCAAAGACGGAAGCGCATCCGTGAAGTCGTCCAATGTGGACGGTCTTTACTGGGCTGGTAAGGGCGATGCGGCGTGGGACAAACACCTCTTCGCCAGCGGCAAGGTAACGGCGCGCATTTCGCCAAAGATTAACTACGCGGTCGACAAAGTGGAGGCGCGATTCCACCAGCAAGAAGACGGGGCTTACAACATCGACAAGCTCAGCGACCCGTTGAAAGTCACATCCGACCCAGCTAACCACACGTACACCGTTAACTCGTCTGACTCTGGGGAAGCGTGGGGAAACTTCGAATACAAGGTGTTCCTCAAGCCGGTTGAGATTGGAAAGGCCACAGTTCGTCTGTTCGGTGACGAAAACGTAGACAACAAATATTCAGGGCCCGAAGAAAAGGTCAGCGAGAGCTATATCAACCTGGTTGATTCAAACGGTCGCTGGTTCAAAGTGGAACCGGAGTCCTTAGAAAAGCAGGGATTGCCGGCCGGTGAGTACACCGCCTACGTTCGCAACGCGAGTGTGGCCGATGGCTTTGGTGTGGTCGTCGACAGTGCGACCGGAAAGCGTATGGAGACCGTCAGTTTGGACGAGTCACACGACGCGACATACGTTGACGCTGACACCGGCGAAACTCTGCCAACGGTCACCGACAAGGGCCGGTTCGTGAAGACCACCTTCACTGTGGCACCGGACAAAGAAACTGTTGTTGACATGGCATCGACCCGCATCGACGCCAGCGCCAAGGTCACTGTTGACGGGGAAGCGGCTGACTCGAAGGTGTACTTCAAGGACGGCGAGACTCGCCTGGAGAGCTTCGTTTCGAAGACCTCCACCACAACCGAGCACCTCGCATCTGACGACGCGGACAAAAAGACACGTCACTTCTTCTCCGACGAATGGGTGACTGTTGGTGTGGAAAACATCGACGGACACAAGGTGAGAAGCGTGACCGTTGGTAGTCTTGCCGGGGGCAAGACGGTTGACGCGGAGAAGGTTTCTGACACCGAGTACCGTGTCAAGCGTTCCGTACTTGGCGACGACTTTGGTCGCCTGAAGTTCGACGTGCAGCTTGAAAAGGTTGCCCCCACGGGTAAGGTGAACTTCCGTCTGTTTGGTGACGAGAACCTCAACAACTCTTTCGACGAAGGCACTGACGAGGTCGTTGATCGCTACGTCAACCTGGTTGATGAAGAAGGCAACTGGTACAAGGTGATGCCAGAGGCCTTGGCGCAACAGGGCTTGCCTGCCGGTAAGTACACCGTGTACATGCGTGATGCATCCGTTGCTGACGGCTTTGGTGTGGTTGTTGATTCGGACGGCAAGCGTTTGCCATTCGCTGAGTTGCAGGGCAAGAAGGACGCTACCTTCATCGACGCGAAGACCGGCGAAAAGGCCGAAACAACCACCGATGAAGGACGTTTCGTCACGACCGAGATTGAAATCAAGGAAAACGAGACGATCGAAGCTAACTTCGCCTCAACTCGCATTGACGCGACAGCAAAGGTGACTGCTGACGGCGAAGCAGTTGACTCGAAGGTGTACTTCAAGGACGGCGACCAACGCCTGGAGACCTACAAGTCTGACTCAGTGGGTTATGTTGCCTCCGATGACGCTGGTGCTAAGACACGTCACTTCTTCTCTGAAGAATGGGTCACTGTTGGGGTGGAAGAGATTGACGGTTACACAGTCAAGGGTGTGACTGTACGCGGCTTTGGTGGCGGTAAGACTGTGGAAGCAGAAAAGGTTTCCGACACCGAATACCGGATCAAGCGTTCCGAAATGGGCGATGACTTCGGGCGCTTTGAGTTCGACGTGCAGCTTGAAAAGGTTGCCCCTACGGTCAAGGTTGACTTCCGCTTGTTCCGTGATGAGAACTTGGACAACAAGTACTCGGGTGACGCGGAAGAGGTCGCAAGTGGTTACGTCAACCTGGTTGATGAGCAGGGTAACTGGTACAAGGTGACTCCAGACTCCTTGGCGAAGCAAGGCTTGCCTGCTGGTAAGTACACCGTGTACATGCGGAACAACTCCGTAGCGGACGGCTTCGGCGTGGTTGTTGATTCCGAAGGTAAGCGCCTACCCTTCGCTGAATTGGAAGGTGGCGAGAAGGCTACCTACATTGATGCTGACACCGGTAAAAAGATTGAGACGACCACCGACAGGGGACGGTTCGTAACGACCGAAATTGAGGTCAAGGAGAACGAAACGGTTGAAGCTAACTTCGCGTTCACTCGTATTGATGGCTCGGCGCAGGTTAACAAAGACGAAGTAGAGAGTGTGTACTTCAAAGACGGTGACCAACGTCTAGAAGCCTTCGAATTTGAATCTGGCGGTTTCATGGCTTCCGACGATGCGGAAGCTAAGAAGCGTCACTTCTTCTCCGGTGACAAGGTCACGCTTGGCGTCAACGTGAAGGAAGGTCGCAAGGTCACGAAGGTCGAAGTCAAACCTTCTGCGACCCGCGGCGGCGAAACCATCGTGCTCTTCGATGAGGAAACCGCAGGTGACAATGCTGGCGTACAGGAATTCAGTGTTGACCGTTCAAAGATGGGCGACGACTTTGGTCGCTTCGAATTTGTGGTGACGACGGCGCCGGTAGAGGAACCAACGCCAGAGCCGACGGATGACCCAACTAAGGAGCCTACGCCGGAGCCGACTCCTGAACCGACGGATGACCCGACCGAGGAGCCAACACCGGAACCGACGGATGATCCTACGGAGGAGCCTACGCCGGAGCCGACTGAAGATCCTACGGAAGAGCCAACACCGGAACCGACGGATGACCCGACCGAGGAGCCAACACCGGAACCGACGGATGACCCGACTGAGGAGCCAACACCGGAACCTACCGATGATCCGACGGTTGCACCTGAGCCGAACGGAAAAGTCGACTTCCGCCTGTTCCGTGATGAGAGCTTGGACAACGAGTACTCTGGCGAAAACGAAGACGTTGCAAGCAGTTACGTCTACCTGGTTGATGAGCAGGGTAACTGGTACAAGGTGACGCCGGAAGCCTTGGAAAAGCAGGGCTTGCCTGAAGGTAAGTACACCGTTTACATGCAAAACGATTCTGTAGCGAAGGGCTTCGGGGTAGTTGTTGACTCCGAAGGCAAGCGTTTGCCGTTCGCCGAGTTGAAAGGCGGCGAGAAGGCTACCGAAATCGACCCTGACACCGGTGAGAAGTCTGAGGCGACCACCGAAGGCGGAAACTTCGTAGAGACCGAGATCGAAGTCAAGGAAAACAAGACGACTGAAGCTCACTTCGCGTTTACTCGTATCGACGCGAGCGTGCAGGTAAACAAAGACGAAGTAGAGAGCGTGTACTTCAAGGACGGCGGCCAGCCACTCGAGGCCCACGAATCTGAATCTGGCGGTTACGTAGCGTACGACACAAAAGCTAAGAAGCAGCATTTCTTCTCCGGTGACAAGGTCACGCTTGGCGTCAACGTGAAGGAAGGTCGCAAGGTCACGAAGGTTGAAGTTAAACCTTCAGCGAACGATGGTGAAACCATCGTGCTTTTCGATGAGGCAACCGCAGGTGACAATGCTGGCGTGGCACCGGTGACGCCTGGCGCAGCACTGAGCATGGGTGTGGCCGCTCAGGTGCGGGTGGCTGCTGTAAATGCAGGCATCGTTCCAGTGTCGAACGTGGCGGCAAACGCCGGCGCTCAGGAGTTTAGCGTTGATCGTAAGGCAATGGGAACTGGCGTTGGTAGCTTCGAATTTGTGGTGACGACGGCACCTGTCGAGGAGCCAACACCAGAACCGACCGAGGACCCAACCGACGCTCCTTCGGAACAGCCAACTGAAGAACCTTCAGAGCAACCAACTGAGGAACCAACTGATGCTCCGTCAGAAGCTCCGAGCGAGGAGCCGTCAGAAGCACCTTCGGAAGAGCCGTCAGAAGAACCTAGCGAAGAGCCAACCGACGCTCCTTCTGAAGAGCCAGGTGAGGATCCATCAGAGGAGCCGACCGAAGCTCCTTCAGAAGGTGGTAACGACGAAACGCCTGGCGATGACAGTGATCCCGGTGACGGTGACAAGGGTGAAAGCGACGGTGGCGACACTGACGCTGGAGACGAGGAAGCCGAAAACGAAGGCGACGCCTCCGACAACGGCAACGATAACAACACCGACTCCGGCAACAAGGGCAACGACAGCTCCAAGGAAAATGGTGCTCTGCCTCGCACGGGCGTCAACGTTGGCATGAGCCTCGCAGTTGGTGTCGCGCTGGTGGCTCTGGGTGCGGGACTGGTGTTCCGTCGCCGCAAAAACTAGCAGCAATGCTCACCGTCACCTGACGGGAAAGCACGCACACCAACACCTCTAGAAACGCAGTGCGGGCGGGAACCATCCCGCCCGCACTGCGTTTTCCCCGCGCACCCGTCCCACGCCAAAACCCCACGCCCCGCCCTAAACCCCGGGGCGCAAGAACCTAGCCTCACAGAATCCTAGCTACCCCCTCGGGCAATCCAGGCGTAGCCAGAGTGAGGTCACGCGAAAAGGGGACTGCTGCCACCTCGGCGTCTTCCAGCCCTGCCTGCGCAATCACCCCAGCCTGCCGCGTCACATACTCCCGATCCACCGGCCGTCCATGTCCCGGCGCAAACACGGTCAAGCGCGGATCCTCCAGGAGCCGCTCCAGGTTCTGTGCCCACCTTGACGGGGTCGCATCATCACCCAACGCCGGGGGAGCGCCCTCCTCAACAAGGTCACCCACCAGCGCCACGTGCCCGGCGATCAGTACAAGATCGCCCTCCGTGTGCCCCGGAAGAACCCGGACTGTCACGTCCAGGTCCGCAAAACCAGCGCCGAGGTCGGTTAACGTGACGCCGTCAGTCACCTCGGTCATGGGGACGAGAAGCTCAGAAGGGTCCGCGGGCAGATCGGGTTCGAAGTCGCTGGGCACTTCGTGAAACTGCACCCACGCGCTGGCCTGCATGTCTCGTATGCACTGCGGTGAGGCGAAAAACTCGGTGACGCCCGCGCGGGCGAACGTGGCGTTGCCAAAGAAATGATCCCAGTGGTCGTGCGTGTTCACCACACTGACGGGAAGGTCCACGAAAAGCGCGCGACCAGACTGGGTGAGGGACACCTCGGCGAAGGTCGTCAGGATCCTCGACGCCTGCCGCGGGCCGGAACCCGTGTCCACAATCACAGCCCGCTCATCGCCCAGAATCAGGTACGAATTGAGCACCACAGGGTCTGATGTGAAACTGAAAATACGCGTCATAACGGCAAAAACACCACCCGAATCTCCACTAGAATCACCGACCAAAAACATAGCAACGCGCACCCGCGCGAACACGCACCGGCCAAACACTGCGCCCCAGATTTGGACTTACCCGGAACTCTACGTTAGACTCATCTGGTGCCCAAGACCGTTGGTCTCAGCGCGCGCCTCTAACACCTTTTAGAAGCAAACGCTGACGAAGACTCGGAATGAGTGACCCGCGCAGGTGATACTGAACTTCATGAACTCCCGTTAGGGATGCATTTGTGAGCGTTCCGTGCCTGCTGCGCGGAACGCTTTTTTCGTGTTCGCACACCAACATGTACGAAAGGAATACCATGGCGAGGCCAGACAAGGCAGCTGCGGTACAGGAGATCAAACAGCTGTTTGAGAACTCCTCGGCCGCTGTGCTGACTGAGTACCGCGGTCTCACCGTTGCGCAGATGAAAGAACTGCGCGTTGCACTCGGTGGGAACGCCTCCTACGCCGTGGTAAAGAATACGCTGACCGCCATTGCAGCTAAAGAGGCTGGACTGGAAGCGTTCAACGCAGACAACCTCAAGGGTCCATCTGCTATCGCTTTCATCTCCGGTGATGTCGCTGACGCTGCGAAGGCTCTGCGTGACTTTGCCAAGGCGAATCCTCAGCTGGTCATCAAGGGTGGACACCTCGAAGGTGCCGCACTTTCAGCTGAAGAAGTTACGAAGCTGGCTGACCTCGAATCCCGCGAAGTTCTGCTTGCCAAGGCTGCTGGAGCGCTCAAGGGAAGCCTGTACAAGGCTGCCTACGCGTTCACCGCACCTCTGGTCAAGACGGTACGTACCGTCGATGCACTGCGTGCAAAGCAGGAAGAATCCGGATCCGAAGCAGCTTAAGTTTCACCCCCATAAACCACGGTTGAACCCAACCACTCACGGAAGGACGTAGCCACCATGGCTAAGCTCACCCCTGAAGAGCTCATTGAAGCGTTCAAAGAGCTCACCCTGATTGAACTGAACGACTTCGTTAAGAAGTTTGAAGAAGAATTCGAAGTTGAAGCTGCTGCTCCAGTTGCTGCTGTTGCTGCTGCTCCTGGTGCTGGCGGCGGAGACGCTGGCGCAGCTGAAGAGAAGGACGAATTCGACGTCATCCTCGAATCCGGTGGAGACAAGAAGGTTCCTGTTATTAAGGAAGTTCGTGGACTCACCAGCCTTGGTCTGAAGGAAGCTAAGGAGCTCGTTGACGGTGCTCCTAAGCCTGTTCTGGAAGGCGTTAACAAGGAAACCGCTGAAGCTGCTAAGGAAAAGCTCGAAGCAGCTGGCGCTACCGTATCGCTTAAGTAATTTGGTGGCCCGGGTGCGGGGTCCAGTGATCCCGTGCCCGAGGTCGTTCCAAGCTACTGACTGGCCGTCACCCCGTGTGGGTGGCGGCCAGTTTTTTGTTGCGCCGTTTCGTTTGGCTGGTGCATTGCGAATCATGACGAACTGCAGACATGCGCATACGCATATGTGATGTGGTGGACTCACAGTCGTATGAAAGGAATCAGCATGTCATCAATCCGCGTGTCTCACGCAGGTTCTTTACCTCGCACGGACCAACTCATCGCAGCCAACGCGGCTCGCTTTGACGACAACTTCAACAACGACGAGTTCCAGCGCCTTCTGCAGGACTCCGTTGTGGATCTGGTCGCTAAGCAAAAAGAACTGGGAATCACCGACGTCAACGACGGCGAATACGGTCACGCGATGGCGGCAGCTAAGGACTACGGTGCGTGGTGGCACTACTCCTTTGAACGCACAGGTGGGCTGGAGTTGCGCGAGCAGACCTTGTTTGAGGGTGAGGCGGTACGTTCAGAACCCGGCAATTTGCAGCTGACAAGCTTTGGCGATCGCCGTGACCGTCACATTTTCCCTGGTGTCTACAGTGACCAGGAATCGGGTGCCGACACCGGGAAGCAACCAAAATTCCCAGCTGCGATTGGGCCGGTGACCTACATCGGCCAGGACAAGGTGCAGCGTGACATTGAGAACCTGCGCGTGGCCTGCGAAAAGGCAGGCGTTGACCCGTCGACTGCATACATCAACTCTTTGGGGCCAAGCTCAGCCGCTCGTATCACCAACGAGTACTATGACAGCGACGAAGAGTTCATCTGGGCCATGGCCGATGTCTTCCGTGAGGAATACCTCGCAATCACAGAGGCCGGTTTCATCGTGCAGATTGACGACCCGTCAATCGCGGAAAACTTCGACCAGATCAACCCTGAACCGTCATACGAGGACTACCGCGCCTTCACACGTCCACGTATCGAGGCGCTTAACCACGCCCTGCGCGGAATTGACCCGCAGCGAGTCCGCTTTCACACATGCTGGGGATCGTGGCACGGCCCTCACGTCACCGACCTGCCTTTCGCAGAAATCGTCGACGACGTCCTGGACATCAACGCGGCCGGAATCACCTTCGAAGCAGCGAACGTGCGCCACGAGCACGAATGGCGGATCTGGGAAGACACCAAACTTCCTGAAGGCAAGTACCTCATTCCAGGAATCGTGTCCCACTCAACCAACGTGGTGGAACACCCGGAGCTGGTAGCAGACCGCATCGAACGTTTCGCCCGTCTTGTTGGGCCCGAAAACGTTGTCGCTTCCACGGACTGCGGACTGGGTGGCCGTATCCACCCTGAAATCGCCTGGGCCAAGCTCGAAACCCTGGCACAGGGAGCAGAAATCGCGTCTAAGCGACTGAGCTAAGGCGAAGGGGCGCGGGGTTCACCGAGGTGCAACCTTGGTGATACCCCGCGTTTGGATTCGTGGGGGACGATGTGGCCGTTGCTTAGCGCGAGAGTTTCGAATAACCGCTCGCGCACACAGTACGCCTCGTCTGAACTGGAGAAATATGAAGCCCCTTTTCCGTAATGCACGTTCTGCTGTACGTGGTACCGCCCTTGCATCAGCGCTGGTGGTATCCACACTCATGTTCACCGCGTGCGATGTCTCCGACGCTGGTAACGGTGGCGACAAGGCTGAGGGGAGCGGTGAAATCAGCCTCTACACCTCAGAACCTGAAGCAAAGATCAACGAAGTCATTGACGCGTTCAACGAAGAAAACCCTGACATCCAGGTCAAGGTCTTCCGTGCTGGAACAGGTGAACTGAAAACACGTATCGCCTCTGAGAAGAAGTCCGGAAAGATCGGCGCTGACGTTCTGCTGGCCGCAGACGTTCCCACGTTTGAAGGGTTCAAGAGCGAAGACGAACTGATCAAACTCGACAAGGTTGAAACCGACGGAATCGAAGAAGAGCAGGTCGACGCGGACGGGTACTATGTGGGCACCCGCATCATCCCAACCGTGATCGCATACAACACGGACAAAGTGGAAGAAGCCCCAAAGTCGTGGGCCGAACTCACTGATTCCAAGTTCAAAGACCAGATCGCAATGCCTAACCCTGACGTTTCTGGTGCAGCGGCATTCAACACCGCACTGTGGCTTGACCAGCCAGAACTAGGCGAAGATTGGCTTAAGAAGCTGGGTGAAAACAAGCCCAAGGTTCTGGAGTCCAACGGCCCTGTCGCACAGGCAGTTGCTGACGGATCATCGCCGGTCGGCATTGTCGTGGACTACCCAGTGCGCGACCTTGCAGACAAGGGTTCACCCGTTGCAGTGAGCTACCCCACGGACGGTGTGCCGTATGTAAACCAGCCTGCCGGTGTGTTCAAAGACTCGGAGAACCCGGAAGCAGCCCAAGCGTTCGTGAGCTTCCTGGTGTCTAAAGAAGGCCAGGAGCTAGCAGTCAAGCAGAACTACGTGCCGGTGCGCTCTGATGCTGGTGCCCCTGAAGGCGCACCTGCTCTTACCGACATCAACCTCATCCAGCCTGATTACGCCAAGGTTAAAGAACAGCAGGACGGTGCAGTTAAGAAGTTCAAGGAGATCATGGGGTGAGTTTGACTCACCACAGTTCTGACTCCCGTACCACCACCTCCACGCAGAGTTCAAAGCGCGGTAAGGTCTCGCGGGAGTCGGGACTTCGTGTCCCAGGGCTACGACTCGCAGTTTGGGTCGCCGTCCTGGTGACAATTGGCTTACCACTCGCGACGGTGGTGTCAACGGGCTTGAGCTCCGCTGGGCTTGAAACGTTGCGCAACCCTGACCTGTTGACAGCTGTACTCAACTCGCTGGTGAGTTCCGTGTGTGCAGCACTCGGGGCAACCGTAGTGGCTCTTATACTGACAATCGCACTGGACAGGTTCAAAGTGCCGGAGGCTACCGCCTTGCGATGGCTGTTCCTGTTGCCGTTCCTGATCCCGCCGTTCATCAGTGCGATGTCGTGGATCGCGTTGTTCTCACCCTCGGGGCCGCTCCGCTCTCTCTTAGGGACAGTCCTCCCGAACAACATTTACGGTGCCGGTGGGGTGATCCTGCTGCTGACCATCACATCCTGGCCCATGGCGTACTTGCTCATCAGCTCGGCCATGGCACGCATCCCCAACCAACTCGAAGAGGCCGCACGTGTGGCAGGCGCATCAACCACCCGCATCTACACCACCATCACACTTCCACTGTTACGGCCCGCACTCATGGCGTCGCTGGTACTGACATTCGCCAGTAATCTTTCAGACTTCGGAATCCCCGCACTCCTAGGGCTTCCCGCCAACTACACAACCCTCACCACCCTGGTGTACCGGTTCATCGCGTCCCACTCAGTGCTCAACCCGCTCCCGGCGGCCTCGGCAGTGGGAACCCTTCTCCTGACCCTGGCATGCCTCGCCGTCTTCGTTCAGCGCTCCGTAGGAACGACCTCGGCGGCGGCATCCACCCGCCCCACCCAACCGGCCGCGCGCACCCCACTCATGTGGGCACTCACCGTGATCCTCTGGGCGGGAGCTCTCATCACGACCGTGCTACCCCTGCTTGCACTCATCCGCCAAGCGATCCTGCCAGCCCCAGGCGTACCACTGCGAGCAGACACCGTCACGTTCGCGAACTTCACGCACGCACTCTCCAACCCTTCCGTGTTGTCAGGCGTGGGGAACTCAGTGCTCCTGGCCATAGGCGCTGGTGTCGTATGCACTGTGCTGGGGTGGGCGGTTGCCCTGCTCCTCACGCGCACCCGCAGCTTCGACAATGTGGGGCTCGACATTTTCGCGCTCCTCCCACAGGCGCTCCCAGGGTTGGTCGTAGCTGTCGCATGGCTTCTGGTTTCACCGCTACTGGGAATCTTCAACACGCTGTGGGCAATACTCGCCGCATACGTCATGGCGTTCAGCGCGATCGTCGTCCAAATGGTTCGACCCACCTCCGCGGCCCTGAGTCGCTCTTTTGAAGAAGCCGCCCAAACCGCAGGTGCTAGCCCCACACGGGCGCTGTTAACCACCTCGGGCCGGTTCACCTTCCCCATTGCCATCACCGGGGGAGTGGTAGTCGCCCTCACCGCGGTTCGCGAACTCACCATCTCGATCCTGCTTGTGGCCCCCGGCACCCGCACGTTGGGCGTGGTCATCTTCAACCTGCAACAGGCAGGCGACTACTCAGCGGCCAGTGCGCTCGCAGTCCTGGTGTGCCTGGTGGGGATCCTGGGACTGGGCCTCGTCACCGCCTCCAACCGAAAGGCCACAGCATGACCGCTCTTGAGCTCAACGACATCAACGTGCGCTACCCCGGTGGCGGCGGATTGTTCGACATCTCGCTCACGGCGCAGACCGGTGAGTTCATCTGCCTTGTGGGACCGTCGGGGTCGGGTAAGACGACGCTGTTGCGCACCATTGCGGGATTCTTGCGTCCCGTGTCTGGTGGTATGCGGATCAACGGCTCCGAGGTCGTTTCTGACTCTGCGTTCCTAGGCCCTGACAAGCGCGGGCTGGGCATGGTGTTTCAGGATCATGCGGTGTGGCCGCATATGTCAGTGGGGGAGAATGTCGCCTACCCGTTGCGGGTGAGCGGGCTGAAGGGTCCCGAGGTGCGCGATCGTGTCGCTCAGACTCTCACCCAGGTGGGGCTGGCCGGGATGGCGGACAGGAGGCCAGACTCTCTGTCTGGTGGGCAACGGCAGCGTGTGGCAATTGCCCGGGCAATCATTGCGAAACCGAACGTGGTGTTGTTTGACGAAGCACTGTCATCACTGGACGAGCCGTTGCGTGCGGATTTGCGTGGCCAGCTCAAAGCGCTCACTGAGGAGCTTTCGCTGACCGCCGTGTATGTAACGCACGACCGCTCTGAAGCCCTTGCGCTTGCCGACCGGATTGCCGTTCTCAACGCTGGGCGAATCATTCAGTACAGCGACCCTCAACGGGTGTTGAACGCTCCTCAGGATCCGTTTGTTGCGCAGTTCATGTCCGATGCCGGCCTGTTCCCCGTCACGCTTGCAGGTGGTGACGGCGGGGGTGAGCGCAGTGGCGGCGACCGGGCCGTTGCTCTTGAAAACGGGTCGCGAGTCACCGGCTTCACCCGCATGCACGCCGAGGTGGACCCCATCCTCGCTGTAGGTGAGGGTGACGCGCGTGTGTGTTCTGCCGGTGAGGGGCATGTGGACGGAACGGTTGAGTCTGTTCTGTTCGACCGCGCGGGCTGGCTAGTGCAAGTGAGCGTGGGGGACCAGGCGCTGACCGTTTTGACTGCGGGCGATCGTCCGCGCGTGGGCGATACGGTTGGCGTTAGGTTCACGGGCGGGACGCTGTTTTCGCACGAAAACCCGCGCTGATCTGGCGCTTCGAAGCGTCACGAGTTTGGTGGCCGGAACCTGTCGCTTGAATCCCAGCCCTCGGGGGCGGGCCGTCCGTTATCAGTCTGATGTTGCGGAGCTTGCGGTGGAGTGTTGAATGGCTCCCGCGCCTGTGGGTGCTGCGGAGGCTGTTGCCGTTGCACCTGCGGAGGTTGTGGCGCCTGCGGCGGCTGCGGAACCTCCCGCCGAGGTGCCCGAGGTGGCTGCGGCACCTGCGGCTGTGTTGCCACCGGAGGCGCAGGCGGCACAGGGTTGTGCTGGGCAGGCTGCCGGTCCTGAGCGGCACCGAACGGCTGAACCTGCTGATCCACGCGCGCATCTTCCGCGGGATTCCGGTTGCCACGTAGCAACATCCACACAACAGCCCCAATGATGATGAGTGCTAGAACAACCAACACCAGCCACACCACATCACGTAGCAACCACACGGCTGAAAGCGCCAAGGTCCCAACGGAACACCACACCAAAACCGGCCGGTTAGTCAGCGCTCCCATGATGAGGAACAGCACCAGCCATGACAAGAAAACTGCCGTGTAGAAACCGCCTGAAATAAACGCCACCAACAAGCCAATGAACGTCATGAGCCCGAACGTGACATACAACCTCACCTGCGTACCAACGCGACGGGAAACAAGCCAGGGGAAACCACCTCGGCCGCCATACATCCACGCCCAGAACAGTGCGGTGAGCGCCACGATGTGCAGCGGCACGTAGAAATTCCACCGCACCAGCCCACTGAACGAAATCGCCAGGCCCAACGCGCCCAGGTAACTGGCGATCTCAAAGAACACCGCACGGTGACGACTCACCCGCACCGCGGTCATGACGGTGGCCGCAACCGCCAACAAGATCAGCCCCACGACAACTCGGGCAAAGGATGGAATCGGCACTGCGGAACTGTCGATAAAGGCCGCAGGCATCAACGCGCCAAGCAGAATCAGGGCTGCGGCAACCAAACTGGCAAGAGCCTTGCGCTTAACAATCACCTGCAGCCAGTGAACCGCGTACAAAATGGCCCACGCAATAATGTTGGCAAGCACCATGTGGTTGGTTCCCTCGAGGAATGTGGACGTGACGGACAACGCGAACGCAGGGACCGTGACCATCGTTGCCAAAATGAACCACTGAACCCGCAAAACGTGAGTCACATACACAATCGCAGCGGTCGCTATAACACTCGTGACAGTGAAGAAATACCACTGCTCGAACTTAGGCACCACGGCACCAACCGCGTGCACACACACCGCGACCGCACACAGAATGACAAACACCGGTGCCGGGGACGGCCTAATTGGAGCCACCGGCCCGTGCTGGGCACGCTCGGCGTGCTTAGCCCTCGCAACTTCCATCCGGCGCCGGTGCTCAGCACGGGTCAGGCGACGTGCCACTTCAAAACTCACAAGCAACGCCACCAGATCAACCACGGTCGCAGTCACAAACAGGACCGCATAAGGGAAGTTTGGGGCGAACGTGATCATCAAAGCGTTCACCGCGCCCAAACCAGTCACAATCAGACTCGCAATCGCAGAATACTGCGCTCGCCGGTAACGGCCACGGGCGTACAGACGCGCGTACGCGACCATGAGGCCAGCTGCCAAAAGAGCAAAGAAAGCAAGCGAAAGAGGGCGCGAGAAAATCCAGTTCCACGAGTCGCGACCGCTATGAATGACCGCGTCGACTCCAAACGAAAAAGTGAAAAGCAGCGGAACTGTGGACAGCGTGAACAGACCTGAACGCACCAGAAAAGCCAGTCCCACGACCACCAAAACCAGCACAAACAGGACGACCAAGTGCCACACTTGCATCCCATAAAACAGGGCCAAAAAAGCCGGTGCGAACGCGCTCGCAGGGAAGACCGCCGTGTAAAAAGGTGAGGCGACACGAAGGCGGCGACGACTGCGACCTCGGGGACTGACAATCCACCCGGTGAAAAACGCATCCGCCACGACAAAAACGCCCACTGCCATGATGTAGCAAATGACGACCGCAGACTTATCGTCGCCGATGAAATGAGCAACAACGCACGCAAGCGACACGGCGAACATCACGGCTGAGCCGTATCCCAAAGCGCGCTGCAGTGGAGTGTCTGTCGCAACAGCAAACAGAATGTGCATCGCCGCGAGCGCAACGAATATGATCCCGGCCGGAATGTAGAGCCTGCCGTCAGTGGCCTCGACCCCGAACCCCGTGACCGCTGTGCCCACCAGGAAACACGCGGTCGTCACGATATGCGCTGTCAAGCGGAAGGCTGTGTTAGCTCGACGAATAAGCGCTTCCACCACATGCCACAGCCCCACGACAAGGAACGCAAGGCCGGTGGCGAATCTGATCGCATCGTCTGTATCGCTGAGCAGTTTTGCGATGGCGTTTGCCGTCAGCGCGATCGTAAACGCCCCAGTTACACGAGCAACAATGGCCTGCCATCCCCAACGGTTCAGGCTCGCAGAAAGGACGTAGAACACGGTCAGAAGACCAAACAGAATTGCCCATTGATACGTGGCGGGAAACGGCCGCACGAACAGGCACGCGACCGCAGACGCGGGCGCCAAAATCTCACCCAAGAGCATGTGTGGGCGCACAAACCGTTTAGGTAACCGGTTGCGACCCAGCGCACCAACCAGCGCAAAAACGGTGGCTGTAGCCATGAGCCCGTAGAAAAACGCCACAGGTGGCAACGCTGCGAAGTTCACAATGGACAGCACCAACGAACCCACGAACAGCAAGCCGAACCACATGATCGTTTCGGACTTCAGCAGAATCGCTGCCAGCACATACGCGATAACGCCCACCAGCGACGCTGCAAACCATGCCACCGAACCTGGAATGGAATCACTTGCGCCCAACAGTCCAGCCGCAATGGGAAGCAACGCGATTCCCAGTGCCACCAACGCAAAACCAACAGGCTTGAGCCGGGCAGACAGGGTGTGAATAACAAGACCAGCTACATAAGACAGCGCCGCGACAACCCCAATTGCTACAGCACGCACCACCGGTGACCCAGTCACACTCGCAAACGTGATCGCAGCGGCAATGAGGAAAAGGCACGCGACACCCAGAAGAATGTTCGGCATCCATGCGGTCGAGGACTGCTGTTTCTGAGCTGGCTGGTGGGGGAGCGGTGGCTGCTGACTGGGTTGTCCCGGCTGGCCGGGTTGACCGGGTTGGCTCGCCCGCGGGGAGCCGTCAGAGAAACCAGGGTATCCGGAGTTCTCTTGGTGTTGCGGGGGTGGTGGCTGCGGGGTAGGTGGCCCGGATCCTGCGTGGGTTGTGGGTGGTGGAGTGGAAGGCCCCGGCCGAGGTGGTTGCTGGCTGGCCGTTCGTGTTCTGGCTGAGGCTGTCGTGGCGTTCAAAACTACGCCCGCCACAAGCACGGTAAAGACGCTGATCCACGAAAAAATTAGTAGCCAACCAAGTGTCACGTCTGTCACTCCCTTTCAGCCAGAAACTTAGCACTGCGATTGCGCGGAAAATGCGTTATCCACAGGAGGAGGGGCGGTTCGTTGCAGATTTGTCTCAAAACATGTGAGTATCCACAACCTCGGGTCACCGCGACTCGACTTCGCATGCTCACCAGCGCGAACGAAGCTTTCGTGCACACATGGAATTCTCAAGAAAGGTGAAAAGATAGAACCATACCACAACGATCTTGCGCGGTTTGGTATTCGTGGTTAAACTGGTGGTTTGCGTTGCGGTGACTTCATTTTGCCTTCATATAGCGGTGGGCGTGAACTGCAGCGCTCGGAGATACAACCACTGTGGAAGGATCCCATTGGCCGTCGCCAACGAAAACACAAGGACCGCTAACCCGCCCAAGCGCGTTTCCTTTGCCAAGATTCACGAACCACTCGAAGTTCCTAATCTGCTTGGTCTGCAGATCGACAGCTTCGACTGGCTGATCGGAAACGAACGCTGGCAAGACCGCGTAGCAGAAGCAATTGAAAACGGAGACGACTCAGTTGCTACTACCTCGGGTCTTGAAGACATCTTTGAAGAGATCTCGCCGGTAGAAGACTTCTCTGGAGCAATGTCGCTGTCATTTAGCGAACACCGCTTCGAGCCACCCAAATACTCGATCGACGAGTGTAAAGAACGTGACATGACGTACTCGGCGCCACTCTTCGTGATCGCCGAATTCATGAACAACAACACGGGTGAAATCAAATCCCAGACCGTGTTCATGGGTGACTTCCCACTCATGACCGACAAGGGAACGTTCATCATCAATGGAACCGAACGTGTTGTTGTTTCCCAGCTGGTGCGCTCGCCAGGTGCGTACTTCGAGTCCGTGCCGGACAAGACCTCGGACCGCGACATCTACACCGCAAAGATCATCCCGTCCCGCGGTGCATGGTTGGAGTTCGAAGTCGACAAGCGCGACCAGGTTGGTGTGCGTCTGGACCGCAAGCGTAAGCAGTCGGTCACGGTTCTTCTGAAGGCTCTGGGCTGGACCGAATCACAGATCCTTGAAGAGTTCGGTGAGTTTGACTCCATTAAAGACACTCTGGCCAAGGACACGGTCAGCACCCGCGAAGAAGCGCTTCTGGACATCTACAAGAAACTGCGTCCAGCAGAACCAGCAACCGTTGACGCTGCTGAAACCCTTCTGCGCAACCTCTACTTCAACCCCAAGCGCTACGATCTGGCCAAAGTGGGTCGTTACAAGATCAACCGCAAACTGGGTGTTGACGAGGCTCTGACCGAATCGGTTTTGACGGTTGACGACATCGTTGCAACCATCCGCTACATCGTCAGCCTGCACGCTGGCAAGGAAACCATGCCAGGTGTACGCGATGGCCAGAAGGCTGACATCCGTGTGGCGCTTGACGACATCGACCACTTTGGTAACCGCCGTATCCGCGCGGTTGGTGAACTGATCGAAAACCAGGTGCGCACTGGTCTGTCACGTATGGAGCGTGTGGTCCGCGAACGCATGACCACTCAGGACGTCGAAGCGATTACGCCTCAGACGCTGATCAACATCCGCCCGGTCGTTGCTGCGATCAAGGAGTTCTTCGGAACCAGCCAGCTGTCGCAGTTCATGGACCAGAACAACCCGCTTGCAGGTCTGACACACAAACGTCGTCTGTCGGCTCTTGGTCCTGGTGGTCTTTCACGTGACCGCGCAGGTATGGACGTCCGTGACGTTCACCCGTCGCACTACGGTCGTATGTGCCCCATTGAAACCCCTGAAGGCCCCAACATTGGTCTGATCGGTTCGCTTGCGTCCTACGCCCGCATCAACCCGTTCGGTTTCATTGAGACTCCGTACCGCAAGGTTGAAAACGGTGTTGTCACTGATAAGACGCAGTACCTCACAGCTGACGACGAACTGGAATTCAACATCGCGCAGGCTAACGCCCCGCTGACCGAAGACCAGAAGTTCGAAGAAGAGTTCGTCCTTGCTCGCCCCATGGGTGGTGGCGGAGAAGCTGATCTGATCCCAGCTGACGAAATCGACTTCATGGACGTTTCTGCACGTCAGATGGTGTCGGTTGCGACCGCTCTGATTCCGTTCCTCGAACACGACGACGCTAACCGTGCTCTCATGGGTGCGAACATGCAGCGCCAGGCTGTTCCGCTGGTACGCGCCCAGGCGCCTTACGTTGGTACGGGTATGGAGTACCGTGCGGCAGTTGACGCTGGTGACGTCATCACGGCTGAAAAGGCCGGCGTGGTGACCGAGGTGTCCGCCGACTATGTGACCGTCATGAACGATGACGGTACTACCACTACCTACAAGGCTGAGAAGTTCCGTCGTTCGAACCACGGAACCTCATACAACCAGCGCATCATTGTTGACCAGGGTGACCGTGTTGAGGTTGGAGCAGTTCTTGCTGACGGACCATCCACCGAAAACGGTGAAATGGCCCTGGGTAAGAACCTCCTCGTGGCGTTCATGTCTTGGGAAGGTTACAACTTCGAAGACGCGATCATTCTGTCTCAGCGCATGGTGCAGGATGACGTGCTTTCGTCGATCCACATCGAAGAGCACGAAATCGATGCTCGCGACACCAAGCTGGGTGCTGAAGAGATCACTCGTGACATTCCGAACATCTCACCCGACGCTCTGGCTGAGCTTGACGAACGAGGCATCATTCGGATCGGTGCTGAAGTCACCGACGGCGACATCTTGGTGGGTAAGGTCACGCCTAAGGGTGAAACAGAGCTGACCCCAGAAGAGCGCCTGCTGCGCGCGATCTTCGGTGAGAAGTCCCGTGAAGTCCGTGACACCTCGCTCAAGGTGCCACACGGTGAGACCGGTACCGTCATTGGTGTCAAGGTGTTCGACCGTGAAGAAGATGACGAACTGTCACCAGGTGTGAACCAGCTGGTTCGCGTGTACGTCGCCCAGCGCCGCAAGATCACCATTGGTGACAAGATGGCTGGACGTCACGGTAACAAGGGTGTCATCTCCCAGATCCTTCCGATCGAAGACATGCCATTCATGGAAGACGGAACGCCTGTCGACGTCATCCTGAACCCACACGGTGTTCCTCGCCGTATGAACATCGGTCAGGTTTTCGAAATCCACTTGGGTTGGATCGCAAACCAGGGATGGCACATCGAGGGCAACCCCGAATGGGCCAAGGAACTGGCCGACGGTAAGTTCGAATTCGACGCCGAACCGGGCACGAACGTGGCAACACCAGTGTTCGACGGTGCGCATGAACACGAACTGCGCGGTCTACTCGACTCGACTCGCCCCAACCGCGACGGAGACCGTCTGATCGACTCCACCGGTAAGGCACGTCTGTTTGACGGACGTTCGGGTGAACCGTTCCCATTCCCGATTTCGGTCGGTTACATGTACATGCTTAAGCTGCACCACCTGGTCGACGACAAGATCCACGCGCGTTCGACCGGACCGTACTCCATGATTACCCAGCAGCCTCTGGGTGGTAAGGCACAGTTCGGTGGTCAGCGCTTCGGTGAAATGGAAGTGTGGGCACTGGAAGCATACGGTGCCGCGTACACACTCCAGGAACTGCTCACCATCAAGTCCGACGACATTCCTGGCCGTGTCAAGGTCTACGAAGCGATCGTTAAGGGCGACAACCTTCCTGACCCGGGAATCCCGGAGTCCTTCAAGGTTCTTATCAAGGAAATGCAGTCCCTGTGCCTCGACGTGGAAGTGCTGTCTTCGGACGGCCAGTCAGTTGAGATGCGAGACGACGACGAGGTGTACCGCGCAGCTGAAGAGCTGGGCATCAACCTGTCGCGTAACGAAGCAAACACCGTCGAAGAAGTCTGATCTACCTGAAATTTTGGCCTAACGGCAAGAAAGAGGATTCACGTGCCTGACGTCAATTTCTTTGATGAGCTGCGCATTGGCCTGGCGACCGCGGACGACATCCGTCGCTGGTCACACGGCGAAGTCAAAAAACCTGAAACCATTAACTACCGCACCCTGAAGCCGGAAAAGGACGGTCTTTTCTGCGAAAAGATCTTCGGTCCTACCCGTGACTGGGAGTGCTACTGCGGAAAGTACAAGCGCGTTCGCTTCAAAGGCATCATCTGTGAACGCTGTGGCGTGGAAGTCACCCGCGCTAAAGTGCGCCGCGAACGCATGGGACACATCGAGCTCGCCGCTCCCGTGACCCACATCTGGTACTTCAAGGGTGTTCCATCACGCTTGGGCTACCTGCTCGACCTGGCTCCAAAGGACCTCGAAAAGGTCATCTACTTTGCGGCCTACATGATCACATCTGTTGACGAAGACTCGCGTCACCGCGACCTTCCAACCCTGCAGAACCAGATCGATGTCGAAAAAAAGCAGATCAGCGACCGTTTGGCTGCTGACCTGGACCGTCGTGCCAAGAAGTTGGAAGAAGACCTCAAGGTCCTCGAAGACGAAGGCAAGACAGCCGCCACCAAGAAAAAGGTCGAAACTCAGGCAAACAAAGAAATGGCCAACCTGCGTCGCCACGCAGACCGCGAACTCGACCGTATCGAAAAGGTGTGGGACCGTTTCAAGAACCTCAAGGTCTCAGACCTCGAAGGTGACGAATCGCTCTACCGTGACATGGTTGCCCGTTTCGGCATCTACTTCACGGGTGCAATGGGTGCAGAAGCGATCCAGCAGCGTCTGCGCGACTTCGACCTCGAAGGTGAAGCGGAAGCACTTCGCGAACTGATCAAGACCGGTAAGGGACAGCGCAAGACTCGTGCTCTTAAGCGTCTGAAGGTCGTCAACGCGTTCATGACCACCGACAACTCGCCAGAAGGAATGGTCCTGGACGCCGTTCCGGTGATCCCGCCGGAACTGCGCCCCATGGTGCAGCTCGACGGTGGCCGCTTTGCCACCTCGGACCTCAACGACCTCTACCGTCGCGTGATCAACCGCAACAACCGTCTCAAGCGGTTGCTCGACCTCGGCGCCCCCGAAATCATTGTCAACAACGAAAAGCGCATGCTGCAGGAAGCTGTCGACTCGCTGTTTGACAACGGACGTCGTGGACGCCCAGTGACCGGTCCCGGTAACCGCCCACTGAAGTCACTGTCTGACATGCTTAAAGGTAAGCAGGGACGTTTCCGTCAGAACTTGCTTGGTAAGCGTGTGGACTACTCGGGTCGTTCCGTGATTGTGGTTGGTCCTACGCTGAAACTGCACGAATGTGGTCTGCCCAAGGCCATGGCTCTGGAACTGTTCAAGCCGTTCGTGATGAAGCGCCTGGTTGACCTCAACCACGCACAGAACATCAAGTCTGCAAAGCGCATGGTGGAACGTCAGCACCCACAGGTGTGGGACGTTCTTGAAGAAGTCATCACCGAACACCCAGTGTTGCTCAACCGTGCACCTACGCTTCACCGTTTGGGTATCCAGGCGTTCGAACCGCTCCTGGTTGAAGGTAAAGCCATCCAGATTCACCCACTCGTCTGTTCAGCGTTTAACGCGGACTTCGACGGTGACCAGATGGCCGTTCACCTGCCACTGTCGGCCGAGGCTCAGGCAGAAGCTCGCATTCTGATGTTGTCAGCAAACAACATTCTGAAGCCTTCCGACGGTAAGCCCGTGACCATGCCTTCGCAGGACATGATCATCGGTATCTACCACTTGACCTCACAGGTTGACGGAGCTGTTGGTGAAGGTCGCGAATTCTCTTCTGTATCCGAAGCCATCATGGCTTTTGACCGGGGAGAACTCGACCTGCGCGCTAAAGCACGCATCCGGATCGACAACCTGGTCCCAGCCAAGGACATGGAACTGCCAGAGGACTGGACCGAAGGGCAGTCCCTGACCATCGAAACCACGCTGGGGCGTGCAGTCTTTAACGAAACGCTTCCGGAGAACTACCGTTACGTTAACAACACGGTAAACAAGAAGCTCCTGTCGAAGATTGTTAACCGCCTGGCCGACTACTACCCCAAGGTGGAAGTCGCAGCGACCTTGGACAACTTCAAGGCAACCGGTTTCTACTGGGCCACCCGTTCAGGTTTGACCGTGGCGATGAGTGACATCGTGTCACCAGAAGCCAAGGAAGGTCTGCTCAACGACGCTGAAGACCAGTCGACCAAGGTTGAAGACCAGTACGCAATTGGTGCGCTCACGGATGAGGAACGTCGTTCTGAACTCGTGAAGATCTGGTCGGACACCACGGACCGTGTCGCTGAGATCATGCAGGACAACTTCGATTCCGAAAACTCGGTGTACCGCTTGGTTGAGTCGGGTGCTTCCGGTAACTGGACCCAGGTGCGCCAGCTTGCTGGTATGCGTGGTCTGGTGACCAACCCGAAGGGTGAAATTATTCCTCGCCCAATTAAGTCGAACTACCGTGAAGGTCTGTCTGTACTTGAGTACTTCATTGCCTCGCACGGTGCTCGTAAGGGTCTGGCCGACACCGCTCTGCGTACCGCAGACTCCGGTTACCTGACACGTCGTCTGGTGGACGTTTCGCAGGACGTTATTGTCCGCACCGAAACCACCGACTCCAAGAAGGGTATTACGCTCCCAGTTTCGCAAGAAGCTGCAGACGGAACGCTCGAACCACACGAGTTCGTTGAGACCTCGGTCCTTGGGCGTCTGACAGTTGCCGACGTTGTGGACGCTGACGGTAATGTGATCGTTCCAGCTAAGACCGACATCTCGACCGACGTGATCGACCTTCTGGTCGAAGCCGGAATCCGTGAAGTCAAGGTCCACTCGGTTCTCACCGCGGACTCCGACGTGCAGATCTCTGCTCAGCACTACGGCCGCTCCATGGCTACTGGTCAGCTGGTAGACATCGGTGAAGCTATCGGTACGGTGGCTGCTCAGTCGATTGGTGAACCTGGAACCCAGCTGACCATGCGTACCTTCCACACCGGTGGTGTTGCTGCCGGTGGTGGCGGTGACATTACGCAGGGTCTGCCACGTGTGACCGAGCTCTTCGAAGCACGTACACCTAAGGGATTCGCGCCAATTGCTGAAGCAACCGGACGTGTGAAGATCGACGACTCGCGTAAGACTCGTTACGTGATTGTGGTTCCGGACGACGGATCGGACGAGATCGAGCACGCTGTTGGACGCCGTGCACAGTTGCTGGTTGAAGAAGGCCAGCACGTCAAGGCCGGCGAGAAGCTGCAGATGGGTGCGGTTGACCCCAAGCAGGTTCTGCGCATCCGTGGTCGCCGTGAGGCTGAACGCTTCCTGGTTGACGAAGTGCAGAAGGTCTACCGCTCACAGGGTGTGGGTATCCACGACAAGCACATCGAAGTTATTGTGCGTCAGATGCTGCGCCGCGTGACCGTGATCGAATCTGGTGACACCAACCTGTTGCCAGGTGAACTGGTTGACCGCAGCCGTTACCAGGAAGAAAACAAGCGCGTCGTTGCTGAAGGTGGCCAGCCCGCATCAGCACGTGACGAACTCATGGGTATCACCAAGGCGTCGCTTGCAACCGAGTCCTGGCTTTCCGCCGCATCCTTCCAGGAGACCACACGTGTTCTTACGGAAGCTGCGCTTGAAGGTAAGTCCGACCCACTCTTGGGGCTGAAGGAAAACGTCATCCTCGGTAAGCTCATCCCAGCCGGAACCGGCATGCACAAGTTCCGCGACATGATCGTGGAACCAACGGAAGAAGCCAAGCAGGAAATGTTTGCCAACTCCTACGGTGATTTCTACCCGGCTCTGGGCGGAGACGCTTCAACGATTCCGCTTGAGGACTACGACTTCGACTCCTTCGGAGGCTAGCCTCTCCCGGCTCTAGCCACTGACGGTGGCTAGAACCCGGCATAAAGCGCAAGAACTGAGCGCCCCTGACCATCACGGTCAGGGGCGCTCGTTCGCTTCTCAGGGGCGCTCGTCGTTGAGTTAGAGCCCAGGACGCACGACCTGAGCCCAGAAAATCTTTACCCCAAGAGCACCTGCAGTTCATCCCACCTGGACTGGGGGACCGTCTTGAGGTTGTCAACAGCAAGCGCCATCTGAACAGACGTGATGTCCACACCCGAAAGGCTTGTCATGTACCCCCATTTTTTGTGGTGAACCAACTCAACGGCCGCCATTCCCAAACGAGTCGCCAGCACGCGGTCATACGCAGTGGGGGAGCCGCCGCGTTGCAGGTGCCCCAAAATCGTGGCCCTCGTCTCGATTCCTGTTGCCTCTTCAATAAGAGGAGCCAAGTGATTGGCCACGCCACCCAAGCGCACACGGCCGTGCTTGTCACGACCGGCGTCAGAGACCTGGTCATCGAGGTCTTCGGGCACAAAACCTTCTGCCACAACAACAATGGGGGCACGACCTCGGTCCCGGGCAGAACGCACCCACGTGTAGATCTGCTCATAGGGGACCGGGAACTCAGGGAGCAAAACGGCCTGCGCACCGCCGGCCATCCCCGCGTGCAGAGCGATCCAACCCACGTTGCGCCCCATCACTTCCACAACCATGCAGCGGTGGTGGGACTCAGCCGTGGTGCGCAACGCGTCCAGCGACTCAGTTGCAATCGAGGCTGCCGTGTCGAACCCGAACGTGTAATCCGTGTTGTTCAGATCGTTGTCAATGGTTTTCGGGACGCCCACAACCGGCATGCCTTCGTCGTCGGCCAAGCGGGCTGCGCCGGCCAGCGTCCCCTCGCCACCAATCGCGATGATCGCGTCGATGTTGTGTTCCTTCATGACACGTTTCATCTGGTCTGGCCCACCCTGGGAGTACGGGTGGGTGCGGGACGTACCCAAGATAGTTCCACCTCGGCCGGAAATTCCCCGGACGTCATGCGTAGTCAGCGGGGCGTAATCTGCCTCCAACAATCCACGCCACCCATCTCTGAGGCCCACGAACGTGTCGCCAGTTTCACGCACGCCCTTACGCACCGCCCCACGAATGACAGCGTTGAGCCCGGGGCAGTCGCCGCCGGATGTCAAGATTCCAATGTTCATACCGGTCTCCTTAGGTCTACTGCTGTTGCTGGTTGTTGGTTGCCGTTATGTGTTGAGTGGTCGCTTGTTGGTGGGGGACTGGCTGGTGGGTGCGTGGTCAGGGTTGCCGTGGCTACTGTTGGGTTTGGCGGTAGCCGCGTGCCAGCATGACGTCGTCGCCGCCTAGTAGGTTGAAGCCACTAATGATGAGTGTGCCGTTGGATCCGTCGCCGCGTGCGTTTTGTGCGATGTCTACGCCGCCCAGGATCGAAATGCTTTTGTCGATGATGCGCACGCCTGGGGGAACGTAGATGTCGTGCCCGCCTAAGAAGTTGACGCTTTCGATTGTGAACTCAACGCCTGGTCCCATCACGTCGCACAGGTCGTAGTCGTTGCCTCCCAGCATGGCTAGCGCGTTGACCTTAGGGGTGTTTGGGGCGACAACTTGGTCTGAACCGCTCAGAATACAGATTGCGGTGTCACTTTTGCCATTCCCGGGTTTGGCAGGCTGGATGGGGCCGGGGCGTTGGTTGGTATATGGCCCGAGGTGGGACCCGGGTTTGGTTGCTACGTCAGTGTTTCCGCGGCGGGCAGTGTCCCGTGAGCGGAGCTCTTGTTCGAGTTCGTCAGCTTCGGGAATGTCCTCGATGAGTTCCGGGAGCTGGTCGATGTACATGGCTTTGAGGGCTTGCGAATGGCGTTCGTCGAATTCGAGTGCGGTCAGTTGGCCACGTGAAAGAGCGTCTGACAAGGCAGATACTACGGCGTCACGGTCTGTGTCACTTGCACGAGTGCGACGTTGTTGCGACTGCTGTGGAGCTAACTTCTCAATTGGGTTGTGCTCGTTGTTCTTGGGGTCAGGTTGGGGCTTTGCGAGGTCTTTGCCTTCACCGGGCTGAGCGCTAGAGTTGAGCATGTTTTGATCCTATCGATTTAGTGCCCAGTCTAGTTTCGTGAAGTAGTTTTCGCTTGGCAGTTTGGGGTTTTTCACTCTCAAATAAGATGAACAACCGCTGAACGATTGTGACTCAAATTGACGCTGACCGTGAGTGGCGTTTACGCTTGACTGTGGTTGTTTTTGAAGCGACCGTGCTTGCGTGCGTGCATTCAAGCACTCTCACGCGCGAAAAGCGCAGAACAGATAGAAGCGATTCTACGGTTTTGTCTGGAATGTGTCCCTCCGACACACCCGAACGCGGGGGTTGGAGTAACGCGTGAGGACTGTGATTGGGCAGGTAGCTTCACCCGATCGCAGGTGGACATGTCCACTGCTCAACCAGAGCAGTGGAATTAGGAATACTGAGAAGCAATGGAGAACTAGTGCCAACTATTCAGCAGCTCGTCCGTAAAGGACGGCACGACAAGGCCGCGAAGAACGCGACGCCTGCCCTTTTGGGTAGCCCGCAGCGTCGTGGCGTGTGCACCCGTGTGTACACAACTACCCCGAAGAAGCCCAACTCAGCCCTGCGCAAGGTTGCTCGTGTCAAGCTTTCTTCCCAGATTGAAGTAACCGCCTACATCCCGGGTGAAGGGCACAACCTGCAGGAGCACTCGATTGTGCTCGTGCGTGGTGGACGTGTGAAGGACCTCCCTGGTGTCCGCTACAAGATTGTGCGTGGTTCACTCGACACCCAGGGTGTCAAGGGACGCCAGCAGGCACGTAGCCGTTACGGAGCCAAGAGGGAGAAGAAGTAATGCCACGTAAAGGACCCGCACCTAAGCGCCCGGTTGTTATTGACCCAGTTCACAACTCACCGCTTGTCACCCAGCTCATTAACAAGGTTCTGCTCGACGGTAAGCGTTCCACAGCAGAACGTATTGTTTACGGAGCTCTTGAAGGTGCAAGCGCAAAGGCCAACATGGAGCCAGTTCAGTTGCTGAAGAAGGCTCTGGACAACATCCGCCCGGCCCTTGAAGTTCGTTCCCGCCGTGTTGGTGGTGCCACGTACCAGGTTCCAGTTGACGTGCGTCCTGCACGTTCAACCACGCTTGCTCTGCGCTGGCTCGTAGGTTTCTCCCGTCAGCGTCGTGAAAAGACCATGACGGAACGCCTCATGAACGAAATCCTTGACGCAAGCAACGGTCTTGGTGCCGCTGTTAAGCGTCGTGAAGATACTCACAAGATGGCCGAATCCAACAAGGCCTTCGCTCACTACCGCTGGTAGTCGCTAATCTGGGGTAGGGGTAACTACCCTTACCCCAGGTCCGAGCAAGTCAACGAGACGAGAGAGAGACACCGTGGCACTCGAAGTGCTTAGCGATCTTAAGAAAGTTCGCAACATCGGCATTATGGCGCACATTGACGCCGGAAAGACCACCACCACTGAACGTATCCTGTTCTACACAGGTGTGAACTACAAGCTCGGCGAAACCCACGACGGTGCGTCGACTATGGACTGGATGGAACAGGAGCAGGAGCGCGGTATTACCATTACCTCCGCTGCAACAACCTGCTACTGGGAAGACAACCAGATCAACATCATTGACACCCCAGGCCACGTTGACTTCACCGTTGAGGTAGAACGCTCACTGCGTGTTCTTGACGGTGCTGTCGCTGTGTTCGACGGTAAGGAAGGTGTTGAACCACAGTCCGAAACCGTGTGGCGTCAGGCTGATAAGTACAACGTTCCACGTGTGTGCTTCGTCAACAAGATGGACAAGCTCGGTGCCGACTTCTACCACACCGTTGAAACCATTAAGGACCGCCTGGGTGCTAAGCCTCTGGTGATCCAGCTTCCAATCGGTGCGGAATCAGACTTTGAGGGTGTCGTCGACCTCATCACTATGAAGGCATATGTCTGGCCAGACGAAGAAAAGAAGGGCCAGGACATGACGGAAATTGAGATCCCAGAGGATCTCAAGGACCGCGCCGAAGAATACCGTGCAAGCCTCGTTGAAGACGTTGCTGAAGCATCGGACGAACTGATGGAGAAGTACCTCGAAGAAGGCGAACTGCCAATCGAGGACATCAAGGCCGGTATTCGTAAGCTCACCATCAACTCGGAAGCTTTCCCAGTGATGTGTGGATCGGCGTTTAAGAACAAGGGTGTTCAGCCTATGCTGAACTCCGTTATTGACTACCTACCGTCGCCTCTGGACGTCCCACCCGTTCAGGGACACCCAGTTAACGACGAAGAGACAGTTGTAACGCGTGAGCCTAAGAAGGACGGGCCATTCGCAGCACTTGCGTTCAAGGTTGCGACTCACCCATTTTTCGGTTCGCTCACCTACGTTCGCGTTTACTCCGGTACGGTGAAGCCTGGTGACCAGGTTCTCAACACCACCACCGGAAAGAAAGAACGTGTCGGTAAGCTGTTCCAGATGCACTCGAACAAGGAAAACCCTGTTGACGAGGCATTCGCTGGCCACATCTACGCGTTCATTGGCCTCAAGGACACCACCACCGGTGACACTCTGTGTGACGCATCCGACCCAGTTGTCTTGGAATCGATGTCGTTCCCTGAGCCAGTGATCTTCGTTTCGATCGAACCTAAGACCAAGGGCGACCAGGAAAAGCTTTCGACCGCGATTCAGAAGCTTGTGAAGGAAGACCCAACGTTCACGGTTAACCTGAACGAAGAAACCGGTCAGACCGAAATCGGTGGTATGGGTGAACTTCACCTCGACGTTTTCGTCGACCGTATGAAGCGCGAATTCAAGGTTGAAGCAAACATCGGTAAGCCGCAGGTTGCCTACCGCGAAACGATTCGCCGCACGGTGGAGAAGCAGGACTACACCCACAAGAAGCAGACGGGTGGTTCTGGTCAGTTCGCAAAGGTACAGGTCACCATCGAACCTATGGAGGTCGACGGCGACACGATTTACGAGTTCGAGGACGCTATCACTGGTGGTCGCGTTCCCCGTGAATACATTCCAAGCGTTGACGCTGGTATCCAAGACGCCATGCAGATGGGTGTTCTTGCGGGATACCCGCTGGTCGGCATCAAGGCCACACTTGTGGACGGTGCTTACCACGACGTCGACTCTTCGGAAATGGCGTTCAAGATCGCTGGATCCATGGTTCTTAAAGAAGCCGTGAAGAAGGCGAACCCGGTTCTTCTCGAACCTCTTATGGACGTTGAAGTTCGTACTCCCGAGGAGTACATGGGTGACGTCATCGGCGATCTGAATTCGCGTCGCGGACAGATTCAGTCGATGGAAGACGCCACCGGCATTAAGGTAGTAAAGGCACTCGTGCCACTGTCCGAAATGTTCGGTTACATTGGCGATCTGCGCTCGAAGACTCAGGGACGCGCCGTATATTCGATGCAGTTCCAGAGTTACTCTGAGGTCCCGAAGGCTGTTGCTGACGAGATCATCCAGAAGACCCGCGGCGGAGAGTAATCTCCGACGTTCGTCTGGTCGGTAAAGCGCCGATCAGACAGCAAATTAAAGGAAAGGCGCGGCCACAAGGGCCGCACCAACCACGAGGAGGAACCCAGTGGCAAAGGCTAGTTTCGACAGGACTAAGCCGCACGTCAACATCGGTACCATTGGTCACGTTGACCACGGTAAGACGACTCTGACCGCGGCAATTACCAAGGTTCTGGCTGACAAGTACCCCGACCTCAACGAGGCACGGGCATTCGACCAGGTTGACAACGCTCCAGAAGAAAAAGAGCGCGGTATTACCATCAACGTTTCGCACGTTGAGTACCAGACCGAAAAGCGTCACTACGCACACGTTGACGCTCCTGGTCACGCCGACTACATCAAGAACATGATTACCGGTGCGGCACAGATGGACGGTGCGATCCTTGTGGTTGCAGCTACCGACGGTCCTATGCCGCAGACCCGTGAGCACGTTCTCTTGGCTCGCCAGGTTGGTGTGCCATACATCGTTGTCGCACTGAACAAGTCCGACATGGTTGACGATGAAGAACTGCTCGAACTGGTTGAAATGGAAGTTCGTGAACTTCTGTCCAGCCAGGAATTCGACGGTGACGACGCACCAGTTGTGCGCGTTTCCGCTCTGAAGGCTCTCGAAGGCGACCCAGAATGGGTCAAGTCGGTTGAAGACCTCATGGACGCTGTCGACGAGAACGTTCCTGAACCAGAACGTGACATCGACAAGCCATTCCTGATGCCAGTTGAAGACGTCTTCACGATTACCGGTCGTGGAACCGTTGTTACCGGTCGTGTTGAGCGCGGTGTGCTTCTGCCTAACGAAGAGATCGAAATCGTTGGTATCAAGCCACAGTCGTCCAAGACCACCGTTACCGCTATCGAAATGTTCCGCAAGACCCTGCCTGACGCACGTGCAGGTGAAAACGTTGGTCTGCTTCTGCGCGGTACCAAGCGTGACGAAGTTGAGCGTGGACAGGTTATCGTTAAGCCGGGTTCAATCACCCCGCACACCAACTTCGAAGGCCAGGTCTACATCCTGTCCAAGGACGAAGGTGGACGTCACAACCCGTTCTACTCCAACTACCGTCCTCAGTTCTACTTCCGTACCACGGACGTGACCGGTGTTATCACCCTTCCAGAAGGAACCGAAATGGTTATGCCTGGAGACAACACCGACATGTCGGTTGAGCTGATCCAGCCAATCGCTATGGAAGAAGGACTCCGCTTCGCTATCCGTGAAGGTGGACGTACCGTTGGTGCTGGTCGAGTAACCAAGATCACCAAGTAATTTCTTCACTCAAACGCTCCGCAGCCTCCGGGTTGCGGAGCGTTTGTGTTTCCTGCGTAGGGGAGAAGTATTGGTGCCGAAAACGTTTGGCAATCAATCGCACCTGAATTTGCATGCCTTCGGCTACGTATGACAAGATAGACAAGTTGCAATTTTGGGCCATGACCCCTGCACTGCGTTGAGACGCGAACGGTCCAAGACTCCGGGACGAATCTTTAGGTTCAATCAACCGGCAACAAAATGAATGGAAACGTGAAATTTTGTCCGCAAGGACAAGACGACACGCCCGACCTCGGGGGTCGGTCACGCTCAGCTGGCGCAGACCGCGCGATCCGTTAGGACCGCGGTTGATGGCCAGGAAAACCGACAGATGGAGAAACGACGCCATGGCGGGACAGAAGATCCGCATCCGGCTCAAGTCGTACGACCACGCAGTCATCGACAATGCGGCACGCAAAATTGTCGACACGGTGACTCGCGCTGGCGCTACGGTTGTGGGCCCCGTGCCGTTGCCGACCGAAAAGAACGTGTACTGCGTTATCCGGTCGCCACACAAGTACAAGGACAGTCGCGAACACTTTGAGATGCGCACCCACAAGCGTCTCATCGACATTGTTGACCCAACACCAAAAGCCATCGACTCGCTCATGCACATCGACTTGGCTGACGACGTCAACATCGAGATCAAGCTCTAAAGGAGGGACCAGAAATGGCTAACACCCGTTCAAAGGCCCTTCCGACCACTCTTAACGTCAAGGGCTTGATGGGAACCAAACTCGGCATGACCCAGGTATGGGATGAAAACAACAACCTGGTGCCTGTGACCGTGATTTCGGCTTCCGCAAATGTAGTTACTCAGATCCGTAACGAAGAAGTTGACGGCTACAGCGCCGTTCAGATTGGTTACGGCGAAATCGACCCACGCAAGGTCAACAAGCCTGCCAAGGGTCACTTCGAGAAGGCCGGTGTTGCACCGCGTCGTCACCTCGTTGAACTTCGCACCGCTGACGCTGGCGAATACGAACTCGGTCAGGAACTTTCCACCGAGGTGTTTGAAGCTGGCATCAAAGTTGACGTAACCGCAAACACCAAAGGTAAAGGTTTTGCAGGTGTAATGAAGCGTCACGGCTTCGCAGGTGTGGGAGCTTCGCACGGTCAGCACCGTAACCACCGCAAGCCCGGCTCGATTGGTGGAGCAGCCACCCCGGGTCGCGTTTTCAAGGGTATGCGCATGGCTGGACGCATGGGTAACGTGCGCCACACTACGCAGAACCTGACTATCCACTCGATTGACTCCGAAAACAACCTGCTCCTCATCAAGGGTGCAGTGCCCGGACCAAAGGGTGCAGTTGTTCTCGTTCGCTCTGCTGCGAAGGGGGCCTGAGTTTAAATGTCTGAAAACCTAACCGTTGACATTCTCGACGCAAAGGGCAAGAAAGCTGGTTCAGCTGAACTGCCTGCGTCCATCTTTGACCAGAAGACCAACGTCCCGTTGATCCACCAGGTTGTCGTTGCACAGCTTGCGGCTTCACGTCAGGGAACACACAAGGCAAAGACCCGTTCCGAAGTACGCGGTGGTGGCCGTAAGCCATACCGTCAGAAGGGTACGGGTAACGCTCGTCAGGGTTCGATCCGCGCACCTCAGTACGCAGGTGGTGGAATCGTGCACGGTCCGGTGCCACGCGACTACTCGCAGCGCACTCCTAAGAAGATGAAGGCTGCTGCTCTACGTGGCGCGCTTTCAGACCGCGCTCGTCTTGGCCAGGTGTTCGTTGTGAAGAACCTGATCGACTCGGACGTTCCATCAACAAAGGCAGCGCGCCAGGCTCTCGAAGCACTTTCGGACCGCGCACACAAGCTTGTTGTGACGGAGCGCGACGACAGCATCACCGCGCTGTCAGTGCGTAACCTGCCAACCGTACACGTGCTCAGCTTCGATCAGCTCAACACTTACGACGTGCTCATGGCTGACGACATCGTGTTCACCGAAGCAGCTCTGAACAGCTTCCTTGAATTCGCACGTGGCGCTAAAGCTGGCGAAGCTCAGGAGGTTGCAAAGTGAGCGTGAAGTTCAAAGACCCACGCGATGTCATCATCGCGCCGGTAGTTTCGGAAAAAACGTACGGTCTCATGGACGAAGGTAAGTACACCTTCCTCGTGGACCCTCGTTCGAACAAGACTGAAATCAAGTACGCAATCGAATCCATCTTCGACGTGAAAGTGGCTTCCGTAAACACCCTGAACCGCCAGGGCAAGCGCAAGCGCACTCGCGCCGGATGGGGCAAGCGCAAGGACACCAAGCGTGCAATTGTTGCTCTGAAGGATGGATCGATCGACATTTTCGGCGGATCGCTCTAAGCGATTCTCCTTGAAGAAGGAATAGGACTCATGGGAATCCGTAAGTACAAGCCGACGACCCCGGGCCGCCGTGGCTCCTCGGTCGCCGACTTTGTCGAAGTGACCCGGTCTACGCCGGAAAAGTCACTGCTCCGCCCTCTTCCAAAGAAGGGTGGTCGTAACAGCCAGGGCCGTATTACGACTCGTCACCACGGTGGTGGACACAAGCGCCAGTACCGCGTGATCGACTTCCGTCGTCACGACAAAGACGGTGTCGTAGCTAAGGTCGCACACATCGAATATGACCCGAACCGCACAGCTCGTATCGCTCTTCTGCACTACGTAGATGGCGAAAAGCGCTACATCATTGCGCCAAACAAGCTGAAGCAGGGTGACCGTGTCGAAGCTGGAATCGACGCAGACATCAAGCCAGGTAACAACCTGCCGCTGCGCAACATCCCAGTTGGTACCGTGATCCACGCTGTTGAACTTCGTCCCGGTGGTGGCGCCAAGATTGGTCGCTCTGCTGGAACCTCGGTTCAGCTCGTCGCACGTTTTGGGCGTTACGCTCAGCTGCGTATGCCTTCCGGCGAAATCCGTAACGTCGACGCACGTTGCCGCGCAACCGTAGGCGAAGTCGGAAACGCTGAGCAGGCCAACATCAGCTGGGGTAAGGCTGGACGTATGCGCTGGAAGGGCGTTCGTCCAACCGTCCGCGGTGTTGTTATGAACCCGATCGACCACCCACACGGTGGTGGTGAAGGACGTACCTCAGGTGGTCGCCACCCGGTTAGCCCTTGGGGTCAGAAAGAAGGACGCACACGTCGTCCTAAGAAGGAAAGCGACAAGTACATTGTGCGTCGTCGTCGTACTGGCAAGAAGCGTTGATAGGGAGCCTCAGACATGCCTCGTAGCTTGAAGAAGGGCCCCTTCGTAGACGAGCACCTCTACAAGAAGGTTGCTGCTCAGAACGAAAAGGGCACCAAGAATGTAATCAAGACTTGGTCCCGTCGCTCGATGATCGTTCCAGACTTCCTGGGTCACACGATCGCCGTGCACGACGGACGCAAGCACGTACCGGTGTTCATCACCGAATCGATGGTCGGGCACAAGCTCGGCGAATTTGCCCCCACGCGGACGTTCCGCGGTCACGACAAGGATGACCGTAAGGGCCGTCGCCGCTAAGGCGACCGACTCTAAGGTCTAAGAAAGAAGGAAACGATGGAAGCCAAGGCGAAAGCGCGCTACCTGCGTGTGACGCCCCAGAAGGCTCGGCGTGTCGTTGACCTGGTTCGTGGTCAGCAGGCAACCGAAGCCCTCGCGGTGCTGAAATTTGCTGAACAGTCAGCGTCAGAACCGGTGTACAAACTGATCGCCTCCGGTGTTGCTAATGCACGCGTTCTTGCAGACAAGAACGGCGAAGCATTCAACGAGGACGATCTGTACATTTCGGAAATCTACGTTGACGAAGGTCCCACTATGAAGCGTTTTAGGCCACGCGCCCAGGGCCGTGCCTTCCGCATCAACAAGCGCACCAGCCACATCACTGTGGTGCTGTCTGACGAACAGGGCGCTTCACGAAAGGAGAACGCCTGATGGGTCAGAAAATTAACCCCAACGGGTTCCGTTTGGGAATTACCACCGACCACAAGTCGAAGTGGTTCACGGACTCCAACAAGCGCGGTCAGCGTTACGCAGACTTCGTAGGAGAAGACGTTCGTATCCGTGAAATGCTCCAGAACAACCTGGAACGTGCTGGTCTTTCCCGAGTAAACATCGAACGTACCCGTGACCGTGTGCGTGTGGACATCCACACCGCACGTCCCGGAATCGTAATTGGTCGCCGAGGTGCGGAAGCAGACCGTCTGCGCGGTCAGCTTGAGAAGCTCACCGGCAAGCAGATTCAGCTGAACATTCTGGAAGTTAAGAACCCAGAAATCGATGCTCAGCTGGTTGCTCAGGGTGTTGCTGAGCAGCTTGCAAGCCGTGTGGCATTCCGCCGCGCGATGCGTAAGGCGATCCAGTCCGCACAGCGTGCAGGTGCTAAGGGTATCCGTGTGCAGTGCTCGGGCCGTTTGGGTGGCGCTGAAATGAGCCGCTCCGAGTTCTACCGCGAAGGTCGTGTGCCACTGCACACCCTGCGTGCGAACATTGACTACGGATTCTACGAAGCACACACGACCTTCGGTCGCATCGGTGTCAAGGTCTGGATCTACAAGGGCGACCTGACAGACAAGGAACTGGCTGCACAGGAAGCCGCACAGCCAAGTGGTCGTGGACCACGTGGCGGTGGACGTGGCCGAGGCCGTGGTGGCCGTGGACGCGGTGGCGACCGTGGTGGACGCCAGCAGCAGAATGACAACAAGACCGAAGCAAAGGCTTCGGCAGGATCGGAGGGCTGACCCGTGCTGATCCCACGTCGTGTTAAGTACCGCAAGCAGCACCACCCTAAGCGTAGTGGTCTGGCTAAAGGTGGAACGGAAATTGCGTTCGGTGACTGGGGTATCCAGGCTCTTGAACCTGCGTACGTCACCAACCGCCAGATTGAAGCCGCACGTATTGCGATGACCCGTCACATTAAGCGTGGCGGTAAGGTCTGGATCAACATTTACCCAGACCGTCCGCTGACCAAGAAGCCTGCTGAAACCCGTATGGGTTCCGGTAAGGGTTCACCTGAATGGTGGGTTGCAAACGTGAAGCCTGGTCGTGTTCTTTTTGAACTCGCAGGTGTGAGTGAAGAAGTGGCACGCGAAGCTCTGCGCCTCGCTACCCACAAGCTGCCACTCAAGGCTCGTATTATTTCTCGTGAAGGTGGTGAGTGACCATGGCAGTAGGTTCAAAGGACCTCTCGATGGACGTCCTCGACGGCTATGACAACGACCGCCTTGTCGAGGAACTCAAGAAGGCTAAGGCCGAACTTTTCAACCTGCGTTTCCAGTCCGCTACCGGCCAGCTGGAAAGCCACGGTCGACTCAAGGCCGTACGCCGTGACATCGCGCGTATCTACACGGTCCTTCGCGAGCGTGAGCTGCAGATCCGCACCAACCCGGCCGATGCAAAGGAAGAGGGTAAGTGATGGCTGAGCAGAACGAAACGCCAGAAGTTGTCGAACGTAACACTCGCCGGACTATGCGTGGCTACGTGGTTTCTGACAAAATGGACAAGACTATTGTCGTTGAAGTCGAAGACCGCAAGAAGCACCGCCTGTACGGCAAAGTGATGCGTACGACTTCGAAGTACAAAGTTCACGACGAGATCAACACCGCTGGTGTGGGTGACCTCGTTCGTATCGTCGAAACCCGCCCGCTTTCGGCAACGAAGCGCTTTAGGTTGCTCGAAATTATCGAGCGCGCCAAGTAAAGCACTTTTACAACACCTCGGTCCCTCCCGGTCCCAGCTTTTCCAGGCTGGCTACCGGGACCCGAGGTGCGGGCATTTTGTCAATAACCGTTCCGTCAGGCTCATTATGAGAACCGACGAGACGACAGGAGAGAATCAGTGATTCAGCAGGAGTCGCGACTCAAAGTCGCTGACAACACGGGTGCGAAGGAAATCCTCGCAATCCGCATCCTCGGAGGATCTGGGCGTCGTTACGCAGGCATCGGTGACACCATCGTTGCGACCGTGAAAGACGCTATCCCCGGTGGAAACGTCAAGAAGGGCGATGTTGTAAAGGCAGTTGTCGTCCGCACACGTAAGGAACGCCGTCGTCCAGACGGTTCATACATCAGCTTCGACGAAAACGCAGCCGTCATTCTGAAGAACGACGGTGAGCCTCGTGGAACACGTATCTTCGGGCCGGTTGGCCGTGAACTTCGCGACAAGAAGTTCATGAAGATCGTTTCGCTTGCTCCGGAGGTGTTGTGAGTATGCCGAAGATGTACATCAAGAAGGGTGACCTGGTTCAGGTTATTTCCGGTGCACGCCAGTCCCGCGGTGGAGACCGTGGCAAGCAGGGCAAGGTTCTTAAGGTGTTCCCTGAGCAGAACCGCGTTCTTGTGGAAGGCGTCAACCGCGTCACTAAGCACAAGAAGCCAGCTCAGACTGCAACAGGCGCTACCGCTGGTGGAATCGAAATTCACGAAGCACCTATCCACGCTTCCAACGTCATGCTTGTAGACCCTAAGGACAACAAGCCAACTCGCGTGGGCTTCCGTGAAGAGAAAGTTGAACGCGACGGTCGCACCAAGACTGTTCGCATCCGCTACTCACGCCGTACTGGGGAGGACATCTGATGACAGAAGCAACTGTGTCAAGCCGTCCGTTGCCACGTCTGAAGCAGGTGTACCGCGACGAAATCGTTCAGAAACTTCAGGACGAATTCTCGTACGCAAACCCCATGCAGGTTCCAACGCTCACAAAGGTTGTTGTCAACATGGGTGTTGGAGACGCGGCACGTGACTCGAAGCTCATTGAAGGTGCAATCCGTGACCTCACCATGATCACGGGTCAGAAGCCTGTTGTGACTCGCGCCAAGAAGTCGATTGCGCAGTTCAAACTGCGTGAAGGACAGCCCATTGGTGCGCACGTAACCATGCGTGGCGCTCGTATGTGGGAGTTCCTGGACCGCGTAGTTTCGCTGGCTCTGCCACGTATTCGTGACTTCCGCGGGCTTTCGGACCGCCAGTTCGATGGAAACGGTAACTACACGTTCGGTCTGACCGAACAGTCGATGTTCCACGAAATCGATCAGGACTCAATCGACCGTGTTCGTGGTATGGACATCACCGTCGTTACCACTGCGAAGAACGACGAAGAAGGCCGTGCGCTGCTTAAGCACCTCGGCTTCCCCTTCAAAACAAACTGAACTACTACGTTGTAGGTCTGCGCGCTCAGGCGCGTAGAAACCCCAACGAGGAAGGGCACAAGCCCAATGACAATGACCGATCCAATCGCAGACATGTTGACGCGTCTGCGTAACGCAAACTCGGCGTATCACGAGGACGTCAGCATGCCTTATAGCAAGCTGAAGTCGAACATCGCCGAAATTCTCAAGGCTGAAGGTTACATCGCCGACTACCGTGTCGAAGACGCTGAAGTTGGTAAGAACCTCCAGCTCGACCTCAAGTTTGGTCCGAACCGTGAGCGTTCGATTGCCGGCATCAAGCGTGTTTCGAAGCCAGGTCTTCGTGTGTACGCAAAGAGCACCGCACTTCCTAAAGTCCTCGGTGGACTGGGAATCGCAATCCTGTCAACGTCCTCGGGCCTCTTGACAGACAGGCAAGCCGCAAAGAAGGGCGTGGGTGGGGAAGTCCTCGCCTACGTTTGGTAGGAAAGGAGAGATAGCAGATGTCACGTATTGGCAAGAAGCCCATCTCCGTTCCGTCCGGCGTCGAGGTGAAGATTGACGGCCAGAACGTCTCGGTTAAGGGACCTAAGGGTGAACTCGCACTCACCGTTGCTGAACCAATTAAGGTCAGCTTGGACGATGCTGAGATCACTGTGAGCCGTCCTGACGACGAGCGTGAAAACCGTTCGTTGCACGGACTTACTCGTTCCCTGATTCACAACAACATCGTGGGTGTCACCGAAGGTTACTCCAAGAACCTCGAAATCGTTGGTACCGGTTACCGTGTTCAGGCTAAGGGTAAGAACCTGGAGTTTAACCTGGGTTACAGCCACTCGATCACCGTTGAACCACCTGCAGGTATCGAATTCAAAGTTGATGGCCAGACCAAGCTGAGCGTCAACGGAATCGACAAGCAGTTGGTGGGCGAGGTTGCGGCTAACATCCGTAAGCTGCGTAAGCCTGAACCGTACAAGGGTAAGGGAATCCGCTACGCCGGCGAAGTTGTTCGCCGCAAGGTTGGAAAGGCTGGTAAGTAACCATGGCCTTTGGAAAGAAGCAAAGCTATGGCAAGGGCAAGGCCGCTGCGCGTGCCCGTCGCCACAACCGTCTGCGCAAATCTGTGTCGGGTACCGCTGCGCGTCCACGTTTGTCCGTGACGCGTTCGTCTCGCCACATGTTTGTTCAGGTTATCGACGATGTCGAAGGCAAGACCCTCGCATCGGCTTCCACCATGGAAGCTGACGTGCGTGCGATGTCCGAAGACAAGACTGCTAAGGCGCGCAAGGTAGGCGAGCTCGTCGCTGAACGCTCCAAGGCCGCCGGCATCGAAGCCGTTGTGTTTGACCGCGGTGGTAACGCATACCACGGTCGTGTCGCAGCGGTTGCTGAGGGTGCACGTGAAGGAGGGCTGAACCTGTGAGCGAAGAAAACAAGAATCAGCAAGCACAGGCTGAGCAGAACAACAACAAGTCTGATGAACGCGGTCGCGGCCGAGGTCGTGGCGAGGGCGGCGGACGTCGTGGTAACCGCGGCGACCGTGACGACAAGAACCAGTTCATTGAGCACGTAGTGACCATTAACCGCGTCTCCAAGGTGGTTAAGGGTGGACGTCGTTTCTCCTTCACCGCACTTGTGGTCGTTGGTGACGGTGACGGCATGGTTGGTGTTGGTTACGGCAAGGCAAAGGAAGTTCCTGCTGCTATTGCTAAGGGTGTTGAGGAAGCGAAGAAGAACTTCTTCCGCGTGCCTCGCATCCAGAAGACCATTCCTCACCCTGTCCAGGGTGAAGACGCTGCTGGTGTCGTCCTGCTGCGCCCTGCTGCTCCTGGTACCGGTGTTATCGCCGGTGGTCCGGTGCGCGCGGTGCTCGACTGTGTTGGTATCCACGACATTCTGTCGAAGTCGCTGGGTTCAGCTAACGCGATCAACATTGTTCACGCAACGATTGCGGCTCTGAAGCAGCTTGAGCGTCCTGAGGAAGTTGCGGCTCGACGTGGCCTGCCCGTTGACGAGGTTGCTCCTCACGCTCTGCTTGTTGCAGCGCAGAAGGGAGCTGCTTCCTAATGGCAAAGCTCAAGATTACCCAGGTGAAGTCAAAGATTGGTGGCAAGGAAAACCAGCGCCAGACTCTCCGTTCGCTTGGTCTTCGTAAACTGCACGACACTGTTGTGAAGGAAGACCGTCCGGAGATTCGTGGCATGGTGAACACCGTCAGCCACCTTGTAACGGTCGAAGAGGTGGACTGATATGGCCGACAACAAGGCACTGAAGCTCCACGATCTGCGTCCGGCTCCCGGTGCGAAGACCGCTAAGACTCGTGTGGGTCGCGGTGAAGCATCGAAGGGTAAGACTGCGGGTCGCGGTACTAAAGGTACGAAGGCACGCTACCAGGTTCCAGAGCGCTTTGAAGGTGGCCAGACGCCACTGCACATGCGCCTACCTAAACTGCGTGGTTTCAAGAACCCGAACAAGGTTGAATACCAGGTCGTGAACCTTGACAAGTTGTCACAGTTGTTCCCTGAAGGTGGAACCGTGACTGTTGATGACTTGGTTGCTAAGGGTGCTGTGCGCGCTAAGCAGCCGGTGAAGGTTCTGGGCACTGGTGAAATCACCGTGAAGCTCGACATCACGGCACACAAGTTCTCGAAGTCGGCAGCTGACAAGATCGCTGCTGCAGGTGGCTCGGCTACCAGCTTGTGATGAGTGAATAAGAAGAATGGGGAGGAACTTCGGTTCCTCCCCATTTTTCTTTGCCCGCTACCAGCGGAACTGTCCTCCGTGAAAGTGACCTATACTGCCCGAGGTGGGGGACACCTCGGCGGGGGTCACGCCTTGGGTTTGCTCAGTGACAATGTGATGTACGTGGCGATGTACGTGCAGGAGAATGCGAGCAGTCCGATAAAGGCCATCCATACCAGGATGTTTGGCACCGGGAGAGCGGCAATTCCGAAAGCGACGCAGGTGATGATGACAGCGATGCTCATGGCAGCGAGTGCTGAAGAGAATGCGCGGGCGCCGTTGGCAAGTTTGTGGACTGACTCTGCTTGCATGTTTATCTCCTGTGTTGGGTAGGTGAGAGAAGTAGGGGTGTTTTTCCACACTGATGGTATTGTGACGTAGCACTCACGAAGAACTCCTCCCGTTTCACGGAGAAAATGTGGCAAATAGGTACAGGATCACCCGGCTGGGCTTCGATGTCGTGTCTGTTTTTGGTAGCTTGTGGGCCCGCGCTTTGCCCATTCCAGTCATTGTGGCGTTGCTGGGGGAGCGTGGGTACTCTGAGTCTTCGGTGCGTAACCAGATTGGGCGTATGGTGACGCGCGGTGCGATGCGAGCGGAAAAGGTCGGCAAGTTTGCGGTGGTGTCGTTGGAGCCCCATGTCGAAGCGAATTTTCTGCAGGTCTCGCCGGCTGCGGTTACGCCGGTGTACGACGGCTCACTGTCGCTGTTGCTATATGAGGTTCCCGAGGTGTCCCGCACCTGCCGCGACAAATTGCTTTATATTGCGCAACACCACGGGTACGGGAAGTTGCGGTCTGGTGCATTGCTCGGTGTTGTTGACCGTTCACATGAGGTGTTGCCGTTCGTGGAGTTGCCACAAGATGCCTGGGCTACGGCGACGACGCTTCGCCCTGTCTCACAGCGGCAGGCGCAAGAGCTTGTTGAGCGTGCGTATCGCGTGAGTGAGAAGGTGCAAGAAATAGAAGGTGTGAGCACGCAGGTTGCGCAGCTTGAGCGCTCATACCGGTCATCGAGTGTGCTTTCGCCGCCAAAGTACTATGACGTGTTCTTTACGGCCTCAATGCTGGGTTTTCGGTTACCTTCTTTGCCGGATGAAGTGACAGTAGGCCCTAACCTTGCGGTTGTGCAAGCAAAGCTCATGAAAACGCTTCTGGAACTACATTCAGTTGCATTACGCGCCTCGGAAAAGGCTGTGGCCAACACGGTTCCCAGCGCGCATCTCATCGAGTATCGTGACCGCTAGAACATGCTCCGCAATTCTGAATGAGTAGGGGTTGCTGGCGGTTCACGGGAAAAGTTAACTTTCGCGTTACAGTCACAGCTCAAGTTACTGATAAAGTGCTCTGGTACTGTAATCGGATTTTTGGGCCACGGTGCGTGCCGTGGCCACTGTTTTGGAGGACTCTTGCTCGGCGCAATTGGGCGGGCCTTTCGTACGCCTGACTTGAGAAACAAACTCCTCTTTACCCTTGGGGTAATTGTTTTGTTCCGGCTCGGAAGCTTTATTCCCGCGCCTGGCATCGACTATTCGCAAGTTCAAACTTGTGTTGCCTCACCCGCTCTTGGTCAAGGTGCATTCGGGCTCATCAACCTGTTTAGTGGTGGTGCGCTCCTCAAACTTTCAATCTTTGCTCTGGGAATCATGCCGTACATTACGGCCAGCATTATTACGCAGCTTTTGCGTGTGGTGATTCCTCGATTCGAAGCACTGCACAAAGAAGGTGCATCCGGGCAGGCTAAGCTCACGCAGTACACGCGTTACATGACCATTGCGTTGGCGATTCTTAACGCCACCACCCTGGTGACTACCGTTCGCACGGGTGCCTTGTTCGGCAACGTGGACGCGTGTATGAACCTGATTGCGAATGACACGTGGTGGGGCATCTGCATTATTGTGCTGACACTGACCGCTGGTACCGCACTCATCATGTGGATGGGTGAGCAGATCACTGAGCGCGGTGTTGGTAACGGTATGTCGATCCTGATTTTCACCTCGGTCGCCGCTGGGTTCCCCGCCGCCTTGAACTCGATTCTGACGTCGAAGGGTATCGACATCTTCGCGATCGTCTTGGCCGTGGGTCTGTTGGTTATCTTGGCCGTGGTGTTCGTTGAACAGTCGCAGCGTCGCATCCCGGTCCAGTACGCCAAGCGCATGGTGGGTCGCCGCATGTTCGGTGGCACTTCCACTTACATCCCCATCAAGGTCAACCAGGCCGGTGTTATCCCGGTGATCTTCGCATCCTCAGTGCTCTACTTGCCAACGCTGATTTCTCAGTTCGGTGACCCGGAAGCCGGGTGGGTGCAGTGGATCAACACTCACCTCACACGAGGTGACCACTGGATTTACATTCTCACGTACGCAGTGCTGACGATCTTCTTCGCGTACTTCTATGTTGCGATTACCTTCAACCCTGAAGAAGTCGCCGACAACATGAAGAAGTACGGTGGATTCATTCCGGGAATTCGTGCGGGACGGCCCACAGAACAGTACTTGAGTTACGTGCTGACACGCATCACATTCCCTGGTTCGCTGTACCTGACCGTGGTTGCTTTGATTCCGCTCATCGCGTTGATTTTGATTGACGCAAACCAGGACTTCCCATTCGGTGGAACGTCGATCCTGATTGTGGTGGGTGTTGGTCTTGAAACAGTTAAGCAGATCAACAGCCAGATGCAGCAGCGTCACTACGAAGGTTTGCTCAGGTAGTTCAGAAAGGTAGCTAAAGCTATGCGCATCATTTTGATTGGTCCCCCTGGGGCAGGAAAAGGTACTCAGGCAGCTCGTTTGAGCGAAAAGCTTGGTATTCCCGCTATTTCGACAGGTGACATTTTCCGTGCCAATGTGAAGAACGAAACTGAGTTGGGCAAGACCGCTAAGCGTTACATGGACGCTGGCGAGTATGTTCCTGACGAGGTGACGAACTCCATGGTGCAGGACCGTCTCAACCAGGACGACACGGCAAACGGTTTCATGCTCGACGGCTACCCACGTACTGAGGCTCAGGTCCATGAACTCGACCGCATGCTGAAGGAAACTTCGCAGGAACTGGATCACGTGGTTGAGCTAACCGCTGACACTGACGAAATTGTGGCGCGACTGCTTGCTCGTGCACAGATCGAAAAGCGCGCCGACGACACCGAAGACGTGATCCGTCACCGCCTGGACGTGTACGTCGAGCAGACGCAGCCACTCACTGACATCTACCAAGAGCGCGGACTGTTGCGTAAGGTTGACGGTCTGGGCGAAATCGACGAGGTCACTGACCGCGTTCTCAAAGCTTTAGGAGTGTAATGTTCGGTTCCAAAGTGGAACTGAAATCGGACAAAGAAATCGCGCTCATGCGGAAAGCTGGGCTCGTATCGCGGGCGGCTCTGGAAGCCGCCCGTTCGGTTTTGGTTCCGGGAGTTACCACCGCCGAGGTCGACGCGGCTTCCGCACAGGCGATCGCTGACGCTGGCGCCACCTCCAATTTCTTGGGGTATTACGGCTATCCGGCCACCGTGTGTATCTCTGTGAATGAAGAGATTGTTCATGGGATCCCAGGTGACCGCGTGATCCGTGAGGGTGACCTGGTTTCCGTTGACGGTGGTGCGATTGTTGACGGCTGGCATGGTGACAATGCGTTTACCACGATCGTGGGTGATGGTGGGGATCCTGCTGACCAGCGTTTGTCTGATGTGACCGAGGAATCAATGTGGGCTGGTATCGCTGCGTTTGCTTCCGCTAAGCGGATTGGTGACGTTGGTGCAGCGATTGAGGGTTACATCATGGATGTGGCACCGGATCTTTCTGTTGTGGAAGATTTCACTGGCCATGGAATTGGCACGCAAATGCACATGGAGCCCGAAGTCCTGAATTATGGGGCTAAGAATCGTGGCCCCCGGGTTCGTCCCGGAATGGTGATCTGTATTGAACCAATTGTGGTGCGCGGTGATCAGGCGAACACCACACTGGATGACGAATGGACGGTCATAACTAACGACGGTTCACGTGCAGCTCACTGGGAGAACACGGTCGCAATGCACCAGAACGGTATCTGGGTTTTGACTGAGCCAGACGGGGGAGAAGCGCGCCTGGCGCCTTATGGTGTTACCCCTGTTCCACTGCCTGAATAGGGCGCAGCCCTGAGGCGCTCACGACAAAATATGAAAAAATCGTGACGAGCTTCACAGAAGCCGGTCAGAATGTTTTAAGATCGGTTTCATGACACAAAATCAATTGCAACGGCGGAGGCGCGGTGTCGGCGCCTTCGCCTTTATTTCGTCCCTGTCCCTCGCAGTAACCATGGGTGCGCTCCCCGCGCAGGCACAACCCACCGAAAAAACGCCGAATCAGGATTCGGCAACGGAAGCTGCACAGACCCCCGGCGTTTCGGAAGAAGCGCAGGAACTTGCCGAACCCCGCGCCCCGGAAGAAAGGGCGGCACCTGAGGACACCTCGGGAGCGGAACCAGCCGAAACCCCCGCCAACCCTGACGCTGAGGGCGCGGCTAAAAAACAAACCCGTGTCAACGGAGGCGAAGCCCCAGATGACGACGCTGCAGAACCAGCTGACGACGCTCTAGATAAGTACTACCCAGAGCTCGCTAAGAAAATGTTCGACCCCGACGGTGACGGAAAGTACAAAATCACCGAACCAGTCAAAGGCGGCAAAGGTGCCGGAAACATTCCTTCCGGGCTTGAGAAGTACTACAACCAGAAGGTTGACTTCTCGCCTGAAAACTGTGAAGCGCTGGGCTATGGCACCTACGAATCCAGAATTGGGCGTAAGGCTGAATGCGGCTACATGATTGCGCCGATCGACGTGAACGACGCCAGCAAGGGCAACATTGCCATTGCAGTCATGAAGGTCAAGTCGGGGAAGCTTGATGAAAACGGCAAGTTCACGCCCACCAAATCCAAGGGTTCGGTCATGTGGAACCCAGGCGGTCCGGGCGGTTCCGGAATGACCATGTCGGTCGTTGGCGCCTTGTACGACCCTGAACTGGCTGAAGACTTCGACATGATCGGTTTTGACCCCCGCGGAACCGGTTCTTCCATGCCGTTCTCACAGTGCTCGTCTGACAAGCAGATTGACGAAGACCGTGAATCCAACTCGTTCGGAATGGACCTTGAAGAGGCTGAAAAGGACCTGAACGACCGTGCGAAGCGATACACGGACGACTGCTTTAACAACACCGGAAAGCTTTTCGACCTGGGCAAGGCCACTCAGCAAGACGTCATGGAGCACTTGGGAACCTGGGACGCTGTTGGCGACCTGGACCTGCTCCGTTCGATCACTGGTGACGACAAGCTCAACTACGTTGGGTTCTCCTACGGAACTCGCTTGGGTTATGTCTACGCGCAGAAGTACGGTGCGAACGTTGGGAAACTGGTTCTCGACGGTGTTGTTGACCCAGGTAACGTCGACAAGGCTGCAATCGAGTCGCTGAAGCAGATCAACCAGCGTTCTGACCGTTACCTCAGCAAGAAGGTCGCAGCCGACGCTCCTGTTGATGACTCGGACTTCACCGACGACCAGAAGGACACGATTGCACAGGGTGCCGGATTCCAAGGCACGTTCGAGCAGTTCGCACTGGACTGCTCCGAAAAGGGTGCAGAAGGTAAGACCTACGGCGAACTGTGGCCAGAGTTTGCGGAAACTGAACTTGCAGACCAGCCATTCTCGTGTGCTTTGGGTGACGGAATCACTGACACCAAGAAGCTCACTGAAGCGAACGCTAAGCTCCTGCAGACCCTGGAAAGCGCAAACGGCGGTAAGGGTCTCCCTACCGGACAGCCAAACGACAACCGTATGGTGTCATTCGCTGACGGACGTCAGGGTGTTTTCCAGGCCCTGTACTCCGAATCGCTGTGGTCACAGCTCAACGTTGCTCTGAACGAACTGAAGGCAGGAAAGTCTGCCGGTGGTCTGATGATCCTGGCTGACCAGTACATGGACCGCGACGAAGAGGGCCACTACGCCCCAATGTTGCAGGCGTTTACCAACATCCGTTGTACTGACTCGAACTCGAAGGGTGATATGCCTTCGAAGGATCTGATCCGTCGTTTCGCTCAGGCGTATGACGAGGCTGCACCGTTCCAGGCAGCAACGGTTGCTCCCGGTGTGTACGACTACTGTGACTTCTGGAAGTTCAAGGGAACCCTACCTGGTCCTGAAAAGCTGACCAAGGTTCCGAACATTCTGGTGATCTCGACGTCTCACGACTCGGCTACCCCGTACGACTCGGGTGTGAAGCTCGCACGTCTGATCGACGGAACCCTGTTGAGCGTTTCGGGTGCTTCGCACACCTCGTTCATCTCTGGTGACGAAGAAAAGATCTGTGTTGACGAAACGGTCAACGACTTCTTCAAGAAGGGGATTGTTCCAGAAGACGGCGACTTTGGCGCAAAGCTTAAGAAGCCTGACACTGCTAAGGACGACCTGGGTAACACCGTTACGTTTAACACCCGTTGCAAGGTTCAAACGTTCCGCGAGTCGTCGTTCTCGACCTCAACGTCGAAAGCGCACGCAGGTGAAAAGATCGGTTACATGTTTGGTCACTACAACTCGGAAGCTGACTACAGCATCCGCGTAGGTGACGAAACTGTTGCGACCGTGAAGGCCGACAACGGAGGTAACGGTGCTGGAACCTTCACCCTGCCTGCAAGCCTGAAGCCTGGAACCGTGAAGGTTTCGCTGGTGGACGCTGACGGCAAGGTAGTTGCAACCCGTGACCTTGAAATCATGAAGGCAGAACAGCCTAAGGAAGACGACCCTGAGTCCGGCGGAAACGTCGACGATGGCAAGGACGGCTCTGACAAGGGCGACAAGGGTGGTTCCTCTGATAAAGATGGCGACAAGGGCGGCTCGTCCGATAAGGGCGACGGTAAGGGATCTAACGACTCCAACGCCAACGGCTCGATGCCACGTACCGGTGCCGAACTTGGATTCCAGGCAGGAATTGCTCTGATCCTCGTGGCAGCTGGTGCAGGTGCGGTTGTAGTAGCTCGCAAGCGTAAGCAGCAGCACTAGTAAGTAGTACATAGCTCAAACCGTCAGTGGACCTAAGCGATATGCTTGGGTCCACTGATGCGTTAGGGGCGAAAATGCGTGGTGTATGGGCCGTACTGATTGCAGGCATCTTACTTTTGGCTGGCTGTTCGCAAGGCAATAGTGACAATCAATTTGGTGGAACCGAGGGAACGGAGAGCTCGGACACCAACCAGTCGCGGATTCTTGGGCGTTGGGAGGCTCGTGAAAAAGGCGGTGCCTTTTTAGAGTTCCACGAAGACGGAACAGTCCAAGGAAGTACCGGTTGCAACGGGATTCTCACTCGGTATTCCATGAACAGCGACCCAGAGCGCAACGCGGCGCGTCTCGAGGACTACGCAACTACCTTACGAGGCTGCCCAGACGTTGATGAGTGGTTGGCCGAGGGGCGTGAAGTCGAATTCGACGACACCCAGATGACGGTGAAAGATCACAGCGGTAAGGAAGTTGGCAAGCTGTTCCGCTCATAAAGTAGCGGCGCGCATCGCAAGTCATCTTGGCATTGTGGGCATTCTGAAAAATGCCGTGAACAAAATGACCGAAACTTTCCATCAGGTGATGTGCGTGACAGTATGGTCGAGTCCAAGTATGTATCACGTGTTGTGTGCACGAGCGCGCAACTCACTGATAAAGATGTGGAGAAAACTATATGGGTGTAACGCCTTCTAAGCGACTGATCTCTTTTGGCGCTGCTCTGGCCGTTGGGTTCGCTGGCGTAGCTACGACGGGAACAGCATCCTTTGCTTCCGAAGCTGCGGTTGCCGGTGCACAGTTTGAGTCAAACGGCGACAAGCTTGCTAAAGACTCCAAGGTGAAGGGTTATGCCCGAGGTGAAGACGACAAAGTCTTGATCTTCAAAGTCAAAGGCGACAAGCTCGGCAAAGATGCCGAAAAGTTCATCCGTAGCCACAAGAATGTGGAAGTTGTTGAACTCGACAAGCCTGCGGCGTTCGCATCTGGTGGCCAGGTGGTTGCGGGCCACCCAACTCTCATGTCGAATGACACGGGTTCGGAAGCGGCTGTGTGTTCCGCCGGTTTTGCGCTCCTCTCAAAGAAGTTCACGCCCCAAATTTCCACAGCCGGTCACTGCACTGCGGCCAACATCGGTGCCGGGAACAACATGACGATCGGAACAGCGACGAAGTTGCTGTGGGCCGACCCCACGGAATCGCCTGCAGTAGGTGGAAAAGGTGAAAAGGGCAACGACCTGGTAACGGGCGCAATCAAGAGCTTCCAGATGGGAGCTCCGGGGCAAAAGAACCCTGATTACAGCCTGCCTAAAGGTGCAGACGAGTACAAAAACGGCGAGAAATACATTGACTTCGGTGTTTACGACCTGAAGACGTTTGAAGGCGTATACCCACGCGTGACCAAGTGGAAAGATCCATCCGATCTGATCGCAGACAGCATTCCGGTGCAGAAGATCCAAGATGCCAAGCCTGGTGACACGGTTGCACGTTCGGGACGCACCACCGGCTTTGACTCAGGGAAAATTGAGTATTCCGGTTGGCTGAACGTTCAGGGGCGCATGGTTAAGGGCTTCGGCGGATACATGAAAGGTAAGCCGGGGGACTCTGGTGGGCCTGCCATCACTCAGGAAGGTGGCGCAGCTGGTGTCTTGTCCGCGTACTCAACCTCAGAGGACGGAAAAAACCTCGCGTGGTTCTCTGACCTCCGCAACGACCTCGACCAGATTGGTGACGGGGCACGCGTTCTCGTGGAGAAAGAACCTGCGCTTGACGGTGCAAAAGCTGCTTCTGCAAAGAGCGGGCCTAAGGGACTGACAAAGGGTGCAAAAGCTGCTGCTGACCCAGTTTCAACCAAGGTCGAAGAGGGTGGAAGCCTCAGCGGCAAAGCCGACTCGATGTTCACGGGTGGATCCTTTGTCCTCGAAGATGGCACCGAGGTTCCAGTTACTGTGAAGGACGGCAAGTGGTCGTTCAAGGCTCCTGGCAAGGCGGGTGAAAAGGCCACAGGCAAACTCTTCCTGCACACCAAACACGAGGTCTCCCTGCCACTGGCAATTTCCTACACGGTGACTAAGGCTTCAGACAAGCCAACGCCTGAACCTACTCAGGAACCAACGCAGAAGCCGACGCAGGAACCTACTCAGAAGCCAACTCAGGAGCCGACGCAGAAGCCAACCCAGAAACCGACTCAGAAGCCTGAGCCAACGCAGAAGCCGACTCAGGAACCTACCCAAAAGCCAACGCAGAAACCTACTCAGAAGCCAACCCAGAAGCCGACGGAAAAGCCCATTGAGGATGTTAAGACCACGCTGACGGTTGACCCTGAGCGCATCGACGTTGACAAGTTCGCTGGTGACGGTAAGAAGGACGACAAAGTTGGTGTCAGCTACAGCGTCAAGGGCCTGAAGCCGGGAACCAAGGTAACGTTCCAGACCTTGTTCGGTGGAAAGGTTGTTCGCGAAACCTCCGGTGTCGCAGATGAAAACGGTGTAGCTGTTGCCCGCGTGTGGGGCGAGTCCGGCCCACGTGAAGGCTTCCTCGGTAAGTACTCGGTCATCGCGAAGTTCGACGAATCAGAACTGACTGGCAAGTTCGAGGTTGTTGATGACACCGCCAAGCCTGGCGACAAGGGCAACCAGGGTGACAACAGCAACCCAGGTCACAACAACAACGACGACAAGTCCGGAAACAAGGGCACAAACGTTCTGCCTCGCACAGGTACGTCTGCGCTTGCAGCTACCGGAGTGGCAATTGGAATGATCGCCGTTGGTGGTGGCCTGATTGCAGCTTCACGTCGCCGTAAGGCATAAAGCGTAAGCGCAAAGGCATAAAACGCCACGCGTAAACCGCGAGGTCGCGCACATAACAGAGGCGGGAAGGACAATCCTTCCCGCCTCTGGCGTATTCACGAAAACCACGTGCGCGAACTACACAACCGGCCCCACATTGATACTTAAAAACGCGCGCTTGAACTGTGCCGCGGAAAGAAAAAGATCCGTGCGGCGCGGTTCCCCCTCCGCGCCACCCAGAGGGTTGTGTACGTGTACCCGCCATGGCGCATCGTCATCAGTGCGACCGTCCTCATCGCACCGCAGGACTTCGCACACAACGTACACATGCCCCGCCATGACACCCACCCACCGGTCAGGGTTGTCTTCGCGCGGAAGGCGGCGGGCACCTCGGCGGTGGACGAGCGTTGACGCAACTACTGGGCGCCCGCTGGCAAGCCATTCCTGCACAACCCCGAGGTCGCTAGGGACCGGCCGTGCCGGGCACCACGTGCCGGTGAGAAGCCACAGTGCCGTGCCGGCGAAGTTGAACTGGATGCGCACATACGAGTGGACCAGGGAAGCGACGGCCTTTTCGACCAGACTGGCGTTGTTTGCGCCGAGGTGGTTGTCGCCTGCTCGGTGGCGGCGTGGCACCCAGCGGGTCACGGCGATTGTACGTGGCCAGGGGGAGTGGAGCCGCACACTGGCAGTGTGGACCGTGTGCGGTGAGTTGATGTGCGGGCTGTGTTCAATGAGGCTGGCCGTGAATCCCGGTTTGACGTTTTCGCACGCGGCCAAGGTAGCGATAAGCCAGCAGTCGCCCAGTTGCCCCTGGCGTACCTGGGTAACGCCATGGTGCAGACGTGCGCGTTCACGGGTGGCGGGGCCGCGGAACCGTGGTTCAACGGCGGGAAGATATTCAAGCAGATAGGTCAGTTCCGCCCGGTGGGCGTGGAGGTGCTGGATGAGGGATGTGCGTACGGCACGCGCCTTGGGGTTTGTGGCGAGGAAGGCGTTGAGGGTCCCGAGGTCGGCCCGGACCGAGGACAGCCCATGAGTGAGCGTGAGTGAGTGAATCGCCTCGAGTTCCGCTATAACAGTGCGAAGTGTACTGTGATTTGGCTTCCAAGTGGAGTATTTAAACTTGAACAGCATAGGGAATCCATGTAAAGTGGTCAATTGGTCTATGGCTGTCGTGCGCTCAAAAACAAGCTACTTCGTTAGATAATAGCGGAGTCCACGTTTATTTGGTTCACGACACAGGCCGCGGTAAAAGAATCCATCCTTGGATTCTCATTCAATACGCGGGTTATCCGCGGGAAAATGGGGTTAGCGAACGATATGGCCAAAAAAGAAGGGGTCATTGAGATCGAAGGAACCGTTGTTGAAGCTCTTCCGAACGCTTCGTTTCGTGTTGAGCTGACAAACGGCCACAAGGTGCTCGCTCACATCTCTGGAAAGATGCGTCAGCACTACATCCGTATTCTTCCCGAAGACCGTGTCGTGGTGGAGCTGTCTCCTTACGACCTGTCGCGTGGACGAATTGTTTACCGCTACAAGTAAGAGATCTTTTCGACTACTCGGCAATTGCGCATAACTGTGCTGTTGTCGATATGAAGGAATAGCGATGAAGGTTAAGCCCAGCGTCAAGAAGATCTGCGAAAGCTGCAAAGTCATCCGCCGCAACAGCCGCGTGATGGTTATCTGCACCAACCCGCGCCACAAGCAGCGTCAGGGCTGATCAACGCAGATCACGGATTCGCACTGCTCAGCAGGCGAACCCACACCCAAGCAGGCCTCGCCCCCCGCACAAGCGGGACGACACCCTCGGTTCAGAGGCCGAGGACCCGAAAGGGAACAGGTCTGAGTAAGTACCTCTGATCAACAACAGGAGAACCGCAAATATGGCACGTCTTGCCGGAGTCGACCTCCCGCGCGAAAAGCGTGTGGAAGTCGCCTTAACATACATCTATGGTGTGGGCCGCACTCGTGCGAGCCAGACCCTGACGGAGACCGGGGTTAACCCGGACACCCGTGTGAAGGACCTTACTGACGATGAACTCGTGCAGTTGCGCGACTACATCGAAGGTACGTTCAAAGTAGAAGGTGACCTCCGTCGTGAGGTTGCAGCTGACATTCGCCGCAAGGTGGAAATTGGTAGCTACGAAGGCCTCCGCCACCGCCGCGGACTTCCAGTGCGTGGTCAGCGCACTAAGACCAACGCGCGTACCCGCAAGGGACCAAAGCGCACCGTGGCCGGTAAGAAGAAGTAATCAGGTTTTCGTAAGGAGTTTTCACACATGCCACCCAAGTCACGCGCATCAGCGCGTTCTACGCGTCGCAAGGTCAAGAAGAGCGTTGTTAATGGCCAGGCGCACATCAAGTCAACTTTTAACAACACCATTGTTTCGATCACGGACCCAACGGGCGCTGTGATCTCCTGGGCTTCCTCGGGTGAGGTTGGCTTCAAGGGATCCCGTAAGTCCACCCCTTATGCAGCTCAGATGGCTGCCGAGTCTGCTGCTCGTCGTGCGCAAGAGCACGGCTTGAAGAAGGTAGATGTTTTCGTTAAGGGACCGGGTTCAGGTCGTGAAACCGCGATCCGTTCGCTCCAGGCTGCTGGTCTGGAATTGGGCACCATCCAGGATGTCACCCCAGTTCCGCACAACGGTTGCCGCCCTCCAAAGCGTCGTCGCGGCTAATTTCCTAACAGGTTGCGTCACGAGTAAATCCCTCCACTGAGTGCAATGCGAGCGTCAAATAGCGGTTGCTCGCTGAAAGGAAGCCAACGTGCTAATTGCACAACGCCCCACGCTTAACGAAGAGGTCGTATCCGACTACCGTTCACGATTCATCATTGAACCTCTTGAACCTGGTTTCGGTTACACCCTCGGTAACTCACTTCGTCGCACCCTGCTGTCCTCAATTCCTGGCGCTGCTGTCACCAGCATCCGGGTGGACGGTGTCCTGCACGAGTTCTCAACCGTGCCTGGAGTTAAGGAAGACGTCACCGAGTTCATCTTGAACCTCAAGTCACTGGTCGTCTCCTCGGAATTCGACGAGCCTGTCGTCGCCTACCTGCGCAAGCAGGGTCCTGGTGAAGTCACGGCCGCCGACATTTCTGCGCCTGGCGGTGTGGAGGTCCACAACCCGGATCTGCACATTGCCTCGCTCAATGACGAAGGTCAGCTCGACATTGAACTGACGATCGAACGCGGACGTGGTTATGTTTCTGCTGCGCAGAACAAGAACGCTGACGCTGAGATCGGCCGGATTCCTGTCGACTCGATCTACTCGCCTGTGCTGAAGGTCACCTACAAGGTTGAAGCCACACGTGTTGAACAGCGCACCGACTTCGACCGCCTGATCATCGACGTAGAAACCAAGCCATCGATTCTGCCACGTGATGCAGTTGCATCGGCCGGTAAGACCCTTGTCGAACTGTTCGGCCTTGCCCGCGAACTCAACGTGGAAGCTGAAGGTATTGACATTGGACCGTCGCCAGTTGACGCTGCTTTGGCTGCTGACCTGGCGCTTGCGATCGAGGACCTCGATCTGACGGTTCGTTCGTACAACTGCCTCAAGCGCGAAGGTATTCACACTGTTGGTGAACTGGTTGCTCGTAGCGAAGCTGACCTCATGGACATCCGTAACTTCGGTTCGAAGTCCATCGACGAAGTCAAGCAGAAACTTAATGAACTGAACCTGAGCCTCAAGGACAGCCCTAACGGATTCGGTGAAGCTAACCTCGACTCAGACGAATCGTTCGTTGAGGACGAACAGTTCTAAGAATTCCAAGGAGAAATATCCATGCCTACCCCTACTAAGGGAACCCGTCTGGGAGGTTCCCCGGCGCACGAGCGGGCAATGCTGAACAACTTGGCAGCCCAGCTCTTTGAAAACAAGTCAGTAACCACCACGGTGACCAAGGCAAAGCGCCTGCGCCCCGTTGCAGAACGTCTCATCACGTTCGCAAAGCGTGGCGACCTCGCGTCACGCCGTCGTGTTCTTGCTTCGATTTCCGACAAGGGAATCGTGCACGAACTTTTCACCTCGATTGCTCCTGCTGTTGCTGAGCGCCCAGGTGGATACACGCGCATCACCAAGATTGGTCCTCGTCGCGGCGACAACGCTCCAATGGCTGTCATTGAACTGGTCCTTGAGCCCTACTCGCCAAAGCAGAAGGCCGTCAAGGAAGCTGAAGCAGTCGCTGAAACCGCTGCTGCTGAAGAAGCTGACGTAGCTGAAGAGAAGGTTGACGAAGCTGCTGAGGCTAAGGCTGAAGCTCCTGCTGACGTTGACTCCGGTGCTCAGGAAGACGAAGCACAGGCTGTAGCTGACGACGCTGCTGAAGAAGCAGACGAAAAGGCTGAAGAAGAAACCAAGTAAGGTTTCTTTGGCAAGAGCCCGTTCACCGTTTGGTGGACGGGCTCTTTGCGTTGTTGCGTTTCACGCTTTGGGTGTCTATTCCACCAGACGATGTGACTTGGGAACCTCGCTGGTGGATTCGCCCACGGAAAACACGGCAAACGGGACGAAACTGCCGTGTGGGTCGGTGCGTCGTAAAACATCGCACAGCATGGCTGCAGACAGTGGCGTGTCTTTCAACTGTGACTCAACAGCCACCCGGAGCTCGTGGCGAGCAAGAATCAGCCACAACCGTAGCAGGTCGCGCCCTGCTTGCACCCAGTCTTCTGCGCTCACCTGTGACGCGTGGTCGCGGTGCAGCGCCAGCACCACGCGGTCTGGGGCTTTACGTGATGTGAACGTGGGGAGCATAGTGCTCCACACTCCGGTGCGGGACACGGCGTTCAAAAGCGTGTCGCTGCCGGCTCTGACCAGACGGGCGCCTGTGCGAGCCACGGCCCGCGGAATCCGCAGTGTTTCCGCCGTCAGCCCGTCCTGGTAGTAACGCGGGTCGGTGTCGTCTAAGCGCAACCACTCCAGGGTTTCGTCCAAGGCTTCCCGAGGTGACAGCGCCGCCGCCTGCGCATAACGGGAGGACGCGCTCCAGGTGGCTTCAGGAATCTGGGCGCTGGCAATAGGGCCCGAGGTGTACGCGAAGTTGGTCTTGGCGAACTGGGCGAGTGCCTCTTCCAGGCGGTCGGTCCGGGGCACCAACTTGCCGCGGTCCACCTGACGGTCTAACACCTCGGCGGGTTCAAAACTCGCCCCGCTGTCAGTTTCGTGCGCACCCGCGCCAACCTCGGCGACTTCCAACTCAAGCCAGATGCCGTGCCCTTCACCCAGCACGCGCACGTCCTCAATGCGGGCGCCAGTCGCACCCAAGGCGATGTTGGCCGCTTCGACCCAACAGCCCAGGGAGAGGCCCAGGTCCATGGCGTGCGGATCGGTCACGGGGAGCGTGCGCTCAGGGTCGACGCGCACCGTAAGGGTGGCACTCGACCCAGACAGCGAACTCACCTGGGGCAGCCACGGTTGCGTGTTGTGCGCGCTGGGAGCCCAGCCGGCGATTGCGAAAACTCGATCGAAAGTGGCCTCGGAGAAGCTCACGTGTGCACCTTTCGGAGGAAAAATCGGATGTCGTGGAGCGGGTGACCACCGGCCTTGCGTGGGATCGCTTCCGAGCCGGGGTTGTCCTCGCCTATAAACGTAATTCTAAGTCGGCGGTAGTTTTTCTTGACCAGGGTGGAGAACATCTGGCGCGCCAACAGTGAGACAATGCCTCGCCCCTGTACGGACGGGCGGGAGCCCTGGATGATGAGAACCGCATCGTTCGCCGAGGTGGTTAACCGCTTCCGTGATAGGCGCTCCCGCAGCAAACGTGCGGCGAAGGTGGGGGAGAGGGCGCCGTTGGTTGCGCGTAGATGCTCGACTGGGTCGGGGACAGTGAGAATGAACCCGGCGACAGGGGTGGAGCCAGCGTCTGGGCTGTCGGGGTCAGGGCTGGCCCCCACCTCCTGGGCCGACACAATCAGCCCGGGGTCCATGAGCAACTCCAAGCCACTGGTCTGTGAGGCGAACTGTTCTGTAGAAATGGGCGTGTAGTAGGGGAGCGGGTCGAACGCTTCGTTAAGCGTGGGCATCACGCGGTTCAAAACCTTCCTCACCCCCAAGCGGCCGGGGCTGAGTAGCTCGACTCCCACCTCGGCGAACTCTTGCGGCGCGGGCGCCGTAGCCCGCTTAGCCGGCACCTTACCCAGGTCAACTTCCCACGTGCGGCCGCCGCTGAACGGGGTGAAACCACTGGTCTCGAACGCGTGGGACACCAGCGGGGAGTTCCACGCGGAGTCGAAGAAGCCCGGGTGTTCGTGACCGGCGACAACAACGCCCCCGGTTTCGTTGGGCAACAGCGAGACCGGCCCCATGATGTGCGTCTTGCCGGTGCGGGCGGCGTGCTCATCAACCGTGGCCATGAGCGCCTCGAAAGCGTCTCGGTGTGCAAACTCGAGGGCTCCAAACAACAGGGTAGGGAAGCCAAGCTTCGCGTCCATGTCAGCGTGCGAATGCACCGTACACCGGCCCACCACCGTGCCATGCGCGTCGCGGGCCAACAGCAACGTCACCGGGCCGGGAAACCACGACCTGCCCCGGTGCCACGCCACCACATCGGAACGTAACAGCGGGACTCGGGAGGCCACCTCGGCGGGGGTCATCCACGCTGGAACCGCACAGAACTCACGCAGCTGCGCGCGGGTTTCCACCTGTTCGACTGTGATCATGGGAGGCATGGGGGTTACGGGAGGTCGGTGCGGGCGCTGGGCGAGGTGGCGGCGCCGGGCAGCTGGGTGCTGGAGGTCGCGGTTTCGCCGGGGAGTTGGGTGAAGCGGTCGATCATGCCGGTGCGGCCGTCCTCGGCGCGGAAGATGCCGTTGGAGTACCCCCATTCGTTCGCCTCGTGAATGCGGATAAACCCGCCTTTAGCTGGGGATTTGTCGCCCTTGCCCACCAGCCAGTGCATGATTTCGTGGTGCTCCTGCGTGCGGGCAAAACGCATGAGGTCATCGAGGGACTGGAACACCACAACCAGGCCGATCCGCTTGGGGAACTCGTAGTAACTGCGGTGCCAGAGGTAGCCGGGGGCGCGTTTGAGGGCTCGGGCCAATTTGGTCCAACGGCGCACCTGATCAGCCATGTCCAGGACCGACCGGTATTCGTTGCATCCCAAGAACAGAGCGTTGCCCTGCCCCTGGGGTGGGGTGGCGGAAAAGTCTCGTGTGCGCATGAGTGCTCCTGTTGTTGGTGTTGGGGGTGCTTTCGGGCTCGACGCTATGGACGGCGGCTGCTTGGGCGGCGGTGGGGCCCACTAGGACTTCATCAGGTAGGTGTTCTTGATCTTCTTGGTGGCCTCCGCGAACGGGCCGGTGCCGTGGTCGTGGAGCTCAATGCGAATGTCGGCCGCCGACGGGTCTTCCTCCAGCGACTGCTTGAAGTCACGTGACACCGCGGACAAGTGCTCAAGAACCCCCGTGGTCAGTGCGGTGCGCATCTGTTGGCGCTGGTCAGCGTCCAAGTTTTCCGCCGCCGAGGTGTCCCGCAGCTGGATGTGCAAGGTGGGTCGCATCTCCAAGGCTCCAGTGTCCTGAAGCTCAATGCGGAACGAATCAATCAATGGTGCGTAGCGCTCATCGCGGTACAAACCATTCTCAACGTCCAACGGATAAATGTTGGCGCCCATGTACGAAATCGTGGAATCCGAACGACCAAACAGCAACACGAACGGCAGGCGCATTCCCTGACGCTTGAACGCTTCAGACAGGCGTTTTGCTAAGTGCGGGAATGCGCGCGTGATACTTACCATGTCGTCAAAGCTCATGAGCGTGGCCTCATCACCGATGTTGTAGCGAAGCCGAGGGCTCATCACCGCCGCTGAGTTGATTGTGACAATAAGCTCATTGTCTTCAGTCGTTTCCAAGAAGGTCTCAAGCGGGTTGTACTGGAAAATCATAGGAACGCGCGATTCGTCTTCGCCGAGCAGGGTCGCGCGGAAGTCAGCGTTGCGTGTCAGCTCTTTTCGGATCTCAACCGCTACATCGGTTTCGCCGGCCATCCCGATTGTCAGATCAGAGGCCCCGTAACCGGAGTACACCCGGTTGAACCGCTTCTCCACGTGCTCACGAAGTCCCTCTGTCATGGCCTCGCCGCCCACGAACCCGTTGAGCGTGAACTGGTCCCAATACTCCGGGCCACGTTCGGTGTCGTTGTCCATGTAGTCGACTAAGTGTTTGAGGAATGGAGGATAAGCACTGATCAGATACGTGTGACCGGGCCCAAAGTGGGTCAAGGTATCGATGATTTTCTCTAGATCAGGGCCCGTGTTCTTCACCATTGCGACTTTGGCCATGGCCAGTCCCGTGTTGGTTCCCGTGGCCCACGCACCCATGGAAAACGCATTGATGCAGAACAGGTCACGCGAACCGAACAGGAATGTCACGTACCCGGCTACGTTTCGGTGGACCGTGTCCAATTCCTTTTTTGACCGCATCCAGTTAAACGGCTTACCCGATGAGCCGGAGGACTCATCTACGACCGTGCCCACTGTTTCAATCGACCCGTTCCAGCACCGCTCGTCTTCGGAATACTGCGTGACGTAATCGTGTTTATTGGTCGCAGGGTAATTCTGCAGATCCCACCACGTGAATTCGTAGTCGTTTTCAACTAAATAGTCTTGGTACGCCGGAACGTCCAGGGAGGCCTGTTGGCAAATCATCCACGCGTTGAGCCGGGCGATTCGTTCGAGCCCCGGCTGGTAATTGCGCGCGGTGAGCCGCCAAATCGCTGGGTGAACACGGTACGCCTTGTATGCAGTGGTCAAGCCCATGTTGGTGAGCCGCAGCAGGGTTTGACGTGCGATATTGACGGGTCCGCGTTTGATGACGGGTTTGCGCAGGGCTGGACGCTTTTCACTCATATGATCAAACCTAGTGGTCAGGCGTGAGGTTTGCCTAGGTGTAACTTGCCAAAACTGTCACACGGGTAACGTGGGACGCGAAAAGAAAGGAAAATTTCATGACCGACATTCTGTCTCCCCAGCTTCTTGACACGTTACGTGAACGTGCTCCCCGCTATGACGCGAACAATGAGTTCTGTTTTGAAGACATGGAGGACCTGCGGGCAGCCGGCTATCTCACCATGTTGGTTCCTGAGTCCTTTGGAGGTGCGGGTATGAGTGTCGCCGAGGTGTCGCGCGTCCAACGCCAGCTCGCCCAGGCGGCTCCGGCAACGGCGCTCGCGTTCAACATGCACCAGATCATTGTGGGATTGTGCGCGCGTTTGCACCGCGCTGGCGATTCGACCACCGACTGGGTTTTGCGTGACGCGATGGACGGGCACATTTTCGCGTTCGGGATCAGTGAAGCCGGCAACGACTCCGTCCTGTTCGACTCCGCCACCGAGGCGGTCCCCACTGATGGCGGGTACAAGCTCACGGGCACCAAGATCTTCACCTCCCTGTCGCCAGTGTGGACGCGCCTGGTTGTCCACGCTCGCGTGAAGGACTCCGACCAGCTGGTTTTCGGTTTCATCGACCGCGACTCAGAAGGCATTGAAATCAAAGACGACTGGGACACTTTGGGTATGCGCGCCACCCAGTCGTGCACAACGGTCCTGAACAATGTGCTCCTGCCGTCCGACCGCGTTGCCACGCACACGCCCGTAGGGCCCAATGATGACCCGTTTGTGTTCGGGATCTTCGGGTGTTTCGAACTGTTCTTGGGCAGTGTGTACAACGGAATTGGTGAACGCGCGGTCTCCCTGGCCAGCGAAATTGTGCAGAAACGCATGTCCCGAGCCAAAGGTGCCCCGTACTCCAAGGACCCCGACATTCGTTGGCAGATCGCATCAGCCGCAATCCTCATGGACGGCGCTAGCCTGCAGCTTGAAAAGCTCACGGAAGACTTTGACCTGGTGGGTACTGACCGGGGCCCCAACTACGGCATGAAGTGGTTCTTGCACTTTTCGGCGGCGAAGAATAGGTCGGCCGAGGCGGCAAAGAGTGCCGTTGACACTGCCCTTCGCGTGTGTGGAGGCTCGCAGTACTATTCGCGCAGTGAACTCCAGCGCTTGTACCGGGACGTACTCGCGGGAATCTACCAGCCCAGTGACAACGAGAGCCTGCACTCCGCATACAGCAAGGCGCTGCTGGGCCCAATCGACGATTAACCAGGCGAAACGGCGCAAAGTGAGTGAAACGGCGCGTTATAA
>NZ_JASPDO010000017.1 GCF_030230605.1 Brevibacterium sp. UMB1308A
GATGAGGGATGGGTCACCGTTTGTCTGCTCCTCTTAGCCCAATCGACGATACCCATAATCACCATGATGAGGAAGATGAAATAGACGATCCCGGAGAACAGCAACCCTCCCATAATCGCCAAAGGAATCCCCACGAGGTCCACTGCGAGCCACACAAACCAGAATTCGACGACGGCTTTTCCTTGTGCGTACATCGCTACTAAGGAGCCCACAAAGATGTACGCGTCGGGGAACGGGTTCCACGACCAGTTGCCCAGATGCAAGATGTATCCAAAGCCAAGTGTTCCCACGAGCAGGGCGGCCACGATCAGCACACGTTCGCGCGTCGTTGCCCAGCGCACACGCACTTCACCGTCTTGCTCATGACTCTTCTTCCACGTCATCCACCCCCACACGGCAGCGATGATGATGACGACTTGGCGACTCGCATTACCACCTAAGTGAGCGGACACTGATGCCGAAAACAAAAGCACTGACCCCAGAATCTGGACTGGCCACGACAAAATGTTGCGTTTGAGCGCCAGGTACACGGTCAACAGGGCAAAGATATTGCCTAAAAAGTCTGGCCAGGGTACGGGCTTGCCAAGTAGCTCAAAAACCGGGGTGTTTAACCACGAAAAAAGTTCCATCACACGTGGGCCAACGCTTGAGCACGTAATTCATCGATCGTGGCAGCAGGGTTGTCACTTCCGTACACGGCAGAACCTGCAACAAAGACATTCGCTCCGGCTTCGACAGCACGGTCCAAGGTTGAAGCGGAGATCCCACCGTCAACCTGAATGTTGACTTTCATGTTCTGCTCAGAGATCGCAGCCCGCAAACGTTTTACTTTGGGCAGGCACACGTCTAAGAACTTCTGGCCACCAAAACCAGGCTCCACCGTCATGATGAGTACTTGGTCGAACTCCCCTAACAGGTCAATGAGTGGTTCAACCGGGGTTGCCGGCTTAATCGCAACAGACGCTTGTGCACCCAAACGCCGCAGTTCCCTCGCCAAGCGCACGGGTGCCGCGGCTGCTTCGAGGTGGAAGGTCACGGACTCGCACCCCATTTCTGCGTACACCGGGGCGTTGCGATCAGCATCGGCAATCATGAGGTGCGCGTCGATAGGAACAGGTGATACGACTTTGATGCGTTCCACCACGGGTGGTCCAAAGGTCAGATTGGGCACAAAGTGGTTGTCCATGACGTCGACATGAGCCATGTCTGCGTTGCTGATCCGTTGCAGTTCGGTTTCGAGGTTGGCGAAATCGGCAGAAAGAATAGATGGGTGAATCTTCACGGCTCAGTCTTTCTTCAGAAGGGCTAGGAACATTCCATCGGTCGCGTGGATGTGTGGCCACAGCTGCACCACACGTCCGGATGCCACGGTTGCGGATTCAAAGGTCTCCGCAGGTTTTCCGGTCAACTGGGCGAGCACCTCGGGGGCGTCCATGACCGTCACCGGTTGCTTCTTCACAATGTCTTCTACCACCATAAGAGTTTCGGCCACGTGTGGTGAGCATGTGGTGTACGCAATCACTCCGCCTGATTTGGTTGCTTCGATTGCGGTGCGAAGCAGATCGCGTTGCACTCCCCCAAGCGCCCCGATGTCGCTGGGTTGACGACGCCAGCGGGCTTCCGGCCGACGGCGGAGCGCTCCGAGGCCCGAACATGGCACATCGACCAAGACGCGCGTGTATGTCTGGGGGTTGGCCTGGGCGAAGTCGCGCCCATCTTCATTGACTGCCTGCACGTTGTCGAATGCGCGGGTGGAGTCTTTCACGAGTTCCGTACGGTGTGCTGAAGCGTCGACCGCATCCACCCGTTTGGTGCCCGCGTGGGCAGCCAGCACCGAGGTCTTGCCTCCTGGACCTGCGCACAGATCGAGCCATGGGTCGGCAGGGTCTTCGTGCGCCTCGGCCTCAACCAAGGCCAGGGCAACGAGCTGGGAACCTTCGTCCTGTACCCGGGCGCGCCCTGTGGCAACCGCGTCCACATGCGCAGGGTCACCATGGGTGAGGGTGACTCCGATGGGCGAAAGTTCGGTGGGTTCTCCGTGCTTTTGGGCTACCTGATCGCGGGTTCCGTCCAGAACCGACAGGCACACGCGCGCAGGCGTGTTGTGGGCTTCGAGAAGTTGAGTGAGTTCCTCAGCGTTTCTCCCGTTAGCCACGAGTGCTTGGCGAAGTGATCGAATGATCCACGCGGGGTGGGAGGTGGTGATTTCGAGGCGTTCGTCGTCGCTGAGTCCCTCACAGAGCTCTTCGAGCCATTCCTCACGCGACTTCTCTGTGATTCTGCGGAGGACTGCGTTGACAAAGCCAGCAGCGCGGTTCGCGATCTTGGTGTCAGCATTCTTGCTAATCACGCCCACGGTTTCAGAAACGGCCGCGTGATCGGCAACCCGCATCGCCAGGATCTGGTGGGCGCCCAAACGCATCGCGTTGAGCACCGTAGCTTCGATCTGGTCAACGGGGCGATCCGACACTTTTTCGATCACGGCGTCGTAGAACCTGCGGGCACGCAGAGTTCCATAGGTCATTTCCGTACACATGGCCGCATCTGGCCCGCTCATGCGTGTGCGTTCAAGTTTGGCGGGCAACAACAAGTTCGCGTACGCGTCATTGAGGTCCACATCGCGCAGGACTTCCCACGCAATGACCCGAGGGTTCGCCTTAGGACGTTCGCGGTGGCCCAGGCGGTTCTTACCACCTCGCCCGCCAGAACCTCGGCCCCGGCCACCTGGCCCACGACCTCCGCGCGAGCCACGCGAGTTGTTTCTACGATCTGATGCGTCTGTCACGTTACTGTCCTTCTACGTCAAACACGGCATTGGCGTTGCCGCGCACAAAGTCGTGGGCGTCCATCATGGGTTTTCCGAACGGCTGGATTCGCTCAACCTGTACCGCGGTGGTTCCTGTTCCGATGAGAATCTGGCCGTCGTGCTCGCGGATTTCACCGGCGGGCACGTGGACCTGGGTTTCGCTGAGTCCGGCGAGTTTGGTGCGTTTGCCATCCATGGTTGACCACGGTCCGGGCATGGGTGATACGCCGTGGCTGCGCGCAACAAGTTCGCGGGCTGGCAGGGCGAAGTTGAGGTGAGCGTCTTGAGCGCTGAGCTTGGGTGCGTATGTCGCTTCGCCGCTCTGTGGGACCAGGGTGGCGTCGCCGTTTTCGAGTCGCGTCAAAGCTTCCGTGAGTTGTTGCGCACCGGCGTGGGCGAACTCTTCGAGCATGTCCCCTGCGTCTTTCTTAGGAAGGGGGTATTCGCGCTGATCGAGCACCGGTCCGGTGTCCATGCCCCTATCCAGTTGGAAGACCGTAAGGCCGGTTGTGGCCTCGCCGTTGATGAGCGCCCATTGCACGGGTGCGGCGCCACGGTAGGCCGGGAGTAGGGAGAAGTGCAGGTTGAACCAGCCGTGCGTGGGTAGCGAGAGCGCGTTGTCTTTAAGCAACGCCCCGTAGGCAACGACAGCACCGGCGTCTGGCTGGTACTGGGCGATACGGTCGCACACCTCGTCGTCCACGTGCGACGCTTCGATGACGTCGATTCCAGCTTCCAAGGCCGCGGTCTTGACCGGGCTGGGCGTCATGATGCGTTTGCGTCCCACCGGCGCGTCGGGTCGGGTTAGAACTGCGACGACCTGGTGATGTTCACGCAGGGCGTGGAGTGCAGGCACTGCGACGGACGGGGTTCCAGCAAAGACGATTCTCACGCCCTCCATGCTACAGGGCGTCGGGGTCGTCTATCCGGATGCGGGGGGCAGGTTTGCCGTGCATGATCGCCGAGGTCGTTATCCGCTTGAGAAGTTCCGTCACCTTGGCGGACGCGTGTCGTTCAATTCCGAGGACGGCGGTGATGGTTGCATCGTCGTCGGCGCTGTTGCGCGTGTAGTGGGAGCGGGGCGGTCCTTCGCGTTCTTCGAACAACTTGACCCCGTCAATAATGTTGAGCTGTCCCAGGGTCTGTTCAACGACGGCTCGTGGTCCGGAGACTTCGCACGCGCGGACAACGGGTGGCATGCCCAGTTCTTCGCGAACCCCGAGTTCGTGCCTTGCCCACCCCACGGGGTCGTAGTGAACCAGGGTGCGGATGATGTCGGGATTTTCGTCGAGCACCAGGACACGCCCCGGGGCGGGCCGTACGAGGTTGACGGCTCGCATGCGTCGGGCAATTGCGGTTTGGGTGGAGCGCAGGCTGGGTCCGGGCCACAGGGTGTCGAAGAGCAGCGCCAGCGCGTACCCACCTTCTGTGTAGGGTTCGGCTCCGGTGGTGGCCACCACGATCTGTGGTTCGGGGTCCACGCGGGCAATAATCCGGTCACCTCCGCTACGCACCACGGGCACCCCGGGGAAGGCTCGTCCCAGCTCGTAGTGCACGGTTTCTAAGCCTTGACCGGCTGAACGAAAACGGGTCGAGCCACACTCGCACGTCGCCTGCTCGCTGCGGTAACCACATGCGGAACACGCAAACGGACCGGTCACACTCGCGGCTCTCATGGGAGTCCCACATGAACAGCGCAGGGTTTCTCGGCACCTCTCACACACCACGAGCGTGATGTAACCGGTACGTGGAACTTGTACCAACACGGGACCCACGAGCCCCTGGGTTTTGGCCCGTCCCAGGGCTTGCCGTATGAGGTCGAAGGCCCGTTCGGGTAGTGAGGTGAAATCGGCAATTGACCGGGTGAACCCTGAATCCAAAACCACCGGGGTGAGCTCCCGGACCCGCGGGCGAGGCAAGGTCACGTCGCCCATCCACCCCGCGTCCACCAAGCGCTGCACGTCGACGCTGCGCGCATGGTCAATGAACAAGGTAGCCACCTGGGTCTGCGCGACCCGTTCACACACGACTGACCGGGCGTGGCAGTAGGGCGCCCTGGGTTCAATGAAAGCGTCTTCGTCGTCAAAACACATGATGATGAGACCCAGATCAGGCATGGGCACATACGCGCTCGCACGGGTTCCTACCACCACTCGTGCTTTCCCTGTAAGCGCTTTCACCCAGGCCGACCAGCGCGCTTGCGGGCCTTGCTCATGTGTGAGCGTTACGGCCGCCGAGCCCAGTAACGACGTCACGGTTTCAACGCTGGACTGGTCGGGCACCACGATGAGCACTGAGCGGTCAGCTGCGAGCACCTCGGCCGTGGCCCGCAGGGCAGCATGCGCCCACCCCAGGCCGGGCTGATCCCCCGGCGGCACCACGAACGCTGCCCTGGGTCCCGGCGCTCGCTCTTCAGACTGCACCCATGTGCGCAAAGCACCCAGGAAGTCTGCTTCGCTCTCCCCTAACGGGCCGGGCAGGTCAGGAAAGGTGGGGGCCGCCGAGGTGTCCGCCCCTAACGCTGTTTTTTCCCCGCCCGCGTGACGGGGTGGGATGGCGAGACGGACAACGTCCGGGACGGTTCCCGCGTACTTGTTCGCAAGTGACGTGCACAGTTCCAAAAGTTCGGGGGTCAGCACCGGGACGGGTGAGGTGACGCGTTCGAGGGCGTGAAGTTCGCCGTCGTGGTCGGTGGTGTCCGTGCGCGCCACGATGAACCCGCTCATGAGCCGGCCAGAAAACTTGACGCGTACCCGCACGCCCGGCTGGGCGTCTTCGTCGAGTGACTCTGTGACCGCGTAGTCGAAGGTTCGCGCTAAGTGCGGAACAGGGGTTTCTAACAGGACGGCTGCGACGGGTTGGGTCGGCGCTGGGGTCAGTCCCCCGCGGATCCTCAACTGGTTGTCGAAGCCGGGTAATTCCATTCTTCGAGTTTCGGGGTTCAGATCGCGCGCGTCAACGCTTCCGCACGGTCGGTGTTCTCCCACGTGAATTCGGGAAGTTCGCGCCCAAAGTGACCATACGTGCTGGTCAGGTTGTAAATGGGGCGATTGAGTGCGAGTTCCCGAATGATGGCTGCCGGGCGCAAGTCGAAGACCTCTTCAATGGCTTTTTCAATGCGTGCCGGGTCCTCTTTTTCGGTACCGAAGGTTTCAACGTACAAACCAACAGGGTGCGATTTTCCAATCGCGTAGGCCACCTGCACTTCTGCGCGGTCAGCAAGCCCTGCCGCTACGACGTTTTTGGCGACCCAGCGCATTGCGTAGGCACCCGAACGGTCCACCTTCGACGGGTCTTTTCCGGAAAACGCACCGCCTCCGTGGCGGGCGAATCCACCGTACGTGTCCACGATGATCTTGCGTCCAGTGAGGCCCGCGTCGCCCATGGGGCCACCCACGATGAACGGCCCGGCTGGGTTGATCCAGAATTCGGTGCCCGAGGTGTCCAACCCTGAGTCGTTGAGGATCGGGTTGATGACGTGTTCGAGAATGTCGCTTTCCAGTTCACGATGATCGGTGCCTTCTGCGTGCTGGCTAGACAAAACTACGCAGTCCACGCTCACGGCCTTGTCGCCGTCGTAACCGATTGTCACCTGGGTTTTGCCGTCTGGGCGCAGGTAGTCCACAGTTCCGTTCTTGCGGACCTCTGAGAGCCTCTGGGACATGCGGTGGGCAAGGTGGATGGGCATGGGCATCAGTTCGGGCGTCGCATTGTCTGCGTATCCGAACATAAGACCTTGGTCACCTGCCCCCAAGCGTTCAAGTGGATCGTTCCCACCGGCACGAGCCTCGATCGAAGTGGTCACGCCGTCAGAGATGTCACTGGACTGAGAGCCAATTGACACGGTGACGCCACACGAGTGCCCGTCGAAGCCCATGTCTGAGTTTGTGTACCCGATTCCGGTGATCACGTCACGCGCAATTGTGGCCACATCGGCGTAGCCGTCGGTGGTGACTTCACCCGCCACATGGACGAGGCCGGTGGTGACAAGAGTTTCAACCGCAACACGAGATCGCTGGTCTTGAGCCAGCAAGTTATCCAGGACTGCGTCAGAAATCTGATCGCAAATCTTGTCGGGGTGCCCCTCAGTGACCGATTCGGAAGTAAAATAACGCAAGCTTTTCACGAATGACAGTCTAGCTGGGTAGTAGCTGAGCTACCGACTCCATGACAACGCGTGACACTTCTTGCTTGGTCCCAGAGGCGCGGACGCGCTCCCGAACGTCGTCTCCGTCGCGTTCGTACACAATGACCGAGGTCGCATCGTCGCCAAACACTGCCCCTTGCGCCACGCTGTTAAATACCAGTGCACGGCACCCTTTGCGCAACAATTTTTGTTGAGCCAAGGATTCGGGGGTCGATTCGTCTGAACCAGTTTCAGCGGCGAAGCCCACAATGGTTTTCGTGTCCCCAAACCGTGCGACTAAGTCTTTGAGAATGTCCGGGTTCTGCACCAGGGACAGCGTCATACCTTCATCGCCGGACTTCTTCATTTTGTGCTCAGCGATTTCTGCCGGACGGTAGTCGGCGACCGCGGCTGCCATGATGATGAGTTCGGAGTCTTCACCATTTGCCACACATTGCTCGTGAAGTTCCTCGGTGGTTTCGACCGGAACAATGGTGGCTCGGCCACGAATGGGTTCCAGAACGTCGTTGGCAACATTCGCTGCACATACGGTCACGTCAGCGCCCATGTCCAGGGCGACCTGCGCCAAGGCAACGCCTTGTTTTCCAGATGAGCGGTTACCCAAGTAGCGCACGGGGTCTAACGGTTCGCGGGTTCCCCCAGCAGAAATAAACACATGTGCGCCAGCAAGGGCAGTCACAGTTCCAGCAAGAGCGGTAGAGGATGAACCCTCTGCCTGTGACAGCGCATATTCCACAATGTCTGCAGGTTCGGGCAGACGCCCAGGACCTGAGTCTGCACCTGTGAGGCGCCCGGAAGCGGGTTCCATCACGTGTGCGCCTCGTGCACGCAGAGTCGCAACATTGTCTTGTGTGGCTGGGTGTTGCCACATTTGAGTGTGCATCGCAGGAACGTACACCACGGGGCACGTTGCCACCAGCAGGGTCGCTGCGAGCATGTCATTGCCCATGCCGGCTCGGGCACGTGCGAGGAGGTCGGCGGTGGCGGGTGCAACGATCACGAGGTCGGCGCTGTGTCCCACGTTGACGTGTTGGACTTCTTCTACGCGGTCAAATACGTCGGTGGCGACGGGCTGACCTGACAGCGCTTCCCACGTGGGCGCTCCCACGAACTTCAAAGCCGCCTCGGTGGGCACAACACGCACGCTGTGCCCCTGTTCTTTGAGCAACCGGACGACATGGCATGCCTTGTAAGCAGCGATTCCTCCGGCGACTCCGAGAACGATGTTCACTTACTCTTCGACGTCCTGGTCAAAGGTGAAGCCGAGGTCGTCTGCCGCAGGCTCAGGTTCCGGCGCTGCGAAATCAGCTTCGGTGGCCTCACGGATGATGATCTTGTCCTGGTCGATTTCACGCAGGGCGATCGACAGTGGCTTCTCGTTGGGTTCTGGTGTCACCAGCGGTCCCACGTTTTCGAGCAGACCTTCCTGTAGCTGTGCGTAGTACGCGTTGATCTGGCGCGCACGGCGGGATGCTTCGATGACCAGTTCGTACTTTGATTCGGTCTTTTCGAGCAGGTCGTCAATAGGCGGGTTAGTGATGCCTTCAGGTTGAACGGACACTCATTCTCCATCTAGGTTTGCGGAACAGTGTGAAAGTTCCGGCTCAGTTTTCGGGGTTGTCAACAGACAGCCCCATCAATGTTACTAGTTCTTGGGCTGCAGTTCTAACATCGTGGTTGACAACGGTGTGGTCGAACTCTTCTTCAGCAGCGAGTTCCACCTTAGCGGTTTCGAGTCGACGCGCTTGTTCCTCTTCGGATTCCGTGCCACGACCCACTAGCCTGCGGACCAGTTCGTCCCAGCTGGGCGGGGCTAAGAAGATGAACCGGGCTTCTGGCATGCGCTCTTTGACTTGGCGCGCGCCTGCGAGATCAATTTCCAAAAGTGGAAACTTGCCTTCGTCCAAGGCTTGCATGACAGGTTCCCGCGGGGTTCCGTACTGATTGCGGCCGTGCACCACCGCAGTTTCAAGCATCTGCCCGGATTTGACCATGTGGTCGAATTCGGCCGGTGACACAAACTGGTAGTGCACCCCATCGATCTCACCAGGCCGCGGATCACGGGTGGTCGCGGAAACCGAGAACCACACGTGCGGGAAGTGTTCACGGATATAGGCGCCAACAGTGCCTTTACCTACCGCAGAAGGGCCAGTGAGAACGGTGAGTCGTGGTGTCATACGTTGTCGAATTTCTCCAAAAGTGCTGCTTTTTGATGGACGCCCAGCCCCTTGATACGACGCGAGGCGGCAATCCCAACTTCTTCCATTGTCCCTTGTGCTCGGCGCTCCCCTACACCCGGGATGGACTTAAGCAGGTCGACAACCTTCATTTTGCTCACTGCTTCGTTCTCAGCCGCGTTCGTCAGAACCGACTTCAACGTTGTCTTTCCTGCTTTGAGGTCAGCCTTGACTTGTGCTCGGGCTTGTCGCGCCTGGAATGCTTTCTCCAGGGCTGCTGACCGTTGTTCTGGTGTCAATGGTTCTAGTGCCACCGTGTACTCCTAAGCCAGAAGGAACTTAGAGTCAGTCTATAGGGCATCCCCGCGAATTTCGCTACTTATTGTTCGAATATGGTGCTTTATTTTCTCAGGTCCAGAACTTGAAATGCCTCGCGAGACATTCACGAACACCTTGTCGAAGGCCCGACCGAATACCGTATGTAGGTCTTCCACTGTGGCTCCCTGAGCACCGTAGCCAGGTGACAGGATGGGTCCGTTAAAAGCGCCGAGGTCGATCCCGAGTTTCCGTGCGGCGTCACCGATCGTGGCACCTACGACCAGTCCGCCCAGCGGGACACCAACCGATTCGTTGAAGTTGTGTACCGCTTCAACGACCTGCGCAGCAACTGCTGTTCCGCTCGTTTGAGCGTGTTGTACTTGGGGCCCTGACGGGTTGGACGTGAGGGCCAGGGCGAAGAACCCGGTTCCGTACTTCTCTGCAGCTTTAAACACGGAGTTGAGGCTGTCTGTCCCCAGGTATGGGGACACGGTGAGCGCATCTGTGGCGAGCGGGCGGTCTGGGTTGAGATAAGCGTCAGCGTAGCCGTCCATCGTGGAGCCAATGTCTCCACGTTTCGCGTCAGTGATAACGACCATCCCCAGGTCTTGTGCGATCTTATGCACGCTTTCCAAAACCGCTATGCCAGCCGCCCCGTGGCGTTCAAAGAACGCCACTTGGGGCTTCACGCACCACACCTCCATGTGGCACTGTTCCAGCATGGTGGTGGCGAATGAGGCTAAGCCTTCTGGGGTATCTTCTAGCCCCCACGCTTCGAGCGTCGCTGGGGCTGGGTCGATACCCACGCACAGGGGGTTACGTGCAATGGCCGATTGCCACAGATGCGCGAAACTCATGCCCAGTCCTGCAAAGAGGCGACGCCGAATTCGGCTGAACGAATCGCTTCGATCGCAGACACTGCTGCTGCGAATTCGGCTGTCGTCGTCAGGATCGGCAAAGGTGCGGCTGTTGCGGCCGCACGGATTTCGTATCCGTCGGCACGCTCTTGCCGCCCGGAGGGCACGTTGACCACCAGGTCGATCTTCCGTTCAGCAATGTCGTCCAGGATTGAACGTTCGCCTTCCTGAAGTTCGAAGTACTTCTTCATGGCCACGGTCTTGATTCCGTAGCGTGCCATAACTGCGGCGGTACCTTCCGTGCAGATCACTTCGAAGCCCATGTCGGCAAGTTTCTTCACGGGCAATACTGCGGCTCGCTTGTCACGGTCTGCAACCGAAACAAACACACGTCCTTGCGTGGGAAGTGAAGCGCCAGCACCCATTTCGGCTTTGGCGAACGCCATGGGGAACGTTGGTGCGATACCCATAACTTCACCTGTGGAGCGCATTTCCGGGCCAAGAATTGAGTCGACAACTCGCCCGTCAACATCGCGGAAGCGACGGAACGGAAGAACAGCTTCTTTCACCGCAACCGGGTGATCCAGGTTCACGTACGAACCGTCACCTTCTGCTTCCAGAAGCGTTCCGCGCATGGACGCGATTGTTTCGCCAACAGCAATTTTCGCCGCAGCCTTGGCCAGTTGCTTACCCGTGGCCTTGGAGACGAATGGAACAGTGCGTGAAGCACGTGGATTCGCCTCGATCACGTAGAGAACATCGGCTGCGACTGCGAACTGGATGTTGAGCAGACCCCGAACTCCGGTGCCTTCCGCGATCGCTCGGGTCGCCGACCGCACACGCTTGAGAACATTTTCACCCAGCGTGATTGCGGGGAGAACACATGCTGAGTCACCCGAGTGGATACCCGCTTCCTCAATGTGTTCCATGACTCCCCCGATGTACAGGTCTTCCCCATCGAACAGCGCGTCGACGTCAATTTCGACGGCGTCTTCCAGGAACCGGTCCACAAGAACGGGACGGGTGGGTGACACCTCGGTCGCGGAATCCATGTACGAACGCAGCTGGGCGTTGTCGTACACAATCTGCATTCCGCGCCCACCCAGCACGTAGGACGGGCGAACCAGAACGGGGTAGCCGATCGATTCGGCGATCGCCTCAGCTTCCTCATACGTGGTCGCGGTTCCGTGCTTGGGAGCAAGGAGATCCGCCTGGTGTAGAACCCGGCCGAACTCGCCGCGGTCCTCTGCCAAGTCGATGGCTTCCGGCTGGGTGCCCAACACGGGAACGCCCGCTTCTTTCAGGCGAGCCGCAAGTCCCAGCGGGGTCTGGCCACCCAGGGTGCATACGACGCCCTTGATGGGTCCGGCGGCCAGTTCCGCGTTGTAGATCTCCATGACGTCTTCAAACGTGAGTGGTTCAAAGTACAGGCGGTCGGCCGTGTCGTAGTCCGTTGACACGGTTTCCGGGTTGCAGTTGACCATGATGGTTTCGTAGCCGGCCTCAGCTAGCGCCATCGTGGCGTGGACACACGAATAGTCGAACTCGATACCCTGCCCGATCCGGTTAGGTCCGGAGCCCAAGATGATGACGGCTTCGCGGTCACGTGGCTGGACTTCGGTTTCCTGGTCGTAGCTCGAGTAGTGGTACGGCGTGTGCGCGGCGAACTCACCAGCGCATGTGTCCACTGTCTTGTAGACCGGGCGGATTCCCAAAGCGTGGCGAACGCCGGTCACCACTTCAGCGTCCAGGTGACGCAGCGCGCCAATCTGTTCGTCTGAGAAGCCGTGACGCTTTGCCAACTTGAGAACCTGCGGGGACAACTCCTGGGTGCGGACGACCTCGGCGACCTCACACAGAAGCTTCATCTGGTCCAAGTACCACGGGTCGATGTCACTAGCCTCGTGGACATCTTCAACGCTCATGCCGGAGTTCAGCGCCGTGATCACGGTGTGGATGCGCTCCGCAGTTGGGTGGGCCAGATCAGCTAGAACCTGCTTCTTGATTTCTGCGTTGTCCAGGTCGAACTGCGCAGTGAAATCGAACTGCGAGCCCTTCTGCTCCAGGGATCGCATGGCTTTCTGCAGGGCGGTGGTGAAGTTACGGCCCAGCGCCATGACCTCGCCCACGGACTTCATGGTGGTGGTGAGGGTTGGGTCGGCTGCCGGGAACTTCTCGAACGCGAAGCGTGGAACCTTGACCACGACATAGTCCAGGGCAGGTTCGAACGACGCCGGGGTTTCTTGCGTGATGTCGTTGCGGATCTCATCCAGCGAATAACCAACGGCCAGTTTGGCTGCGATCTTCGCAATTGGGAACCCGGTGGCCTTGGACGCAAGCGCTGATGAGCGGGACACACGCGGATTCATTTCGATGACGACGATGCGTCCGTTGTCGGGGTTGACGGCGAACTGGATGTTACACCCACCCGTGTCCACGCCAACTTCGCGGATGATCGCGATACCGATGTCGCGCATCTTCTGGAATTCCACGTCGGTGAGTGTCATGGCGGGTGCGACCGTGATGGAGTCACCCGTGTGGACGCCTACCGGGTCGAAGTTTTCGATTGAACACACCACAACCACGTTGTCGTTGCGGTCGCGCATGAGTTCAAGTTCGTATTCCTTCCACCCCAGAATCGACTCTTCCAACAGCACTTCGTTGGTGAGTGAGTCGTGCAGACCGTCGCCAGCGATGCGGCGAAGCTCGTCTTCGTTGTACGCCATTCCGGAGCCCAGGCCGCCCATGGTAAACGACGGACGGACCACCATGGGGTAGCCCAGTTCTTGGGCTGCTTCAAGGCATTCGTCCATGGTGTGAGCGATCCGTGAGCGGGCCACTTCAGCACCGCAGGTTTCCACGACGTCTTTGAACTGCTGACGGTTTTCTCCGCGTTCAATCGCGTCGACATCGGCACCGATGAGCTCAACACCGTACTTCTCAAGCACCCCTGCCTTGTGCAGGTTGATGGCCGCGTTGAGAGCGGTCTGACCACCCAGAGTGGGCAGAAGGGCGTCGGGGCGTTCTTTTGCGATGATCGCTTCGATCACTTCAGGGTCAATCGGTTCGACGTAGGTGGCGTCGGCGATGTCAGGGTCGGTCATGATGGTCGCGGGGTTCGAGTTGACCAAAATGACGCGCAGGCCTTCTGAGCGTAGAACCCGGCACGCTTGGGTGCCGGAGTAGTCGAATTCGCAGGCCTGGCCAATGACGATGGGCCCCGAACCGATGACAAGAACTGACTGTAGGTCTTTGCGCAGTGGCACGGGTCCTCCTTAAGCTTCGCTCATGATGCGAGCGAACCGGTCGAAAAGGTTTTCTGAGTCGTGGGGTCCCGCGGCGGCTTCCGGGTGGAACTGTACGGAAAACGCTGGGATGTCTAGGCAGGCGAGCCCTTCTACCACGTTGTCGTTGAGGCCGATGTGGCTCACTTGCACGCGTCCGAACTTCTCGTTGGGCGCGTTCACGGGTTCACCAATGGGTGCGTCCACGGCGAATCCGTGGTTTTGAGCGGTGATTTCCACCCGCCCGGTCTCGACGTCCAGGACTGGCTGGTTGATGCCTCGGTGTCCGAAGCGCAGTTTGTAGGTTTCGAAGCCCAGGGCGCGGGCCAGTAACTGGTTTCCGAAGCAGATGCCAAAGAACGGGATCTTTTCTTCAAGAACGCGAGTGAGTACTTCTACCTGGTGGTCTGCGGTTGCCGGGTCACCTGGCCCGTTGGAGAAGAACACGCCGTCGGGGTTGTAGGACTTGAGCTCTTCGAATGTGGTGGTTGCGGGCACCACGTGAACTTCCATTCCGCGGGCGGCCAGGTGGAAGGGTGAGCGTCCCTTGATGCCCAGGTCGTAGGCGACGACGGTGTATTTCTTTTCGCCTTGAGCTTCCACGGTGTACGCCGAGGTGGTGCTCACCTCGTCTGCCAGGGCCGAACCTTCCATACGGGGTTGGGCTTTCACCTTTTCGAGCAGTGTTGCGTGGTCGGTGGAGGCTTCTTCCCCTGAGAAGATGCCCACGCGCATGGATCCTTCTTCGCGGAGGCGCAGGGTGAGTGCGCGCGTGTCCACGTCCGAGATTCCCACGATTCCCAGTCGCTTCAGACGGGTTTCGAGGTCTTCGGTGGAGCGCCAGTTCGACGAGATGCGCGAGGCGTCACGCACGACGTAACCTGCGACCCAGTAGTCGCGTGATTCGTCGTCTTCGTCGTTGACCCCGGTGTTGCCCACGTGTGGGAACGTCTGGATGACCACTTGTTTGTGGTACGAGGGGTCGGTGAGGGTTTCTTGGTATCCGGTCATTGCGGTGACGAATACCGCTTCGCCAAAGGTTGTTCCTCGTGCACCGTATGCGGAGCCTTCGTAGACGGTGCCGTCTTCTAGGACTAGGACCGCAGGTTCAAAAGTGCTCATTTCACCTTCTCTGTCAGAGCTAAACTTTCAAGAATTTCTGTGCGTGCGTGGGCCAGGCGTGGTCGGAAACCGGTGGCGACCTGGGTGTCACCCAGGGTCCATACGATCACCACGAGACCGTCTTTTTCAACGAACTTGCCAACCATCCCGGATGCTGTTGTGACCTCGTCAATCGCGGTGAACGGGATTTCAATTCCGTCAATCCCATCGAGCATGAAAACAACCCGGTCATCCTCAATGTGCAGGGTCCCGTTGGTGCGCACGCCGAGGTGGTGGACGTTGATCCGTTCAAGGGGGTTGGTTGCGTACGTGGTGGCGACGTACATGCCTTGGAATCCGGGCCCGGACGGTTCGCGCGTGGGCCGCTGGGGTTCGGGAATGTTCGTCTGGCTTGCCTGACGGTTCTTCCAGCCTTTCCACATGAGAAAGAACAGGAGAACCAGAACGGCGAGAAGAATGAGAACTGGGATCAGTCGATCCACGTGTGGGCACCCCCTGAGATTGGGTGTGGTTCAGCGAGTTGACCGTTTCGTACAACGTGGGCGCCGTACAGGAAGGTGTGGACCACTTGAGTGTCGACCTTGAAGCCCTTGAACGGGTTGTTGCGACCCAGAGTCGCGTGGTCGTTCGGTTCGATGGTCACGTCAGCCGCTGGGTCGATCAGCACGATGTTGGCGGCTGCACCCGTATCCAGCGAGCCATGCGTAGTCAGCCCAGAAATTTCAGCGGGCCTGGTGCTCATCACGCGGGCTACGTCGTGCCAGTCGAAGTCGTGGTCTTTCATGGCTTCGACAACGATGGCAAGAGCTGTTTCCATTCCCACCATGCCCATTGCAGCGGCGGTCCATTCTGCGCACTTGTGCTCGGCGGTGTGCGGTGCGTGGTCCGTTCCAACAATGTCGATCGTTCCGTCTGCTAGGCCGTCGCGCACCGCCTTCACATCTGCTTCTGTGCGCAGTGGCGGGTTCACTTTGTAGACGGGGTCGTAGGAGCGGACTAACTCGTCAGTGAGCATGAGGTGGTGTGGGGTGACTTCGGCGGTGACGTTCACGCCCCGTGACTTGGCCCAGCGGACAAGCTCTACCGAACCCTTGGTGGACAGGTGGCACACGTGGAGGCGGGAGCCTACGTGTTCGGCCAGCAGGATGTCGCGGGCGATGATGGCTTCTTCAGCCACTGCGGGCCAGCCGGGCAGTCCCAGTTCGGCACTGACCACACCTTCGTTCATTTGCGCGCCTTCGGTCAGGCGCGGTTCTTGCGCGTGTTGCGCAATGATCCCGTTGAACGATTTGACGTATTCCAACGCCCGGCGCATGAGCAGTGGGTCGTGCACACACATGCCGTCATCGGAGAAGATGCGGACCCCGGCAGCCGAAGACGCCATAGCCCCGAGCTCTGCCAACGCAGTGCCTTCTTGACCTACCGTGACAGCGCCAATGGGAACGACCTCGGTGTAGCCTGCTTGGCGTCCCAGGTTCCACACCTGCTCAACGACACCAGCGTTGTCTGCTACCGGTTGTGTGTTGGCCATCGCGTGCACGCACGTGTACCCACCGCGGGCGGCCGACTGCGAGCCGGTGAGCACGGTTTCGGCGTCTTCTTTGCCGGGTTCGCGCAAGTGCGTGTGCAGGTCCACCAGACCGGGAAGGGCGATCAGGCCGGATCCGTCGATCGTGGTGTCCGGGTTTTCGACGTGTGGAACGATGCGCCCGCCGTCGATTGCGATGTCGGTGGGTTCACCACCGTAGGGTTTGACTGATGTGATGAGGATCGACACGGTTATCCTTCCTGTCCGGTGAGGAGGCGGTACAGGGCGGCCATGCGTACGGCGACCCCGTTTTCTACTTGGTTAAGCACTACTGCGCGGGGTGAGTCAGCGGCCGCGGAGCAGATTTCGAATCCGCGGTTCATGGGGCCGGGGTGCATGATCCAGGTGTCCTCGCCCAGGGCGTTTAAGCGTTCCTGAGTGAGTCCCCACATGCGTGAGTATTCGCGGGGATTGGGGAAGAACGCTTGGTGCATGCGTTCGAGTTGTACGCGCAGCATCATGACGGCGTCGAAGTCGTAGTCAGTAATCGCTTCGTCGAATGAGTAGCTCACTTCGCACGGCCAGGTTTCTACGCCCCACGGCAACAGCGTGGGAGGCGAAATCAGAACTACCCGTGCGCCTAAGGTGTTGAGCAGGTGCACGTTGGAGCGAGCCACACGGGAGTGCAGAACATCGCCCACGATCGCCACGGTTGCGCCGTCCAGGGTGCGCCCGCGGGAGCCGTCTGCCGGTCCCGAGGCGGGTTGCCCGGAGATAACCCGGCGCAGTGTGAAGGAGTCCAGGAGTGCCTGGGTGGGGTGTTCGTGGGTGCCGTCGCCTGCGTTGAGAACGGGGGCGTGCAACCAGCCCGAGGTGGCAATCCGGTGTGGGGTTCCCGAACCTGGGTGCCTCACCACGATCGCATCGGCACCCATGGCGCCCAGGGTTTGGATGGTGTCTTGCAGGCTTTCACCTTTGGACACCGACGACCCTTTTGCAGAGAAGTTCAGAACATCGGCAGACAGACGCTTGGCAGCCGCTTCGAACGAGATGCGTGTACGCGTGGAGTCTTCAAAGAAGAGGTTGACCACAGTGCGCCCACGCAGAACGGGAAGTTTTTTCACTTCACGTGCGGACACCTGGGTCATTTCTTCTGCAATGTCGAGCAGTTCAACGGCGTCGTCACGAGACAGGTCTTTTGTCGACAGCAGGTGTTTCATCACGCCTCCGAAATCGTGACAGAATCCTCACCGTCAATTTCCTTGACGGTGACGGATACGCGTTCTGAAAGGGACGTGGGGAGGTTCTTACCCACGTGGTCGGCCCGAATGGGCAGGGCCCGGTGACCACGGTCCACAAGAACGGCCAGGCGCACGGCTTCGGGCCTGCCCACATCGGCTAAAGAGTCCAGGGCTGCGCGAATAGTGCGGCCGGAAAACAGGACGTCGTCAATGAGAACGACGGTTTTCCCGTCGACGCCACCGCGGGGAATGTTAGTGGGCTCGGGAGTCCGCAGTTTTCCTGCTTTGAGGTCGTCCCGGTACATGGTGATGTCCAGGCTTCCCACGATTTCCGTGACGTCAACGCCGGGCTCGATCTGCCCAATGCGTTCTGCCAGGCGCTGTGCAAGCGGCACTCCGCGGGTGGGAATTCCTAGAAGAACAAGGTTCTGTGCGCCCTTGTTCGCTTCAATGATTTCGTGGGCTATGCGAGAAAGCGCTCGAGCCATTTCTTTGGCGTCGAGAACTGTACGTGTCCGCATGACTCCTCCTTCTCCGCCTCACAGGACGGTGGTTAAAGGTGGTTTCATGACAAGCATACCTAAAGCGTGTCTTTAAGTTTGCTGATCCTGTCCAACAGAGCGTTGACAAAAGCTGGCGAATCGTCGGTGGAGTATTCCTTGGCCAGGGTGACGGCTTCGTCGATCGCTACGGGGTCGTCGACTTCGTCGTTGTAGAGGATTTCCCACAGGCCGATCCGCAGAACAGCGCGGTCGACCCGTGGCATTCTCTCTAGAGTCCAACCGTGCGCGTAAGTGGAGATGAGTTCGTCCAGTTGCGCGCGGTGGGTCACCACTCCGTCAACGATTTCACGGGAGTAGGGTCGCAGAGGGTACTCTTCGTCGTTTTCGCGAAGCTTGATGAGTTCCGCTTCAGGGAGGTTCCGAGCTTCGGCTTCAAAAAGGAGTTCGAGTGCCCTGCGGCGTGCTCGATACCGGGCGCTCACTCTTTGACGCGCCCCAGGTAATCTCCGGTACGGGTGTCTACGCGAACCCGGGTACCGGTTTCGAGGAACAGTGGAACCTGGATTTCGTAACCGGTTTCTACAGTTGCAGGCTTGGTTCCACCGCTGGAGCGGTCACCCTGCAGGCCAGGTTCGGTGTGGCTGATGGTGAGTTCCACTGCGGCTGGCAGTTCGATGTAGAGCGGGTTGCCTTCGTGGAATGCAACCTGGACGCTCTGGTTTTCGAGCATGAAGTTTGCAGCGTCGCCAACAAGGGCTTCAGACAGTGGGACCTGGTCGTAGTCCTGTTCGTCCATGAAGATGTAGTCGGAACCGTCGTGGTACAGATACTGCATATCGCGGCGGTCCACGTTTGCGGTCTCAACTTTGGTGCCGGCGTTGAAGGTGCGGTCCACAATTTTGCCGGACAGCACGTTCTTGATCTTGGTGCGCACGAAAGCCGGGCCCTTTCCTGGCTTCACGTGCAGGAATTCAACAACCTGCCAGAGTTCGTTGTCGAGCTTGAGAACCATGCCGTTCTTCAGATCGTTGGTGGTTGCCACGCGATTCCTTTCATAGATGTGTAGGGCTGTGCGCCCAGAAGATTGTAACAGGTGGTCTAAATTGTGCGCACCGGTGAGTCGACTCCAATGGCCTGGTACGCGGTGTACAGAAGCGAGGTGTCGGGCACTTCCACGACAACGGGTTGCGCGATGTCCCGCAGAACCACAAAGCGCATGAGGTTCCCGCGGGCTTTTTTGTCCCGCTTCATGGTGTCCAGAAGTTGCGGCCAGCGGTCGGAACGGTAGCCGGTGGGCAGGCCGAGGTGTTCCAAGATTGCGCGGTGACGGTCCACCACCTCGGCGGGAAGGTTCTTGAGCATCACTCCCAGTTCAGCTGCGAACATCATGCCCACGGCCACGGCAGCTCCGTGGCGCCACTGGTAGCGCTCATTGCGTTCGATTGCGTGGCCCAGCGTGTGGCCGTAGTTGAGGATTTCGCGGGTGCCGGATTCCTTGAAGTCACCGGAGACCACGCGGGCTTTGACCTCAATTGTGCGTTCGATGATCTGGCGCAGTTCGGGAGATTCGTGGTTGGCCAGAACGTCCTTGGGCGTGTTCTCGATGAGATCGAGGATTGTGGGGTCGGCAATAAACCCGCATTTGACGGCTTCAGCCATGCCGGTGAACAGTTCGTTCTCAGGCAAGGTTGCCAGCGTGTCGGTGTCGGCGAGAACACCAGCTGGCGAGTGGAAGGCACCCACCAGGTTTTTGCCTTCTGCCGTGTTGATCCCGGTTTTGCCACCAACGGCAGCGTCGACCATGCCTAAGAAGGTGGTGGGAATGTTGACGAATTTGATGCCCCGCAGCCACGTAGCTGCTACGAACCCTGCCAGGTCCGTGATGGCTCCCCCGCCCACGGCCACGATCGCGTCAGAGCGGGTGAAGTCGGACTGGCCTAGGATCTGCCAGCAGAATTCGGCAACGCGGATGTGTTTTGCTTCTTCTGCGTCAGGAATTTCAGCGGCGATCGCTTCAAGTCCGATGGAAGCCAGGTCTTCGCGTACAAGTTCACCTGTAGTGCGCAGTGCGCGTGGGTAGATCACCAGGACGCGTTGGACGTTGGTGCCTAACAGTTGGGGCAGTTTGCCCAGGAGCTTCGATCCTACGATGACGGGGTAGTCGCCTCCGCCGGTCACGCGGATTTCAGTCAATGGTCTCCTCCTGATCAAAGCGTGCGTATTCTTCTTCACGTTGCAGTTTAGTGAGCACGTCCACAACCCGGTTGACCACGGTTGAGGGCGGTTCGTTCGACGCACTCACGGTTGCGGTCGACACGGACTCATACAGTGGCTGCCGTTCGTCCACCAGAGCTTGCCACGCGGCCACAGGGTCTTCGTCGTCGTCCAAAAGCGGACGCCGGGAACCTCCAAGTCGTACCCTCGCCACCTCGGCGTCAATCATGATGGTGATGACTTTTATGGCTGGGTGCTTCAGTTGCGCGCGGGTTCCGGGGTTGAGGATCGCTCCCCCACCCAGGGACACCACACCGGGACGATCCAGCAGTTCGCGCAGGGACTTGCGCACGACCTCGCGCTCGATTTCACGAAACCGGGCTTCACCTCGGGACGCAAAAATCTGCTGAATATCTCCGTGCTCTGCAACGATACGGGCGTCGGTGTCGCGCAATGGAATATCCAGGCGTTCAGCGAGCAACCGTCCAATTGTCGACTTCCCCGCTGCCGGTGGACCAATGAGCGCGATCCGTGCGCCCGCGGCCGGCACTGGGTTGAGTGGTGGTGCTGGCCTGGGGACGGGTTCTACACTCATTGGCCTAACAAGAACGGATCGATGTGGCTGAGGTAGGCGTCGCGGTTGCGTTTGACTTCGTCAACCGAGTCCCCGCCGCACTTCTCCAGCACTGCCTGGGCAAGTTCCAAGGCAACCATGGCTTCAGCGACCACGCCGGCTGCGGGTACCGCGCACACGTCGGAACGCTGGTGGTGTGCTTTGGCGGGTTCTTGGGTTGCCACGTCAACCGTGGACAGGGCGCGAGGCACGGTAGAAATAGGCTTCATGGCGGCGCGCACAATGATGGGTTCGCCCGTGGTCATGCCACCTTCGATACCTCCGGCGCGGTTGGTCAGACGCTTCACGCCGTTTTCAGCGTCAATTTCGTCATGAGCCACGGAACCCCGGCGGCGCGCGGTTTCAAAACCGTCACCGATTTCTACACCCTTGATCGCTTGGATTCCCATGAGTGAAGCAGCCAAGCGGGATTCCAAACGGCGGTCGCCTGTCACGTGCGATCCCAAACCGGGGAACGTGCCGTACACAATGACTTCTACTACCCCACCCAAGGTGTCGCCGGCCTTTTTGGCGTCTTCCACCTCGGCGACCATCCGTTGCGAGAGCTCCGGATCGAAACAGCGCAACGGGTCAGCGTCCAGCTGATCCACGTCAGCGGCGGTGGGACGTGCCAGGTCGCGCCCACCTTCGACCGGGCCAATAGCCACGGTGTGGGACACGATCTCAATGTCGAGTGCTTTGAGGAACTGACTTGCGACAGCTCCCAGAGCCACCCGGGTTGCGGTTTCGCGGGCAGAGGCACGTTCAAGAATAGGGCGGGCTTCGTCCCAGTCGTACTTCATCATGCCAACTAAGTCGGCGTGCCCCGGCCGAGGTCGCGTCAGCTTAGCGGCCCGGGCCAGCCCTTCCAGCTCGTCGGGGTCGACGGGGTTGGGGCTCATGACGGTTTCCCATTTGGGCCATTCGGTGTTGCCCACTTCGATTGCTACGGGTCCGCCCAGGGTTTTACCGTGTCGTACGCCGCCTAAGAGGCGGACTTCGTCGGCTTCGAACTTCATGCGGGCGCCTCGGCCGTAACCCAGGCGGCGGCGCGCGAGTGCGCGGGAAAGATCTTCTGTGGTGACGTCGACGTGCGCGGGGAGCCCTTCGAGGATTCCAACTAACGCTTCGCCGTGCGATTCACCTGCGGTCAGCCATCTCAACATTTAACTAACTCTACAGAATGAGCGGTGTGATCAACGCTGCGGTCCACGCACCAATGAGCATGTGTGGCCCAAACGCAATGTTGCGACGTTTACCTAAGTACATGAGGAAATACACCAGGGCTGACAGATTCATGATGACAAGTGCCACAATAAGTCCCCATTGGCTCGCTGTTCCGGCAACCATTCCCACGGGGATTGCGAGTTTCACATCGCCCAGACCAAGGGTTTCTTTGCCCAGGGCAAGGCCAAACAGGTAGACGATCGCGAAGATGACCACGGTGATTCCGGCTCCGGCGAGTCCTGCTAGTGCCGGGGTTGCTCCGCGTGCCCACAGTTGGTCAAAGGCGGACTGTTTGCTGGTCACGCCTAGCACCATGGACACCAGATAGGCCACGATCATGAGCCCTGTGACGGGTAGCACGATCAGATTGGGTAGGCGGTGGAGGACGCTGTCGATCCAGAACAGCCACGCGGTTGCACCCGCGAAGACGCCTAGGGCGATGATGATGGGGATGTCGGCGTAGGTACGCGACATGAAAAGGGGCAGGAAGAACCCGGAAATCCAGGCGAGTACCAGCCCTGTTGCCGCCATGACGAAGGACACAAGCCATACGGGACGGTTGTCGGTGCGCAGGCCACGCAATAAGCGTAGGCCTGCTTCGTCGTTAATAAGTTTGGGGAAAATGAACCAAATGATGACGGATACGGCGATCGACGCTCCCACCGCAAGAGACAGTCCTGCGACTAATGAGATGGACTCCATGAGTCTCCTTTCGGTGGGGTGACGGGCGGGGTCAGGTTGACGGCTTCGTACATGGCAACCGTAACGCGGTGCACCTCTTCTGAGGTGAGCGACCTCCCGGTGACACCCACAAAGTGAACGAACTGAGCGACAGCCTGCTCCACTAACATTGCCAGGCCGGAGACCACCTCGGCTCCGGCGTCTCTAGCCTTCTCCCCCACTGAGCCGTGGGCGTACGCGACGTCTAACACGGTGGCAGAAAGCCGGGTGGGAACGTCCAAGTCCACCCCGGTGGGCAGGGTGCTCACAATGACGTCGTGGTCCCAGTTGATGTTCTCCAGGCCAGCGTGGGTGGCGTCCATGCCCAGTGATTGGGCGAGTTGGGCCAGGTCGGCGCGGGTCCGTTGGTTGCGGGCGTAAATGTCCACGGACGTGGTGCCCAGCTCTTTGAGGGCTACCAGCGCGCTGGTTGCTGTTGCACCGGACCCCACAACGGCCGCCGAGGTGGCAGAGGTTCGCAGGGCACCTACGATTCCAGCGACGTCGGTGTTGTAGACGGATGGCGTGGGGGTGTTGACGAACGTGTTGGCGACCCGGGTTGCGGTCACGGTGGGGTCGATGTTCCAGTTTCGTTCGTGGGCTAGTTGAGCCAGGGTGGTTTTGAGCGGCATGGTGCACGACATGCCCACGAGTTCGGGGTGGGCGTCGATGTGGCCGGCTAGTTGGTCTTCTGTGAGTTCAACTGAGCCGTACTGACCCGGGATGCCCAGCGCTGTGAGTGCTGCCGTGTGCAGGTCAGGTGATTTGGAGTGCGCGATGGGAGACCCTGCCACGCAGGCGTTAAAATTATCCATTCTTCTTACGGTGTTCGCGCAACCATTTGCGGAACTCTTCGACGTTCTTCTGGTGGTCTTTGTAGTTGCTGGCGAACTTCACGGTTCCTTCGTCAGGGTTGGTTGCGACGAAGAACTGCCAATCACCCTTGGCCGGGTTCAAGGCCGCACGAACGGCGGGTTCACCTGGCGAGTTGATGGGGCCTGGCATCCATCCTTTGTGCTTGTACGTGTTGTACGGGTTGTTGCTTTCGCGTTCTTCCTTTGTTGTGGTCAGGTCCTGACGCGCACCGTGAATGTAGGCCACGGTGGCGTCGGACTGGAGAAGCCCGCTGGTTTGAGACTTCTTGCCCACCCGGTTGACGAACACGCGCGCCACCTTGGCTTGCACCTCGGGGTCGCTGTTGGCTTCGATCTGCACCAGGCTGGCAAGTGTTAGGTAGTAGTGGGCGTCGTCGTGCGGGATGGCCAGCTTGTTGAGTTCGTCCTTGGTTTTGTTGACCATGTCTTGGACCAGCGCTTCTACCGGGCGTGACGGGTCGATGTCGTAGGTGGCCGGGTACAGGTAGCCTTCCAGGTTGGGCGCGTCGACGTCGAGGCCGTAGTCCTTGGGCTTCTTCTTGTCGATGGCCTTGTCGAGTTGTTGCTCGTTGACACCGGCTTTGATGGCGTTGGCCTTGATGGTTTTGATGGTGTGGCCTTCTGCCACGGTGAGCCGGTGGGCAGCGGTAGCTTCTTCCAGCACGTCGACTGCGGCCTTGGAGCTCATGCGTTTGCGCATTTTGAACGTCCCGGCCTTGATGACGACGCCCCGGCTTTCGATCTCTTTGAGGAACGGGGACGCCGCTTGGATGACGTCTTCTTCAACCAACTGGTTGGCCACTTGGCTGGCGGATGCGCCGGGGATCACGGTGACGGTGACTTCACCTTCTCCTTCGCCTTCGTAGTCTTTTTTGGACTCGAAGAAACTGGAGAACGCGCCTGTTGCGGTGCTCACTGCGACAATTCCGCTGACACCGGCGACGAGTGCGAGCACTACAACGATGGCGGTGATGCGGCGACGCCGGATTTGCCGGGCGCGCCGACGCTGCCGGGCGTCCTTGCGAGTGCTCTTGTTTTCAAATACGTCGTCAATCCCCACTGTTGTCCTCACGTGCTAGAGCGTCGAGAGCTGTTTGCAGGATCACCACTGCGGCTTGCGCGTCCACGGTTTCGCGTCGTTGCTTAGACGTTTTTCCTGCTGCTTGGAGCATCAGGTGCGCTTGTGTAGTCGTAAAACGTTCATCCACGTACCTTACCGGGAGCCCAGTGCGGTCCACGATCTTTTGGGCGAAACGCCGAGCTTTGTCCGCTGACTGGCGCGCCTTGCCGTCCAAGGACGTGGGGTCGCCGATCACCAGTTCAACCGGGTCGACTTCCTCCACGATTTCTTGGATGCGTCGCAGGGCGAAGTTGTCACCACCTCGGCGGTTGACCACTTCAAGAGGTGAGGCGAGGATCCCGTCGGGGTCGCTGTGGGCGATTCCCACGCGCACGGCTCCAACGTCGATCCCTAAGCGTCGGCCACGTCTCACGAGTTCGCTACCTGGTCGCGCACTGCTTGAAGTGCTTCGGAGACCTTGGCGGCGTCCTGGCCGCCGCCCTGTGCGAGGTCGGGCTTGCCGCCTCCGCCGCCGCCCAGGGTCTTGCAGGCCGAGGTGACAAGAGCTCCGGCTTTTAGGCCGGCTTGCTGTGCGTCATGGCCTACAGCGATGACGACGGCGGGTTTGTCGTTGGCCAGTCCCACTGCTGCGATGACGTGGCTGGGGTCGTTCAGGCGGTTGCGCACGTCGAGGACGAAGGAGCGGACGTCCGCGGCGTTTGCCACCTCACCGAGTTCAGTGGTGACGACGGTTGCGGGGCCGAGTTTCAGGGCGCTGGCGGCTGCGTCGGTTGCGCGGGCCAGGACCTTCTCCTGGTTGAGATGTGCGATGGTGCGTTCGGCTTCTTTGATGCGGTCCATGAGGCCGGTGACACGTTCGTAGACGTCTGGGCCGGGCACCTTGAGCAGTTCTGACAGCTGGGCCACGGTGGCGCGTTCGCGGGCCAGTTGTTTCATAGCGTCGAGTCCCACACTGGCTTCGATGCGACGGGTGCCGGAGCCCACGGAGGCTTCGCTGGTCAGCGAGATGGGGCCGATTTCTGCGGTGCGGGTGACGTGCGTTCCTCCACAGAGTTCACGCGACCAGGTGCCGTTGATGTCGACCACACGCACGATTTCTGGGTAGCGTTCACCGAACAGGGCCATGGCACCGGACTTCTTGGCTTCTTCGAAGGGCAGGAAGTCGTAGCCCACTTCGAAGTTGTCGCGGACTGCGGTGTTGGCGCATTCTTCGATTTCTTGGCGAGCGGCTGGGCTGAGTGCTTCTGGGTACGAGTAGTCGAAGCGCAGGTAGCCGGGGTTGTTCAGCGATCCGGCCTGGGTGGCGTTTGACCCCAGGACTTCACGCAGAGCGGCGTGGATGAGGTGGGTTGCTGAGTGCGCCTGTTGGGCTTGGTAGCGGTGGTCTGGGTCGACCTGCGCGGTAATGAGGGCGCCGGTTTCCAGTTCACCGGTTTCTACCGTGACCTTGTGCGTGGGCAGCCCGGCGAGGATGTTCTGAACGTCGGTGACGCGGGCTTTGAGGTCAGGGCCGGTGAGGTGGCCGATGTCAGCAGTTTGACCACCGGATTCAGCGTAGAACGGGGTGATGTCCAGGACTACGTCGACGGTGTCACCGGCGCGGGCCACGGGAACGGCTTCACCGTCCTTGACGATGCCACGCACGGTGGCAAAGGTGTTGAGGTTGTCGTAGCCCACAAATTCCGAGGTGCCGGCTTCGAGCAGGTGGGAGTAAGCGGTGAGGTTCGCTCCCCCGCCCTTCTTGGACTTCGCGTCAGCTTTAGCGCGCTGGCGCTGTTCTTCCATGTGGGCTTTGAAGCCGTCAACGTCGACTTCCACGCCTGCCTCGTGGGCCATTTCCACGGTGAGGTCGATTGGGAAGCCGTGGGTGTCGTGGAGGGTAAATGCCACGGCGCCGTCGATAGTGCCACCTTTGCCCACCTCGGCGACGGTGCGGGTGAGCAGCTGGGTGCCAGATTCCAGGGTGCGCAGGAACGCGGTTTCTTCCGCGTAGGCGATCTTGGAGATGCGGTCGAAGTCGGTGTCGAGTTCCGGGTAGGACTGCTTCATAGCGTCTTTGGAGACGGGAAGCAGGTGTGGGAGCACGGGTTGGGTGACTCCCAGCAGGCGCATGGCGCGGATGGAGCGGCGTAGCAGGCGGCGCAGGATGTAGCCGCGGCCTTCGTTGCCGGGGCGCACGCCGTCGCCGATGATGACGAGGGCGGAGCGGACGTGGTCGGCGACAACACGCATGCGGACGTCGTCGTCGTGGTTGGCGCCGTATGCGCGGCCGGAGAGCTCTTCGGCCTTCTTGATGACAGGGTAGACCTCGTCGATTTCGTACATGTTCTCGACACCTTGCTTGAGGAACGCCACGCGCTCCAGGCCCATGCCGGTGTCGATGTTTTTAGCGGGCAGGTCGCCTTTGATGTCGAAGTCGACTTTGGTGCGGACCTCGGAGAGTTCGAACTCCATGAAGACGAGGTTCCAGATTTCGATGTAGCGGTCTTCGTCGGCTACTGGGCCGCCTTCTTTGCCGTATGCGGGGCCGCGGTCGTAGTAGATTTCGGAGCAGTAGCCGCCGGGGCCGGGTTGGCCGGTGTGCCAGAAGTTGTCTTCGTTGCCGCGCATTTGGATGCGTTCGCGGGGCATGCTGGTTTCTTCGAGCCACAGGTCGATTGAGGCCGCGTCGTCTTCGTGGACGGTGACCCACAGGCGGTTGGGGTCAAAGCCCAGGCCACCTTTGTCTTCTGGGGTGGTGAGCAGTTCCCAGGCCATGGAGATGGCTTCGCTCTTGAAGTAGTCGCCAAAGCTGAAGTTTCCGTTCATTTGGAAGAACGTGCCGTGGCGGGTGGTTTGGCCTACTTCTTCGATGTCTGCGGTGCGCACGCATTTTTGCACGGAGGTGGCGCGTGGGAAGGGGGCGGGTTCGCGGCCGGTGAGGTATGGGATGAACTGCACCATGCCGGCAATGTTGAAGAGGATGGAGGGATCGGATGAGATCACGGACGCAGATGGCACCACGGTGTGGCCTTTGGATTCGAAGAATTCCAGCCAGCGGCGCTTAATTTCTGCGGTCTTCATGTGTGTCCTTCCCTGTTTGGCGGTGCCTTGAGCGCTGCGCGTCCCGTGTTCCACGGATGATGCATACAGGCCACACCGATTCTAGTAGAGACCAGGCCTGATGTGCACGGTTGTCTGCGTACATGACAAAATAAGCGTGTGGCACAAACATATTTGGAATCTCTTGGTCTTCTTCCTGATTGGAATGACACCCTTTCATTACTGAGCCAAGGCACGCTCTTAAGCGTGGACGCCCCCGACTTCACCCATATGGCCGCCTACGTAGATCCGTCAGGGGCCACATTTTCTGTATACGAGTCGTTAGACGGTAGGTTCGACAATTCTGTTTCGGTGACGGGTCCTGCTCATGTACCTGTTGACGCGTGGCAGCCGATCCCTGGTTTAGCTGTGATGAATGTATATGAACCTGATGGTTCTCTGTTCACTAAAGTGCTGGTCTGGGTGGATGATCCGTTTATGTATCCGGTTTATGCGCGAGACGACGTCGGTGAGCCTGAACCATATCCTTCGTACTGTCTTGGTGCCGTCGCCGCTGATGTTGAAGTGTTTGAGTCAGTTGATGACTGGCGCGCCCAGCAGACACCCATTGATGCTTCGTCTCTGGCCGACCAGGCTGACGGGATGCCCAGTGAAATTACGTTGGGGCCAACGTTCATTGCCAGCCCGGGGCTGTTTCACTTTTCGACCGGAGCGGCTGAGCTAGAAGAGTTGAGTTCGGCCAGCATTTTTAAAGCGGTGTGCGTAGAGGTTGAGGTGGTGACCAATCAACTCACGGGTAAGCAGTGGTACCGCGTCGTTGCCGATTGCGGCATGATGGTCAACCTGGCGCTTCCGATTGATATTGAGCCTGCTCCGCGGCCCGGTTCTGTAGTGGACGGAACAGCGTTCTTGACCGGCACCACTGGCTTCTGGAGGCAGTAGGCACGGCTTTCAATTACAATGATTTACAACATGACCGGTTCCGCTACCCGTTTTCGCGGGAGTCCAGGGCCGGTCTTCGTTGTACACACTGGTCTGACCCTTTTGGCTGGCATGGACGTGCGTGACATCTTCCAAACACACGAATCATCAGAACAAACTGGTTTCGTCGCTATCGATCATATTTTGCAGCGACATGCGGCTCTGATCTAAGAATTTCGAACGCACAGCGCAGAGCCAGTTTCTCTTTGTGGTCATCGAAGGAGAAGGACAAAAGCTTCGCGACTGTCTGCAGACGCTGACTTACTGTGTTGCGGTGTATGTGAAGCCGTTGCGAAGTTTCGCTGAGGTTGGATTCGCATTGTAAATATGTATCCAGCGTTCTGAACAGCTCTGAGTTTGGGTGGTCGACGAGCAACCGGACTTTTGCCTGTGCTTGCTTGAAAGCTAATGGACCACCTAGGACGTGCACTAGCAAGGGGTCATCGACTTGATGGCTTTGGATATGAACTTTAGACCCCACTGAGTTCGCCTTGGCGTGTCTGTGCAATCGTCTCGCTTCGAGAACTGCGAGACCGAGTCCCCGTGCTCCAAACTGAGGAAAGGATACCGCAAGGAAGGATAGATGCTTGCGTGGAGGAACTAATTTTTCAGACGCCGTGTAGAGATCGGAATAGGGTATCTCACTCTCATCAGATAAAGAGAAGATGAAACAAATCTCATTGGCTCCATGCAGCACCCAGTTGCCTTCCCCTAAATTAATATGCAGGGTTTGTCGCAATAACTTGAGAGATGGATCAGAAAGTTCGGGGTGTGAAATATCTGCCCACACCGCTATGTGCCACGCGGTAGTTTTCCAACCATACTCATGAGCCTGGACGGCAAGGAGATCCTGAGCCGTTGGATCTTCGACGGATGCCAGTGCGGTGAGGAGATCCATTTTTCGTACTTGATCTTCAACCAGTTCCTCATGACGGTTGAGAACCCAGGGTCTTAAACAGAGGGTTGCATATTTGGAATATAAATTTAAACGTGCCTTCAATCTACGAGATGGCGGGTACGGCCACCGGGCTTCGAGACGAAAAACTTCGTTGCGCGACGAAAACAACTCTGAGACTTCCCTAGGCTGAATCTGTGCGCTCAAGGCACTTTTTTTACGGGAAGAAGTGAAGATCGGCTCGTCTCTCTTGCTGGAAGTCAGGTACAAACTGGCTCCGAGCCTATTTGCGAAAAGATCCATCAGTAATTGGGGGTCATCTAAATAGGCGGAGTTCGACGCTAAAAGTGTCGGCAATTCCGGATCGGCAGATTCATTCGCCGTGAAATAACTTACGACTTCAGTGAATGATTCAACGGCAGAAGAATCAGACACAAAGACGATCGGTAAACGTGTCTTCTTCGCGAGATCTAAGGTCGTTGGCGGCAAATACTGACTGGGAGTTGTTCCTACTAGGAAGACCGCTCCCACACCTTGGCGCACAAGGGACGGAATGAGAAACTCGAGTACCGGAGAGTGATCTTCCGGAAGAATCGCCAGCGAGTAGCCACTCTTCTCACCGTTAGGAGTCCAAAAAGTGGGGGCGCCATTTCGATCATAGGTTCCTAGACCGATAGCGTTGATTTCTCTGTCTAACACATCACCGCCCCACAGCACCTCAAACTGGGAACGAAATACCTCGTGGAGAATTTCTAGACAGGATGGGTTATCCAGTTTTTCTTCCATTGAATTCACTTATCTGCCGGTAGTTTAATGCCATGATAACTAGGATCGCTCAGTGAACGACCAACTGCCGAAGCCCAATCCGGCGCCGGTGGAAGCGAGATGATCTCGACCTTCATGCCCTGTTTGAGCGACGAAGTTTGGAGTGCTTTCTGCGTTCGAACATCGATTACAGAAATGATTTCTGGAGCTTGAGCAATTACCTGTCCGTTCTGGGATACAAGAAGAAATTCGTGCATTGCGTCCAAACGAAGATGTTCCCCAGAAACAATTACCCCATCGTTACCAGATTCCATAAACACCGTGAATATAGCGGCTGGACTCCGCCTACCACCTTGGGAACGCGTGGTCCAATGTACGTCCACAACGTATCCACTCCCCAAGCTGCGAAGAACGCTCTGTTCGTGGAGTTTCGCCAAAGTTCTCCTTAGGTCAAAGCCATTGTTTTCAAGGTTCTCGATATAGAGCTTTCCCAGTCCCCATGCGCGACTATAGCTACCAGAAACCGCAGTTCTATTAGCTATTTCATGCGGCTCATGGAACGCGGCTAGGGCGCCCCAACCGCCAAGTTTGCGCATCATCGGCCGAATAAAGTTTTCCAGACCTCGATTATCGACTTTGTCGAGCAAGACAACTGTGCCGTCAGTACTTGTAACAACAGCTGGGGCGAGATCAAGTCCGTGAAGCGTAGGAGTCGTTTGTGTAAGCGAGTGAAAAGCACGTCCCATGAAGTCAAGGTCAAGTACCGGAAGTCTTTGCACGGAGGCGTGAGCCAAGGTCAGGAAGGCATTCGCTCCTGCGCATTCGTACGGAAATACAGCGGTAACCTGGCTTCCTTTATAACGACACAGGGACTGTATGGCTTTTTCAAAAACCTCCGCCCCTGCTGGTTTCTCCCCAAACGAAACAACAGAGCCCACTAAACCGGTGCAGCACACAGGTGTGCGTGGAGCCAAGGAATCAGACGATAAAAGCTGCACAGGGCCGAACCTGCGAATTGCGTCTTCAACGAGCATTCGCGGGAGGTGCGTATCGCCACCCCCTCCTGAAGAAAGCAACTGCGCGCCCGCTTCTATGGCCCTTAATGCGTTCATCCCGACTGTTCTGACGCTTGCCATCTGCCTCCAATCATCGTGTGTGCAAACTGCTAAATAATTGGCACTGTGCATATTGAGTGGCTCAGTATAGCTCAATAGGCTCGCTCCTAAGTGATGCAGATTACACGTCACAGGTGACGTTGATCTGTTAGAGACATAGGAAATTGGTGGTTGCGATGCAGGAAACGAGCAAAACAGAGAGCTCTGACGAATTCATCGGAGCGGACGATTACGCATTAGAGCGCGTGCCGTCCGGTAAAAGGGAACACTGGCTAAAAGTAGCTGTGCAGCGTTTCGGGCAGCTATCTGCGCTCTCACAGTTTCTGTTGGGCGCCGCATTAGGGTTTGGAATGACTTTCTGGGACTCGATGCTGGCGATCTTTCTAGGGACAGTGATCCTTGAGGTAGTTGCCATCATGACAGGGATCCTTGGTCAGCGAGAAGGCCTTTCCACCTCTATGCTCGCCCGGTGGACAGGGTTCGGTCGGTACGGTTCAAGCCTAATTTCACTGGTTATTTCACTAAGTCTGATCGGATGGTTTGGCGTACAAAGTGGTGTCGCAGCAGACGGGCTTGCTTCTTTTGTCCCGGGTGTTCCAACTTGGGTTTGGGCCATCCTCATGGGCCTGGGTGTGACTGCAATTGTGCTGTACGGCTTCGAATCTATGGCTTGGACGGCCTACATCACGATTCCTGCATTCCTAGGGCTGGCAGGCTGGTCAATCATCAGTGAACTTCAAAAACACGACATCGGGGAACTGGTTACTCAACCCGCACCTGGACCGGTTTTGACGTTAGCCGCAGGCACGACTCTAGTAGCTGGAGGTTTCATCGTTGGGATGGTGATCACTCCCGACATGACTAGGTTCAATCGTTCGGCTGCAGACGTCGTGAAACAGACCGTCGTAAGTGTGACCATTGGGGAAATTGGTGTGGCATTGGCCGGAGTCTTGCTAGCCCATGCGCTAAAAACCAACGACATTATCAACATCGTCACGTCAACGAGTGGCTTTATTGGCGCAATCATCATCGTTGCAGGAACCATCAAAATGAATGGCTGGAACCTTTACGGGGCGTCTCTGGGAATCGTGAGCTTCATGAGTACGGTATTCGGAAAGAATGTAAGCCGTGCAAAAGTAACGATTCTTATCGGTCTTGCTGGTTCGCTCCTGGCAGCCGCGGGGATTCTTGACTATTTCATCCAGTTCTTGACTCTTCTTGGAGTTACCTTCCCGCCTATTGCAGGGATTATGGTCGCAGAATATTACATTGTGCGGACCTGGAGGACGCTCCTTTCTGAGTCCGCCCCCCGGTTACCTGATCAAGAACCTGGTTGGGTAATTGGGACGTTAATCGTTTGGTTAATCGCCGTAGTAATTGGGGCGACGCTGCCCATTGGTATCCCCTCTCTGAATTCCCTTTTGGCAAGCATTGTCCTCTATGTGCTTGCAGGAAAGCTGGGCTTAATTCGAGCACTACAAGTGATCCCAGTTGAAAATAAGCAGAACTAGGCAAGGAGCACTAAATGCGCATTGGAATTGATGTTGGAAGCACAAACACGGACGCCGTCCTCATCAATGGACACGAGATACTTGCAGGTGTAAAGAGTCCCACGCTCGACAGTATCGCTGAGGGGGTAGCCGGAGCTGTTCATGCTTTAAGAAAAGAGCATGAGTTCTCTCCCGACGACATTGATGGAGTAATGGTCGGTACTACTCATTTCATCAATGCCCTTATTGAAGCAAAGAAACTGACACCAACTGCAGCTATCCGACTCGCATTGCCAGCTACAAGTGGGTTGCCACCTTTTGTGGGTTGGCCGGAACGGTTGAAGACAGCTGTACGTGGACAGGGCTTTATTATCCACGGAGGACACGAGTTCGATGGACGCACAATTACCGAACTGAAACCAAACGAACTCAGAAGAACCGTCGAACAGGCTCTCGAAGAAGGAGCTGAGTCGCTCGCAGTTGTTTCGGTATCTTCTCCAATGACCCCTGAGTTCGAGCTTCAGGCAATGGAGATTATTTCCGCTGAATACCCAGAGATTCCGTTGAGCTTGTCCCATGAGATCGGACGTGTTGGCCTGCTCGAGCGTGAAAATGCAACCATCATCAACGCTGCGTTACGGGGACTCTCCGAGCAGATTTGTGGCTCGTTGAAAGAGACACTTATCAGCCTTGGCATTAATGCGCCTTTGTATTTGAGCCAGAATGACGGGACGCTGATGGATGTGGAGCAAGCACGAAAGTATCCGGTCGCAACGTTCTCTTCAGGACCAACAAACTCCATGCGCGGAGCATCGTTTCTCTCACAGCTCGACGATTGCATCGTTGTCGATGTAGGCGGAACCACTTCCGACGTAGGTGTATTATCAAACGGTTTTCCGCGCCAAACTAGTAGCGAAGTTGAAGTCGCCGGTATTAGGACAAACTTCCGCATGCCAGACGTCTATTCCATTGGAGTCGGGGGCGGAAGCTTGGTGTCAAAAGTTGATGGTGAAATGAAGGTCGGCCCAGAAAGTGTTGGATACCGCCTTCCACAAGAATCACTCATTTTTGGTGGAAGTGTCATGACCGCTAGCGACGTCATGGTAGCCGCAGGACGAGCAAACTTCGGTGACAGTGAGCTGGTCGCTCATCTATCTAAGAGCGAGGTTGAAGCCGCTGTCTCTTGCATTGATGCCCAAGTGAGTGATGCTGTCGATCGAATGAGGACGAGCCCCGTGCCGGTTCCGGTTGTCGCAGTTGGCGGAGGGACTTTCATGGTACCGAAATCAATCGAAGGAGCGTCCGAAGTCGTTCACCCCAAACATGCCGGCGTGGCGAATGCGATCGGGGCTGCTATCGCACAGGTAGGCGGGGAGATCGACCGAATCGTTCCTGTACCACCGGGCAAGCGTGAAGAGGTACTTGAGGAAGCGAAGCACGAAGCGATTGAGAAGGCCGTTGCATCGGGAGCTAACCCAGAGTCGGTTTCGATCGTCGATATCGATGAGTTGCCGCTCGCATATCTACCTGGAAACGCATCTCGAATCAGGATTAAAGCTGTAGGCGATTTGCCGCTGTCTGAATCTAAGAAAGGAAAGAACTGATGGGCTTCTATCTAACAATTGAGCAAGTACGGGATCTAGCACGCGGCGCCGCAGTTCTAGGGACTGGAGGTGGCGGGGATCCGCTGATCGGCCGCCTGTTGGTAGAAGAGCAAATTAGGTCAGGAAAAAAGATCGAGATTCTTGACCCAGGTGAGCTGGATGACTCCGGCCTTGTCTTAAGCACGGCCATGATGGGAGCTCCAACCGTGGTGGTCGAAAAAGTGCCTGCAGGCAAGGAAGTCGTGACTGCCTACCGAGCATTGGAAAAACACCTTGGCGAGGAAGCCGTCGCAACCATTCCAATGGAATGTGGGGGTCTGAATTCGATGGTCCCGCTTATCATTGGCGCGATAGCAGATGTTCCTGTGGTTGATGCAGACGGAATGGGGCGTGCGTTTCCACAACTAGAAATGGAGACTTTTGGAGTCTACGGGATTTCAGGTTCTCCTATGGTAGTCGCTGACGAACACGGTCATTGCAGTTTGATCGATACAGGCGATGACAACAGGAAGATGGAGAAGTTTGCTCGTGCGGTGACAATCCAGATGGGTGGAAGTGCCTATATTGCCGAGTACCCAATGCGTGGCTCTGATGTTAAGCGAACTGCAGTCTGGAACACCATGACTCTTGGGATCAACATTGGCAAAGTTTTGCGAGAGGCCAATGAGTTTCACCGTAACCCGTTCAAGGAGCTACAAGCTTTCTTGAAGGACACTATTTACGGACATGGGGTCGTACTATTTTCAGGAAAGATCGTTGACGTTGAGCGTCGCTTTCAAAGCGGGTTTTCACAGGGTTCAGCGAGGATCCAAAGCTTCGATGAAAAGCATGAGCTGAAGATTGACTTCAGAAATGAAAATTCAGTTGCGTACCGAAACGGTTCTGTGGTCGCGATTGTCCCCGACCTGATTAGCGTTATGGATGAAGAAACCGGTGCTCCAATCACAACCGAAGCACTCAGTTATGGCCAACGAGTCACAGTTTTTGGTATTTCTACGCCAGAAATCATGCGGTCGCCCGAGGCGCTAGACACTTTCGGCCCGCAAGCCTTCGACATCAACCACGAATGGGAACCGCTTGAGGCCTTGAGCCCGAAAGACTGGAGCGTGGACTAGTGAGCGAAATAGATTATCTCTCCGAACTAGTCGTAGCAGACGGACACAATGACTTGCCTTGGCAAATGCGTGTTCATTACCAATATGATTTTGACGCCAGTGGTTTCGACAGCGGTAATGGGAAATTGCACACTGACGGGCCTCGCTTATCAGAAGGGAAGGTTGGCTTTCAGTTCTGGTCGGCGTTCGTACCTTCTCATTTGTCGCAAGCGGATTCTGTGATCCATACACTTGAGCAAATTGAATTTATTCATCGATTAGTTGAGCGTTCTCCAAATTTCGCATTAGTGGAAAGCGCCCAAGATGCATTGCAAGTGATGGAGCGTGGCCAGCTTGCAGGGATGATAGGTGTTGAAGGTGGCCACAGCCTCGGCGGCTCGCTCGGAGTTCTGCGGGTGTTCCGGCGATTAGGCGTCCGCTACCTGACACTTACCCACAATGATTCAACTGAATGGGCGGAGTCTGCGACAGGAGAGCCAGTAGCCGAAGGGCTCACTGAACTTGGTGTTCAATTCATCCACGAGTTAAATAAGCTGGGAATAATTGTTGACCTCTCACATGTCTCGGAAAAAGCGTCGGTTGCTGCGCTTGAACACACAACGCGGCCACCGATACTGTCCCACAGTAATTGTCGGTCTCTAGTGGATCATCCAAGGAACGCAAGGGACTCTTTGATCAAGAAGGTCGCTGACGCCTCAGGGGTCATTATGCTGACGTTCGTTCCAGCATTCCTTAGACAGGATGTTGCAGACTATGAGGAGGAGCTGGCCAAAGTTAAAAGTGAGTTGGGCTTCGGTACCGACTTTTCGGAGACTTCTGGTTTTCCGAGCCAAACAGCAGCAGAAACGCTTCGGGGGTGGATGCGACGCAATCCTGAACCCAGACCCTCAATCAACGATGTAGTTGCTCACCTCGAACATGCGAGAGAACTTGTTGGAATTGACCATCTCGGGATTGGGAGTGACTTTGATGGAATCGAGCAAACACCCTTGGGGCTTGAGGACGTTAGCAAGTACCCAGTGTTGGCCGAAACCTTGAAACAAAAAGGTTGGTCGGACAAGGATCTTCATTCGCTTTTCTATCGCAATACGTTGCGCGTGATTAGCGAGAACGACTAACGAAAGTCACGTTCTGACGAGTGCCACCTAGTGGGTCTGACGCGTTGCCCTCATTTACCCGCTAGGTGACGGCGTAGCTCGTGCGGAAACTCTGCTAAGCCCATCGGCAGGCACCGGCGAGGGTACAATCTTCGCCGGTACCTGCCGGTCCGTTCTGGGTCATCAACAAAATCAAATACCAGTAACCAAACTAGTGCGGTGGCACGATGATGCGCACTGACGAGCTGGAATCGATCGAATTCGCAACGTTAGGTTAGGTACTCTCCGTCACATTAAAAATTGAAACACTCTAAAGCTCTGGACTGGAGATTGACCTGTCTGTTAGACCTCAACCGCGCCCAGCGAACAAAGTCTTTGTAGCGACTGATAAATGCGGTGAGATTAGGGACAACAAACCTGTCCTGCGGACCTGCAGGTTGATGGAGCCTAGTCTCCAACTCGGTTCCGATGCAAGAGTAACGAAAACACGTTACAGACAGTTGCTAATAGGTTGGGCTAGTGCCTTAAGATCCGACCATGACTCGGATTTCGCTATGTCCTTCTCATAAGCAATTAGGTAGCCCCAGTGCTGACCGACGTAGGCATCGTCAGCGATCATTCTGCGCACCAGCGACTCTGCAGCCAGGCGCTTAGCTTGGACTTGGGCGTCGTCTCTGCCTCGTTCGCTCTTGCCCTCGATGATCCAATGGACGCCTTCGGTGTCCTTGGCGACGAAGTCTGGGAAGTAGCGGTCTTTGGAGTTGAAGTAGATGAACGCGTTGTCCTGCGGATGTAGGCGGTGCCACCACTCGATGTTCGGTGAGATGTTGAGCAATTTGGCTAGCTGGTACTCACCGCTATAGGAATCGAAGTGTTCTGCTTCGAATAGGGACTTGAACCAGCCTCCGTAGGCCCGCCCACGCACGAACTCGTCTCGCGAATCAATCTGGTCGTGGATTCTTTCGCCTAGGGGCAGGCTATAGCCGTCGCCGGGCAGTCTCTTTGGATAAATGCTCGGCACCTCACTGGTGGAACGCAAGGTGTTCACCACATAAGCGTGAACGAGCTGTTGGAGCAGCAACTGTGCCGAGGCCAGGGACTTCACTGTCCAGTCATCAAAGGGAACATGCTTCATGAACTTCGGCACCAGGTAGGTATCAATGTAGCGTGCCATCGGCTCAGTTTTAGGCACCAGACTCATGTTCATGATGAGCTTGGTCAGTGCCTGGTGAGCATCATCGTCAGGGATTGGGATGGAGTCGACTTCCGCGCTCTCAACGTCGGCTACCCGTAGCCCCTTTCCAACTGCGGCAATGATCTCCTTGCGGTACATCACGTCCCCCGCAGAGGTCACTCTCCGAGCTGCTTGTTCGATCTGCTCATCAGCAATCTCCGATAGCTCGATTGGAGGCTGCTGGACTGTAATCGTTGTGACCGGGAAATGGTAGGAAACATCAGCGAAAGCCGGATTACGGTCGACTGAGACGATCTCCCATTCGACGCTGCCTTCTGCAGTGTTGTCGTCAAACAGACGCACACCAACGCCTGGGTTTTGCCAATCAGTTTCTGGGATCTCCTGTCCGCGGCCCGTTGCTGGCGCGTCGATCCCTCCGGGTTGCTGACCTGTGGCAGTTGCCAGTTGGATGGCTGAGGCACCACCTACTGTTGGCGCCTCGCCTTCGGCAGATCCGCCGCCTTCAACCGCTTTACGGATGGCCTTTTCGATTTCTTCTTGATCAGTGTCTTTGACTGCCTCGTCGAGGCCGAACTGCTGAAGGACGTTCTCGGCTGCTAAGAGTTCTTTGAAGGACTGGTGGGCGATGATGTCGAGCTGGTCGATCTGGCTCACACCGGTGTAGCGCCCAAACGGGAGGCGCAATCCGCGTCCCATCGTCTGCTGTGTGAGCACCTCAGAGGCCATCGCTCGTAGTGTGACGACTACCGCGATGTTCTTCACGTCCCAGCCCTCTTTGAGCTTGTTGACGCTCACAACCGCCAGCACTGGGGAATCTGGTTGGTCGAGTCGGTTGAGAAGTTGTTGCGTGGCGTCATCGTCGTGCTGGTTGTCCACTTGCAGCACCGCAGAGTCACGTCCGAAATACTCCGGGGTGCGGAGTAGGTCAGCAACTTGGGTTGCATGCTCCACATCGGAACAGACAATGAATACCACGGCGTTGACGCTGTTGCGGTTGTTGTTTGAAGCGTAAGAATCGTAGAAGGCCTGTTTGATCCCACGCAGTTGGAGTGCGTCACGCAGTTGCTGTTCCTCGGATGCCTGGTCTGTGCCATAACCGTCTTTGCGGAAAGCCAGCACTGGGGCTTTGACGTACTGATCCTTGATCGCCTGGTAGAGCGGATACTCGAAGATGACATGGTCCTTCTTCTTGTCCACCGAGGCCGTCAACCCAATCGATGCCGCGGGCTCGAGCTCGCGTAGCGCAGCGTTAAACGCCTTCGCGGTGGTGCCGTAGAGGTGTGACTCGTCAGCGATAACCACCAGGTCTTCCTGGTCTTTCAGGTAATCGAAAAGCACCCCGGCGTTCTCGTCGAAGCGACGCGGTTTACGACGCATAGCGTCCTGCGTGCCACCATGTGTGTCTCCCTCCACATCTTTCGGAGCAATCAGCTGCTGGATATTGAAGATAAACGCCAACACCGGCACCTCACGCCCATGAGACAACCGGGCTGCCCCGTTCGTACGGTTGATCCAGGCTGAATAATCCTGTGGGGTCACTACCTCAGGCGGGACCGGGGAGCCTGTAATGAACTTCGGCGCCCCTGGAGTGAAGTTCTGCACTGTCTTAGCCTGAACAGTCTTGCCGGGGGTAACGATCACGACATTGCCCACACCCTGACAGCGCAGATACTCCACAAAAGCGGCCATCAGGTAGGTCTTGCCCACACCGGTAGCCAGGTTCAGCACCTGCTGAACCTCAGGGTCATAATCACCGTCCAGGGCGAAGACGAGCTGGCGGAGGGCTTCCCTGTTCGGGGCACGCAGATCAAAGTCAGCACTGATCGCTTCGAGCAGATCGGAATCGAAACTGATATTTAGACGCTTAGTCACTACCGGCCACCACCTTCGGAGTAACGAAAAATGTCATCCGGGATGGCAACCACCCGCGATCCCTTACACGCCCGGCGCAAATGATGACGAACACCATCCATCACCGAGGTCGCCGCCAAAACGATCGTCTCCCCAGACTGGATCTGAGAGACCAAACAGTCCACCATCTCGACCGTGGCCACACCCTCAACAACCTTTAACAAGGCATTACCGCGGCGGGCATCAAAGACGTAGTCATCATCGGAATGCAACAGGGTGAACCCAAGATTCGCCGACACCGACTCGATCAGGGTTTGTCCGGTCGCGACAGTAGTTAGCATCACACGATCCAGCTCAGGATCGTAGTCGAAACACGCAGGCGAGAGGTGAGCAACCTGGAATCCGCCGCCTCCACGCCAGTTAACAACGTCTTTCGAACGCTTGGTTTTCACTAGTTGCTTCACCGCACGAATGTCAGCTGATTTCTTCAATTCCGGCTGGTCACTGATTGCTTTATTAAGCAACGAGGTTAGCTTCTGAGCATCCTCCGGTGACAGTCCTTCTGGTAAACCATCCTCAGTAGCATCGATGCGCTCACCTTTGGCGCGCGTTATTCCGCCCGGGTCTTGATCATTGATGACCTTCTGGAGGCGCGGTCTAGTGAACCGGTTGAATGTATCTTCGACAAGTTCACACGTCACCCAGCGGCGACCCATCTTCTGCGCAACCGCGGCGGTCGTCCCCGAACCAGCAAAAACATCCAGGACAATGTCGCCGGGATTCGTTGCAATGTGGATGACACGCTCAAGGAGACGTTCGGGTTTGGGAGTCGCGAACGGGTTTTGACCGGGGAACAACGCCTGTACTTCCTTCGACGCGATGTCGTTGTAGCCAACGTCCTCTTTGCGCCAAAATGTGCGAGGAACGGCGCCCTTGACCTCAGACAGAAATCGCTTAACGCGGGGTGTAGATGTCCCGTTTGGTCCCCACCAGATTCTATTGTCGGCGTCCATTTTCTTGAGGGTCTCTAAAGAGCTCCTCCAGAAGCGCCCCGGAGGAGGGCCCTCAATGACTCGTCCTCCAGGGGTTTCTATCGGGTAGACACCTAGCGAGTAGGGCTTACTTGCAGTGAAGTTGTCAGATTGCCAGGGTCCCCGGGGGTCGTTGTCCCGATTTGAGTACATGGAGTTCATTTTGGCGGTGCGCGGCAGTTCATTCGGAGTCCAAGAATTCCGACTCTTGGCGTAGAGAATGATCATGTCCTGATCCACAGAAAGATATTTTGCGGAGTTTTTAGGTGCCATCACCTTCTCCCAGGCAACCTCTGCCACAAAGTTCCCACTCCCAAACACCTCGTCCATGAGCACCCGCATTCGGTGGTTCTCCACGTCATCGAGGTGGACCCATATAGACCCGTCGTCTGACAGCAGTTTCTTGAGGTGTAGTAGCCTATCTCTCATCATGGTCAGCCAGATTGAGTGCTCTAGGTTGTCCTCGTAGTTAGCGAAGGTCTGTGCGGTGTTAAACGGTGGGTCGATGTAGATCAGCTTCACCTTTCCGACGTACTTGTCTGCCAGTTCTGGCACGCGAGTAAGCGCTTCGAGGACGTCGCCGGATTCGCCGAGGATGAGCAGGTTGTCGTCCTGGGGCTCCAGGTTTGCGCGCTCGGAGTATTCGAACTCTTCCGACTTTGGTGTCTGCGCACCTTGCACGTAGTCGTCTAGCACGAGGGTGTGGGTTTCGCAGTATCGCGGGTCTGAGGGGTCAACCCACGTGTAGCCGTACTTGCCGGTCTCGGTGGGGATGAGGGCTTTGTCCTTGTTGTACCAGGTGAGCTGCAGGCGTTGAGCGGTCATCTAGTCGGTCTCTCCTTTCAGCTCGGTGGGGACGACCTCGCAGATGTCGGCGATGTCGCAGTCGAGTGCTTCGCAGATGCGGGCAAGGACGTCGGTGGTGATGTTGCCGCCGCGTCCGAGTTTGGACAGGGTGGCTGGACTGATGCCTGCACGTTCTTGAAGTTGGGTTTTGTTCATGTCGCGGTCGATGAGGAGTTTCCAGAGGGGCTTGTAGCTGAAGGCGCGGTTAGTTGTCATCTGTTTCCTCCAGATCGATCAGGTCTTCGTCCTGCGCATCGAGCAGGAAGCCGTAGCGTCCTTCTCCTACACGTTTCGTGAATACGATGAGTTTGCATCGGTCCTTCAGTGGTTCTATGTCGGGCATGAACTTGGTGTTGTCAGCGATGATCATCTGACCGCCGTCTTGTTCGAGGGCGAGGTAGTCGTAGAGGGCAGCGGGGATGGTTTCACGGGCTTCTTGAAGCTCGGGGTCGAGCTGTGGATCGTCGAGCCCCAGTAGTGGGGTGTCGATGATGAGCAGGCCGGGGTTGTGTGTGGCGTCCTCGGCAACGAGGTATTCCCGGAAGGCGAGCATGACAGCGGTGTTGACGAACGACCGGTAGCCCTGCCCTTCCTTCGCTTTGGTTTTGCCGTTGATGACAGCATCGAACAGTTCACGCGAGAATCGGGCAACTTTGAGTCTGGGGAACGCGCAGGCTCCAAGGATGTCGAACAGGTTGGTGCCCATCTGCGACCAGAACGTTTTCGGGTATCCGTCGAGCGGATTGAAGTTGCCCTTGGGGAATGTGCGATTCTTGCGTTCTTCAAGTTCGTCTTCGATGGCTTGTTTGCGTTCGAGGTGCTGTTCTCTTTCTGTTTGCATGGCGATCATCGCGTTGTGGCTGGCAAGCGAAGTCGAGAGGGCCTGCAGTTTCGGCTCTAACTCGCCGCTAATGTGCCGGGTGATGCGCTCCGCTTCTGCGGCGAGATCCTGCTCTTGTGCTTGCAGTGGTGCCTGTTCAAGATCCATCTGATGGATCGTTTGACGAAGATCGTTGAGTCGGGCAGCTAGGTCGTGGCGTTCACGCAGATCGGGCTCTGGAACTGCGGATCGCGCTTCCGGTGGTAGTGCCTGCGTGCATACGGGGCAGGTTGTTGCCGGTTCCCTGTGTGCGGTGAGGGCGTGGCCTTCCTCGACGAAATCGAACCGCTCGATGCGGGCACAGTAGGAGGCGGCAAGTTCCTCGTATCGGTTCCGCAGACTGCGGGATTCCGCCAGCACGTCACGCACCTGTTGGAGGCGTGCAATGACGTCTTGCCCCTGCACGGTGGCGTGTGTGATGCGTTGCTGGACACGTTCCAGTTCTGCGTTCAGCTCATCGATGCGCTGCTGGATCTCTGCTGGATCGCTGCTACCGAGTGCTTTGTCGATCAACTCGATTCGTTCTTCAAGCTGTTTGGGGAGCGGCTCGAGGTAGTCGATGATCGCGTTGTTACGCAATTTCCTCGTTTCGACAGACTCTTCACGAGCGTAGGCGGCATAGTCCTTGCCGGTGATCAGTGACGCTAGGGCGCATTTGAGCGCGGGCTGTGCGGTGGTCTGAAGAGGGAGAAGGATTGGTTTCTTGGTGCTGATCCGGTCTTCATCCGCGTACAGCGCATGCCAAAAGGTGCGCCACGTCAACGCCTGGGTTTCAAGGTTTTGATTCTTGATGATTTTGAGGTTTTCAGGGGCGTCGTAGCCGATGAGTTTGAGCCACACCGAGCTAAGTAGCGGGGAACGGCCAGACGATTGACGTTTGTAGGTTCCAGACTCAATTCGTGGGTCTTTGCTGGAGACCTCGATGTTATTGGCTCCCTCACCGATGGGGCGTGATAACGTGAGTGAGCCCTGCGCGGTGCGCACCCCCATACGCACCGCGGTGTAGCCGGAGTTTTCGTCGAGGACGAACTCGTCGGCTTTCAGCCCGAACACGTAGTCGATGCACTGAAGCACCCAGGACTTGCCGGAGTTAGACGGTCCGTAGATGACGTTGAGTCCAGATTCGAAACCGACGCTGGAGTCCCGCCGAGTGGGGTGCCCGCCCACGGTGATGCTGCTGATCCAGAAGCCTGGTGTCATCGCATTTCTCCTTCCGGGGTCGCTGACCTGATGATCTGAGCCAGCTCGCTCGTGCTCAGGTCGGCAACCCGCTCGAGTGTCTCCAACGCGGTGTCGAACAACTGACCGGCGTATCGGGAGCGGAACTGGTTGACGACTGACTCACCCTCAGCGGTAATCTTGAAGGCCGCCGGAGAACGATCTGGCTGTAGTGTCACGAATCCTTGGATCGCCAAATGCTGGAGAGCTTGGGTCATCAAGACTGTGCGCGTGTGGAGTTCTCCGCTGGCCAGTCGGTGGGTGCCGTTGAGGTTCTCTGCCCCGACCCCGAAGGTGTGGGCATTGACGGTGATGGTGTCTAGGGCACCCAGGTAGTCGGCATCCCCTGCATCTCCAAGCAGGAACAGCAAGATGAGCCCGCGCAGTTCAGCTTCGAAACTTGTGTCTAGGGACGTGGCGCGCATCAGTCTACCCATCCCAGCCGGTTCCGGGCGACGAGTTCGTGGCAGGAACCTTTCCGGCTCCACACGTCGATCAGGTCAATGATCTGGTCGAGCCGGACACCGTCGAGTTGGACTGCGGCTGCTTGAGCCAGTGTCGCGAGGAGGCGTTCGAGTCCGTTGGTGTACTGACGCAAGTTGGTATCGGAGACTCCCGTGTGCATCGTTTCCAGGAACTCGTCAAACAATGGCCGCCCATCGTGGATGCAGTTCCACGATGTTTCTCGTACCCATTCGGCACGGTAGAACGCTTTGCGCTGTTCTTGGAAGTGTTGAACCAGACGCGACGGGATGTCGTCCAGCTGCACCTCAACGCCGGTACGGGCTTTGTCTTCGCAATACGCGGCCAGGAGCGCCGAAACATACCCAAGCTCAGCAGGCTGAACTGTGTCCGGTGTGGGATGCTTCGGCGGTAACGCGACCGAGCGGTCGGCAAGCCTGAGGCGATTCGTCTTCTCGTCAATGTACGGGATGCCAGATCGGTCGGCCTTGTCTGCCAAAGTCAAGGGCTCCGTTACGGTAGCGGTCTCACCGGCAGCTTCGGTGAACACCTTGTAGAACAGCTTGCCTAGACCTTCGGTGACATTGCCCCTATTGATCGACTCGTCAAGGTCGTGGAGCCGGTCGGCTAGGTCATTGAGTGCCGACTCCTCGTATGCCTGGGAGACGTTGCTAGCGAACCGAAACTGATCCCATCGCCCAGCCAGCTCGCTCGCTAACACAGTAGGCAGCTGGGCAGACCCGTTGGCGTACCCCTTCCACGTCGCCGACTTGCGCATCTCAAGCGCGGTCTTCTCGCCGTCGACGGTTCCGCGAGGCACGAGTCCCATGTCGATGAGACCTGCGGTGAACTCGCCAAGGTTACGGGTGCCTTTCATCAGCGGGCGCAGCGTCGCCAAGACAGCGTGGAAGTTCGACTTGTATTCCACCGCACCGCCTCTCCATCGCGACCCATCGCTGCCCATCGCTTCCCAGCCGATCAGAAAATCGTCATCGGGGAACCTAGAACCACAAGGGCGAACAGCGAACCTGTGTTCCTTCGATCTTACAAGGCCGCTTCACTCTTGTCGCGTTCATCTTCACGAACGCGTAACCATGTCGGAGCGAACTGAGGCAGGAGGTGAACAGGGACATGGGTACACGAAACACGAAGCAGACGTCTCGGCCGGTCGCCAAGAAGGCGTCCGCACTGCTGCGCGACGGTCGCACCTCGGCCAAGACGAAGTCGGTCGCAGCCTCGGCGCTGGCTCAGGCCAAGCCGCGTAAAGGCAAGTAGCCCTCACGGCTGTGCTGCTGGCCAGACGTCATCCGGCAGGACAGCCCAACCGCTGTGGCGGTCAAAGCCGTACCGGTCACCGGCCGGTCGCCTTCCTCCTACGCCCGCATGCGTTTTTCAACCGTATTCGGGGGACCTCCGTTGAGCGCTTGACGGGCACCACCTGTATCCGGGTTCACCCCCGGGTCGGGTCGGTGCCCGCCACTGTTTCCGCTTAACACCACGGTCTCTCCTCGGTTGCACTCAACGGGGTCTCGCTTCGCAAGAAGGGAAGCCCTAACGTGGGATTCAACAACCAATTCACCGTCCCATACCTGACCCCAGGGGCAACACCATCGACCTACCCGTCCCTGACCTGCCCGACAGCGAAGAACTGCGTACCCAGCTGCGCGACCCGGCTTCGCGTCCGAAGTGGGCTCGCGCCTACCTCGACGACGTATACGCCGAGTACCGCGAGCTGGACAACCGCCGCCGCTCCGACATCTCCGCCGACCAACCCGGCCACGGTGATGACGACGAGCGTGACGGGCTGGGCGCGGATTACTTCGCCTCGGACGATCCGAACTTCACCGAGCAGGTCGAGGCCAACCTCGCGGTGGTCGAACTGCTGAGTCCGCTGACCGCGACGCAGCGTGAGTACATCGAGCTGCATGTGCTCCACGGCGACAGCTTCACCGAGATCGCCGCCGACAAGACCGGCGCAGGCCAGCCGACCAGTGCCGATGCAGTGCGGAAAACCGTCTCGCGGGGTCTGGCGCAACTGCGCAGAATTCTCACCGAGTTGTAGGCCGTCCGGTTTCGGTGCGCCCCATGCCTGACAGATGCAAGGCACTCCCTTCACCAGCCCGGTGATGGGGCGCACCACCACCAACTTGGAAGGAAACCCGGATGCCCACCAAGCTCAAGATCAAGATCGCAAAGCATCCCAGCCCAGCTGCCACACTGGCCGCTAAAGGAATCCGCCCCAGCATGGCGGATGCTGCGCGCGATCTTCGGCACCAGCCGACCCCAGCACCGCCTGGCCGTGCTCCTGCCCGGCTCCGAAGCCTCAACCGTCGAGGTGCATGTCGCTGACATCGACGACGTCCTGATGGCGTTCGTCCGATCGCCGCCACCGGGCTCGCCCAACCCGACCTGGAGCAGGCCACCGCTGAGTACGAGGCCGCCCACCGACAGGCCCCCGAACCGGCACCTGAGCCGGAGCCGGTGTCGCTGGCGCAGGTGCGTTGAGTGCTCGCCGGGCTCTCCAGCCAAGGCATGACGGAGCAGGTGCGTGAACTGATCGTCGCCACCGGCGCGGACAAGCTGTCGGCGGTTGACCCGACGAAGTACGGGTGGCTGCCAGCCAAGGCGAAGGAGCTGTCCGATGCCTGACCAGCATGCGCTACTCTTGGCGTCGGGCGCGCACAGGTGGCTGAACTGCCCACCCAGCGCGGTGCTGGAATCCCGTGAGCCGGACGCGACGTCGGCGGTGGCCGAGCAGGGCACCGTCGTACACGCTCTGGCGGAGTGGAATCTCCGGCGCGCCCTGAACGACGCGCCGACTTTCAAGCCCGGGTCCGGCTGGATCGATACCGAGTTGGAGGACCTGACCGACGGCTACGTCGCCTTCGTCCAGGAACACATCGCACTGGCACGGGAGGCCTGTGGTGATCCGCAGGTGCTGATCGAGCAGCGCCTCGACTTCTCCCACATCGTGCCGGGCGGTTTCGGTACCGGCGACTGCGTGATCATCGCCGAACCCAAGCTACAGATCACCGATCTCAAGTACGGGCAGGGCATCCTCGTCGAGGTCGCACACAACCCGCAACTCATGTTGTACGCGCTCGGAGCCGTCCACGCCTTCGGGGACTTGTATGACATCACCGATGTTGCGGTGACAATCTACCAGCCCCGCGGAGCAACGTTGACACTTGGGAAACCAGCGTCGCCGACCTCCTCGCATGGGCTGAGACCGAGGTGAAGACGAAGGCCGAGTTGGCTGCGGCGGGCGGGGGCGAGTTCTGTCCCGGCTCGTGGTGCCAATTCTGCCACATCGCACCAATATGTCGGCCACGAGCTCAAGCAAACCTAGCGGTGGCGAAGCACGAGTTTGCTCCACCGGCCGAACTGTCCGGCAACGAGATTGCGGACGTGCTGACAAGAATTCCACAGCTCAAAACGTGGGCTGCGGATGTGGAGGCCTACGCGCTCTCGCAGGCGGTGAACCAGGGCAAGCACTGGGATGGTTTCAAGCTCGTCGCCGGACGGTCAGTCCGCAAGTACACGGACGAGAACGCCGTCGCCGAAGCGGCTGAAGCTGCCGGGTACGCCGACATCTACGACCGCAGACTCATCACGCTCACTGCGATGGAACGGCTCATGGGCAAGAAGACCTTCACCGAGGTGCTCGGCGACCTCGAGGCCAAGCCCGTGGGTAAGCCAACGCTCGTGCCTGATACCGACAAACGACTCGGGCTGGAAATCCACAGCGCACAAACCGAATTCACGAAAACAGAAAGCAGGTAACAACCATGTCAACCAACAACCCCACCCGCGTCGTCACCGGCGAAGTCCGCCTCTCCTATGCTCACGTGTGGGAGCCGAACTCCATCCAAGGTGGCAAGCCCAAGTACTCCGTGTCGCTGATCATCCCGAAGACCGACACCGCCAGCATCACCGCCATCGAGAAGGCCATCGACGCGGCGATCGACGCTGGTACGGCCAAGTTCGGAGGCAAGCGCCTCAACAAGGCGGCTCTGAAGCTGCCGCTGCGTGACGGGGATACCGAGCGTGACGACGAAGCCTACGCAAACAGCTTCTTCGTCAACGCCAACAGCCCCACTCCGCCGCAAGTTGTGGACGAGAACGTCTCGCCGATCCTTGACCGTTCCGAGGTGTACTCGGGTTGCTACGCCCGCGTCTCCCTGTCGTTCTACGCGTTCAACACGAACGGGAACATGGGTGTGGCGTGCAGGCTGGGAAACATTCAGAAGATCCACGACGGAACCCCTTGGCGCGGGCCGCGTCTCCGCTGAGTCCGACTTCGGCGCGCCGGCCGACGACTTCCTCAACTAAGGAGGCTGAATCATGAGTGACTGTTTCAACGCCATCACCCTCGCCGTGTGGGTCTACGTCCTGATCCCGTTCTGGATGGTCTGGGGCTACTACTGGATAAAGAACAAGCGGGTCAAACGCCGCGAACGTCAGCGCATCGATGAGCTGATCGCCAAGGAGAACGCCGAGCTCGACAGGATGAACGCAACCTACAACCTCGACTCGAAGTAACACCCCAGCAGTGAGGGAGCCACCAAACACCGGTTGGCTCCCTCACCTTCGCCTACCCGACTGTCCAGGAGCCCTGATGCGCCAGATCGCTATCGATATTGAAATCTTCAGCCCAGCAGCCCTAGCGAAAACCGGCGTCTACCCGTATGCCGAACACCCCGACTTCCGCCTCCTCATCTCCGGCTACTCGATCGACGACGGCCCGGTGGAAGTCGTCGATCTCGCCAGTGATGGTGGGCTGCCCGACGAGGTGCTCGCGACAGTGACCGATCCCGACGTGGTCAAGTGGGCGCATAACGCTACCTTCGAGCGGGTCGCGCTCTCCGCGTGCATGCAGCGTCATCACCCCGAGCTGTTGGCGGCCGGGTTTCTTGACCCGAGCCAGTGGCGCTGCACGATGGTGTGGTTGGCTAACTTCGGTCTGCCGATGAGCTTGGATGCGGCCGGTGAGGCTCTTGACCTTGACGTTCAGAAGGATACGGCGGGTAAGCGGCTGATCAAGCAATTCTGCACGCCAGCCACACCCAGCGTGCTCAACGGCGGCGGCACCCGGAACCTGCCGTCCAGCGACCCAGATGGTTGGCAGGCGTTCGTCGATTACAACAGACGCGACGTCGAAGTCGAGCTCGCAATCCACGACCGGCTCTCGTCGTTTCCGATGCCCAAAGCCGAGTGGGACGCCTACGCGCTTGACCAGGGGATCAACGACACCGGAATCCTGCTTGACCACACCCTCGCGGCCTCCGCCGTCGCCCTCGACACCGCTACCGGAAAAGTCAAAGAAGTGTTGGAACTGCATGGCGACTTGGCGAAATTATCGGTGAAGAAGTACCAGACCATGCACAACGTCGCAGGTTCGGACGGGCGAGCACGCGGTCTCATCCAGTTCTACGGGGCAGGACGCACCGGCAGGTTCACAGGACGCCTCGTCCAAGTACAGAACCTGCCGCGCAACTACTTGCCCGACCTTGACCAAGCCCGCACCCTCACCAGGCGACGCAACCTCGACGCGATCGAACTGCTATACGACTCCGTGCCCGACACGCTGTCCCAGTTGATCCGTACCGCGTTCATCCCTAGCGCCGGGTGCCGGTTCATCGTCGCCGACTACTCCGCCAGAAAGGGAAGATCGCCACGCTGGCCTGCGGTTACAAGGGCTCCGTGGGAGCACTGAAAACCATGGGTGCGCTGCGGATGGGGCTGGCAGAGCACGAACTCAAACCCATTGTGGACGCATGGCGGGCCGCGAACCCGCACATCATGCAGCTCTGGGCCGACGTCGAGCAGGCCGCACTCGATGCGATCACCACCAGACAACCGATCCGGCTACGCAACCTTGGCTTCGGCGTGGAGTCGGGCATTCTTTTCATTGCACTGCGGTCGGGCAGACGACTTGCTTACGTGAAGCCCCAGTTGGGTGAGAACCGGTGGGGTGGCACTTCCGTCAGTTACCACGGTGTCACGACTGGTCGTAAGTGGGGGCGGTTGGAAACCTACGGCGGGAAGCTCATCGAGAACATCGTTCAAGCAGTCGCTCGCGACCTCCTCGTCCACGCCATGCAACTCGTCGCAGACGCTGTGCACCAGATAGTCATGCATGTCCACGACGAGATTGTCATCGAAGAACCCACCGACTCCGGCTTCACCGTCGCCGACGCCTGCGCTCTCATGACCACCCCACCCGCCTGGGCGGCAGGGCTCCCACTGGAGGCCGACGGCTACGAGTGCGCGTATTACCGCAAGGATTGACGGTGGTGGAGAGCTAGTTGTTGGTGGTGAGGAGCTGTGGTGACATTTCTCCGTAGCGGGCTGGAGTTGCGATGCCTGTGGCAAGGAGGGCATTGGAGGTAAGGATTGGTTCGACGCGGTTGGCGAGCCAATCCTGCTGGAGGCCGGTCCTGGTGGCGACTTGTTCAAGCGCGACGAAGATCTTGTAGATTGAGTGATCGTTGAACGGGCGATGGTCTCGTTTGGCTCGTCGGGCGATATTGGGCAGGAGCCCTGGACGGTCGAGAACAGCGTGATTCCATAGTTTCGCGCAGTGGGCGTTACGGTTACGTAGGTAGACGAATGATCTGACTTGGCTTGGCAATGTGGTGGGAGAAACGTTCATCGACGCTGCCATGTCGTGTAGTACTCCGGACGTGCTCGAAGCCTCGATGAGCCTGGACAGGCTCCCAAACGAGAAGGCCTCTACCGCTACCCAGATGGGCATGCGTGCATAGGCCTCGATACTGTAAGTCCTACCGGTTTTGATCTCATCGCGGTAGTGAGACACGAAGGTCTCCTTGCTTCGATCTAGGTTCGACAGCGCATGCTCTTCGACACGTTCGTCATTAGAATCAGGAGATTGAGTGAACCCTTCACCTCGAGCGAACGCTCCGATCGTTCCGACACGCTGGGCGTAGTAGTAAGCGAACCGGGTCCTGAGGAGAACCTCGATCGGGTGGAGGACTTCATCACAGACTGCAATGAGATCTTGTTCGGCTTCGTAGAGACGCTGGATCACATCAAAGGATGAACCGTCTAAGAAGCGGTTGTCGCCCGCCATAGGGTCGATTTGCCAGTAACGGAAATATCCTGAGATACGGTAGTAGTTTACGCGAGAGAGGAAGTCGGCTGCTGATGTGGTGTCAGTGACGGTCAAACCACGTTTTTGAAGCAGTTCGACTTGTTCGTCGTAACTGAGCCAGCGTTTATCCATGAGCTTCCTGAAAATGAAAGGCCCCGGTCATTTGTGCATTGTCCCTTACGGGACGAGAGGCCTGACCGGGGATCTATCGCATTTCACACTACGCCAGGGGGGCTGTTTCGTCAACGTTACGTGCCAGAGTCCGTGTCTTCGAGCCGCTCCCGGCCGGGGTCGCGGCTCGCGATAGGACGTCCCCACGCTAACCGAGTTCATGCCGGGACTCCAGCGACACAGGGTGTGTTGACCCGAAGACTGCCTCAGCAATTGTCCTAGCGACCCGTCCGGATTCGGCCGGTGTCGGGGGCGTATGGGTGAGAAGGCGTTCGTGGCCCGTCCGGTTTCCTGGCGGCTGGTGCCTGAAAGATGAGACCGCCGAAGTCGGTGGTTCGGATGGAAGGGAGCCAACCGGTGACGGCAGTGACATCGACCCAGCAGGAGCAGATCACCGTGATGCGTCGAGCCGGGGTGACATACGCGGCGATTGCCGCCCACCTGGAACTCAACGTCAACACCGTCAAAACGTGGTGCCGCCGCGCCCGTATCACCCCTGATCCGACCATCGCGCCAGTCGAGGACCCGCTCGGGGTGTGGTGCTTTAACTGCGGCACACCAATCACCGGTACTCGGCCGGCGAAGTTATGCAGTCAGCAGTGCCACCACACCTGGTGGCATGCCCGCCCCGAGAAGATCAACCGCCGCGCGTTCTACCCGTTCACCTACCCACACTGCGGTGCCGAGTTCAGCGCGTACGGCAACAAGCACCGCTTGTATTGCAGCCACGCCTGCTACACCCGTCACCGCTTCGGCACCAAAGGCGGACGCCCATGACACCGGCCCGACTGCACGCCGAGACGACCACCGCACTCGCGCTCGCCCGACTCAACCACCTCACACAATCCGGCATCCTCACGCAGGCACAGTCGGCTCGTGTCGCCTCCCGGATCACCGCCGCCACAGGTGCGGAAATCGGGGCGTTGAAAGCACAAATCTTGGTTGACTCCACGGCCGCTCAGAGTGATGTATAGACGTGCAAACGATACAAAACCCCTAGTCAGACAAGGAAAGCTATGGCGAGGATGGAACGCACCGCAAAGTGCGCGGGCCAAGAAGTTCGTGGCGTGTGCCCGCATCTCGACGGAAACCGACCGGACCCCGAAATCATTGTCGGCACAGATTTCCCACTACTCTGACCTGATCCAATCCACCCCCGGATAGGAGTATGCGGGCGTTTACGCCGACTCGAGTATCTCAGACGCCACCACCAACCGTCCCCAATTCCAAGCCATGCTCGCCACTGCCCGCTCCGGTCAGATTGACCTGATCTTGACCAAGTCGATCTCCCGGTTCACCGGCAACACCGGCGACCTGCTGGAAACAATCCGGGCACTGAAAACCCTCGGCGTCGAGGTTCGCTTCGAAAAAGAGAATATCTCCACGTTCTCCGTTGATAGGGGGCTGGTGCTCACCCTGCTCGCGTCCTTCGCGCAGGCCGAGTCGGAGCAGAACAGCCAGAACGTGAAATGGCGGGTGAGGAAAGGCTTCGAGCAAGGCAAAGCAAACGGTTTTCACCTCTACGGCTACAGCGACTCTCCGGATGCGACCGACGTCCAGATCGTCGAGCAGGAGGCGGAGGTGGTGCGCTGGATCTGCGCCCAGTACATGCTGCCCACCTCATGTGAGGCGATGGCCACCCAACTCATCACAGACGGCCGCGACAGCCAAGCACCGGGAGAGTGGGTACGCCACATCCTGAAGAAGCCGTCCTACACCGGCGACCTGCTGCTCGGCCAATGGTCAACCCAAGAAAGCAAACCCGGCCGGGCGGTGCGCAATTCCGCTGAGCATCCCATGTACCTGGTCGAAAACGCCATCCCCGCCATCATCGACAAAGGCACCTTTACTCAAGTTCAAGCCCAGATCGCCAGACGACGTGAACTAGGCGCAAGAGCAAACTGGTCAATCAACACCGTCGCACTGACTTCGAAAATCAGATGCGTCACCTGAGACTGTTCCTTCGTCCGCTGCCGTAGAAAACCACGCACCACCAACGCCATCACCACCTAACACTGGATCTGCACCGAACGAAAGAAAGGACGCAACACCGAGTGTGGAACCGGAGAAATCTCCGACACCGCACTCAAAACATTCATTGCCGACGTCTTGGAGATCGATGAATTCGACGATGAAACTTTCTCAGAGCGAATCGACCACATAGATGTGGTGAGTAAAGATCGCTACCTGTTCCATTTCACTGACGGCACCAGGCTGGAACGGAAATGGCGGCTCCAGCTGAAGAAAGCGTCGTGGACTCCAGCGAAACGTCAAGCATGGGGCGAACTTGTCCAAGCGAGGTGGGCTGAAGCGAAACGACTCGGCCTCGACAATCCACGCCAAGTCAAAACCCTACTCGAGGCACTCGCTAAATACCGGGCAGTCGCCAAAGCCGAAGCAGAAAGGCTACGCAAGGAACGAGGTGAAGGCTAACCCATGGCACGTACCGTCACAGCCATCCCGGCCACCCGTCGACTCCACACCGGCACACCGCTAGGGCAAACCACCGTCCGCAAAGTAGCTGGATACGCCCGCGTCTCTACTGACCACGAAGATCCAGTCACCTCGTACGAAGCTCAAGTCGACTACTACACCCGCTACGTCAGCAGCCACGCAGGGTGGAAACTCGCAGGAATCTACACCGACGAAGGCATCACCGGCAACCACAAGCCGATCATCACCCCAGCCGTGTGGAACTTCGTCCAAGCAGAACTCGCTGCCCTCCGCCACCGGCCGACGCTCCTCCCGGCAACGCACCTTCTCAGGCAAAATCCGGTCTGGACAATGCGGACACTGGTACGGCTCGAAAACCTGGCATTCAGGCACCAAATACGAAAAACAAATCTGGCGGTGCAACAACAAATACGACGCCAATACCAAATGCGAAACCCCGAACCTGACCGATCAACAAATTAAGACCGCGTTCATCGACGCCGTCTACCAGCTCATCACCGATCAAACCCAGGCAGGTGAGCTACTCGACGCTGCCATCATGGAAGAACTCGACACCACCGATCTACGAATCCAAGCAGACCAGCTTCTTGCCCGCGTCAACGCAGCCTCCGAAGCCCTCAACAAGCTCATCGCCCACAACGCTAAGGTCGCACAAGACCAAACCGTCTACCAACGCCACTACGACAAACTCGCTGAAGAGCACACCCAGCTACTAGCCGAATACGAAGAAATGATCAGTCGAATCAGCGATCTAGAAGACCAGCAGTCGGGCTACCAGCATTACAAATGCAAAAATCGAAAAACTTGACCCAGCCAAACTCGAGTTCACCCCATACCTTTGGCACACGCTGGTCGACCACGTTGAAACTATGGCCGATAGAACTATCACCTTCAAATTTAGGAACGCCGACAAACTGAGTTTGTTGGTCTAAAGGAGATACTTCTTTTCAACCAATTAACTGCGAGGTGCCTGTTTTCGCAACGGCAAATCGTTTGGGATAGTTATCTGTCCAGAAATGCTTTCGTGTATTTGTTGATGCATATCTGCAAACGCCCCTGACATTAGCACTGAAGGCTCTGAATAGATCTTGGGGTAAATCTCGAGAAGTGGAACCTCTACCGAGTTACCGACTTCTCTGATCACGCACATTGTGAAGGCAGGTGTGGAGAGCGTGAAAAGAAATGCTCCCTCTGCGACAAGCCGATCAGAAAACTTTGAGACTCCATAGTTGAATCCCTGTTCGTTCAGAGAAAGTCTAGGATCGAAGTACACCTTGAATCCATCCGGAACCCTCCCATTACGTAATGAATTCAACCAAGACGGGTGAAAGCGCACGCCACTTGCGAGTGACATCGTTAACGCTGTTTTAATTGACCAAACAACGATTAGTATCCATTCCTCTTCTGAGATCCGGGTAATTGGAGGGCGCAGAACCTCAGCCATACGAGACTCAATTGCCGCTCCAAAGTACCCATTACAGTCGCCACACAAGATTGGAGCAACAAGAGGTTCAACTTTGTAGTAATCGGCCAACCATTTTGGGGAGCAATGCTCGCGAGTGGTCTCCTGCTTCGCACATGCCCAGCAAATGCCGCCCAGGCGAGTTACGTTCGGAAGGGAATAGCAGCCAGATGTCGATTGGTAAACATCGTAGTTGGAGGCGCCTTCCTTTGAGTCTAAATACGAATCCGGGCGAGTAGGGATAATCGACTTGTAGCGCGCAGCAAGTTCGGCTGCCTCGTCTAGTCTTCTTATCGATTCATCTTCCCGGTTAAGCAGACCACCCGTTCTCATCGGGAAAAGAGGCGGTGAGTTTACCTCATCGGTAGACACCCGAGTGAACTGTAATTCATTCTTAGAAGGTATCCCTAAGCTCAAATTCTTACAATTTCTAACTATTCCCACCACAGGATCGCTTTCCCCAATCCTTATCGTCAAGGTGGATTCATTCGTGCCGTTAATCGAAATAACCAGTTCCGATGATTCAATTTCCATAGAGACAGAGTTCGCGGCAAGAAGAGTTATCGGGAGTTTTCCTCGCCGGTATGTATGAAAACCGGCCGTAACAGGATTAAACCCAGCCGGTAGGGTTTGAACTATTAACATCGGAATAAACAAAACAGCGTCTTGGCGTTTTGACTCTTGATTCGTGCTTCTGTCATAAGACGCTCCTGACACTTCGTCCACGTAGACAAGAGTCGAATAGCTAAGCGAGTTCGATTCAGTGTAGTTGTGAGGCTTAACTACACGTCGCCAGCTTTCTTCCTTCACTAGCGCTAGAAAATTTTCCACCGGTCTCTCTTTCTTGTTTGAAAGCTGACGCCAAGGTGATTTGCGTGAACCCATGGTTATCTTAATGAACCACTCAGGCTGCCAACCCATACGAGCCGCGAATTTGTATCAAATCCGTGCGGAGAGCTTCGCACACCCGGTTGACACGGGTTTTTCCAATAACCGTGAGCCGGGCCAGCAGTTCGCTGACTTCTTGTGGCGTATAGTACTCGCCTCCGGACTTACCTGCTTGGGAGGCGTACATCTGCATGAGGTATTCGTACGCGTCGCCAAACATGTCGATACCTTCGTCACGCTTGTCGCCCAAGTCCATTTCACCAATGGCGTTGAGCAGCTTCACCAGCTTTTCGTTGCGACGCTCTACACCACTACCCAAACGGGTGGAGTTGACGTCCACGTTTTCCACAGTTCTGACGGCAGGATGAAGAAACCTTTTTCGTCCACGGTTTCTTCGCGGATCGTTTCCGCCAGCTCATCGGACATGTCAGCGTATGAGAAGTTTTCGTCTTCGTCCTGCTCAATGTAGTCAGCGATCGACTCGGAGATGAACCGGTAGAACAGCATTCCCAGTACATACGCTTTGAAGTCCCACCCGTCGACGGAACCGCGAAGATCGTTTGCCACTCTCCAGATCGTCTGATGCAGCTTTGCGCGCTGAACTTCACGTCCCAGGGATGCCCCATGAAACCTCCAAAAGTACTTTCCCCTCAATATAAGTGATACCCGGAGGCACTGACACAGTTAGTGCAACCAACGGGCACACCAACTCACGAACTTGACGCCCTGAAGATTTACCTCCAGGACCTCATGAGCGTAGGTATCGCCCGAGTCGCTGTTGCCATCCAGGTCGCGTTCACTTCGTCTTCAACCCGCTCAGCAGCCTCGAATGCAGCATCCTCAATGAATTCCATAGCCCGAGGCAGGCTGAAGCCCGTCCCAAGCAAAACTGGTTGGCGCACCGGGTGAGCGGCACATGACGAACAAGCCACCCGCCGGCGCCTTCATCTTCAGGGTTCACATCGGTGCCTACATGGTGGAACATTTCAAGGTAGCCGGTTTCCGGTAAACGGGCGGTGGGTTCTGGCCGGTCGAGTTCCGTGAAGTCCGGGGATTCAAGTAACGCTTGAGCTTCACCAAGTTGGATGGTTGCAATGTGCGCCAACGGTTCCCCGTCCGTGTTACGAGGCCACTGCTCCATTGGGCCTAATGCCGGACCTCCAAGCCATGAAAGCTCACCCCAGTTCGGCCCGCTCTGCAAGCATCCGGTCGGCACCTGCCTTTTACTGGTCTAACAGCAGCAGAGAGAACTTCAGATGGTCTCGCAAAAACGCGGTATCAGCTTCAAGGGAATCGAGCCACTGAAGAATCCGCTTACGGGAAGTCGCTTGATGCGAGGAGAACACGATCATGGCACCACGATCACGTCGGAAATCCAGTGCGTAGTAAAAGGCCGAGGCGGTGCAGTTGGTTATCCAGTCCGGCTGCTCGATTGCCGAGGTCGGTGGGACTTGGGCCGATCTGATGCGCGAGCACGGGCGAGCGACGATCCAGCGCACGGCCGACACACGCACCACTTCGGACGGCCGGAGCGCTTCCGCGATTTCCGGCCGTCATCACGTAATGAGTCAGCGCACCGCGAACGCCTGTGGAATCCCGCGCCCGCGCAGGTCAGGGTTCATGTTCGTTTC
>NZ_JASPDO010000018.1 GCF_030230605.1 Brevibacterium sp. UMB1308A
GCGATGATGAAAACAGGCACCCTATACGAGCCCCGCACCCCGACCGCGGCTTGACAAACACCATAGGGACACCCCCCATCTGCAGGCGACAACCCCCTGGGGAAAGAGTCCACGCAGTACGATGACAGGAGTAGAAACCAGTCACAGGAGCACCCATGGAAATACCCATTTTCCGCTACCACCCCGACCCTTTCGCAACGGACGCATTCGAACGCAGCGACGACCCTGTGGTGTGCGACTCCTGCGCGCAGGCCACCCATGTTTTCTACAGTGGCCCGTTTTGGGCAGTCAAGTCACCAAATGCCCTGTGCCCCACATGCATCGCCAGCGGACGAGCCGCCAAAATATTTGAGGGCGAGTTCCAGGATGAGTACAACCTAGAAGAAGGTGTCGATGACCCGGACAAACTAGATGAGCTAATCCACCGCACTCCCGGTTTCAGAAGCTGGCAACAGGAATACTGGCGCGCACACTGTGGTGACTACTGCGCCTACCTTGGGGAGACAGGGGCAGATGAGCTCACCGCGCGCGGTATTTTGGATGAAGTTCTTGCTGACCCCACGCTCGACGACAACGCTCGCACCTTTATCAAGGAGTCCGTCAAATACGGTCACGTAGTATCGCACTTGTTCCAGTGCCTCGTGTGCGACAAGTATTTAGTGTGGCCAGACCTGTCCTAACGACTGTCCGGCAGGCTTTCCGGCGCGGACCTTCGCGGTGCGGGCCATCCCGGCGCGGGCCTTCCGGGGGGCTTATCCGTGTATCGAACCGTGTGCTCGCCCACTTCAGCGAGCTTTCAACCTGGGCACAGTCACAGAATTACAAACCCGTAGCCATCAATCAGTTCACAAACAATCATGCCGACTACCTTCTAATCGCCTATGCCATGGCACGCGGGCACACAGTTGCCACCATGGAAAAGTCGCAACCGGGGGCACGAAAACGAATCCTCATACCCGACGTGTGTAAGGCAATGAAAGTAAACACTACCGATACGTTTGGGATGCTCAGAAAGACTGGCGCGCGACTAATTCTGGAGCCTTAATAAGCTGCGGGCGAGTTCCTGCGCTGAAGCCACCCCCAAACGCAGAGCAGACTCACCGCCAAGCATGTCCCATCACCGCACCTGCTAGCCCCGGTGCCAACGATTCATTACCCTGTATCGCGTGACGCACACGAACCAAGGCCACGACTCCCACTCCGGCACGCCAGCCGGCACCCTCGCCGAAACCCCATCCACCTCGCCGGCCAGCGCGAACCTCACCCACGTGCGCTCGCCCGTCCCGGTAATCCTGCTGACCGGATACCTGGGCGCCGGCAAAACCAGCGTGCTGAACAACCTGCTCCGTCACCCCAGCGCGCGAGTGGGAGTGATTGTCAACGACTTTGGTGAACTCAACATCGACGCCGGACTGATCAGCAATCAGGTCAACGAACCAGTCGCCATTTCCGGTGGCTGCATCTGTTGCCTCACCGACGCCGGTGGCCTCGAAGACGCCCTCGCCGCCATGGCCGCACCCAAACACCAACTCGACGCGATCGTGGTTGAAGCCAGCGGTTTCGCCGAACCACTCACCTTAGCCCGCCTGGTCTCCCGCTGGGGCCGAGGTCGTTTCCGCTTAGGCGGCGTCATCGACGTGATCGACGCGTGCGAACATTTTTCCACCGTCGACCAGGGCGGCATCCCACCACTTCGCTACGCAGTTGCCACCCTGGTGCTTGTCAACAAACTCGACCTGATCCCGCCCAACCAACGCGACGCACACATAAGCAAAATCCGCGACCGCGTACACAGTCGCAACCCTCGCGCACACGTCGTGAGCACCGTCCTGGGCAGGATCGACCCGCACCTACTCTTCGACGGCTCACCCGAACCCAACACTCAAACCGCCACAACCTCGGCCGGGGAAACCAGCCCCGCCAACCCCGAGTGGCAACAAACCGAACTTCCCCTCCACGACCTCTTCATGGCCTCCTACCGCGAGCGCGACGAAGCACGCCTCGCCTCGATCGACGCGCCCGCTCACGACCACACCCACGCCCACTCCGTCACCGTGGAGGTTCCCGGCGCGGTCAACGCCGAGGTGGTTCTCGACTTCCTCGAGGACCTTCCGCCGGGTGCGTATCGGGCGAAGGGGTTTGTCACCGTGCCCACCGGCCGGGGCACGCAAGCGTTCGTGGTGCAGGCGGTGGGGCCCAACGTTTTTGCTTCTCGCGCAAAAGACACTGTGGCCGGGAGCGCGCTGGTGGTGATCGGCGCTGACCTGGATGAACACACCGCCGAGGTGGCAACCCGGACCGCTCTAACGGAGCTTCCCGCTGACGGCCCCGCCTCCCCTGGGTTGGAGCGCTTGCGTACCCTGGTGCGGCTCCACAGTTAGCGTGTCAGGTTCGGTACAGGCCACCTGTTCTTGAGCGCATCGCAGCGTTCCTGCTCGCCGTCTTAGCCACGGTGTTCCGGCAGGTGCCTTATGTGGTTGCGGAGCGCGTCGGCAGCGAATCGTGCAGCAGCCTCGCTACCGAAAGTCAGGTGAAAATCGGGATTCGACTCGTACTGGTCCGCGACTCCGAGAACCATCGCGGTGGACTTCTCTTTGTCGCCGGAATGTGTTGGCGTTCCAGGGATTTGAGCGAACCAGTTCATGTGCGCGGTCGCCTGTTCTTGGGCGGCTGTGGAATCGGGCTCGTAGCCAGCTTCCTGGAGTTCGCGCCAACGCGCCAGGAGTGCCTCCGTGTCAGCCTTCCATGTCTGTTGTTCGCGAACGGACTTACCATGCCACCACTGATTTGATGCTTCGAACGCGTCGCGTCCCCAACGTTCAACAACCTCGGCTTCGTAGTCATCGTTGAAGCCCTGGAGCATCACGTCCATCTGAGGTGCGCGACCTTCTCGGCGCATCTTCAACGTGTGCTGAACTGCGGTAATGCGACGCTCAAGTGTCTGCCTGTCCGCTTCTAGTCGCCGAAGGTGGACCTGAAGCGCTTCTATCTCAGCGTTGGGGGTATCCTGCGCGTCGAGTACCGTGGCAATCTCGGTAAGAGCCATCCCTGTGTCTCGAAGGAGAAGGATGTGCTGTAGGCGTGCGACCGACTCGGATCTGTAGTAGCGATAGCCGTTGGACCCGACACGGTCGGGCTGAAGCAGCCCGATGCGATGGTAGTAGCGCAATGCGCGACCGCTTATCCCTGCTCGTTCGGCGAGTTCCTTGACGGTCCACTCCATCACGTACTCCTCGTCACCTCTTAGTCGTCAGCCGCGCCCGGACGGTGCAAGACCAAGGCGAGGCAGAGCCTGCAGCAGGATTTCCGCCGCGGGGGTACGTACGTTTTGCGCCGCGGTCGTGCCTTCGGCTTCGACGTACGCGGCAACCAGCCTCGCTCCGGCAGCATACCCAGCGCCGGTGGGCAGGCCTACCGGCGAACCACCGAAACGTTGTGCTGTGGCATCGCCGAGAACCCACGCCGCGAAGTCCTGCATCCCGGTGATATCAAGCCCGGTCGCGACCTTCGCAAGAACCTGGTCATCAGAGCGGGTCGCATCCGCCACGAAGTGAGTGTATCCAGTGTCGCCGTAGAGTTCTGCGGCGAATGTGTCTGCGAGGCCCTCGGAGATGATGTGCTCCCCAACCGTCACTGTGTTGGGGTTCCATACGATACCGCCGGGCGAATAGCGGACATTGTGATGGAGCTCATGGACGGCGATGGCTTCGAGCCGATCGAGGACGCGCTGGGTGGGCCACACCGTGATTGCTATGTAGCCACTGATTCCGCCGAACCCCGACAAGCCCTGAACCTCATTGAGAAAATGGTCGTTGGTTGGATCGCCGAGCAGGAGCAACACCTTGAGATCTGGCACGATCACGCTCGGATCGGCGTCCTGCAAAGCGGCGACTCCCACCTCAAGCGCCCCAGCGACTCGCCTCCACGCATCAGCCTCCACCAGCATCTTCAAACCCTCGTGTAGCTGGTCCGTAGTGTTCTCCCAGTCGAAACCAAAGTTTTGACGGTGGACGGACGCCATATCTAGCCCGTCAGGAATGAAGTGGTACATGCCGGCCATGGGCGCCCACATCTCTCTCACTAGATCCGCCCGCAGATCGGGGGCTACATTCAAAATCTGCGCCATCGCAGAGGTGCTGTCAATCAATGAAATGGTCATAACGCTTGACTGTAAACATTGACGCTGGGACAAGGTCAACCACCGTCTAATCCAAGGATAATGGTTATCCTTGGATTCAGCGCGTGCACACCAAAGGATAATCATTATCCTTGGGTTCCTAGCTCGTTTTGCCCAGGTTAAACACGATCTTTGGAAAGGTGGCTTGGAAGCCTTTCCGCGTCGAATTTTCGAACTCCCCACAAGCTTCCCACTTAACTTCCCACTCAGCTTCCCAAAGTGTTATGTTGAGTGGGAAGTTAAGTGGGAAGTAAGTGAGCACTCCATGGACACCGAACGCTTAGAGTCAATCGTCCACACACTGCGGCTGGTAGGGACGGACAACCAACCAACCGAAGTCAAGAGCAATGTTGGCAAGTCAATTCGCGAAACCCTCAGCGCGTTCGCAAACGCCAACGGTGGCCTCATCATCCTGGGGCTGGATGAGTCGAACGGCTTTTTACCCGTGAAAGGCTTCGATGCAGCGAAAGCTCAGGACGCACTGGAAACTCGATGCACCCAAACCACACCCCCGGTACGCCCACTCATCGACACAGTTCCCTTTGAAGACTCCTTAGTTGTTGTAGCGGAAGTCAATGAGATGACTTCCGAGGACAAGCCTTGCTACGTCACTGACCAGGGAAAATATGGCGGTAGCTATATACGGGTTGGCGACGGCGACATCCGACTTACGCAATACGAAGTCGACCGTCTCATTGAAGAACGAGTCCAACCCAAATGGGACGAACAACCCGTACCAGAAGCACAACTTGAAGACCTACATTCAGACACCGTGAATGCCTACATGGCTGTTCAGCGCGAACGTCGTCCCAAAACGTTTAACGACGGCATCGAAACCGCAATGAAGCGTCTGCGCATCCTTAAGGACGGACACCCAACCCTGGCGTCCTTGCTGGTCATGGGCGAGTACCCGCAGGAATTCTATCCACGTCTCACGGTGACTTTTGCCAACTTCCCGGGAACAACGAAGGGGTCTGTCACGGAAGGGATTCGACTCCTCGACAGCAAAACCCTCACCGGAACCATCCCTGAGCTCGTCGATGAAGGAATCGAAGTCGTCAAAAACAACATGCGCACGGCCGCACTTATTGGCGAAAAGTACCGCTCGGATTTGCCTGACTACCCTCCTATCGCAGTACGTGAAGCGCTTGTGAATGCCCTCATGCACCGGGATTACTCGCCACACGCGCAAGGTAGCCAGGTGCAAATCAACATGTTCGTTGATCGCCTCGAAATCACGAGTCCGGGAGGACTCTACGGGGGCGTTACCGTAAGAAACCTCGGGAAGCCAGGCGTGAGCTCAACCCGAAACCAACGCCTTTCTTCGTTTCTTGAAGACGTGAAGTTTCACACCGATGGAGGTGGAGCAGGTGTTGTTGCCGAGAACAGGGGCACGGGCATCGCTGTCATTCAACGCTCGCTCGCCGATGCCCTCATGCCACCGCCTGAGTACATCAACCGGCTAGACAGCTTCACCATTGTTTTTCACCGGCGGAGAGTGGCAGAAAAGGAACGCTACGCAAGCGCCTTTGACCAAGTGCTCACCGTGTTGAAGGGTCAGGCCTCTGCCTCCACATCGGAGCTGGTGAAAAGCACAAAACTAAGCCGTACCGCAGTGCAAAAAGCAGTGAACGAACTCATCGCCGAAGGCGTCGTCGAGCGCACCGAACCACTGAGAAGTCCTCGGCAGCGCTACCGCATCAAGACATAGCCAACCAGTAGAAAAACCTCAGCACTACCGCACTCCCCACAAGCTTCCCACTTAACTTCCCACTCAGCTTCCCAAAGTGTTAAGTCGAGTGGGAAGTTAAGTGGGAAGTTGAAAACACTACCCAGCTAAAGCTTCTTCACCTTCAACTTTTGGATCAGCCCGGCCGCGTTAAGTTTCATGGTCACTTCGCGCCCACGCTGCTGACCGTCGCGTTCCGCGCCCCACACTTTCCAGGTGGCCTCGTGCGCATTGATCCACGTGACCTCAATGCCTTCCAGCCCGGCAGCCACCGAACCTTCACCGCCCACGTACTCACGCACCTCGGCCCAGTGCGTCAGACGCTCAGACCTAGGCACATCCATGTCCATGTTGCCCGAAAACACCTGGTCAGCCCCCGAATCATCACACGCAGCAATCATCCGTTCGGCCTGCGCAGCCCGCTCGCGCGCCTCCTCAGACGGCGCAAAACTGCACACCGGGTCCACCGCATACACAACGCCAGCCCCAGCGTCATCATCGCCCGCGCCAGCCCCAGCGGCCCCACCGCCGGAGGCGCCAACACCAGCCCCCGAGGCGCCCGCACCCTTGCGTGCCGGAGTCGCCTCCACCGCTTCAGCCCTGGGCCACGCAACCGATCCGTCACCTCGGTCGCGCACATCCGAAACCAGCGCGTCAAGAGCGTTGGTGGCGACCGCCTCGGCGGGGAAACCCGTCACATTCGCCAACAGCACGACCCCCGTGCCACTTGCCGCATGCCACCTCATGTGCAGCGAAAACCCGGGGTATCCGCCCGAATGCCCGGCACTGTGCCCCAACTGCGTATCGAAATAACACCGCAACCCATACCCGTAGCCGGCTGTCACCACCGCGTCACGGGCGTTGCGCGTGACACTGATGAGCCGTTGCGCTTGTTGCAAGTCGGCCAGAATCCGGCGCCACGTGCGCTGCTCGCGCGGGTTGGCACCCAGGGGAAACTCGCCGAGGTCGCTCCCACCTTCCCCACCGGCCTCACCTGCCACGGTGGCCAGCCCAGCGGCTTCACCAGCCACTCGACCTACCACCGCGCTTCCATCCACAGCCGTCATGAGAACACTGATCCAGCGGGCAACATCAGCCACCGAGGACGCCAACCCACCAATCGCCGAAAACGCACCGGGCAGCGTGAACGGTTGCGGCTCCAACTCTCCCGCCAAGTTCTTCCGATACCCCGTGACCAGCCTGCCAGGATCCAGCTCACGCACATCAAAACCAGTGGACTCCAACCCCAGGGGCGTGAGCAAATGGGTGGCGACCACCTCGGTGAACTCCCGGCCCGTTGCCGCCTCCACGAACGCACCCAACAGCGCGTACCCGTAGTTGGCGTACTCATACCCGGTGCCCGTCACAAAGTTGGTGCCCGCAGGCTGCCTCATCAGGTCACGCATGCCGACGTCACTCAAGGACTCAAGGCGGTCGGCCCATGGGTCGTCATTGGGCAATCCGGTCGACATTGTCAGCGCATCGCGTACCGTCATCCCGGTAGCCCACTGCGATTCCCGCAGGTCAGGCAACCAGTCCACCAACTCGTCATCCAGCGAAGGTGCCGTACCGGATACCGGAATGACACCTCGGCACACGCCCAACACCGCAGCCGCCGTAAAGGACTTCGTCATGGACGCGATCCGGAAGATCGCATCCGGGTCACGCTGGGCAACCAACTGGCCACCGGACACAATCCCGTAGGCCAGCTGCGTGACACCTCCCGCCGATGCCTCAGCCTCTAACTCTTCACACACCTGAGTGAGCACGGACGGGGCGAATGACACGGTCAATCCTTTCGTGAGCGTGGGGGTTGTGGGGGTGACATAAGGACGGGGGTGTGAGTGTTCCGGTTGTGCGCGCAGCTCCCGCCAGCGCAACTACTTTTTGGGCGGGTCCGTCTTGCGCTGTTGAGCCTCAACTTCGTGCCGGTGCAGGTGAGCGTACGAGTCACCCAACAGGGCTTTGAGTCCTTCGGTTCGACTGATCTGCTTCTTCGCGGCCACCGCATAAAGCACGGCACCGATCGCACACCACACACCCAGAATGATGTATTCCGACGGCCACACCAGCGACGACCCCGTGCCCGGCAAAATCGCCCACACGATCACCAGCAACGCACCCACTCCACCGATCGCGGGCAGGAAACCCCAGCGCGTGCGGTATGGGCGCTCCAGCTCCGGATACCGCCGAGGTGTCAAGTACTTCGCCAGCACCACCATGAACCACACGATCCCCAAGTACACCCCTCCGGTGTCCAGGAACCACACCACCGCGCCGGGTCCCAGCCACCCCAGCCCCAGCGTGACGGCCGCGGTTGCAATCAGGGCTTTGCGTGGAGTTCCGGTGCGCTGGTCAATGTCCCCCAGCCGAGGTGGTAACAAGTGGGCGCGCCCCATCGCCACCATGATGCGGGAGCTGGCTACGAACAGGCCTAAGAAGCTGGTCAGCAGGCCAAAGAAAGCGATCAGGTAGGCGCCAGCCCCTAGCCAGGCGAATCCGGCTTCGCGGAATGCCGACACGGTTCCCAAGTCCATTTCTGCCACGTCCTGCCATGGCAACACCCAAGCGGTCGCAGCCAGCACCAGGCAGTAGAAACCTCCGGCAGCAAGGACGGTGAACCCTACGGCGCGGCCAACTTTGCGCGGTGACACGTTGGCGTCCTCAGCTAAAACAGCCACCAGACCAAAACCTGCCAAGAACGTCATGCCGGGAATGATGAAGCGTAGAGTGTCGGCCACCGGTTGCGCATCAGGCGCGTAGGCAGGGAAGAAGTTCTGCGGTGAACCCGTGGTAAACCCCACCACAACCAGCGCCAGACCAATCACGACGATCGCAGCGAACATGGCCATCTGCACTTGCGCGCCCACTTCGATCCCAAACCAGTTGAGCAAGAAGAAAATACCGGTCAGCGCGATACCAATGAGCAGTACGGGCAGGTACACGGTTTCGTCGTTAATGGTGTACAGCGGGATCGTGTTGACCCACGGCACAAAGTTCGCCAGCAGGAAACCAAACGCGGTGACATAGAACGCCAACGACGACACATACGCACCCAACAGCATCCAACCGGTGATGAATGCGGCTCCTCGGCCCATCGAAGTGTAGGAGTACACGACCTCGCCACCGGCACGAGGGAACGTGGTGGTCAGCTCCGAATATGCAAGCGCCACGCACGCAGCCAACAACACACCAGCGATCAGACCAAAAATCACACCGCCAGCGCCGTATTCGGCAAAGAGCTTGGAGTTGGTGTAGATCCAACTCGTGCCCACGACGCCGGCGACGCCGAAGGCTAAGAGCTGGAACATGTTCAAAGACTTCTTAAGTTCCGCCATCATTGTGTCCTTCTATTGGGGTCGACAGTGACCGCAAGCTATTACCTACATCACAGAAAAAATATACATGGTGAAGTAAAAATTCCGCAGGATAAAACTTGGCGCTGAGGATGGTGGGGCTTTGGACGGCTGGGGGTGCGGGCCACGCAAGACTCACAACCCACTCCACTTGCATTCAATTGAACAGTGTTCAAGACTTGTCCCATGTCTGTAGATAATGCTTCACCAGCCACACAGGGCACAGTTGCCCCCACCTCGGCGGGAACACCAACCACCCCGCACTCCCCTAGCACGAACTCCCCTGCCACCTCGGCGGCCCACATCGACCCCGACGCGCTCGCCACGCAGGTGCTCGCTGGGACTCCTGCGACCTCGGAACAGGGGTTGGCAATCCTGCGCACCGCAGACGAAGACCTGCTGGACATCGTCGCCGCCGCGGGACGGGTGCGCCGCAAGCACTTTGGCATGACCGTGAAGGTGAACTACCTGGTCAACCTCAAATCCGGCCTGTGCCCCGAAGACTGCGGGTACTGCTCGCAGCGCCTGGGCTCGGACACGGAGATCCTCAAATACTCGTGGCTGAGCACCAAGGACGCCACCCGCCAAGCGACCTTCGGCATGGAAGGTGGCGCGGGTCGCGTGTGCCTCGTGGCCTCAGGGCGCGGGCCGTCGAACCGTGACATCGACCGGGTTGGCGAAATCACCAAGTCGATCAAGGACTCCAACCCGCAGCTGGAAGTGTGCGCGTGCCTGGGATTCCTCAAGGACAATCAGGCCGAACGCCTCAAGGAGTACGGCGTTGACGCGTACAACCACAACCTCAACACGGCCGAATCGAACTACGAAGAAATCTGCTCCACCCACACGTTCGAACAGCGCACGGACACCGTGAAGAAGGCGAAAGCTGGCGGTTTGTCGCCGTGTTCGGGTCTGATCGTGGGCATGGGCGAATCTGACGAACAGGTTATCGAAGCGATCGACTCCCTGCGCGAACTCGACTCCGATTCGATCCCCGTGAACTTCCTCATCCCGTTCGAAGGCACCCCTATGGAAGGCGTGCACCACCTCACCCCGCAGCACTCGATGCGCATCCTGGCTGCCGTGCGGTTCATGTGCCCTGACAAGGAACTACGCATCGCCGGTGGGCGTGAAATGCACTTGCGTACGCTCCAGCCGCTGAGCCTGCACGTGGCCAACTCGCTGTTCCTGGGCGACTACCTGACCAGTGAAGGCCAGGACGCTATCGCCGACCTCGACATGATCGTCGACGGCGGCTTCTCCATCTTGGGCCAAGAGGACACCAAGGCGTTGCGCGACCAGATCCTGGCCAGCAAAAACGCCCACCTGGCAGCGGTCAACGGCGCCCAGGGTGGCACCGAGGTTGGTGTGGCTGGCGGGGCTGCTGGTTCTGGTTTGCCGTGCGCCGGTGGGGCTGCAGGTAAGCCAGGTGCGGTCCCTGCGGGAACCTCCGCCGAGGCGGCAGCCGGAGCCGCTCCCACCTCGGGCGGGTGCCCCAAGAGCCGCGGAGAGGTGCCGGGAACGCCCACCGTTCCGGTGATCCGCCGCCGAGGTGCCGGCACCGACCTCCCACCCAACGCGTAACTCCCACCTAACGCGTATGTTCAGGCGGCCCGCCCTTGCCGAAGGTTCCGTTACCGACGGTTCCCTTGCCGAGGGTGGGCCGTTGCGACTCCTTCGATTCGCTAGGACATCTTCCGTTCAGACTCGCTTGATTGAATATCGGCATGAGCGAAAAACTGTTTGAACACGAATCAGAAGAATCGATGACCCGCGAGCAGGCGGCGAAGAAGTTGCGCGAACTCGCCGATGCGATCGAACGCCAGAACGAAGTGCGCGTGCAAACGGGCGATCACGACGTCACCGTAGACGTCCCCGACACCGTGAGTTACGAATACGAAATCGAAGTGAAGCAGGGCGGGAAGTCCGAAATCGAGGTCAAACTCGCCTGGAAGTAAGCCTCAGAAGACGCGCTACACATAGGAGTTACTGCGTGAGCCTGAAGTACGATCTCGACAACGTTGACACCGCGTTGCCCATCGACGGAGGTGTGGCAGCGTTTGACCCGGTGAGCCTGCGGTTGGCCGCCCAAGCCCTGTCCGACCGAGGTGGCACCGTCCACCTACTGCCCAATGTGGCTGGTACGCAGTCGCCTATCCTCACTCGGCTCGCCACGGTGGCGGCGGAGCCGGCGGAGGGGATTCCCACCTCGGTCGTTGCCACCGTGGACACCCGCCGATTGCGCTGGGACCTGGGCACTTTTACGCCAGAGGCAATTGACTTCACGGACTATACGGGAGCCACGAAATACGGGGTGGACCTGGGTCGCCTGCCCGTCGCCGACATGGGTGACACGCGAGTCACGTGCGCGGACATGCTCACTGAGAACGACGAGTCTCTGACCGTGTGGTTCGCGGAACTTCCCAACGAGCTCACCAGCGCCGATGCCCGCGCACTCACCGATCTGGCTGTGCGCACGCGAGACAGTTGGGAGGAGGTCGAGCGCTACACTGCCCTGGTCACGATCCCTGCCCAGCAGCTCACGTATGTGGCGTCGCCCCAGGTCAGCCACGTTGACGACTGGGATCTGACGGGTGTGTTGCAGAAGTTCGCGGCGGCTTTCGATGAGACGGGCGCTCGGGTGATCGCGCAGACGGCCATGTTCGCTAGTGCCGCGCTCACGCCTCCGCCGGAGCGTACGTTTGGCGAGCGCGGGCCCGTGGTTCTGTGGTTTACGGAAAAAGGCGCCGAGGTGCCATTCAGCATCATCTACACCTCCAGCCCTGCGTGGTTGAAGGCGGGCACCAAGGTCGATATCGACGGGCTTCAGTTGCCGTAGTGCTGTAGGGCGAAACCGCGCAAAGCGAGCGATACGGCGCATTATATTGCGCAGTTTCGCTCGTTTTGCGCCCTCTGGGCTTGGATATATCCGCCGGAGTCCTACCGACTGAGCGGTCAGGCAACTGAATGCATGGGTTCGTAACGTGAAGCCCGACCCTTACCGACAGCCTTAAGCATTCCACCTTCAACAAGTACATCCAGCATCTTTTTTGCGGTCGTTTGCGAAACCCCGCTAAGGATCCGAAGTTCACCGGTCGAAATCGACGGATGGGACTCTAACCACAAGGCTACGGTCTGATTAACCTGAAACTCATCCGTACTGCGATATTCCAGCACCTTGAAAACAGCGTCAGGTGTCTGCGAGGATTCCACAATTCGTATTGCACCGTCCCCCAGCAACCAAACATCTTGATATTTATTCACCACTGGCTCTCCACCGACCATGGTTTGAACTGCTACCTGAAGCGTGTTTCGAGCCGACTCGTCCGACGCTTGAAGCGCTTTTGCCAGCTTTCGTTCGGTCACGAATGGATGGTGCAATAAGTGGTAAACAAGGATCGCAAGCCGGAAATCTTTTTTTCGCTCAACAGGACGAATGCTGTCCATGAGTTTCACAACTGGAGTCGAGGGTGTTCCCCCCACAAGAGTCGTGCGTACGTATGGCCCCGGAATTTCAATAATTTCAGGAGGGCGGTGACCAAGCGCGATTTGCGATCGGTACATTCGGTCGACACCTACACCTTGCTTATCAACGAGGCCCACCGCCCTGAAAAGATCGGCCAATGCAGGATAACGCGCCGACCGCTGACTCAGAATGTTCGAGGAATTAACTTCACCCACAAATCCACCGGGGCTAACAACTTCCAGGGTGGAATCCGCATCAATCCAACGTACTTCAGTAGGCTCTGAAAGATTCCAGTCACGATGAATGATTCCGTTCAAAATGGCTTCACGAACAGCATCACGTGGCACGCGTCGGACTTGTTGGTCACTTAAACCAGACTTCACGGTGACCCTCGTATTCATAACATCAAGAGCACCTTCTATCTTTGAAATTTGCTCTGCCAATGAATCCCCCGCGTGCCCCGCAACTCTATTAAGAACCGAGCCACCGGGAACATCAAATTCAGTGAGTTCCACTGCCACATGTTCCACCGAACACAGAAGAAGAGCAGCAGCTTCAGAGAGTTTTCCATCACTGCGAAGCGCCCCGATAAAACGCAAGAACTCTTCGTCGGTCCTACGCAACTCGTCATGACCGAGCCATTCTTGAGTGATTCGCATCGCTGCTGGCCGGACATCTTCAGGACCGAAAGCAGAAGGCTGAGCCATAAAGTCGTAATTTCGCATGCTCTCGCGGACCTGCCACCATTCTGTGCGATCAACAGGCTTGCACTGGTCACCAACTCGCCAGCGGATTCTTCCGCCTTCGTCCTCAATAGGTTCGTGTGATTCCGCGACGAATAAAACAAGTACACGTTGCCCATCAATGAGCCGTTCTTGAATGTCTGGTGCGACATCAATACTTCTGAAGATCCGTTCACGCAACCAATCAATGTCGAGCTCAGTGCCGATGATCTTTCCCGTCTTATCTTCGACACCGAAGATCAACGCTCCCCCGCCTGGACTGTTGGCCATGCACGCCACCTCATTAGCTAACTTGGTTGCAGCTTGGGGATTAGTACGTTCACCAGCATGAATCTGTCCGTCTTGCGCACGCCGATTCGCTTCCTCTTTGAAGTCGATCGCCTGTGTTTCTTGTGTGCAGCTGAGGTATCCATCTTGATGTGTTTCAAGAATTGCTTGAACCTGTTGTTCAAGCTCTTTTCGTCGCTTTGCAAGTCCAGTACGCACCATGCGCCACTCCATTAATCTCACACCGATTCGCGAAATCATTGATCACTGTGAGATTAGCACGCCTCTAATCTCACAGTGAATCGCCGATTTGGAGATTAGTGTGAGATTAGGACTCCTCTAATCTCACAGTGAATCGCCGATTTGGAGATTAGTGTGAGATTAGGACTCCTCTAATCTCACACTCACCCTCGTGTGCACTTTATTCCTCACACAGTCGCACCCTGTTCCGAACGTTCCGAAACACGCGGAAGGGACGACGACCTCGGGCTGGTTTCCGAGCCACGCACCCGGTTCACGCGGTACCAACGCAACGCAAGCCCCAGGCCAAACAAACACAGCGCCGGCAGAATCCCCACAACCGGCGAGATCAGCCACTCGAACCCCGGCCGGATCACCAGGTGACCCTCCATGACAAGCGGGTTGACCGTGACGTCCTCGACCGCATGTAGCAGCACCAGTGGCCAGATCGACCCCGCGAGCCGAAACAGCTCCGCAAACAGTACGCCCCACAGCACCATCACACCGCACGCGAAAAGCGCAAACACGGGACGTGACACGTCCATCACGGTGCGCATCTGCTCTTCCGGCAAGAAGAACAGGTAGTACGGCAAGTGCCACAGGCCCCACACGCCACCGCTGATTGCGTACACCAGCCAGTCGCTGGCTCGGCGATCCATCTCACCCACAAAGAAGCCTCGCCACACGGATTCTTCGCAAATGTTTTTCACGAACATCGCGATGAATGGGACGGCCACTGCTCCGCTGAGGGCGGTAAGGCCAATCCCGTTGAACGTGGCGATGCCCGAACCCACACCCGCGACACTCGACAGCACGCAGATAACTGGGTACACCAACAGTGCGAGCACGTACCACGGCCACGACTGTTTGAACCGCGGGTTCCACCGACCCGGCACGCTCACTTGTTTTGTCACTCGAGCGACAACTACCAGCAGAAACGGAGTGATCAGCCAGATCAGTGAGCCCAGTGAATCCACAGAGTTTCGTTGTCCTAGAAGTTCGTTGATTCCCACGCCGATCCATCCGCTAGCCAATGTGACGATTGTGATTCCGATAAACCAATTCATGACGAGCCCTCCCCCAGAGCTTCGAATGCGAGCACCTCACTCGCATATGTCTATGCGATATGTCTATCAGATATGTTTAAGCGACACAAGGGGTACTCTTGATGTCATGGCACACGTGATTCTGGGGTTACTTCTCTTGGGCAATATGAGTCTCTACGACCTCATCAAAGCTATGGAGCAGGGAACATCGTTGTTCTACTCGGCCAGCGCCGGCAGCATTAAGCGCGCGCTCGACGGCTTACTCAAACGCGGTGACGTCCACGTGGTATCGCAAGAAACCACGGGGCGGAAGCGCAAAATCTACGGCATCACACCCCAGGGACGCACAACTTTTCACACTTGGATGATGTCACCTCCGGAAAACGCAGACCTTGATGCGGCGGCGCTCACCCGCATCTACTTCCTGGGGCTTCTGGATGAACCCGAACGCGTCACCGTCTTGGAATCGATTCGTGACGCGGTCTCACGTTCGGCCACGACCCTTGAACACACACAAGCGCAGGTGGAAGGCCAGAGCGTGCCAGCAGAACTCGCATCAATTGCGCACTACACCAAGGCCACGCTGGACTATGGAATTCGCACGCACAACACCGCGCTCACATGGCTGGAAGAACTCATCGCTCAGGCGCAGGCTGATGTGAAGTAACGGCGCAAAGTCGCGGGCTGTGCGGAAACTCTTTTACACCTCGGGAAGGGTACTTTCGCTTCGTTTCGCTACAGTCCAGTTCGATTTTGCGTGTCGACTGTAGCGAAAAGCACCTAAAACAGTGACGTAGGTCATTAAATAGGGGTCTAATGACGTCGTTTGGATACAGTCGAAAAGTTGGACTGTATCCAAACGACTTTCCGGGCAAGAGAACCAGCCCGAGGTGGCACCAGACCACCCAGCCCTCTACATCTCCAGCAGGTTCTGTGCGTTGTTCGGGTCGGAGACCAGCTCATCAACCTGCGCGTTACCGTTCTGCCGCTCCAAATAAGGCTGCGCCCGGTCAACCTGCGACTTCAACACGTCAATCGTTTGCGCGAAGTTCTTGTTCGCCTCAACGCGGAACTGGTCGATCCCGTCCATGGTCTTGAACACGCTATCGAACGCCCGGTTAAGCGTCTCAACAGCAACACCGGACTCCACCGCCTGCTTCTGCGTGCGCACCGAATTCTGCGCAAGCATGTCTGACGTGCGGTTGATCAGGTCGTTCGTAGTCTTGTTGACCGCGTCAATCTGGTCCAGCACCAGCTTCTGGTTCTCCAGCGCCTCAGCCGTGATCACCGCGGTCCGCAGTGCCGTCACCGTGGTGGTCTTGGCCCGATCCACACCCTGGATGAGCTGGCGGTTGTTCGCGTCGATGATACCCATGGACAGGTAGCTCTGGATGGTCACAGCGATCTGCGTCTGAATGTCCTGACGACGCTGACGCACAGCAAACAACAGGTCCTTCTCCAGGATCCCAGCCTGCTCGACCTGACCCTCAGACTTCAGGCTTTCAATCTTGCCCACAACCTGCTCGTCGATCTGCTCCAACAAGCCTTCCGCACGCTGTAGCTCGTGCAGGTCCTCCCACAAGTTGCGACGCTCCACGGCAAGCTCCGCGTTGTCCCGTTGCAACTGTTCCTGGCCCGCATCCAAGGACCGCAACACCGAATTCAACTGCTTCTGGTTCGACTCAAAACTGTTGAAGTACTTCTTGACCGCGTTAAACCCGGGCACCCACCCCAGGGCCTTCTGCGCAAACGTCTTTTCCGACGGCGCCAGGTCGTTCATCACGGTGCGCAGCTCCAACAGTGAACTCGACACCTGCTGCTGGCTCTTGCTGCCTTCCGCCTTGGCGTCACGCATCGACTTCTCCATGAACCGGCTGGACGTCCGCGCGGTGGACTCGAACGTTTTACGCGCCACGTTCCCAATCGCAATAATCTGCGTCTGGAACTCCTGGCTGTGCGGATTCAACGCCGCCACGGTGTTCAACCACTTTTCAGCACGCTGGCTCAGCTCAGTGGAAACCGCCTGGTCCAAGGGTTCCAACATGCCAAGCGCTTTGTCGTCCTTGACTTCCTCAACGGGTGGTTCGGCTACGGGTGCTGGAGCTGGTTCTGGTGGTTGCAGAGTCATGACGGTCCTTTCGGGTGGGTGTTACGTAGGTCTTAAGTGGGTCTAGATATCAATAATCGACGGGCTATCCGAAGCTTTCAGTCGCCTGCGCAAGAACTCCGAATGCACTTCCAACGAGTGGCTCACACCGCGCACCACGTCCTGCTCCAGCTGTTCCAGAGTCTCGCTCATCACGCCGAACTCACTGTGGATCGTCTCCAGATTGTTCTGTACATCCTTCAACGCGCCCCCGCTGAACTTCGCCAGGAAGTCGAACGTGTCATCCACCGCGTCCATGAGCTCCGGAATGTACCGGCAGGCGATTCCTTCCAGCATGAGCAGGTCCCCGTCACTGGGGTCGCGCTCTTGCACGGCCTCAGTCTGGGCCAACCCTTCGATCCGGGTGAGGATCCCAGCCAGCTGGTCTAACACCTCGGCCGGCCGTGAGGCTCCCCCATACCTGCCCGAGGCGGCATCCCCTCCCGAGGTGGCATCCCCTCCCGAGGCGGCCCCCGCCCCGCCCTGTGCGCGCATGTTCCGCTTGATTTGGGGCAGTTCGCCACGCCATTCTTCGAGTTTGTGCCGCACGTCGCGGGTGGAGTTCAGCACGTTTTCTAGCAGGGTGGCGGTGCTTTCGTTGACCTCTTCCGAGGTGGTTACCAGCAGGCTGGGCGCGGGACTGACCGCGTGGAGGAATACACCTACAGCGGTGGCCATTGCGCCCCCTGCAACGACGGCGATACCTGCGACCCCAACGGCGCCGGCAAAACTACCCAGCCCCAAAACGGCAGTAGTTGCCCCCAGCAGCACTCCACTGGCGCCAGCGATCATGGCCTGAGTGCGAGTTTTCACAGGTAGCCTCGGATGTCCTTAAACGCGGCGGTGAGGTCGGCATTTCCGTCGAACACGCGGCCGCCGGTGAGCGAGACCAGTTGCTCCAGTTCGTCTGAATCTGCGTTGCCAAAGCTCACTGCGAACACGGGGATCCCGTCGACGCCCTGATTTTGGGTGTACCAGTTTCTAAACTCGTCGAATGAGATACCGTGTTCGTTCATGCCGTCGGTGAACACCACCACTGAGGTGATCTTGTCGTCCGACTTTTCTTTTGCCGCGGATTTCAGGGTGGTTTGGAGCGTGGAGTAAATGGCTGTTCCGCCGTCTGCGTTCAGCGTCTGGATCTTGGCGTCGATGTCCTTGCGTACCTTGTCAGTGTTACCTTCGTCAGTCAGTTTGTAACTCTCGGTGCTCTTGACCTCGTGCGAAAACTCCACCAAGTTGAGTGTTTCGCGTGGCTGGATTGCCAGGAAGCGTTCGGTGTCGTTTTGTGCGCTGGTTCCGCTCAGGATTCCAAGTGCTTTTTTGAGTTGTTCCAGTCGGTCTCCGCGCATGGATCCCGAGGTGTCAATCTGGAAGAACATCGTGGCGGGTTTGCGTCCGTTGGCCACCCACGCTCCAAGGAGTTTTTGTACCGTGTCCAGGGTTGCTGGGTACGGGGTTTCGAACGTGGCGGGGAAGTCATCAGGGTTGGATACCTTGGTGCGCCGGTGCGTTTCGTCCGTGATCCGCTGCTGGACTTCGTCACTGAGCAGGTGTTCGGTGACCTTGTTGAATTTTTCCTTGGTTTCGTCATCTGCCCCGTTGAGCAGGGTCAGTGGGTAGTCTGCCGTGACAACCCCGTCCGAAGGGGCGATCAGCACGGGCTTCTGGCCCCCAAAGTCCATGCCTTTGAGTACGGATTCGTAGTTGAAGATTCCGTCTGCTTTGGACTGGTCTTGTGCGAAGGCTTCCGCTAGCCATCCTGAACTTCCCGAGGTGAGAGAGGTTCCCTTGGAGAATTTGGAAAGTCCTTCTGTGGCGGCTTCGACGTCTTTGGTCTGTAGAGCGTTACCTGAACCAGAGAGCGCTGTTGCAGCTTCCAGAACAGTTGAGAAACCGGAGTTGGACGACAGCGGGCTGGTCATGCCGAACTTCAGGTCACCTTTTTCTGCTGCTTCTGCAACGTCGGCCCACGCTGGTTGCTTGTCTTCTGACCAGCCAAGTTGCTTAGCTTTTTCTGGCTTGAGGCCCAGCACAACAGGCGAGGACATGATGGACTTTTCTTCACCGACAAGCGATTTCGACTGCTCAAACAACGACAGGTAGTAGTTGGATGGGAACCATGTGAGGTCGAAATCGCCCTTGCCTTCGTTGACCAGCTTTTCGGTTCCTTCAAGGGTTCCCGCGTAGGTGATGTCGAAACTTACACCGGTTTCTTTTTCCATGTCGTTAAGAATCGGTTCTAAGTCTTTGACTTCGGAACCTGCCAGGACTTTCAGGCTGTTTGCGTTTCCTCCGAAACCGCCAATTCCACCGTCGCACGCAGCCGTCACGAACGTGAGCATACCCACGGTCAGCACAGCGATCAGGGTGCGGATGATGTGCCAGCGCTTGGTTTTCGTGCTGGTTGCAGACCTAGTTGGCCAAGTCATAGCGTCTCCCGATGTTGTCAACAAGGAACGTGGTGATTTCACTGGATGGCACTTGCGCCAGTTCAACGAAGTCGCCGGCGGGGCGGTACCGGTCGCTCAGGTTCTTTTCTTGCACCCAGTTGTCGAAAGTAGCGGAGTGCGGGCCGTTGCTCCGGAACCCGTGTTCGGCGAGGAGCTTGGCCAGTTCTTCGTCATTGGACAGAAGTTCCATGACTTTGTCGCCGTTTTCCGTAAACGTCACAGCAGTGTGCGTGGAGAAGACCGTAGGACTTGGGTATGCGAGCACCATGTTGTCACGGATGCGTGAGTTCTGTGCGGTTTCTTCTCCCAGGAACTGACCTTCATACGCGATGACCATGGGCGCTTCACCCATCCCGCGACTCAGGTAACGTTCAAACGGAGCGGCTGACGACCCTTGCGCGTACCCCTGGTTGAGGAAGAGTTTGGATAGGTCATCGACTTGTGCTTCAGCCGCACCTTTGTCGGTGACGACTGAGTTGTTGTTCATGACGTAGCTGGCCAGCGTCATGTACATCACCGCGGAGTTGGACTTGCGGATGTCAGTGCTGGTGATGAGCACGTTGCGTTGGGGCTTGTACGCCTTGTTGTCTTTCAGGTCGCTCCACCGTTTGTTCTCTTTAACCAGTTCCAGGTACTTGGCCATGTCGATTTCCCAAATGCCCCGGTTTTCATGGGCAACGCCGTTCTTAGCCAAGACCTGAACTACGGGTTCAAAGGTTGCAATTGCGATGGGCGAGAAGAACGGCGTGTATGTGTTTCGTGCTTTGTCTTTGAATGCTTTTTGAACCGCCTGACCAGCGGATTCAGATGATGGGAAAGCGAAGTCGTTATTAGTCGTGGCTTCGTTTTGCGCCATAGCAAGTGATCCTGCGGTCGTCACTTTCACTGTGAAGCCTTTGTTGGCGAACGCTTCGACCACGCGCGGGTCTTTAAAGAAGGCTTCCTTTTCGCTACCTACAACCGCTGTGACTTCGGTTTTCGGTTTGCCAAAGATGCTAAAGCCAAAACGATCGGCGACGGCGATCCCCAACACCGCTACTAGAAGAACGATGACGGTCGCACCAGCGATGGCAGCGATTCTTTTGTTTTTCATAGTACTTCTTAAGGTTAAAGACGCTTGGTGAACGGTTAGTTAACTCGCGACCCCTTAGACGTGACGGGGCGCGGGTAGCTGCTACCACCTCGGGCTGGGGGCGGGGGCGTCTGTGGCTACTGGCGGATGAAGTCCATAGCGTCAAGACGGGCAAGGGTGGCAGCGAGGACGCTCACGCCGTTGGCAATGTCCGAGGTGTGGCTGAACTCTTCGGGGCAATGCGAGCGACCGTCAACGCTGGGCACGAAAATCATGCCCATGGGACCAAGTGCGGCCATGTGTTGCGCGTCGTGCCCAGCACCGGAAGGTATCGCTTCCCAGGTGAGCCCAGCAGTTTGAGCGGCGTTGGCGATTTCGTCGCGGATCGCCGGAACCGTGGGGACCGCCTCCATCGTCTCGAGCCACTCGATATCCACCTCGACACCTCGGGCTTGGGCTTCCTGGGCGATCTGCTCAGCGATGTTGCGCTGAGCGACACCCAACCAGTCGCTGTCAACGGAGCGGAACTCCGCTTCCAGTTTTGCCCGGCCCGGCACCACGTTGAGCGCGCCGGGCCATGCGTCCATTCGGCCCACAGTTCCTACCCCGTGATTGGGGGCGCCGCACGTGACCCGTTCGACCGTCAACGCCGAGGCGGCCGCGGCCATGAGAGCATCGTGGCGCACGTCCATAGGTGTGGTGCCCGCGTGGTCGTTGCGCCCACTGAACTGGGCAATGAAACGCGAGATTCCCGTAATCGCTGTAACCACACCGATCTGAGTGTTGTGACGTTCGAGCTGTGGCCCCTGTTCAATGTGCAATTCAATATAGGCGTGGAAGGAGCCGGGCTGCCACGCGTTGCTAAGCGCAGCGTTGGGGTCCACACCAAAGCGTGCCAAGGCATCGCCAAATTTTGTACCGTTGGGGTCGGTGTAGTCCAGCATTGCCGGGGTCACGCCTCCCACCAGGGTGTTTGATCCCACGCACATGGTTCCAAAGTCGTTGGCTTCTTCGCCTAAGAAGTCGATGACAATGAGGTCACGTTCGAAACGCGTTCCTGCACGACGCATCGCTTCGACCATTTCAATGGCACCCAGTACGCCCACGATTCCGTCGAACCGGCCACCGGAAGCAACTGTGTCCGTATGCGAGCCCGTGACTAGCGGTTTGAGCCTAGTACCACGCTCACTGGCCAGTCCAGGCAGGCGACCGATGATGTTGCCCGCGCCGTCGGTATGGACTTCCAAGCCTGCGCTCTTCATGCGGTTTGCTACAAATTCGCGGGCCGCCTTGTACGGTTCGCTGAGCACTTGGCGGGTCCAGCCACCTTGCGCTGAGTCAGTGTAAGTGGACAGTTGGTTGATTGCTGATTCCAGTGCTTCGGCATCAGGTTCAATGGGCCGGTGGGTGCTGGGCTTTACGGCACCGGTGCTGGGCTCGGGCTTTGAATTCTGCGTCATTGCTCAACCTCACTGTCGTAGCGTGGACTCTTTCGGTATTGGTTCCCGATCGTAGCCATGGGCGGTTCCAAGCGAGGTTCGTGTCCAGACTGTAGTTCTTGATGTGCTTTGCGTGTGGGGTCTAAGTGTCGTAGGTCCGACCCGCTTGGATGCGTTTGGCTACAGTCGAGCACCGGAAACGCGCTCGACTGTAGCGAAACAGCCAGTTTTTTTCACTTTGAGCGAACAAAACCGGTCATTTGGATACAGTCCAAGATCTGAACTGTATCCAAACGCAGTTTTCACCCAACTCTCACCACCCGAGCCACCACCCCAGAACTACCACCCAATCAACCTTTTGGTGGATTCCACGTTCAACCACTGGCGCGATGTGCACACGCGCAAACCTTGGTGAGCTGGATGTATGACTACTTCAACTGACTCTCGATCCTTTGCGGATCGCCTCACATCCCGTCGTGGCGCGTGGATCACACTGGGCGTTTCGCTGTTGATACTCGTGGCACTGTTTGGCGTGTTTGGAAAGGCGAAGGCCCCGGTGGGTACCAACCTCGCCCCCGCTGACTCCGAATCCACGCAGACGGCGGAACTCATGAAGAAGTTCCCAGAAGCTGACCGTGGCACGATCCTGGTCGTGGCTTCGCGTGACGACGGCGCGGAGCTCACTGAAGACCAGCTCGCCCAACTGAAGGACCTTCTGCCGGTACTTGATAACCACCTCGGCGCTGAATCCAACGGACCGCTACCCAGTGAAGACAAGAAAGCAGCCCTGCTGGTCACTGACATGCAGGTAAGTGAGGCGTCTACTGAAAACGCCGAGGTCGTTAACGGTCTGCGTGCCATCCTGGCTGACAAGGTGCCGGCTGGCATGTCGTTGCAGGTCACGGGTGGTCCGGCGTTTGGTGCGGACGTGGCTGGCGCGTTCGATGGCGCGAATTTTTTGCTGTTGTCGATCACGATTGGGATCGTGGCGGTTCTGCTGATCCTGACGTACCGCTCCCCTATTCTGTGGCTCTTGCCCCTGTTCGCAGTGGGCATGGCCGACGGTCTGGCTGGGCGAGTCACCGCAGCCGCCGGAGCCACGTGGGACCTGCAGTTCGATGCCGGGATCATAAGTGTTTTGGTTTTCGGTGCTGGAACGAACTACGCGCTGCTCCTCATCTCTCGTTACCGCGAAGAACTACTGCGCACACCAAACCACCGAACCGCTTTGAGCAATGCGTGGCGCGGTACGGTGCCCGCGATCCTGGCTTCGAACTTCACGGTTGTTCTGGCGCTCCTGATCTTGGTGGTCGCTGCAATTCCGAGTACCCGCGGCATTGGGATTGCCTCAGCGATCGGCCTGGTGATCGCGCTCGCAGCGGTGCTGTTCCTGCTTCCACCCCTGCTTGCGGTCAGCGGGCGAAAAGCGTTCTGGCCCTTCATTCCCAAGCCGGAACAGAACACAGCGACACCAAACACCCCGGCAACCACCTCGGGCTCAACCCGCGCCACAACACAGAACACCGCAACACAAAAGCGATCCTTCTGGCGCTGGGTGGCCAGCAACGTGGTGCGCAAACCTGCCGTGAGCCTGCTAGCGGGACTAGCGCTGCTGGGTGTCATGGCGACCGGGTTACTGGGCACGTCGGTGGGGCTGGATCAGATTGAGAAGTTCCGGGTGAAGTCCGAATCGGCCACCGGGTTCGAGGTCCTTTCCCAGCACTACGCACCGGGCGAAGCCCAGCCCATATGGGTGGTCGCCAACACCGACAAGGCCCAAGACGTCGTCGACAAAGTGGAGGACGCTGAAGGCATTGTGCGCGCCCACCCAGTTGCCGAAACTGACGACGGCACGCTCACCAAAATCATGGTGACCAGCGAATACGCGCCAAGTACCGCGGAAAGTTTGGCGCAGATCCGAGACTTGCGTGAGGCTGTCCACGGGGTTTCGGACGCCGAGGCGGTTGTGGGTGGCGCTGTCGCTGAGGACTTAGATGCGCGCGACGGGAATGAGCGAGACCTGAAACTGATCGCCCCGCTGATTCTGGGCGTGTGCTTCGTGGTGCTTCTGGTGTTGTTGCGTTCGATCGTGGCTCCGGTGCTGCTGTTGCTGGTCAACCTCACAAGTACGGTCGCCGCGATTGGTGCCGGCGCGTGGCTCAGCCGAGTTTTCCTTGGCCAGCAAGCCCTTGACCTGCAGGTGCCGTTGCTTGCGTTTCTGTTCCTTGTGGCGTTGGGGATCGACTACACGATCTTCCTTGTCCACCGCGCCCGGACTGAAGCGAAGGTCCACGGCACACGCGACGGCATGGTCGAAGCGATCACCCACACCGGTGGCGTGATCACCAGCGCGGGTGTGGTGCTGGCAGCGGTGTTCGCGGCTTTGGGAATCCTGCCGCTCGTCACTCTGGGCCAGTTGGGTCTGATCGTGGGAGTAGGCGTTATCGTCGACACCCTGGTGGTGCGCGCGGTGATCGTGCCGTCGATCTTCACCCTCATGGGCGACAAGATCTGGTGGCCAAGCAAGGCGCCCAACGTCGGCTCGCGCTAACCCGCAACCCAACCACCCACACAACCGCGCCAACCAACCGCGCAAAAAGCCCAGTGCCCCCGAGGCGGAACATCCACCTCGGGGGCACTTCCAACTTACGGGGCACTTACTTGAGGGAGGCGCTTAACGCTGGGCCACCTCGGCGAATGCCCGGCGAAGCATCCGCACCGCCGACTCCGCATCAATACCCATATCCACAAGCTGGCGGGCGAAGTCGCGGGTGGCCGTGAGTGCAGGCGCGGCCGAGGTGTCTTCACTCACGATCGTTCCCTTCCGACCCGCGGTTTTCACGTACCCCTGGGTTTCGAGTTCGCGGTAGGTGCGGGCGACCGTGTTGGGTGCGATCCCCAGGTCGCTGGCCAAACGTCGCACGGCTGGGAGGCGGGAACCGGGCGGGAGTTCGCCGGACTCGATCTGCTGGATGAGCTGCGAACGCAGTTGCTCGTACGGAGGTGTCGCACCTGCGGGGTCAATGCGCAACATGGCATCCGTCCTTTCTGTCAGGTCTCTGTGAGGTCTGTTAGGTCTGGCAGGGTGGTCGTCAGACGTTTTCGTCCGAGGTGTTCGCAGCTGCGTGCGTGCCGGTCGCGTCAGTGTGCGCTGCCTCCCCCGAGGTGGATCCGAAGTCTTTCCCGGCCCACAGTTTGCGCCATGGTGTGGGGTTGAAACGACCGGTCAGGTATGGAATCAGGACAATCGCCCAGCAGACCAGGCCAGTGATAAAGGCCAGTCCTCCCAGTCCAGCGGTGAGGTCTTGGGCGCCTTCGCGCACCTGGGGGCTGATGATCACGTTGGCAACGCCCACCAGTGTGACCAGGGCTGACACCATGGCCATGGCGATTGCGTTGTCGATGAGTCCGCGTAGTGCAACGGTGCGTTCGGCGTCGTCCCAGGCGAGTTCTAAGTCATCGCCGGCGTGCTGTGGGCGGTTGAGGATGTGCGTGCATGCGAACAGCATGGCTCCCCACAGCAACAGCAGGAACCCTGCAACAACGGTGAGCATCACGAACTGGTTGCTGTATTCGGCAATCACTCCGGGGGTGCGGGCGGCAATGATCCACATGGCGGCGGTGCTCAGGGCGATGCTGACAGGCGCGAGCCACAGTGCGACCCGCTCACCTTTGCTGACGTAGTCGCCAAGGGTTGTTTCAATGGGGCGGGCTACCCGAGGTTGTTCAGGGGCAAGCGGTTTGGTTCGGTAGGTGGCGACGAGGCCGCCCAGTCCTCCACCGAATCCCACACCCATGAGAGTGAGGGGGCCAGCGATTGGCATGTCGGCGTCCCAGCCGCCGAATGCGGTCTGCAGAATGGCACCGATCACGAAGCTGATGACGATTCCAGCAATTCCGCAGGTCAAGGCCGCACGTTCACGTTGTGTGATTCGTTCGATGAGGGCCGGGCGGAGGTGGTTAGGGGTTGGAAGTTTCTGTTTGTTTGCGTATTTGGCGAGTTCTTTTTCATTCACTTTGCGCATACCGCTAGTGACGGGGGCTGTTGCAAAGAGCACCCCCACTGAAATGATGATCCAGATCGTGGTGTTCATGTCACTTCCTTCCGTAGCTGTATGTATCAATACATAGTATGTACTGATACAAAACTCGATTGCAAGTGGTTTTCCGCGTTCGCTCCGGTAAATTTGAGGTATGAGCGACCTCACAGACAAGTCCAAAGACGTGGCTGACCAGGCACAAGACGTTGCAGACAAAGCGGAAAACGTCGCCCACAAAGCAGGTGACGCACATAGTGAGACAGCTGAAAAAGCCGGTGAAGTGATCCAGCAGAATCCGGTGTATCGCGGGTTTGTCACAGTAGGTCTACTTGCCTACGGCGTAGTGCACTTGGTCATTGCGTTCATCTGTGTGCAGATCGCGTGGGGCGGAGGTACCAGCGGACAGGAAGCCTCTAACTCCGGGGCGACTCAGCAGATTGCACAACAACCGTTTGGATACGTGGTGCTGATTGTGTGTGCGGTTGGATTGGCTGCGCTGGTGGTGTGGCAGCTCATTGAAGCAGCGATTGGCAATCAGCAGTATTCGGGTGCAAAGCGGTTGTTCAAAAGGATTGCGTCAGTGGGTCGCAGTGCCGTGTACGCGTTCTTGTGTGCCAGTGCCGTTCAGGCCGTTGCGGGTGCTGGCGGGGATAGCGAAGAAAAGCAAGAGTCCATGGTGGGCCAGGTGTTGGGAATGCCTGGCGGTGTCGTGATCATCGCTCTGGCCGGTGTTGTCATTGCCGCGGTTGGCGTGGGCCAGATTGTTTCTGGGGTGAAGAAGGCGTTTGAGGATGACTTGGATGGGGGCGTCGCCCTGTGGGTGAAGCGCCTGGGCCAGATTGGTTACATCACTAAAGGGGTCGCGATCATCTTTGTGGGTGGTCTGTTCATGTGGTCATCAATCACGCATGACCCCGAGGCGGCCGGTGGCACGAATTCGGCATTGCGCACGTTGGTCGATCAGCCGTTCGGACCGTCCTTGCTGACGGTAATGGCGTTGGGGATCGTCGCTTTCGGCTGTTTCTGCTTGGTGTGGGCGTTTAATGCCCGGCATGAAAAAGCGGATTGATTGGCACGGAACCGCAACGCTGGGGTGTGATCGGTTTTGATCACGTTGGCCGTAGCGTCGAATTGGTAGTAATCCATGTCCCCGGCGGGGTGTTCGTTATTCACACGAACTACCTCTCAAAGGGCTTCGAGCAAGAAATGAGGAACGCACGATGACGAAATACACTGATGTCAACGGCGTCGCATTTACCGACGCTGACGTTGAACGCTGGGCAGACGAGGCTGAAGCCGGATTCCCCGACTCAACGCTGACCAAAGAAACACCCACCTGGGTGCGAACTGACCCCATGGAAGTACACAAAGACTAGGAGCAACCGCTTCTTAAGCGCCCCGAGTAGCTTTACGGCGCAGATATCTCAGCCATGACCGGAATCTCGAGTTGAGTAGCGATCGGCGTGTAAAGGTCTACGTCTTGTTCCTTCGTTTGGAGCGAAAGCAGAAGCGCATATCGGACAGGCAGGTCGCGGCGGTCTTTGCGACTGTTATTCTTCCACCAGCCGCCCACTGGATATATCGCGACACTGTTGCAGTGGGCTAGTTCGGCACCGGTGCCAATCCATTCGTCTTGGTGAAGCGACCCCAAGTGTCGCGCTCGTTCGCCCAGGAACCAACGGTCTGATTCCTTCAATCGTGGACCGCCTTCTTCGTTCTGCGCTTCCCGATTAATTCGTTGAATAAACTCGGCTTCGTTTTCCAAACGCCCCTGGAGGTCGAACCGCAAACCATGGGACGCGTACTGGTACTTGCTGCGCCAACCTCGTCGAGACGCAGACGGCTCTATGAAATAGGACAAGGTGACACGAAGGCGCACCTCGGCCGCACCGATACTTTGGAGGACATCGGTTGGCCACGGTAGCGCGTGCAGGCGAAAATGTCGCATCGAGTACTTGTCTCCGCTGAACGGAACGAAGCTGTCTTGAGCGATGAGTGTGACCGCGTCTCGCCTAGAATTCAACACTGCCTTTTCCGATGGCACGCCCCAGCCGAACTGGCGGAGGAGTATCTGGCGCCCAGTTTTGGTTTGGTCGCTAGCAAGTTGTTGAACCATCGAATCGGTCCACTCTGCGGAGTGTGTCAACAGCCCACGCACAGTTTCAGGCCAGTACGATGGGTACCGATCCATCACCATGGCCGCCAATCGCGAGGCTTGTGCGGTTGCGGCACTCGTGGCATTGGCCGAAGTCAGTGCAACATCGTTTTTGTGCCCAGTCGAACGTAACGACAGCGAAGGCAATTTATCTTCAAACGTGCTAGCGCCATCTGTCAAAACGTTACCTCCTTCCATGCAGATGTCCGGCTTGATCGGCCAGCGCGTCATGTTGAAGTAAAGCGACGTGGTCGTGTGCGGAGAGATGTCGCCGGATTCGGCTAAGACGTTCCAACCTGAGTATTGCGGGTGCGATGGAGCATCAGTAAGTTCGGTGTACGCACCGACTGTGAGTGCGTTCCAAGCCTGAGCCGGGTCTTGGATTGGCGAGTTTTCGGAGTTCGTATGATGATCAGTGGCGTAGTCCGGCACGTTTCCTGCCGCGACAACGATGAGTCGACCAGACGCGGGATCTGGCGTTGAAAGCAGTTGGAGTTCGTTTCCTCTCCGGACGATATCCGTGCCGGCCGCCAGTGCGTCGACTGACGCGGACCATAGCGTTGGTTCGCCCGGTTTGTCGGGATCGGTGCTCAACGTCAAGCAGAATGTGCGATGTCGATCGGGTCGAGCTACCTCCGGATGCGAGACCGCTTCGACAGTCGCCGTGCCGTAGTCGATCGGGTCGATCAACTGGTCACCGGGTCCCGGCCACATCCGCACTGACTCCAACCTGTGACGAAGGGCAACACTAGTCCGTGCCGTGAGCAACGAATCGATGTTTCCGAACAACGCGAGACCGGCCATCGAGGTGCCATGCCCACTCGGGTGAACGTCTGTTCCTGATCCACCGAAGATCGAGTGGTGATCGTTGGGCGCTAAGGACCCTCCAAGGAGAGTGTGAGTACGAAGCACTCCCGTGTCCAGGTGGCATACGGTTGGCACATCTGCCGAAGCATGAATGATGCGTTGGGCTAGATCCTCAACATACTCGTCCTGCTCACTAGTGCTCAGGTCTTCCACTGTGTCGATGAACTGGGGGTGCCGGATTTCGGCCAGAGGCACCGAAGTGAACGGGAGGATCTGTAGCTGGGACCATGATGCTTTTACCCAGACAACAAGGCGGTCTCCTAAACGGAATTCGCTACGACGAGTCTGAAGCTGGTGCGTAGTGACGAAGCGCTCCCAGTCGGCGAGGTGTGCGCCACTGTCGTCAAGCCACAGTTCCCACCAGTGGAGTCCAGTTTTCAGCGGCTGCATCTCCGAAGTCCAGAGGTCGTCAAGGACTGCCTGACGAATGCGTGCAATGTTCGCGACGAGATCCTGGTTTTTGGGTCGACCTTTCTTGGTGTTTTTCTCATCGTTGAGGTAGTCCTCGAAGAGCTTCAGGAACTGCGAGCGGTAGGAGTCGGAAATCCAGACAGTTGCCGTCTCGGGGTTTTCGTCCTGAGCTTTACGCACCGACAAAAGAAGCCACTTCGGTTTACGTACTTTTCCTCCTGTGTAGGAGTTGAGGGACTCGACCTTCAAAGGATACGCAGATCCTTCTCCCTCGAGAACGAGGATCGTGCCGGTTGCCCGGAGTTCCTCATAGGAGGGCATCTCGAGATCTGTCATTTGTTGGTCGAAGGTGCTGAAAACATTTTCAGCAGCCTTCTTTAGCCGAGTCCCATGGTCGCGACGATTGACTTGGCGGATCGACTTATCAGGTCCCCCACCCACACGGTGAAAGTCTGCTGTTTCTACGTACCCCTCAATGTACAGGTGGTCGAGGTTGCGGTGCGCCTCAGCCAAGGCTTGCCGTTCTACGCGAGGTAAGTGCGACAATGAGATCTTCTCTTTGGACCCTGTTATCGCCACGCAACAAGATCGTCTTTGCTGCAGTCTCGGCCGCCTTCACAAGCTCGGCATGGCTCAGTCCGACCGTATATTCGCCCAGTTTTGCCATGCTTGTCCCGCTAGCAAGCGTCCCGAGACGTGCTCGCATGACGGCTACCGCCTGTCGCGCGTCGGGCAAAGAGTAAGTCAAGACCGCGTCGAACCGACGGAAGAGCGCTTTGTCGAGGATCGAACGATGGTTCGTAGCCGCGAGCACGAGCGACTCAGCGCTCGCTTCCTCCAAAAAAACAAGGAATGAGTTCAGAATCCGACGGGCCTCTCCGACATCATTCCCGGAACGGTCAGCCCCAAGAGCATCGATTTCATCGAACAAATAGACGGCACGGCGATGGGCAACAGAGTCGAAGATTAGGCGAAGTTTACTGGCTGTCTCACCCATGAACTTACTCATTAGGCTATCGAGCCTGACTGTGAACATTGGGATAGCAAGCTCGGTGGCGAGTACGGCAGCGGTCATCGTCTTCCCGGTTCCAGGCGGTCCCTCCAAAAGCAACCGATGCGCCGGGGCGAAACCGTACTCGAGCAGGTTTTTGCGCTGACGTTGTTCGGCGAGAACTTGCTTAATCTGCGTGGCAAGTTCGGCTGAAGCGACCAGCTCTCGCAATCGCACGTCGGCGTATGTCACCTCGACCAATTCAGCAAGTTCGCCACGAGGCTGCGCAAGCGGTGTGATCTTGCCAACAGGCTCACGTTCGCGAGAGGCGTCAACAGCCTTTTTGATGTCGTTAGCAAGCACGTGATGACCAGCTTTGGCTTCTCGAGCAGCCACTTGGAGCGCGACCGAATAGAAACTATCGTCATCACCAGACGCATGGCTACGCACCATCGCCGCAATGTGTTGTCCGTTGCCAGCCATGGCGCACCTCCCTCAGCGCTTGCGTCGTCAGACTTTCTTCATATAAGGATACCTTCACATTATTTTCTGCATGGGCATGCGTGTTGCAAACGGATTTTTGAAAGCACGATTAGCGCGGAAAAGGGCTTCGCAGTGGTGGGCATGTCGTTTTCCTCCAGCGTGTATTGCGCCCAAAGATACCGCAGGCACGTCTTTTCCGGGTTGCATCCGCTAGAACTTGGAGGAAAACCGCATGGTCACACGCAGCCGCGCACGGAAGAATAGAAGACATGAACGAGACATACAGCACGCATCAGACCACCGATCCGTCGACCGAACGTACCTGGGCGATCCTGTCCCACCTTTCACTCATCATCTCCTCGGTGGTGAGCGTGGGAATGCTCTCTTTCGTGGGACCGCTCATCGTATGGTTCATCTACAAAGACAAAAGCGACTTCGTGCGCAATGCAGCCGCAGGATCCTTCAACTTCGCAGTGACCCTGGCGCTCGCCTCAGCGGCCGCCACTGTCCTCGCCTTCACCGTCATTTTGTTGCCCGTATCTTTCATCATCTGGGCGATCGTCTACATCGTCAGCATCGTGATCCCAATCCTGGCAGCGATGGCTGCTTCCCGCCACGAGATGTACCGCTACCCACTCACGCTCCCGCTGCTCCGCTAAGGTCGGCGGACAGCCAGACCCGCCACTACCGAACCTCGAAGGGCACCACGAACAGCCCCAAGGGGTGCCGAGGTGCGGAACCTAGTTGGGCCGGCGCTCCCAAAGGTAGTCGATGCTATCTTCCGTAAGGACTTCCGTAAGGATCCACGCGGTAGGGGTGCCGAGGTGGTTGACACGCGGCGTGAACCAATAGGTTTCGTCTGGCCCCCAGCCAGCAATCACTGTCGCTGTGTCAGCATCAACTGGAATCGCTGTCCCCGCTGCCGCAAGGTACGCAGCGACCTGGAGGTGGACCGCGTCGTAATGCTCAGCGACCTTCGCCCAGTCTGGCACTACCCACTTTCCGTTTCGCCCGGTGGTGAGATACCAGTCATGACGTTTCTGTGCTGTTTGCTCAAACGGGAACCGCCTGCACAGTTCAGCCCACGCCTCTGCCGAATCGATCTCATACACGCGCAGTCCCTCAGGAACTTCCAGCCGTAGGGTTTCTGCGGTCTCCCACCCCAAACTGTCCTCTACCAGCCACAATCCCACCGGGCTCGTGTCGAACATCTCCCGAGTCGACGACGGGAGTTCCCGTGGAGGCGTAGACCACCAAATCCCGCTCCCCGATGCTGTTGGATCCGTGGGGCGCTCGCGGGCAGCCAACTTCTCCTCGTCTGCATCTTTTGCCCGCGCTTTGCGCAACACGCGCAGCGGGTCTTCCGGAACCCTGCGAAATTCACCGTCCCATTGCACAGTGCATTGTGAGGACGCCTCCACTGGAGTGGTCCACCAGTCTGTGTGCGTCGAGGCCGCGAGGTGTTCGGCGACCCGGCGCAATCCGGCCCGCATGGGGTCTGTCGCAGCCAGAACATCGTCACCTTGGGGCTCCTGCCAATATGCCGCCATCTCCACCGACGACGACAAGCCCGACAGCAAAGACCTCGGTGTCACCTCGGCCAAAGTCACGCCCTCTAAACGTGCGGCGGTCTCCTCCGGCGTTACCACCGTTTTTCTTATCTCCTTGGCACCTGGACCCATCAGCGCGCCTGAAGTCGACCCTCTGCGCAATTCGAGGTGATAGGACGCAATGAACACCGCCAAGCTGAGTGAATCGTCTCGCTTATCCTTTCCTTCGATCCGTTCCGAGGCGAGCGCGTATTCCAGCAACAGCCGCCGACCGCGTGGGCCGCTTAACAACGCATCCGCCAAGCGGTGCTGGCGATCCTGTTCATGCATAAAACAAGTATGAACAGGAACACAGTTTCCTCAAAACTGGGCACACGCTCAAATCACTACTCGATTGCGGAGCCTGAGTACTGCCATGTTCTACCTACAGCTCTTGTGCCATCTGTATTAGTATGTACAACACAGATAAGGCAAAGAAGGTGGGAAGAACGGTGGATATCTCATTGGATCCGCTTTCGACGGTTCCGCTGTATCAGCAGATTCGGGATCGCGTCGTGGAGGCTATAGGCCGCGGCGAGTTGCACCGCGGTGATGCTCTGGCCTCGGTCCGTCAGCTGGCGAGCGCTTTCGCCATCAATCCGGCCACCGTATCGAAAGCCTATGACCAGCTACGGTCCGAAGGGTTAGTGGCGACGAACGCGAAGTCGGGAAGCTTCGTTGCCACTGATCGCGATACTGCTGTCGCTCCCCCAGACTACCTCGCAGGTTTCGAATCACGACTCACCACGTTGCTGGCGGAAGGTCGAGCCCGGGGCCTTTCCCCTAAAGCCCTCAAGGACATGTGCGGCCACGTCATGCGGTCACTGGACCCACCGAAGGAGGATCAGTGAATACCTGGATGTTGATCGTGATGCTCGCAGCGTTGGGGCTCACAATGGCTGTGACAGTCGCGGTACCGGAGATGTCCCGCCCCACGCTCCCCTTGGGGGTGAGTGTTCCCAGCGATCGCGTCGGTGAGCCTGCCGTACGTAGCGCGATCCGTCGTTACAGGATCTGGCTTCTAGTCGGCGGGATCGTGGCCGGGGCGGTAATGGTGGCGGCCGTCAGCATCCCAGAAGTGAGTGTGTTGATTTTGCTGGGCTATGTCGGCTGGACCGTGGTTGCGTTCGCCGTGTGCCGAAAGCCAATCATGGTGGCCATCAATTATCACTCGCTGCCAGATCCAATGCCCACGCACTACGACGCTGAAGGAAACGTGACCAGTTGGAAGCCCAGGAGCTGGGGTAGCGCGCTACTCCTGCCCTTGATCTCATGTGGAAGCACGCTTTCACTTGTTGTGCTGTGTGTCATTCTGAGCAGACATCAGCACACCCGATTTCCGGACGGACGCCCCAAGGCTTCCCGAAAGTTTCAGGAAGAGAGAGGGAAGACTTTACAACATGTACTGGCCATACTCACTTTCGTCTCTGCGATCTTAATGAGTATCTTGGCGGTCGCACCTGTCGTTCAACTCACGCCTGCCGGGATCTCTTGGACAGTTTGGGGACTGATGGCGGCCAGCTCGCTTCCGGTCATTTGGCTCGTCATCGATAGTGTCCGTCAAAGCCGCGCATTGACGGACACTCCAGCAGGCTCCGGTCCGCAATCGCCCGATGATGACCATCTGTGGAGGTGGGGCATCTTCTATGAAAACCGCGAAGATCCACGAGTATGGGAAGAAAAGCGCAACGGGATCGGGCTCACTGTCAACATTGGCCACCCCGGAGGCATGGCGCTCATGGGCGTGGTCGCCCTGCTTGTTCTGGCAACAATCGCCTTGGTGATCACTGTTTTGTGACGCCATAGCGGGGCTAATGCGGGCTAACCCGTCAGTCCTCGAACCTGGCAGCGCAAAAGCCCTGGTGGGTTATCCCACCAGGGCTTTTGTTCTACGAGTGCTGTCTCATTAGCTTCTCGAGTGGAGCCAGCGGAAGGGTTGTCGAAACTCGCCCGCCGTTAGTTCGGATCGGTTCGATGCACCAGTCGATTCGCATCCGCGTGCTCAAGGCCGGCCGCGAGGAGCCGCTCCCGCGCAGGCTCCCGCGCGCCCGACGTGGCACAGAGACAGTACGAGGCTGGCGCCACGTTGCGAGAGCTTGCCAACGAGCTCGGGATCGGGTGGGGACGACTGGCCTTGCTGCTACGGAACCGGGGTGTACGGATGCGGCGTGCTACAGCGCCGCCGGATGAGGTGCGGGAGATGGCTCGTCGCTATGCCGGTGGTGAGTCGCTCGAACGCGTGGGCAAGCACCTCGGATTCTCACCCAGCACAGTCCACAACCATCTCCGATCTGCCGGCATAGTGCTGCGTGATGCGCACGGATGTGGAAGATAGCGAAGCACATCGGTCGCCGAGATTGTTCGCCAGGCAACTGTTGCTGTCAGACATGGCAAGATGGTTCCATGGGACTGGATAGGGTCAGAGATGAGCGACTGCGGATTCTGTCGTTCTGGTGGATGTTGGAGTTGTTCAGCCCACAGCAGGTGCCCGCCTTGACGCGTCGAGCAACCCGCCCGTCGGATCGTCAGGTGATCGCATGGCAGGCTGGGGATCCTCTTCCCTGGGAGGTGCTCGCTCCGCCCAAGCCGTTCAACGGGACGCGAAGGGTCTGGCGTCACACCGTGTATTTGGGCGTCTACAAGCTTGAGGCGACGTACGAGGCGTTGGGTCGTGTGTTCGGCGAGGATCCTGATGCCTACGACAAACGGCCCGAGGGTGAGAGCGCCTGTGCCGGTCTCCTGATCGATCATGACGGTCGCCTCGTCACCGATTCGGCGGTGCTGTCCTCGGCGCTCTGGGCTGCTGGTCGCACACGAGACCCCGGAGCGAGCAACCCGCGCTGGATGGACGGGTTCGTCGAGACCGCGGGAAAATTCGTCGACTCGATTGACGCATTTGAAGGCGCCCGCCGTGATGCCGATGGTGGAGAGCAGCCTCCGCCTTACGACTCGGGCTCGCTGAACAAATTGCTGAAGCTCTCCCATATCGCTGCCGGAGTCGACAGCTTCGATGACCTCGCGGACGATCGAGTGGTCATCGAGAGTGTGGCGGTGTCGGCACGACGAGCCGAAGACAATATGGACACCGACTTCTTGAACAGCTTCTACCTCGATGACCTCGCGGTCGTACGCGACCATGTCGCACGCGGAGTTCTCGGCGCCGGCCTCGCCACATATCTCACCGGCGACCAGACACTGCCTGTGTCCGATCGGATCGATGTCGTCACACACCCGGACGCGGTCGACGCAGGAACCAGGATCGAGCACCTCCCCAAGGGTCGATGGCCGACTAACCCGGAGCACTCACTGGCCCTGAGCCAGCAGTTCGCCGTCAACCGAGCGCTGAACGACCTCGGACACAGCACTGGTCTCATGGGCGTCAACGGTCCGCCAGGCACCGGCAAGACGACCATGCTACGCGACATCCTCGCAGGGAACGTCGTCGAGCGAGCCCGCCAACTCGCGGGTCTGTCTCGGCCATCGCATGCCTTCACTGAAGTCACCCATCGATGGTCCGATGGCGAAGGTCACGACCGGATCGTTCGCCAGCTCAAACCCGAGCTGACAGGCTTCGAGATGGTCGTCGCCTCGGCGAACAACGCGGCTGTCGAGAACGTCACCACCGAGATCCCCGACGAGAACGCAATCGAGGCGCCTTGGCGTGGCCACATCGACTACTTCGGTGATATCGCGACCAAGATCCTCCAAGACGTTGCCGCCAGCAACTCCACCAGCAACACGAAACCACCAACAGCCTGGGGTCTCGTCGCCGCCCGACTCGGCAGAAAGAGAAACCGTTCGGCCTTCCACTCAGCATTCTGGTTCGATGAAAAAGACCCCAAGACCAAGAAGCCTGTCGAGAACGGCGTCCCGAGGATACAGACACGGTTGAGGCAGTGGCGAGACGGCGAGGTCCCCCACACGCCTTGGGAACAAGCACGCGAGGCGTTCCACGCTGCCGAACAGCGCGTCGATGCACTCATCCGGCAACGCGCTCAGGCCCAAGACCGGCTCCGGCGAGTCCCGGAACTGGCCGAACGTGAACGCGACCTGGAAGCAGCGATCGAACAGGAACTCCGAGGTCTGAACCGGGCCCAACACGACCTGTCCCAGCATCAGCCGATTCAGCAGCAGGCAGACGCAGCCCGCACGCAAGCGGCCGCCAGCCACGACCGGCACCTCGCTACTCAACCCGGCGTTTTGGAGGCGATCTTCTCCTTTGGACGAGCCGTCCGAGAATGGCGCACCCGCCTTGCCGACCTCGCGCGAACACTGGACAACGCCGAGCAGCATTACCAAGACGTATCCAATCGTGGGCAACGGCTCCACGACGCCGTGCAGCATGCCCAAGCACGGCTGTCGTCAGCTCAACACGACCTGAACGGCCTCCGAGATCAACGGGCCAGACTTCAGGATCAGTGTGCGCAGGACGAAGAACGGTTCGGTGCGGCTTATCCCGGCCCGGCATGGCAGGGCGACCAGCGAGAGCTACACGCACCCTGGCTCGACAAGGAACTCGACACCGCGCGCTCGGACCTGTTCATCGCGGCACTACAACTGCACCAAGACTTCCTCGCTAACACCGCACGCGACATGCTCAACGGGCTACGCGCTGCCGGTGAGGTCGTCACCGGGAACTACCCACGCGACCTCGAACCCGAGAAGATCCGTGCCGCCTGGCAACTGTTCTTCCTCGTCGTTCCGTTAATCTCCACGACCTTCGCCTCCGCCAGCCGGATGTTCAGCGGCATCGGCTCTGAGGCGATCGGCTGGCTCCTCATCGACGAAGCCGGGCAAGCCTCACCCCAGTACGCCGCCGGCGCGATCTGGCGCGCGCAACGCATCGTCGCAGTGGGCGACCCGCTCCAGCTCGAGCCTGTCGTCACACTCCCTGAAAAGGCACAACGTAACATCGCCAGCAACTACGACCTCAGCACGACCTGGATCCCGCCACGCGCCTCCGTCCAGACCCTGGCCGACCGCGTCACGCCGTTCGGGACCCAACTCGATCAGGGCGAGGAAAAAGTCTGGGTCAGCGCGCCACTCCTGGTGCACCGACGCTGCGACAACCCGATGTTCACTCTGTGCAACCAGATCGCCTACAACAACCTGATGGTCAACGGCGTCCACCGTAATCTCGACAACCCCAACGAGCGCTTCGACAGCCCAACCGGGCCACTCATCGCCCCCGGCTTCTGGGCCGACGAGCCGGCCAACAGCCCCGGCAGCCATCTCCAACCAAACCAGATCGAGCGATTCGAGAAGGCCCTCGACTACTTGAACGACCACGGCGTCCCGCCGTCGGAGGTCATCGCCATCTCTCCGTTTCGAGCCGTCGCAGATCGCCTCCGTAGCCTCATTCCGAAATATCAGGGCCTCCGAGCCGGAACTATTCACACAGCGCAAGGACGCGAGGCCGACGTCGTGATCCTCGTCCTTGGCGGTGACCCCAGCAAACCGGGAGCACCCGCTAACTGGGCACGAACCCCGAACCTTGTCAACGTTGCCGCCAGCCGCGCCAAACGCCGCCTCTACGTCATTGGCGATCGTTCCTTCTGGGCGCGCCACAACTACTTCCGAGACCTGTCCAACGCACTCGTTCAATAGCCCGTACAGACGACGTGGGCGTCGACGTTTGTTTCGTCGAAGATCCGTACGACTATTGCCACTCAGTCCGGTCCGTAGACCTCAAACCCACCTTTGGTCACGGTCTGCACGTATGAGGCGGCACCAGCGATGAGCCGTAGTTGCTCGTCACTCGCTGATCTGATGCTCAGGCCCGGGAGGTGTTCGAGGAGTGGCAACGCGGCGTTGTCTCGCCATCGCGCGCCACGCATCGCTTGGCCGCGGACTTCGTAGAGATCCTTTAGGCGGGATCCTGCATCTGGTTTCGAGGAGTACTTGCAGTGCACGAGCGTGACGTGCAGATCTCCTCCATCGACTCGGATGCCGACGAGGTCGGCCGCCTCACCCGGCCTGTCATCGTCGATGAGAACGGCAAAAGGTCTGGTTCTCACCGAGGTAGCGTGCCATGAAAGCCTGAATCGAGTCTGCTCTGCGATCGGGGCCCTGCGATTCGACCGCGATGTTCACACCTCCGGCGGCCCAGTCGAGAGAACGCAGGTTGTCGCGAGGGTATGGCGGAGGCTCGGTTCGCGGCGTCGGCATCAACCTCGCAGTCCAGGACGCAGTCGCTACAGCGCGCCTCCTGGCAAAGCCCTTGGCTGTAGGCGAGTTGAGCCGCTCGGAAGGTGATCGCGCCCTGCCTCGCGTTTACCGTCGCCGGATCGTTCCCACCGTCATCGTTCAGCAAATGCAGCGTCTCCTGCACTCCGGAGTTATCATGCCTGCTCTCAACGGGAAGAACATCAAACCGCCCAAGCAGCTCAATGCGGTGCTGAAACGTATTCCAGCCCTGACCGCTATCCCCGCGTTCCTCGTTGGTGTTGGGCCCCTGCCTGAGAAGGCCCCGAAGTGGGCACGTCGGCCGGCTTTCAACAAGCAACGTGAGCCCGAGGCGGCAGCGACCCGCTGACGCGGAGAAGACTTGGCAATCTCGGGTTATAGTCAGCGGAGGCAACGCAAAAGCCCTGGTGGGTCATCCCACCAGGGCTTTTGTACTACGAGTGCTGTCTCACTAGCTTCTCGAGTGGACCTAGCGGGAGGCTTGTCGAAACTTGCTCCTGCGCTGGTTCGTATTGGGCGACTGCACCGAGTGATCCGCCCCCGCGCGGCACGTGCCACCCATCGGCGAGTGGCGCCGGACAGCATGCAAAGCAGAGTCACCGGCGAGGCGCTCGAAGCTGCGGTAGCGCACTACCGCGCTGGAGAGACTCTTCGCGCGATCGCCACCGATGTCGGTCTCAGTCGTCACCGGCTGGCGGCATTGCTCCGGGAGCGAGGCGTCCGCAAACGGCGGGCGACCCCTTCCGCTGCAGAGGTGCGCGACATGGTTCAGCGTTATGCGAACGGAGAGTCGCTCGAACGTGTTGGTGAGCGCCAGGGGTTCTCAGCGGGCACAGTTCGGAATCATCTGATCGCTGCGGGAGTGGCTTTGCGTGACCCCCAGGGGCGTCACAGATAAAGACGCCTCGGCCGGGCAGTCCCCATTGGGTAGACCATGCCGTCGCACGTCTACAGGTAGAGGAGGGTGTCGGCGACTGCCTCTGGCAGACGTTCGATGGCGCCGGAGCGTTCGCTCGCAATGTCGCGACCACCTTGTTTGCGTGGGACACCACCACCGGGCTGCTGCCGCTGGACTACACCTCGGCGATCCTCGCCGTCGGGGACCCCAGCGGCGCCGAACAAGCCGGCCTCGCCACCGACGTCGTCGCCTACCTGCCCTCGCGGACCGCCTGGCAGGACCTGCGTGAGCACGGCACCACTCAGCAGCTGACGATCGACCACACCTGCATCCCCGACCAATGGGGCGAAGCTCTTGCCCAGGCACCCGAGGGACAACTCGCACCAGGCACGGTCGCCTACACCATCGAGGGCACCCGGCACCGCGCCGGGACCTGAAACGGGGAACCGGTCACCTCGACCCACCCTGTGGAGTTCACGGTGTTCGTGGTCTGCGCGCCGACCTACGAGACCTGTCACCTGCTGCGCCTGTCGCAGCTCGACAACCCGCCGCGGTAACCTGGTCGTGAAGAAGCTCGCCGTGATCGCTGCCGTGCTCGTGCTGTTCAGCCCCGCCCTGCTCCTGCTGGGGGTTGGGATGATGTTCAGCCCCGGCGCCAACGCTTCCTGCACCACCACCAGTGCTTCAGGCCCCGGGGTGGTGGGGCCGGTGCCGGACTCGCTGGAAGTGACTACCGCAGACGGGCAGACCTTCACGCTGAACACCACCCAGCTCACTCACGCCGCCACCATCATCCAGACCGGATCCCAGATCGAGGGCGTCACGCGTGACGGGCTGCAGATTGCGCTCATGGCCGCGCTCACCGAGTCGAATCTGCGGATGCTGGCCAACACCAGCGTCTACCCCGGCACCGGGAATCACCCCAATGACGGGGACACCTCCGACCACGACAGCTTCGGCCTGTTCCAGATGCGACCCCGGGCCGGGTGGGGAACCGTCACCGACCTCATGGACCCCGTCTACCAGGCCCGCGCGTTCCTCGGCGGACCCACAGGCCCCAACCACCCCTCACCCCGCGGCCTGCTCGACATCCCCGGCTGGCAGACCCTGGCGAAGGGCGAAGCCGCCCAAGCCGTCGAAGTCTCCGCCTTCCCCGACCGGTACGCGAACTACGAGTCCGTCGCCGAACAGATCCTGACCACACTCACCACCCCCACAACCGACAGCCCTCGGTTGCCGGAGACCGGGCGTGTGGTCTTCCCGCTGCCTGAGGGCACCTGGGTCGCCACCTCGCCGTTTGGGATGCGGGTCCATCCCATCACCGGGGAGAACAAACTCCACACCGGCGCGGACTACTCCGCCCCCGACGGCACCTCCATCCTCGCCGCCGCCGACGGCATCGTCACCCACGCCTCGATGTCCGGCGGGCTGATCATCATCGAACACACCATCGGCGGGCAGAAGATCGCCACCGCCTACGCCCACCTGAGGGAGAACGGCTTTCACGTCAACGTCGGCGACACCGCCACCACCATCCCCAACCCCACCGCCGCGGCCAGTGGCGGTAGCAGGCAGGACGGGTGCGACACCAGGGTCCACAGACCGCGCCACCACCCGATCCGGGTGACGGGGAGCCGGACCGCAAGGTCGATGACCCCACCACCGACGGGCAGATCACCGCCCGCATGCTCCACGTCTACACCCAAGCCCTCACCGCCCACCCCGACAGCTCCTGGGCCTGCTACTCACCCCGCCCCGGCAGCAAATCCGAACACCCCCTCGGACGGGCCTGTGACGTCACTTTCGGCAACGCCATCGGCACCCGACCCACACCCCAGCAGCTCGAGACCGGGTGGGCTTTCACCCGCTGGCTCCAAGACAACACCGAAACCCTCGGCGTCCAGTACCTGATCTGGCAAGGCCAGATCAGGTCCCTCGCTCGCGACGCCGAAAGCTGGCGCCCCTACAACGGCGGCGGCATCACCTGGCTCAACTGGCTGATCAACCTCGGCGACCAGCTCTAGTCGGGTTCGCTGGATCGGGAGGCGCGGTGCTTGGTGACGAGCATGGTGGCGGCGAGTATTCCGATGATGGCCAAGATAGCGCTGGCGGCTGTGAAGGCGGTTGTCATGGCGTCAGTGAACGCTGGGCGGACGATGTCGAGAATGGCTGTGGCTTCGCGGTCTGGCATGTGTTCCGCGATAGCGACTGCCGAGCCGATGGTTTCGGTCAGGTGCTGTGCGATGTCTGGAGGCGTGTTGGCAGGGATGGCTGCGGTCACCTCTTGGCGGTAGAGGCTTGTGCCAAGGGCTCCGAGTGTGGCGGTGCCCAGCGCGCCACCGAGCTCGTAGGCGGTTTCGCTGATCCCTGCTGCCGCTCCGGCACGGTCAGCCGGTGCGGTGGCTACAATGATGTCGTTGGAGAGGGTGTCAGCGATGCCGATCCCGGTGCCGATGAGCAGGCCGCCGTTGAAGGCAAGGAGCGAGTCGAGTTCGAGGCCCAGTTGAGCCACGGTGATGTAGCCGAGGGCGGCCAGCACCAGTCCCCCGCCAATGAGCCATCCGGCATGCAGTAGCCTCATCAGGGGCGCTGCCAACATGGAACCGCAGATCGCTCCGACGGCGATCGGCAGCGCCCACAATCCGGCCTGCAAAGGCGACTTTCCGAGCACTGACTGGAGGTACTGCGGCAGGAAGTACAACAGGGCGGTGAGGGCGAACACCCCGGCCAGGTTGGCCAGAACTGCGGTGCTGAACGGAAGTGACCGGAACAAGCTGACATCGATCAGGGGCTCCGCCAGTCGCTGCTGACGGAGCACGAAGACTGTTCCCAGGACGCCACTTGTCAGGAACCACAGGGCGTGCTGGGCTCCCCAACCATGTTCGGCGGCGTCCTTGAGTGCGTAGACGGCCAATAGCAGAGTCGTCACCAAAAGAGCAGCCGAGATCAGATCGAAGCGTCCGCGGCAGGCGGCCTTGAATTCCGGGACGAGCAAGACGGTCGCGATCAGCAGGATGAGCATGACCGGCACGTTGATCAAGAACACCGACCCCCACCAGAAGTGTTCAAGGAGAAGACCACCCACCACGGGGCCGAGACCAGCCCCACCGGCGAAGGCAGCTACCCATACTGCAACAGCTCGGCGCCGCTGGTCAGGATCGACGAACAGGTTCCGGATGAGAGCCAGCGTTGATGGCATCAGGGTGGCTCCCCCAATACCCAACAACGCACGAGCGATGATCAAGACGGTCGGTGACCATGCGAACGCGGCAAGCGTCGATGCCGCCCCGAAAGCACCAGCACCGATCAGCAGCAGACGTCGCCGACCAATCCGGTCGCCGACGCTGCCCATAAGTACCAGTAGCGCAGCCAGGAAGAACCCATAGATGTCGACGATCCACAGCAGCTCGGTTCCCGTCGGAGACAGGTGCTCGCTGAGTTCAGGGATCGCGACCGAAAGCACAGTCAGGTCGATGCTCATCAACAGCACCGGCATCGTCAAGACTCCGAGAGCAGCCCACTCACGGACACCAGCACGCCCCGACTCCTTCACTCCCATGGTCCTCTGTCCCCCTTCGTGTGGTCGAGACACCAATCTAGTTTGGCCATCTGGCCAAAGTCAAGTGGCCAAGGTTTGCGGTAGCATCGATTGATATGAACAGTGCCACTGCGGGCCGGAGAATCATGAGGGCCAACGAACGTAAGGCCCTTTTGGTTCAGGCAGCGCTACGGGTGATGAAGCGCGAGGGGATCAAAGCGGCGACGACGCGGGCGATCTGCGCCGAAGCTGGGATGCCGCACGGAGCTTTCCACTACTGCTTCAACTCGAAGCGCGAGCTGTACACCGCTCTACTGGCGACCGACATCTCCGCTGACCTAGATCAGACATGGGCGCAGATCACCCCCTCAGGGGATGTGAAGGCCAGCATCCACGCACTGCTGACTGGCTACTGGAGCACCGTCGAGGCAGACCCCCAGACCCAGATCGTCCTGACCGAACTGACAACTCTCGCCCTCCGCGACCCCGATCTAGCGGAACTGCCTGCATGGGAACAACACGCCTACCGCGATCAGGTCGTCGCACACCTCAATCGTTTCGCCACCCAAGCAGATGTCACGTATGCGATCCCGATTCCCCTACTGGCAGGCATGATCCTGTCCGCACTCAACGGAGTCACCGATTCATGGCTCGCCCACCGCGACGATGACGAGGCAACACGGCAGCTCGATGAGTTCGCTGAGGTCTTCGCCAGCTACGTCCGACGCGACACATGACCAATACCGGCACCTGACGTCGCCATGCGCCCATCCAGTAGCGCAGCATACACCGCTCACAGGATCTCGACCCGCTGGACTCACGACGCGACGAGTGCCCGTAGCTGCTGGGGATCGGCGATCACGTCGTAGCTGCGGATTTTGCCATCGGTGATGTTGAAGGTGAGCACCAGGCGGGTGGGGTCTCCCACGATGAGGATTGGGTCGCCGCCAAGGTCTCGTATCTGGGCGGCGTGAGCGTTGGTGCGCAGGATGCGTGTTTCCTCGATGACCTGGTCGCGGCCAGCGATTCTCAGCGATACGCCAGCAGGGAGCGCTTGAGGGTCGGCGGTGCGCACGACGTCGGGATGCAACACGGTGATCAGCCCGTGGATGTTGTCCTGTCTGGCAGCGTCCAGGAACGCCTCGACGACCTTCCGCTTCTCACCCGTAACCGGAGAATGACCCGGACGAGCATCTCGTAGACGGTGGCGGGCTCTGCTGGCCTGGCGGCGAGCTGCGGTCTCGCTGGTCTGCAGCATTGCGGCAATGTCGGCGAAGCTGATGCCGAACACGTCATGCAGGATCCAGGTGATCCGTTGGGCGGGGGTGAGTTCGTCCAGCACGACATCGAGTGCTACTTCCACGTCGGTGGCGAGCTCGATCTCCTCGTGTGGGGACAGTCGGGCGTCAGCAACCGCGTCCGTATCCAGCGCAAGCGTGGGGCGTCGACGCCGCAGGCAGTCCAGACTCAACCGGGTGACCACAGTGGTCAGCCACGCCTCGATGTTGGCGATCTCGTCCAGGTCGGCGCGCTGGTAGCGCAACCACGTCTCTTGGACCACATCATGTGCGTCCTCGTGGTGACGCAGCAACCGGTACGCCACCGCCGGCCCCGTCGCGGTCAACGAGACCTGGAGTCGGATCCGCACCGACTCCGCCCACCACGCCGTGCTGTGGATCAGCGAATGGCCCCGCTCCTTGGTATACACAGGCTTCCTCTCACCCATTCTGCTCTCCAGCGGAATCCAACGAGCGTTCTCCCTGATCTGCACCCCATGCGCTCCGACCAAGCCGCCCGCGACATCTGCAAAAAGAAAGTCGAGCACATCTCCGACCAAGCCCAACGCGCCAAAATCGGACAGATCGAAGACGCCTCACAGACCGCCGAATACCACGACGTCCTCCAACAAGAAGCCGACCTCACCGCCGGCCACGGCATCCTGCGCTACACCGGCCTGATCACCGTCACCGCCACCACGATCGAAGACCTCGACGCCCACGTCGCCGCCCTCGAACAAGCCGCCATCCAAGCCAACTGCGAAACCCGACTCCTCGCCGGACAACAAGCCAAAGCCTTCACCGCCGCAGCCCTCCCACTCTGCCGCCAGGTCTGACGACGACTAGGAAGGGGTCATTCGGGCACTGTGACGAGGCAAAAGGGATGGCCTGCGGGGTCAGCGTAGATGCGCCAGGCTTTCGGGCCTGGGTCCAAGACCTCAGTGAGTGGGTGGCCGCCTGCTGCTTCGACGGCGGCACATGCCTCCGAGAGGTCATCGACTAGCAGGTCAAGGTGAACCTGCAGCTCGCCTCCGTGGCCCGGCCACTGCGGGGGTTCGTAATCGGAGACGCGATGGAACGAGAGGCGTCCGACAGGCTCCCAGTCCAGCGTCAACCACTGGTCATCACCGGTGGCCGGTGCAAGATCCAAGACTTTCTGCCAGAAGAGTGCTTCCGCTCCGGGGTCCTTGCACTCAAAGACGAGTTGCGTGAGGCGTCCGATTGCTGGCATATCTCCATGTTAGGACGCATCACCTGACCAGCCGAACGGTTCTATCGGGGTGCAGGGTGCTCACCGCGTGCTGCCTGATCGATCGCGTGGGCAAAGCGGGAGTTCATCGGGTCGTGCAGGTCGAACCACTCGATCGCTGCGAGGTCGTCGACGTGCGCTCGATACAGCTCAGGCCACGCTTCGCCAAGAACTTCGGTGTTGGTCGGTGTCGCGTATCCCAATGCGTCGCTGGCGACGGGAACCAACCGATCGCCAAAGTGCGTCAACGTGTTCCAGAGACGGTGCCGCCCGTTGGTGATGGGCTCGAACCAGGGGTCGACGCACACTGCTTCGCCGGCAGAGAACCATGAGGTCACGATGTGCCGCTCAGTCTCCGTCAGTGGTTCCGGTACCGAAGCCACCACCATTCCGTAGTACGTGTCGTCATCTTCATCGATGGTCCACCGCCCCGCGGCAAGCTCGTCTCCGACGAGGGCAACGGTAGAGGCAATCCGTCTCCAGCGCTGCTCGGAGGTGTCACTCCAACGAGGTTCACGGTGATCCTCCTGGTCCGGGTCTTCGAGCACCCAGTCTCGGACATGCTGCGCTGCGCCTCTCCACCAGAACGCGGGCATCCACACAGGAACTGACAACTCCATGAGCACCTCGCATCCGTCGATTCGGCTGTCCTCCATTACAGCCATCAGAGGACACCATCGCACACCTCCCTCATAGGCGTACCGCCGCTGCGTAGAGAGGACTGTTGGGATGGCGACGTTTGTTGATCCGGTTGCTGATGCTGCTGAGGCTTATGAGGGGTTGCGTGGGTTGGCGCATGCCACCCGGGCCTTTGAGGATCCGGCTGACACGTACCGGGTGTTGGGCGAAGTGTCGGGGTCGGTGCGGCTGTTGCGGCAGGTGCTGGACCAGCTCTCTCGTGCTCATGCTGATCACCGCGATATCGCGTTCACCGACGACCGCGTGCCTGCGGAGGCGGTGGCGTTGGCGGCGGCGGATGAGTTGCATCAGGCCGCCGACGGGCTGGATGAGGTCGCTGACCGGGTGATGCGCGCGCACGAAGCGTCCGGTCGGATCGCCTGGCACACCCACACCAGCCCTGAGCCCGAGGGTTCGCGGCGGTGGGTGAATGTGGTGTTCCTCCAGGGCAGTGAAGCCGATGAGGTGCTGGACCTGATTGATGTGGAGGGGGTGCAGGCGGGGATTGCGCATCTGGCGCAGTGGGACTTCGGCGACGAAACTACTGGCGCGGCGGTCGTGAACGGTGAGGTGTACGACGAGCTCCCGGGCGGGCAGTGGGATCGCAACTTCGAGGCCGACGGGTATGTGCTGATCTACAACCCGCAGATGGGGTATGTCGGGCTGGTCCGCGAACACCTCGACACCACGCCCACACCTGACGAGGAGGAGGTCGTCGCTGCGCGGGACGCGTTCAGTGGTGTCACCTCTGAGTCTCCGCGTCGGGCAGTTGCGGGCACGGATTGGTTCTCGCCCCCGACGGGCGGCGCAGCAGCATCGTCTTCGGTGGGGCGGTCTCGGTGAGCAGCGAGAAGGAACGGCTGCACGCTGCGGTGTTGGTCTCCCCGGCCGCGGAACGGCGCAAAGCTCGTAAGGCCCGGCGCCAGGCTGCCGCCCGGTTGCAGGCTGAGCAGGCCAGGGTCGAGCGGGAGGCGGCGAAGGCGAAAGCGCTGGCGGAACGGGAGGAGCGCAAGGCGACGACGTTTCTACCGGCGGCTGGTGAGGCGGGGCCGGCGGCGTTGCGGTCGCCGGGACGGTTGCGGTTGCCGCGGCATCAGGACACCTCGGCCACGCTGGCCGGGGCGTATCCGTTCATGGCCGAAGGCGGTCTGGGGTCGGATGGGGTGTTCGTCGGGCAGGACCCGTATTCGGGTGGCAGTTTCGTCTACGACCCGTGGGTCCTCTACGCCCGCGGGATCATCACCGCCCCGAACCTGGTGCTGGCGGGGATCGTCGGGTCGGGGAAGTCGTCGCTGGCGAAGTCGCTGTATACGCGGTCGTTGCCGTTCGGGCGCCGCGTCTACGTCCCCGGCGACCCCAAGGGCGAACACACCGCGGTCGCCGAAGCGGTGGGTGGGAAGGCGATCGTGCTCGGCCACGGCCTCCACACCCGCCTGAATCCCCTGGATGAGGGACACCGCCCCGGCGGGCTCACCGACCAGGAGTGGGCGAGCACCGTCGCGTCCCGGCGCCGTGACCTGATCGGCGCGCTGGCCGAGACCGTGTTGGCGCGGGGGCTCACGCCGTTGGAGCACACCGCTATCGACCTCGCCCTGACCGCGACGGTGGCGGAGAACGAGGTGCCGATCCTGCCAATGGTCGTCGACCACATCCTCACCCCCAGCCACGACCCCGACGGACGCCTGGCCGAGGACGGACGCCTGGTGGGCCATGCCCTGCGGCGTCTGGTCGCCGGTGACCTCGCCGGTCTGTTCGACGGCCCCTCCACCGTGGCGTTCGACCCGGATCTGCCGATGATCAGCCTGGACCTGTCCCGGGTGACCGAGAACTCCACCCTCATCAGCGTGTTGATGACCTGCAGCTCGGCATGGATGGAATCCGCGCTATTGAACCCGAACGGTGGGCAGCGGTGGGTGATCTACGACGAGGCCTGGCGGCTGATGTCCCATCCGGCGTTGTTGAAGCGGCTGGATGCGCATTGGCGTCTGGCCCGGCATTACGGGATCGCGAACATGCTGATCTTCCACAAACTCTCCGACCTCGACAACGTCGGCGACGAAGGCTCCGCCCTGCGCTCGCTGGCCAACAGTCTGTTGGCGAATGCGGAGACGCGGATCGTCTACCGCCAGGAATCCGATCAGCTCGGCCCCACCGCCACCGCCCTCGGCCTGACCGGCACCGAACAAGCCCTGCTGCCGAACCTCGGGGTGGGTCAGGGGCTGTGGCGGATCAAGAACCGCTCCTTCGTGATCCAACACCAGCTCCACCCCGGCGAGCTGGAGCTGTTCGACACCAGCAGCCGCCTCACCGCAGGAGTCAACTAATGCCCAAGCTTCCCGCCCTGAGACACCGCCGCAACGACCCGAGCGAGACGGTGCCGGTGGTGTTGCGGCACGTGGTCATCACCGTCGACATCACCGGCACCCTGACGGTAACCGTGGACCAGCAACTGCATCTTCCGCCGGCCGGTGAGGTGTGGGATCGGGGTGACTTCGCGGCCATCCTTGATGACCTCACCGAGCAACGCCATATTCCCGTGCGAGTGGATGTGTATGAGTCCGACGGCAGTCACTTCACCGACATCATCCACGCCCACCGACCACGCCGAAACCCCGAACCCGAGCCAGAGACCTCGGCCCCTGCCGGTGAAAAAGCTGCCGCGGACACTCCATCGCCGCTGTCAGACGAGCTGGAGCGGTTGGTGGGGTTCCTGCCCGGTGAGATGGTGCTCCTCGCCCAGATCGTTGAGGAAGTGGCGGCGGATGAGAACGGCACCATCACCCCACCCGACACAACTGTGATGCCGGTGGTGGTGGTCGGGCGGGCCTCCGGGACCCTGATTGTGCAGGAGACGCGATGAGTGCCTCGCAGCGGCAGAGTGGGTCGATGGGTGAGGAACTGATCAACGCCGCCCTCATCGGCCTCATCGTCCTGTTCTTCCTCACCCTCGTGCTCCGCGCGACTGGGTCGGTGGCTACGTTCCTCACCGGTATCCCACAACCAGCAGGCAGTTGTGCCGCTGGCGCCGGGGTGTTGTTCAACCCCGGTAACCCCGCAGTCGCGTTGGGGGCGCCTGGTCTCAGTTCGGTCGCCTATTGGGTCACCACAATCGTGGTTCTGGGCGGGCTGGTCGGCTTCGCGGGCTGGGGATGGGTCGTCTGGCGGCGCCGTTCCCACGCTCAGCAGGTGGATCCGCATCGGTTGGCGGGCACGGCGAGGCGGCACGAGGTCGCCCAGGTCGCCTCGGAGAAGGTGCTGCTGAAACGGGCGTCGACGTTGCGGCCGTCGCTGACGGACCCGGCCCCGGGTGAGGTGGGGTATCGGCTCGGGACGTCGAAGGGGCAGGGAGTGTGGGCGAGTGTGGAGGACTCGATCCTGCTGATCGGCCCGCCCCGTTCCGGTAAGGGACTGCACATCGTCATCCCCGCCATCCTCGACGCCCCCGGCCCCGTCGTCACCACCAGCACGCGCCCCGACAACCTGACCGCCACGCTGCGCGCCCGGCAACGCCGCGACCCGGTGGCGGTGTTCGATCCCCAGCACCTGGCCGGAGGACTCCCGGCGGGGATGCGCTGGTCACCCGTCCGGGGCTGTGAAGACCCGCTGACGGCGATGATCCGCGCGACCGGACTGGCTACTGCCACCGGGTTGTCGGCTGGTGGTGTGGAATCAGGTGGGTTCTGGGAAGGCAAGACCCGCACCGCCCTCCAAGCCCTCCTCCACGCCGTCGCGTTGGACTCTCGAAAGCCGGCGGATTTGTTCCGGTGGACCCTCGACCCCGCCGCCGCAGCCGAAGCCGTCGGGATTTTCGCCCGGATGCGCAGTGGCGTGGTCATCGGGGCGGTCGAGGATGACGTACGCCTGATTCGACTCCCGCCCGCGAGTCATCGCCACATACAGGTGCTCCCGCGTGGTGGTGGGTTCGACGAGGACGTGGGCGGTGTCGGTGGTGATGCCTTGGGCGCGGTGGGCGGTGACGGCGTAGCCGAGGTGCTCCAAACACACTCACCTGTGGTCGTGCGCGTGTGCACGGTTCCAGCTTACCTGCGTCCGTGGGACCGTCAGGCCGTGTCGCGCGGATCGAGATGCCGAGCAAGGCCGACGATGGCGGTGACCTCGCCCTTGCCGTAGAGCGCAACGTACTCGGCCACCGCGTTGTCTGCGCCGAGATAGTACTCGTCCGCGCCGGAGCAGTCAGCCTCGACGTACCGACGCGCGGCAGCACCGTTGTCGCGGAACAGGATGATCCCGCCTTTCACGTCTGCCTCCCTCATGAGTGGTCTCATGAGGGAGGTGCGCACGCCCCACCCACGGTGGCATACGTGCATCAATGAATCAATGAGTTAGTGGGAAATGGGTGGCAGGTCAGGCGGACGGAATCGAGTGCTGCTGCTCTGGACGACTGAGGTCAGCGTGTGAGCCATTCGGCGTAGCAGTCTGCGAGGCAGGGGGCGCCTGTGGTCGGAGCGAAGCAGTCGGCATCGTGATCGAGGCTGGGAAGCGAATCATGGCTGCAAGGCGCGGACTATCGAGGGCTGCGATCAGTAGGGCATCCGACACAACTGAACCGGAAATCAGGGCAGGGTCTCACGGCGCGCTCGGGTCGATCAGCGCCTCACCCGAGTAGAGCGCCTTCATGGTGCGTGACCATGACTCCAGACCTCCACGATCCAGCGGGTCTGCACCGAGCACTTCGGCAATGCGAGCGCGCAGCACGAGGACCGACAGGTCGTGCACGAGCAGAACCACCGCCAGCTGATGACGGTCAACCTCGGGAGCGATCGCTCCGTCTGCTGTGAGCCGGTCGACCAGCGCCCGTGCGAACTCCGCGAGACGCTCGAATGCCCGCCGGGCACGATCCCCGTGAGAGGTGAGCAAGCGGGAGAGGTAAGGCCCCACGGGCGAGTCCGCGAGGAGCCGGGCGACGGAGTCCATCGTCGCTTCCGAGTCGAAACTGCCGTCCGAGTCGATCGCGACGCTGTGCAGCAGGCGTTCGACGATCCTCAGAGCGTGCTCATCGACAGCCTCGATGAGCCCGCTCCGAGATCCGTAGTGCTTGATGATGAGGGGCTGTGAGACCCCGGCATGGTCAGCGATCGCGCGCAGCGGCACTGCCTCGACGCCGTCACGACCGAACAGCTCGACGGCCGCGTCTCGGATGATCGCCTTCGCGGTTCGATCCTCTGGTGAATACATGATTACTATGGTGATTAAGCAGTCACCAAGGATCAAGTCGCCACGCCGGAGGGAGAGCAATGACAGCACTGCGCTCGTGGAGCAGACGGATTGACGAGGTGCTCATCGCGCCGGGTGCCGCGGCTGGCGAGCGCCTGCTGGGTTACGGTGCCGGAGCTTCGGGAGCGGTCTTCGCGACTGCCCTCGCCACTCACGCCGCACTGCCCACCTGGGGTGTCGTCATCCTCGCCGCAGTGGCCTTCGACGTGTTCGGGGGCGTCGTCGTCAACGCCACCTTGTCGGGTTCGCGGCGATTCCATCAACCGGATACCCCGCGATGGTCGGCGCTCGGGTTCGTCGCGTTCCATGTCCACCCTTTTGTGCTGGCACTGTTACTGCCGGAGCAAATGCCCTGGGAGGTGGCCGCTGTCACGTACTCCGGGATCGTGCTGGCCACGGTGTTGGTGATTGTCGTCCCGCGCTCTCTTCGTCAGCCGGTCGCCTTCGCATCGGCGGCAGCGTTGATCGCCGTGACGACGTCCGTGCTGCCAGCCGCAAACGTCATCGGTTGGGTGCTTCCACTTCTCATCATCAAGCTCTTGCTTTCGCATCTCCTCCCGCACTCAGGAAGCGAATGACAACGATCCTTCACTGTCGTCCGCCCGCCTCCCTCCTGGCCGACCAGTCGCACCTTGGCGATTCCCCGCGTGGCATCAAGTAGGCGGCAGAACCGCAGGACGGCCTTCCGGCAAGCCTTCCCATGCCGCCAGGACCGCCGCCCCGACGCGGAGCACGTGACGCTTCTGCTGACGGGCGGCGCCACCGTGACCGAACACACCTCACCCACCGAAAGCGACCATGATGCGGGACCGGCTGGCTCAGCCAGCCAGGGGTTCGAGAGCCCCGAAGGGCTACGCGCCCTCTTGATCCGCTCGCATGTGGCTGGGCCTGGGGCCTGGCGGGGTGATCGTGAAGCGGCGGAACCGATGCGATACACGGCGGTGCGGTACGGTCCGCTGGCCCGCAGGTATGGGCTGGATGTGTGGGAGGTGGCCTCGGCGGCGTTCGAGGTCATGCTCGCCCCCTCGACGCGGAACGCGGGGAATCCGTGGGCGGTGGTCACTCGCGCTGTCCAGATCACTTGCGGTGTCGAGGCCGGTGCTGCCGGCCTGCTGGTCTCCACCGGCAAGGTCCGACACACGGGCAGGATCGCCGGGTTTCACGACGCTGTGCGGTTCGCGGAACGGGAGGGCCTGGCCGACTACCATTCTGCGTTCGTCGTCGCTCCTGACGATGATGATCCGGACCCCGACGGCGATGACGGGCGGGTCGCTGCGGTCCTGTCGGTGACGGTGGGGCTGTTCGTTTCGGCGGGCTGGGATGCCGCGCTCCGGATCGCGACGTCTCATCAGCTACTGAGCGGTGCGTTGCGTTCGGGCGAAGTCGCGCATCTTGGTGACGCCCTGGTCTCCGATCTGCTTGGTCAGCTCTTCTATGGTGACGGTCGCGAGGGAGCTGCGCCATTTATTCTCCGCCTCGGCCATCGCGTGGTGGATACCGCACGGACCGGTCTCTCTGATGGCGTCGGCTTCGTCGGTGAAGATTCCGCGGCAGCGCACTTCCTCGCACACGAACAGCGGGGCCTCTCCTTGTACCGTCTTGATGACGTCGAGGAGGGTAACGCTGTCTGCGGGTTGGGCTAGGAAGTAGCCACCGCGTTGTCCTGCTGAGGATCGGATGATGCCTTCGCGCACGAGCTGCTGGAGTTGCTTGCTCAGGTAGGCGTCGGGGATGTCAAACATCTCCGCCAGGGTGGTTTTGGCGAGCGGGCCGATGTCCTCGCACGCGTAGAGGGCGACAAGGCAGTGGGCCATCCACTCGGTTCCGCGCGGCAGTTTCACACTCCCATCCTACTCAACGAAGACTCTCATTGTCCTAGTTGACTCTCCTCCTGAACAGCAGTACTCCCCTGCCGCTCAGGTGATGCGCCAGGAGCGGAGGACTGTCGATCACTCGCTCGGCACTAGATTCAGGAGTCGTTCGACGAGGAATTTCATCGCTTCCAGGTTCTCAGACGGCACCGCATCCGGCTGAGCCTTGGAGACGCTTGAAACGCCGTAGGGGTTGCCATTGAGCGGCATGGCCTGGGCCTTACCTGCGGCGCCGGCGGGAACGATGATCGCTCCCCAGTGGTAGAGCACGTTGTTGAATGCGAGGATCGTGGACTCCTGCCCGCCGTGGTTGGAGGCGGTGGACACGAATGTCGACATGTACTTGTTGGCAAGCACACCCTGCTGATGCAGAGGCAGGGTCTGATCGAGAAAGTGCTTCACCGGCCCCGTCATTGACCCATACCGGCCGGGCGTACCCCACAGTACGGCATCGGCGGCTTCGAGATCGCCGAGGGCTTTCTGGTGCGCGGCGGCGGTGGCGTCTGGGTCGTCCAGCTCGGGAAGCCGGGTGGACAGGACACGATGCCCGAGCTGTTCGGCATGGGTGTGCGCGGCCTGGGCCATCTGATGCACGTTCCCCGTGCTGGAGTGGTAGATGACCGCGACGGTCTTCATCACTGGTTGCCTCCTCTGCTGGTCGGTTACAGGCTGGTGCCCATGGACACGTCGATGACCTGCCCGGTAATCGTTTGCGACGAAGACTGTGCAAGCAGGGCAACAGTCTCGGCGATGTCGTCGGCTTCGGCGATCTTCCCAAGTGCCGAGGACTCGCGAGTACCGGCAGCAGCCTGCTCGTTGCCGCGCAGCCATCCGGCGTTGATGTCAGTGTCCACGACGCCGGGTGCGACGACGTTGACCGTGATGCCCCGTGTGCCGAGGCTTACGGCCATGTTGCGGGCGAGGTATTCCAGGGCGATCTTGCTCATCCCGTACCCGGTCAATGCAGGGAATGCGTAGCGAGTGAGTGCGGAGCCCGTGAAGATGACCTGCCCGCCAGGGCTCTTCATCTTGTCCGCCAGCCCTGCTGCGAGCGCGTAGGGGGCGATGGTGTTGACCTGAAACAGGTCGCGCAACACCGACTCCGTCAGCTGAGTGAAGTCACCAAACGGCGCGATCCCCGCGTTGAGGAATGCGAGGTCGACCGTGCGGCCGTCGAGTGCCGCATCGAGTTGTGGCAGCAGAGCCTCGACCGCTCCGGGTTCGGAGAAGTCGGCACGTACAGGGGTCACGGTGGTCTGGTGCTCGGCGGCGATCTCGCGGATCGGGCCCAGTTCGCTGTCATCGCCACGCTGCTGGGCGATCACGTCGAAGCCCAGTGACGCCAACCGTCGAGCAGTGGCCTGCCCGATCCCTCGGCTAGCTCCGGTCACAAATGCGGTTCGAGTAGCGGTCATCCTTGTTGCCTCCTTAATTGATGCGGGTACACCATACCCATCCTAGTGTATCTGGATATTTATTGTCCACGTATGAAGGATGAGTGGCCGACAGGGCAGAAGGCGAAGCTCGAAGCCGAACAGGTCAGGCTCCTTCAAGCTCACCACGTTGACGCGATCCCTATCGACCTGCTCAAGAGCAAGCAAGACCGTATCCGCGCGACCACCGGTCGGCTCGACACGCTGGAGACGACGGGTTAATGCTCAAAATGTGTGTACGGTAGGGGCTTCTTGCCCAGTGTTCTGTAGGGCTTTAGGCAGTTATACATGCTTTGCAAGCATGTATCATGCATGGTGCTAGAAATCAGCCACGTTGTGGTGTATACAAAAACAAGCTTGTTAAGAACGGAAAAACCAAGGCCGGACGAACCCGCTGGCGGTGCAAAAACTGTGGCGCGTCATCGCTTACGCCCCGGGACCCAAGGCGTAAGTGGTTACAGTCGAATCTGCCTTCTGTAGCCACACGAAAGCCGTTTACTCTACAACCCTCGAAACAATGAACTTGGGGTGTAGAGAAAACCACCTGACACGCCCGACCCATAACACTTTTGGCCCATAACGGGTTATAGGCCAAAAAGTGTGTACGGTAGGAGCCTCTTGCCCAGTGTTCCGTAGGGCTTCAGGCGGTTATACATGCTTTGTAAGCATGTATCATGCATGGTGCT
>NZ_JASPDO010000019.1 GCF_030230605.1 Brevibacterium sp. UMB1308A
AATACGACACCGGCTTCACCTACGAAGACGGCATCAAACTCCGACAAGGATGGGCAGGAAGACACCCCTGACACGCCCAACCCATACACACATTTTGAGCATTAACCCCATTATGATGCGTAGTTTCGCTCGCTTTGCGCCGTTTGGGCTTGGCTATGAGCCAAAAGGAGCGATGACCCGACACATCACCACACAAAAATCTCGGGACATCGAGTGAACGATGTCCCGAGACTTCACAACGCGGTGAGTGTGGGATTTGAACCCACGGTAGGGGGTTGCCCTACAACGGTTTTCAAGACCGTCACATTCGGCCGCTCTGTCAACTCACCTCAGCGCCACAGGTACGCGACGCAAGAAACGATTATTCCACACTTCGCACGAGGGCTACAATCTCGCCCGCAAGACACCCGTCAAATCACCCCAGCTCATCACCCGTCCAGCACCCAGCAACGGACAGGCGCAACATGCCTCCTGAGTGATGTATCAAAAACAGCTTTGGACGTATCACCACCAGGGTTTTCCGGGTATCGTCGTAGTGTCAGTCGATGAAAGGGACACGATGAGCGGACAGCCCCAAAAAACAGGCCATGACCGCTGGCGACCGTCATCGATTTACCGCGTACCAGTAGACCGCAACGTCACACTTTTCGATGTCACCAAGGTGATACCCCACATCGCTGAACTGGGGTTCACCGCTATTCGTATCAGCCCTATCACGGCAGCTAGCACCGCCAACCAAACCGGGGCCGCTGCCGACCCAAACACCGTCGACCCACACCTCGGCGGTCTTGAAGGGCTGGAAGCCCTTTCCACAGCGGCACACAACGCACACCTGGGCGTCATTGTTGACTTTGTGCCTGGCGCGCTCCACATCGCACACCCCAGCCTGAACCCCTACTGGTGGGACGTGCTGATCCACGGCCGAGACTCCCAATACGCCAACTGGTTCGACATCCAGTGGACGCATAACAAGGTCACGGTGGTGGTCGACCAGCCTGCGGGCACAGCAACCCTGACCACTCACCCTGCAACAAACGAACCAGCACTGAAGATCGGCTCCTCGATCTACCCGGTCAACCCAGAAACCCTGCACGCCAAGAACCCACAGGACCCCCAGCAACTCCTAGCCACCCAGAATTACACGTGCGTTGAAAGAACAAACCCTACGCACCCGCTCAATTATCGGCGTGTCAACGCTGATTCAAACGTGGCCACGATCCGCGTGAATGACCCGCACGTTTTTACAGAAACTCACCGCGAACTCTCCCGCTGGTTCCACACCGGCCTGATCGATGGGGTGAGTGTGCGCCACATCGACTCGATCGCGAACCCGCAGGGATACCTCGAACAGCTCCACGACCTGGCCGGTGGCTACATCATCACGGAAAAGCGGTTCGCCCTCAACTCTGAAGGCCAGCGTGAGGTGACGCCGTCGTCGTGGCCAGGATCCGCGTCCGCGACCTATCCGCTCATCACGGCAATAGACGGCGCGCTCACCCACCCAATCGGGTTCTACGAGCTCGAGTCGTTCCGGCAACATCTGGCAGCCGGACTGGACCCTCACAACCGTAGCGAAATCTCCCCCATCGCTAAGCAACTTAGGTTCAACCCCACCTCCGTGACCGGGTTGCTCACTCTGGAGGAAGTCCAGGGCAAAAAAGAAGTCACGAGCACGCTTATGCGTAGCGAAATGGTGGACCTGGCTGTCACTGCTAAGAACGCGTGGGATGGCCTGGATGAGTCCACGCGGGCTCGCATCCGTACTGACCCCACCACCCAGGTGGACGTCGATACGCTTGCGCAAATTTTGGGGATTCTGGTGGCTTCCGTGTCCGTGGCCCGCCCTGAACTCGGCTTAGATAAAGAGGCCGAGGTCGTTCGAGAAGGATTCTTATCAGCACTTTCAGAGTCAGAGCCGGACGACTTTCTTGGCCGCAACAGCACGGGTGAAGTCCCGGTCATGACCGCGGGTTCTATGGTGGTTCCGCGAGCGCTAGCGAAAGTGCGTTCAACAGTGGCCTCAGGAACAGCTTCTGACCGGTTGCTGGCCTATGTGGGTCTTCTCCTCACCACTCCAGACTGCCCCGTGAGCACCAGGTTTTCTCAGACCACAAGCGACGTGTTCAACCTGGGTGTGACGGCTCGCGCGCACTATCGTTACTGCACGCTCGCCGCGCTCAACGAAGTCGGTGGACTCCCGTCCCAACCTGGTCACCCTGACCGCATCGTCGACGAGTTTCACCTCCAAACTTCGACGACCTCGGCGCCGGTCATCAACGGGCTCACCAGCCCGGTAACCAAGTATTCGCGCACGGAACGTTGCCGGATCCTCGCGTTGTCTGAGATCCCCCAGAAGTTCATGGAGTTCGTGGCGGACATGCGGGACCTGGCACCCTTGGATTACACGAACACACAGGCACCCACCCCGGACACCAGCTTCGACATTCTGTTGTGGCAGTCGATTGTGGGCGCGTGGAATCCGCAGGTGAACGTTGAGGAGTTGGTGAATCGGGCGGTTCGGGCCGCCAGACGCCGCTACGAATCGGACGTCAGGTTTGTTGAGTCGGTGCGCAACGCCGTTCACAAGGCGCTCACCGCGCCCGAGGTCTCAGCGACCGTCGACCATATGGTTGCCACCGTGCGTCATGCGGGCCATCGCAACAGCCAGGCGGCACGTGCGTTGCAGCTGTTCTCCCCCGGGATTCCTGAAGTTTTTGACCCGCTGTTCGTCAACCCTCACGAACGGTTGGTCAGCAAAAATCCCAGTGACCAGTTGCTTCAAAAAGGCTTGGCGGTTCGCGCGCGCCACCCGCACATTTTCGCCCAACCATCCTCGCTCATACCCCCCAGCAGAGTTGCGGTCACAGGCGAGCGCGCTGAACACGCATTTGGGCTGGCGCACTTTGGCGACGGACTGTTCCCCGATGTTGTGGTCGTGGTCGAACGCTTGCCCATCACTTTGCGCGCCACCGGCGGGTGGGGTGACACGCGGTTCCACATTCCCACCTCGGTCGCAGACGATCAGGACCCCGCAGAGTCTGCTCCCACGTTGCAGACCATGGCCTTGCCTGTCATCCGTGAGGACGTTGAGCCCACGTGGCGTGACGCGCTGTCAGGGCGCACGTGGACTGGCGTGGATTTCTCCGTCGCCGAGGTGTTTGGCACTAACCCTGTTGCCCTCCTGGAGCGGGTGCGGAGTTAGAGTTCGCGGGCTGGCGCGGGGCTACCGACGCGCCCGGTTTAGCGTCTGGCTTAGCGCAGGGTGCGGGCGGATTTGGGCGCGAAGGGTGGCTCGATTTCTCCGTCGGTGTCGTCCGCTGGGTCGTCAATGTCGTCCACTGGGTCGTCGGTTGGGTCGTCGACCTCTTCCTCGGCTGGTTCTACCGTTGCAGGAACCGCCGTGCTGTCCGCCACCTCGTCCGAAGCCCTGTCCCCCGCGTTGTCTGGCACCTCGTCCGCGACCTCGCCGGAGGCTCTGTCTGGCACCTCGTCCGCGACCTCACCCACCGGCTCATCCGCGGTCGCTTCTGCGACCTCGGCGTCCTGCGCTTCCGCCTCTACGTTGCGGGAGGCAGGAGCGACGATCCCGTGCCCGGCCTTCTTCGCTACCTGCGAAGCTTCGACAAGCCTGTCATTCTCCTGCCGCGCCTTGGCAGCCGCCGCCCGGGCGTGCGCGACCTTTTCTTCTTGTGCTTTGCGGTGTTCGGCCAGGCGTTCTTCGATTCCGGCGCGGGTGGCCTCGGTGGAGGTGCGCGGGTTGAGACGAGCCGGCTCTGCGGCCACTTCAGTGTCAGTGGTCAAAAGTCGCCTGAGCTCCGACAGTGGCACGATCAGCCACGTGGGCCGGTTCCGCAGCTCGCTCACGACTTCTACCAGAAGACGGTCGATGAGCATGGCCCGCAGAACGGGGTCCTTGAAGCTGAAGTCGGCGCCGCCAACATGCGAGTAGCCGGCCAAAAGTGCTTTCTGTGACTCGTGAGACCAGCGGGTTTCCGGAGCCCCGTCTACGCGGGCAATCAGATCGTCGTCGACCAGGCCGGTTGCGCCAAGGGTGCTCGGAGTGGCCTTGGGGTCGAGAGCTCCCGTCCGAGCCAGGAACGCGTACCCAGCTGCGTAATCCAGGCTACGCAGGAGCGCCACCAGGTCAAACGTTGGCGGACGCAGCTCCGATGTTTCAGAGAAGTTCGTCACCGTGTACCCGTGAACGGGTGCTTTCGCCACGTGATTGAGGGTGAGTTCGCCGTGAATGCGTTGCAGGTTGCCCACTGATCGCATGTCCGCAAGTGCTCGCTTGTGCGCCCGCAGCTGCTTCTCCAGTGGCTTGAGTGCAAGCGTGGCGCGGGCAAGCGCCCAGTCCACTCGGTCGGACCACTTCTTGACCCATTCCGCGGTAGGCGCGCCGGTGCCTTCGGCTTTGCCAAGCTCACGGCCCAGGTCTACGTGCAAACTGGCTACCCGGCCACCAAGGTCGTGCGCTTGGCGGGCGTACCCCGTGGCCTCCGCAGCGTTCCGGGCCGCCGCTACAGCCTCGCTCCACGCGCTCGTCGCGCTGGCTTCTGAGCGGGTCAGCATGGCCACAGGTGCGGTGTGCGTGTGCAGGTCGGTGCCGTCGAACCACCGCGACGCCATCCACCCCAGTACGGGTGCCACGGCCTGTGATTCGGCGAACGTGAGCATGATGGGTAGCCGCACAGATTCGGGCACATCGCTGATGTCGAGCGCCCTGAAGAACGTCAGCACACTGGGGAACGCGTGGTCGTCAATGAGAACCGCGGTTTCACCCTTGCGCGAATTGTCGAACTTCAGCTGTGTGGTGGTGGCGCGGTGCCACAGAACAGATATGTTCGTCAGGTCGTTAAAGTCCCGCCCGCCGCGGCCCACGCGCAGCGCGGTCAGCTGCGAGTGGTCGGAGTTCTCAAACTGGCTGTCAAAGGCCTCGCTGACACTCACCGGTTCGGCACCCACGCCGGCGTCTGAGCGCATCCCGGCGGCCGCCTCGGCCATGGGGTCCTTGCGTTCCCCGCCATCCTCAGAAGGCGTCCCGAGGTCGTCGAAAGCTGCCTCGCGCCCCAGCGCGAAGCTCGCGTCACCAGTGGCCATTGCGGTAGCGGCGAAAAGAACGAAAACGGGGTCGGCAACCGCGTCGTACACGTAGCAGGGCCCCAGCATGAAGTCGTCGATTTGCCCAATGAGGTGCGAGCGAAGAGGTTCTTCTTCGCGCGTGCGCAGAGTCAGCGGAACGCTAATACGACGGGTGTTCTCACCGTCGCCGATACCTACAACGGCGATCCAGCCCTGGATGGTCAGAGTTTCATCGCCGGGCAGGGGGAAGTCCAGCTCAAAGACTTGAGTGTCGGACATGGGGACGACGTCCGGGGTGCCGGCCAGCTCAAAAGACGTGACTGGAAACCAGGACTGACGAGGCAACCATTGCGCAAGCAGACCTTCGAGTTCACTGCTCATCGCCATGAGCGAACCCTCTTCCTTGATAACGAACGATGACGGTCACGTCACCACTTTATCTGGCCTGGTATTCGATTAGACGAACATCCTGAACAGCGGCGAGTCCTTGGAAACGCGTTCGATTTCCAGTGGGGAGGCGTCCATGCGTTCCAGCAGACCGGGGAGGTCTTGCGCGCACCCCAGTGTGATGCCCACGAATGCGGGCCCGATTTCGCGGTCGGAGCGCTTCACGTACTCAAACATGGAGATGTCGTCGTCGGGACCCAGCACGTTGTCGAGGAAGCGTCGCAGTGCCCCGGGTTCTTGCGGGAAGTTCACAATGAAGTAGTGCTGTAGGCCCTCCCATACAAGGGCACGTTCGAGCACTTCTGAGTAGCGCGACAGGTCGTTGTTACCGCCGCTGATGACACAGACGACAGTTGACCCGGCTTCGATGGTCACGGGAGCGTTGGAGTCGCTAGGCCCCACGGAGGCGGGTGCGATCGCCCCGGCGGGTTCGGCGATGATCCCGTCAACCTGGTACAGGTCCACCATTTCCTTTGCCACGCGCCCTTCGTCCACAGTGGTGATGGGCAGGCCGAGGTCGCGGACCATTGCGTATGTCAGGTCACCGGCCTGGCGCACGGCGGCCCCGTCGGCAAACGAGTCGACGGTGTCCAGTTGTACGGGTGTTCCTGCTGCGAGCGCTGCAGTCATGCACGCGGCCCCTGCTGGTTCGACGCCAACCACGCGGGTGTTTGGTGTGCGGTGGTGGCAGTATTCGGCCATTCCGGCTAGCAGGCCACCCCCGCCCACAGGCACCACTATGGTGTCCGGATAGAAGCCCAGTTGGTCGGTGATTTCGGCAGAGATGGTGCCTTGGCCGGCGATTGTGCGCGGGTCGTCGAATGCGGATACGAGCAGCGCCCCCGAGGTGGCGGCGTGTTTTTTGGCAAGTTCCGAGGCGTCGTCGTACGTGGACCCGGCAACCGTGATGGTGATCCGGTCGCCTCCGAAGTGGCGGATCCGGTCAATCTTTTGCCGTGGTGTGGTTTTGGGGACGAAGATGCGCCCTTCGACGCCCAGCGTGTTGCAGGCACGGGCGAACCCTTGCGCGTGGTTGCCGGCAGACGCACAGACTACGCCGTGTTCCCGCTCTTTCGCGTCGAGTTGCAGGAGGAAGTTGAAAGCGCCTCGGATCTTGTAGGAACGCACCGGCTGCAGGTCTTCGCGTTTGAGGTACACGGTGGCGCCGGTGAGTTCGGAGAGGCGTTCGGAAATGTGCAAAGGCGAGGTGATGACGCAGTCGGCAATTCGTTTGGCTGCGTCTTCGATGTCAGACACGGTTGGTGGTGTTGTTGTCTTCTGTCCCTCTATTAACACTCCTCCATTGTGCATGAAAAAGGCGCGTTAGCCGGTATCGTCCGTCAGTCGTACAGGTAGGGTGGTTCGTATGCGCTCGATTACAGCTCCTCAGCCGGGCGGTCCAGACGCCCTGAAAGTTTCCGACTCCCCCGTTCCTTCCGCTCAGCCTGGTGAGGTTGTTGTGAAGGTGGAGGCCGCTGGTGTGAACCGCGCCGATGTCCTCCAGCGCATGGGCTTTTACACTCCCCCGCCGGGTGCTACGGACATTCTGGGGCTCGAAGCTGCCGGGACCGTACACCAGGTTGGTGACGGGGTTGAGGAATGGCAGGTGGGTGACCGGGTTGCCGTGTTGCTCACAGGAGGCGGGTACGCGGAGTACGTGCCGGTCCCAGCCGGGCAGGTTTTGCCTGTGCCTGAAGGGATGAGTTTTGTAGAGGCTGCGGCCTTGCCCGAGGTGGTTGCCACCGTGTACTCCAACGTCGTCATGGCGGCGGGGTTGAGTGAGGGCGAGTGGCTTTTGGTTCACGGAGGCGCGTCCGGGATTGGCACCATGGCCATCCAGCTTGCCAAGCACGTGGGGGCACGCGTTGCGGTGACGGTCGGTAGTGACGACCGTGCGCGCAAGTGCGCTGATCTGGGCGCGGATGCTGTGATCAACTACCGTGAAGAAGACTTTGTTGAGCGGATCCGTGAGATCACGGGTAGCGGTGAAGGTGCGGACGGTTCTGCGGGTGCGCGGGTCCCGGGGGCGGATGTCATTTTGGACATCATTGGTGCGAAGTACCTGGAACGGAACATTCAGGCGCTTTCGGCTGATGGGCGTTTGATCATCATTGGGATGCAGGGTGGCACCAAGGCGCAGATTAATCTGGGTGATCTGCTCCCCTTGCGACGTTCGGTCATGGGGACCACGCTTCGCGCGCGTCCCGATGAACAAAAAGCGCATATTGTTGCTGAAGTGCGCAGACACGTATGGCCGGCCGTGACCAGTGGGAAAATCCGCCCCATTCTGGACCGGGTGTTTGCGCTAGATGACTGCGTGCAGGCGCACGAACACATGGACCAGCCGCACTTTGGCAAGATCGTTTTGGAGGTAAACCCGTGAGCGAGAACCCTGAACAGCAGGACTACCCGGACACCGAACTACCGGGTATCCCCGAAGACGATGAAAACACAATCCTTCCCGACCTCACGACAGCCCAGGCGGGAGAACAGCCGGGAACACCTCGGGACGAAGAAGGTGCAGCGGCAGCCGAGCCTGCCGAAGCCGGGGACGCAGAAAGCGCTGCGGCCAGCGAAACCGTTGACAACGAGGCCAGCGACACGAAAGTCAGCGACGAAGGAGACGCTGACAGCGCTGACAACAAGGACGCTGACGGCAAAAAAGACGAGCCGGATATTACGAACCCGGGCAAGCTGGTGCGTTTGGGGCACATGCACGCGAAGATCTTGGAGGAGCTCAAGTCGGCGGAAACCGACCCGGCAGGGCGCAAGCGTTTGGCACAGATCCACGAGAACACGATCGAGGCGATGAAGGAAGCGCTGGGCCAGGATCTTGAGGATGAGTTCTTGAGTTTCACGCCTAAGTTGTCGTCCTATTCAACGCCAAGCCACAGTGAACTGCTGTTAGCTCAGGCGGGCCTCGTGGGGTGGATTGAGGGTCTGCTCCAGTCGATCCAGACCGCGATCATGGCACGTCAGGCGATGCACGAAGAATCTCCCGCGCACCCTGAACACCCCGTGAAGCAAACCCCCGAAGGCGCGTACGGGCCGGGCAACTACCTGTAAACCGTGGGGCTAGCTAAGTTCTTCCAAGGGTTGCGGAAGAAGGAGCCTCAGCCGGACGACCTGTACGGAACGGGCGTCTGGCGGCAACACCGTGACCGGTTTAATCGTGCGGTGGACAGGTTCTTCGTGACCGCGAGCCGGTTGCATGAGGAAGCGCAGGCGGGCACCACTCAGGACGCACACGTCCAGGCGGCTGAACAGATTGCCGCGCTCACGCACACGCTCAACCAGGTGGCGCAGCGGGTGGATGACTGTGCGCGCACGCTCCACACGCACGTGCCCGTCAATGAGCAAACGATTCCGGCGCAGGTGCGCACACAGGTGGGCACGCTTCCGGAGCTTATGTCTCGCGCGGCCACCAAGGTCGCCGAGGCGGCCCAGGCTGCGGCGATGGTCCGCGCCCAGGTGCGGACGACCTCGGGCGGGGTCACTGAAAACAGCGAGACAGACGAAGCCAGCCAGGCAGGCCCGGCCGAGGTGGCTGGTGTCAGCGCGGCACGAAGGTACGTGGACGACGCGGCCAGATTAGTGGACGAATGTCACCGCATTGCGGAGCGGATCGCGTCTTCCGACAAGTCGAAATAGTCCTGGAGCGCGGTGGCCAGGCCGTCTTCTTGAACGGTGCCGGTGATGACCGTTCCCAGGTCTTTGAGCTTCTGGCCGGCCTGTCCCATGACGATGCCGTGGGTGACCCACTCCATCATTTCGTGGTCGTTGGTGCCGTCGCCGGCCCCCACGGTGTGTTGCTGATCGACGCCGAGGTCGTTGGCGACTCGGGCCAATCCGCTGGCTTTGGAAACGCCTTCTGGCGCGATGTCCAACCAGTTGCTCCAGCCCACCGAGTAGGTGACTCCGTGCAGACCGATTTTTTCGACGGCATCTGCGAACTCTTCGCGGGACCCGTGTAGTTCACGCAACACGATGCGGGTGGCGCGCAGGGTTTTGAGTTCTGCGAACCGCACGATGTTGAGGTCGGCGCCGGCGGCCAGGTCGCCCACGGGGAAATCCGCTGAAGCCCAGCGTTCCAGGTTCTCGTCTTCCACGAGGCACAACGAGGTGGGCAGGGCGTGGTTCATGCGTGTCAGGGCCGGTCCCGGGTTGAACGTTTCCACGTGCACCAGTTCATACCCCGTTGCAGTGTTGGGGTTGAGAGCGGCGATGACGGCGCCGTTGGACACCACCACGAACCCCTCTGTGAGGCCCAGGCGGTTAGCCACGTCGAGCGCACCCGAAAGGGAACGCCCTGTGGCGATCACAATGTGGTGGCCCTGTTCCCGGCACGCACGGATCGTCCCGCGCACACGGTCCGAAAGTTTGTCGTCATAGTCGACAATCGTGCCGTCGATATCGAGTGCGATCAGGTGCGGGGTCACTGAGCCTCCTGGGATGTGGGGGAACTAGAAAACTTCGCCGTCGGGGCCGTATGCCTTCATGCCACCCAGGTATGGCTGCAGGGCGGCCGGGATTGCGACAGAGCCGTCGGCCTGCTGGTGGTTTTCCAGGATGGGTACCAGCCAGCGCGTGTTGGCCATGGTCCCGTTGAGCGTTGCCACAGGAACGGTCTGTCCGTCCGAGGTGCGCTCCCGGACCTTGAGGCGGCGGGCCTGGAAAGAGGTGCAGTTCGAGGTCGATGTCAGTTCACGGTACGTGTTCTGGGTGGGGACCCAGGCTTCGCAGTCGTACTTGCGGGCAGCGGAATCACCCAGGTCACCGGCAGCAATGTCGATGACTCGGTAGGGCAGTTCGCACGCCTGCAGCATCTGTTCCTGGAGTGACAGCATGCGGAGGTGTTCGTCTTCTGCGTCGTCTTGGTGGACGTAGGAGAACATTTCGACTTTTTGGAACTGGTGGACACGAATAATCCCACGCGTGTCCTTGCCGTAAGAGCCGGCTTCGCGGCGGTAGCAAGACGAAATGCCACCGAACCGGATGGGCCCGTCTGACAGGTCGATGATTTCGTCCATGAAGTACCCGGCGAGTGGAACCTCGGAGGTTCCGACCAGGAACAGGTCGTCTGCTTCCAAGCGATACACTTCGTCAGCGTGCTCGCCCAGGAATCCGGTGCCACCCATGACTTCTGGTTTCACCAGGGTGGGCACAACCATAGGGGTGAAACCTGCGCTGATGGCGGTGTCCATGGCGAGGTTGAGGAGCGCCATCTCCAAACGTGCGCCAAAACCGGTGAGGAAGTGGAAGCGTGAACCGGAAACTTTGGCACCGCGAGTGGTGTCGATGGCTTTGAGGCGTTCCCCGATTTCCAAGTGATCAACTGGTTCGAAACCGTCAGCGGAGAAGTCGCGGACAGTGCCCTCCCGGCGCAGCTCCACCGAATCTTCTTCGCCACCGGACGGCACACCGTCGATGATGAGGTTGGGAAGCTTCATGAGGATGCGTTCGAAGTTCTGCTGAGCCTCGTCATTGTCAGCCTGCAAAGCCTTTACACGGTCAGACATCTCTTTGGCTTCAGCGACGAGCTTTGCCTTTGCGTCCTTGTCTTTTTCAGACGCAACTTTCTTGCCGAACGCTTTTTGCTGAGCGCGGATCTCTTCAAACTCCGCAATAGCGGATCGGCGGGCTGAGTCAGCCGCCAAAATCTGGTCGACGAGTTCGACACTGGCCCCACGCGCACGCTGTGAAGCCTTGAAAATTTCCGGGTTCTCTCTGAGCTGCACTAGATCGATCACGTCTTTAGCCTACCTGTTCAGCAGATTCGTCTGGTGCCCACATCACAAAAACTGGTGTAAGTACTCAGACAAGTCTGGTGTACTTAGGTTTATGAACCTCACCGGATGGATCGTTCTGGCTGTCGCTGTTGTCGTAGCGCTCGTCGTGGGCTACCTCGTAGGTGCCGCGCGAACCAGAAGCACCCTCAACCAACTCCAGGAGCCGGAGCAGGCTGCGCTGGAAACGACCTCGGCGGCGGGATCCTCCGAAACAACAGCCCAGTCGCAACGCCGGGCAGCTATCATTTACAACCCTACAAAGAGCGAGATGGACACGCTGAAGTCCGTGGCTGCGACCGTGTTCCGCAACGAAGGGTGGGACGAACCGCTTTTCATTGAGACAACAAAGGATGACCCCGGAACGTCCATGGCGCATGAGGCGCGTGAAAAGGGCGCCGAGGTGGTAATCGCGGCTGGTGGTGACGGCACCGTGCGTGCGATCGCGCAGGCGTTGGCTGGCACTGAGGTTCCCATGGGCATCATTCCGATGGGAACGGGAAATCTGTTGGCGAGGAATCTGGCAGTTCCGCTCAACCGGTTTGAATGGGCGATTCGGATTGCGCTGTGGGGGCAGGATCGGGTGATTGATGCAGCACACTTGCGCACGTCCCCCGATGGCGATGACACGGTGTTTACGGTGATGGCGGGGATCGGGTACGACGCGACCGTGATGTCGAATACGAGCGAAAACGCTAAGGCCAGGATTGGGTGGCTGGCGTATGTCAGGCAGGGGTGGCGGCAGCTACTGGGGAAGCCCACGGAGGTGCGTATCCAGTTTGACGACGGAGAAGAAGAGACACGGAAGATTCGGTCGATTCTTGGCGGGAACTGCGGAAAAGTGCAGGGCGGGATTGAGCTGATTCCCGGTGCTGTGATCGATGACGGGTACCTGGATGTGCTGACGGTGACGCCCCGCAATGTTGCGGAGTGGGCCAGCGTGGTCACGTCGATTGCTGGGCGCTCACGCAAGGGTGTGCACGCGGATGTGACAAAGTGCCGTTCGGTGACGGTGCGTGCGGAGAAGAAACTGGATGTGCAGGTCGACGGGGATGTTTTGGGTGAGACTGACTTCCTTGAGCTGTCGGTCCAGCCGAACGCGCTAAAAGTTCGTACGCCCAGCCCTGAGCAGGAGCGACGTATAAGGTTGGATGCGCTTTCGTTGGGAATTGGTAGGTAGCTTTCTGGCTTTGAGTCGATTGTGTTGGGCGGAGATTTTTCGAATGCCCAGCGCTTCACGTTTCTAACGTTAATTATCTGCGTCGGCCGAGATTGAGAATTTACATAGCCTCCCTATATAGTGTCGCTATGCATTCTGACGGACCGCCTTTTAAACACGACGGGAAAACACTGGACAGCCTCGCTTATGAGCTCGTGGCGAACAGTTCAAGTTTTAGACGTGCATACGCACGCGGCCTAGATGGGCGGCGTTCGCTCATTGCAATTCGGGTCCTTGCCAACCTTCAATCCGGAGGGCCGCTTCGCATAGGCGAACTCGCCACGCGTGAAGCGGTCACCCAGCCCACAATGACCGGGATTGTCAACCGCCTCGTAGCCGATAACCTCGTGGAACGTCGTGCCGACTCCCACGATGCTCGCGCAAGCGCGGTCACGCTGACAGATACCGGTCGGCAGGAACTCGAGCGGGCCCGCACCGCAGCAGCTCAATCCGTACGCCCTGCGCTCGAGACCCTCAGCCCCGACGACCTCGAAATCCTTCAACGCGCAACGAACCTCCTCGGCAGACTCGGCGACACCCTCACCAAATAACGCAATCCGCCCACTTCGATTGGAGACCATATCCGCATGTCCCCCACACCCCCTCGCTCCAAGAAGCCAAACAGCACTGAACTCAGCGACACTGAAGCTCAGAAAAAAGGAAACCGGCCCTCAATCTTCCATCAGCCGAGCGCGGTGTGGGCAATTTCTTTCGCCTGCATGGTGTCGTTCATGGGGATTGGTCTCGTTGACCCGATTCTTCCCGCGATCAGCCGCGAACTGAATTCGACTCCTTCCCAAACGATGCTCCTGTTTACGAGCTACCTTCTGGTCACTTCCGCTGCAATGTTCTTCGCTGGTTTCATTTCAAGCCGGCTCGGCGTAAAACGCACGCTCACCGTAGGGTTGGCTCTCATCGTGCTTTTCGCGACACTCGCTGGTACCGCAGGGAGCGTTGACGCGATTATCGGTTTCCGAGCCGGTTGGGGGCTAGGCAACGCACTCTTTATTTCGACGGCGCTCGCGGCAATCGTTGGCGCAGCTTCAGGAGGATCAGGCCAGGCCATTATTCTCTATGAGGCAGCGCTCGGAGTTGGCTTAGCAGTCGGCCCACTTGTCGGAGGAGCCCTTGGTTCGATCTCATGGAGAATGCCGTTCTTTGGCACAGCGGCGCTTATGACGATTGGGCTTGCTGCGGTTATCGCCCTTTTACCAAAACCCGCCAACACCGCCACAAAAACTTCTCTTTGGGCAGGCTTTAAAGCGCTTCGTCGCCCACAGCTGCTCCTCTTGAGCACCGTAGCCTTGTGTTACAACTTCGGATTCTTCACACTCCTCGCCTATTCGCCGTACCCTCTCGAAGCAGCCGCGAAGAGTGTCGGAGTTTCGTTTGGTGCACACGAGCTGGGGCTTGTGTTCTTTGGGTGGGGTCTTGCACTTGCTTTCACCTCGGTGCTTGCGGCGCCGCGCTTGACCCGCAGGTTCGGGCTCCTCCCGGTACTTTCGATCAACTTTGCCATGTTTGCCGCGTGCCTCATCACTATGGCAATTGGAGCCCACAGCTTGCCGACACTTGTTGGTACAGTCGTCGCGGCCGGATTGTTTCTCGGCGTTCTCAACACTGCACTCACTGAGGCGGTCATGGAGGCCACTGACCTTCCACGCAGTATCACAAGCTCAACGTACTCCGGCGTACGGTTCTTAGGTGGAGCAGTCGCGCCTCTCGTTACTGGCCCACTCGCAGAAATAGCAGGTGCGGGAGCACCCTACTGCCTAGCAACAGCCGCTGTGCTTGGGTCAATGGTTATTCTCGTCAGCGGACGCGGACTTCTTGCAGACATCGACCGCCCGCACGTCACCTCGCGAGAAGAGGCTTCGGCTATTACGGCGGGCGACGAGGTTTAGCACGCGAACAGGCTCAACTGTGACCAAAATGATCACAAGTTGCGCGGATCTCACGGCGGGTTGATTCTAAGTGTGAGAAGTCACTTTTGACCCCTCGATTCCGTTGCTTATTAAACCTAAGGATTCGCATGAAGAAGCTCGTTCTTGCGCCGGCCGTTGCTTTGGTTGCTGGTGCTATCGCATTTTCCGGCACTCCTGCATTCGCCGCCCCCACCACCGAATGCTCCAACAACACCCTGAACGCCAAGGAAGGCGCTCAGTGCGTCATCACGCTTGACGCTGACGCGGTTAAGAAGGCCGGCAAGGTTTCGATCACTGTTTCGAACCTGCCTGAGGGCGCCAAGATCAAGTCGGTGGACGCTCCTAACAGCTCTGACCCAAGCCTCAAGCTGGCTACGACTGTTGACGAGCTTGCTAAAACACCTACGTTCAAGGTGTACGGGGTAGACGGCATTACTGGCGACGGAGAAACGAAAAACCCCAATGGCGACTACACGGTTACCGTCACCCTTGAAAACGGCACCACTGTCGACGCCGGTGTTGTTCGTTACGTCGACAAGAGCAAAGAAGCTTCAGCCCCTGCTTACATGGAGCCGAAGAATGGTGGCCTCCAGTACGCTAAGTCTTTCCGCTCTACAGGCTCGGTGATCACGTACACGAACCTCGAAGCGAACAAGGACTTCACTTGGGTCCTCGAACACAAGCAGTCCGGTAAGACCTCAACTGGAACATTCCGCTCGAACAAAGACTCGAAGGCTGGCGGCTCCTTCATTGTGAAGCTCGACGGTGCTGACAAGATGTCTGACGACGAACTCAAGGGTGACTACACAGTGGCCCTGAAGGACGAGTCGGGCAAGACTCTAGACCTGTCGACCAAGCTCTTTATCGTTCTCGAAGCTCCTCGGGTTGACCCAGAAAACCCTGGTGAAGGTGACCAGCCTGGTGAGGAGGCTGCTGAGTACGGTCTGAAGGTTTCGCCTAAGGAGCTTAAGCCTGCTGACTTTGTGAACAAGGACAAGGGTGTTCAGCTGACTGTTACTGGGCTGAAGCCAAACGAGAAGTTCAACTACTCCGTGTCCAAGCAGGACGGCGGAAAGGTCGAGAACCTTTTCAAGGAAGTACAGGCCAACAAGGACGGTGTCTGGTCACACACTGTCTACGGAATTAAAGGTAGCAACGGACTCGACGGGTTCCTGGGAACCTACAAGGTCACCATTAAGAGCGAAGAAGGCGTCCTGACCGACTCCTTCAAGGTCACCAACACCCCTGGCAAGAAAGACGAAGCTAAGCCAGGCGACAAGGGTGGCGACAAAGACAAGGGTGACGGTAAGAACAAGGGCGAAGCTAAGGGCGGAGACAACAACTCCGGTAAGAGCAACAACGCCAAGGGCAACGACGGCAAGTCCTCGAACACCTTGCCACGCACCGGTATGGAGCTTTCCGGCCTGATCGCCGGTGGAGCGCTCCTCACCGTAGGTGCAGCAACCGTTCTGGTAACCCGCCGCCGCACCAAGTAAGGCACAACACTCGTCGCTACGAGTAGCGGCAACATGTGGGGTCTGAGCAATTGCTCAGACCCCACATTTTTTGTGTGAACAAAACGTTCACAAGTTGTCCGAAGTCACACATAGTTCCATCATGGTGGGGTACGTGTATGGACGATTGAAGGAAACTGATGAAAAAGCTCCTCCTTGCCCCAGCCGTTGCAGTCGTAGCTGGTTCAATTGCTTTCGCTGGCTCCGCTGCTTACGCAACACCAACTCCGGCACCTCCTACCGGTGAACCTAACACCTCTGAGACGCAGAAACCATCCGCCTCTGGAACGCAGGAACCATCCGCCTCCCCGACAGAGAAGGCCGCCTCGGACATCACTGTGGAAGGTAAAGACACCCTCACAGTGGCAGAGCTGGACAAAGGTGTCAGTTACAAGGTTACGGGCCTCAAGCCTGGCCAGAAGCTAACCGTGTATCTTGGCACTGCTCTTTCCGCTAATGCTGAAGGTAAAGCTACAGCGGACGAAAACGGTAACGCCACTGTCAGCATCAAGTCCATGTGCGGTGATGATGTCAGCCCAAAGGAGTGCTGGAACTACCCTGAACTCAGCCTGATGTTGCTTGTCGACGGCAAGTTTGTCAAGGACCACAAGGGCGTCCAAAAGATCAAGGTGAGCGATGCCTCTATCTCCGGGAAGCTCGACAAGGACAAGGTAACTGTCGAAGAACTCGCCAATAAGAAAGCGGCACCGGTTTACTCAGGTACCGGGCTGGAACCCAACAAAGAATACACGGCCAAGCTTTTCCCAAGCGAAGACAAGGACGGCATCGATCCTCTTGCCGAGATCACGTTCAAAGCTGACGACAAGGGAAACTTCAGCGTGCCTCTGGCAACAAGTGCTGAAGTTGCAAAGAAGGCAGTCGGCGAAATAGCTGTTTTGGTTTATGGCGTCGAAGACGGTATGCGCACTCTTCCAGTTGTGAACTTCACGGTGACTGAAGCACCAAAGGAAGAAGCACCTGGTGAGGAGGCTGCTGAGTACGGTCTGAAGGTTTCGCCTAAGGAAGTAACGCCTGCTGACTTTGTGAACAAGGACAAGGGTGTTCAGCTTGTTGTGACTGGGCTGAAGCCAAACGAGAAGTTCAACTACTCCGTGTCCAAGCAGGACGGCGGAAAGGTCGAAAACCTTTTCAAGGAAGTACAGGCAGACAAGAACGGTGTCTGGTCACACACTGTCTACGGAATTAAAGGTAGCAACGGACTCGACGGGTTCCTGGGAACCTACAAGGTCACCATTAAGAGCGAAGAAGGCGTCCTGACCGACTCCTTCAAGGTCACCAACACCCCTGGCAAGAAAGACGAAGCTAAGCCAGGCGACAAGGGTGGCGACAAAGACAAGGGTGACGGTAAGAACAAGGGCGAAGCTAAGGGCGGAGACAACAACTCCGGTAAGAGCAACAACGCCAAGGGCAACGACGGCAAGTCCTCGAACACCCTGCCACGCACCGGTATGGAACTCTCCGGCCTGATCGCCGGTGGAGCACTCCTCACCGTAGGTGCAGCAACCGTTCTGGTCACCCGCCGCCGCACCAAGTAAGGCACAACACTCGTCACACTACGAGTAGCGGCAACATGTGGGGTCTGAGCAATTGCTCAGACCCCACATTTTTTATGCCTACAAAACACTGAACCAGGAGCTCTACCGTACACACATTTTGAGCATTAACCCCTCTTCCCGTTCGCCCTTCTACCACCTCGGGACGCTGCCCGCTTCTGCCACCTAATTACGCAACGAAAGCAGTTATGCGCGACCATATTCGAACGTCAGTCGAAACTTGTTCACTTTTAATCAACAAAACCCTCGACTCTTCATTCGAACGCAAATAGAATGGATGCGTGAGGGGGGTGAGCAAAGATGCTCGACACTTATACCGACGCAGCCGAATACACATATAACTACCCAGGCGACGACATGTTTCTCGCACTTAAAGGTGTTGAGCGCGAAGCTCACTTCATGGCGATGCAACGTGCGGAAGCTTTAAGCGAAATACTCCTCGCCCATCTCTCCCCTCTAAGTCAGGACTCCACGGAACTGCGCGCAGTGTTTAACGCTGAACCTGGTGCCGCGCCAGCGATCACCGGCCAAGTTCCACATGAGTGGACTGATGGCGATTCGGGTCAGGAAGCTACATCTGGGCTTGAACGCAATAGTCAAACTTCCATTCACCTTGATGACACAGTGCCGTGTGTAGCAGTGCCTGGGCGCGGAACATTTGCAGTTAAGGCAATCGAAAAACTGGTGGAGACACTGCCGTCATCCACGATAGGCGCGCTGTCCGAAATTATGGATTGCACCGGGCCAAACGTGATAACACGAGCACGGAAAACCACAATAGCCACGCTTTTGATGCCCAAACTGTGGTCACTCGTGAAACAAGGTGTAGTGAGTTTCGACCGGCTCATGTACACCGTGAGCCGAGTCAGCTATACCAACGTGTGCATCCCTCATTTTGATGAGCTGCTGACCGCCAGGCGCGTCGATGTCACCTACAAGACATACCGGAAACATGTCAACGAGATTCTTGCGATGCTCACGTCACCGCAGTCCCGGAACGATGACGCCACACGAAACCGTACTGTCCAGTGCTGGGACAACGGCGACGGCACTTCCACGCTCAACGTCACGGGACCCACACTTCACGTTCAAGCGTTCTTTCAGCGGCTTCGAGGGTCTGCCAAAGCGATCAAATCCAACCACATCGACCCGTTCACCACGACCCTTGATGAAAAAGACCACAAGGTATTTTTTACACGCCCATCGAAGGGAAAGACCGAGGTGCGAGTGGGTGACCTTGGCAAGGTAGTGATAGACGAGGAGCGGCTGATGAACCAGCTGATGTTTGATTTGCTTCTCGGCTCCAAGCCTTCGACTACTGTGCGGGCACGGATCATTCCCACTCGCCAGCAGGCACCCACACGCGTTGAAACTGCCGAACGTACGGGCGATCGCGAAGGGGTAACCGAGCTTAGCAAGGTGCCCGTGTTTGAAGATCGGTGGGAAGCCAACCGGGCACAGAATGTGCACGAACTAGAGCTGTGCATTTCGATGCCCACTGACGAAGAGTGGTTGAAATCCCAAGCCAGCATCAACCTCACAGTTCCCCTGATCCACTTATGCAACGAGAAGCCGCCGGGCAAAGCCTCGTACCAAAGACTCAACACAGAAAGCCCGTCGGGCAAAGTCTCGTATCAAGGGCTCAGCAACGAAAGTCCGCCGGGCCAACAACAGACAGATAAGCAAACTGATGAGAATTTAACGGATGAAACCGTGCCTGATGAGCACGCACTTCAGCCAGCGCTTGAAGACCAGGTGCAGATTCCTGTAATGCTAAATAACCGCATCCCCATAGATCCGCAAACTGCAGACCAAGTGCTCCTGGACGCAACATGGCTGTACCGGATGTTCACTGACCCGCAAACCGGGGTGGTGCTCGAATCCACGCCCACCAAGTACCGGGTCACCGCACCACTGAAACGCACATTGGAAGCCAGATGGGTGGACTGCTCTGCGCCCTGGTGTCCGGTCCCAGCCAGAGTGTGCGAAAAAGACCACATCGAACCGTTCAATCACGCTAAGCCCACACAAGGCGGGCAGACCGTGCTCGAAAACCTGCATCCACTTTGCAAAAAGCACCATCAAGAGAAGACACAGAAACGAATAAACGTAACCAGACGAGAAGACGGTTCACTCGCCTGGGAGTTCCCAAGGATTGGCACCAGGCTTGTCTACCCTCCGGAATCACGAATCAACCAAGCACACTATGAGCAGCTCCTTGAACGCTTTGACACCGGGGACATCGACGCGAGCCATAGCATCGAGCAGTACCTTAAGGCGGAGCGCGAAGCTCGGGAACGCACAATTAACCCGGAGGCAGCGAAGCGGAGCGAACACGAGCAGGCGGAAAATAGGCACGGCAACAATGAGAAGCCCGATACGGGCACCGCGCAAGGGACTACGACAGCACCAGTAGACCCCTGGGCACCGCTCAACCAGCTGACAAACGACGACCCTCCACCGTTCTAAAGTCAAGACTTACTCGGCGCCAATTAGAGAGGACGTCCACCTCGGTTCGACAGCGAGTTGCGGGATTCACACGCGCGTCTCAGCAACAACAACCCCAGTCAATGTGACGCGTACAACAGCTGAAGATTCCCTGGAAATAGCGAAAAATGTGACGAACAAAACTTACAAATATTGTTTCGACTTCGGAAGAAAACCATAGTGGGTACTACACGCGAAAGAACTGTGGAAGGAATATTATGAAGAAAATTATCCTCGCCCCAGCCGTTGCAGTCGTAGCGGGATCCGTAGCGTTCGCTGGCCCTGCGGCAATCGCAGCCCCAGGCGCCACAAACCCCAGCGGCTCTGCTTCAGCTGCAGACGAGCCGGATGCGCCCAAGCCTGAATTTTCAGTTGGGAACAAGAAGAAGCAGGCCACCGACTTCCGCGACAACGGTCAAACCGTCAACTTCAAGAACCTGGAATCCGGCAAGAAGTATTCGTGGACGCTCACCAGCGACCACAACATTGAACACCCAGGCTCCTTCACCGCCAAAGACAGCGACGGGAACTTCACTGTCACACCTCCAAACCAGGACGGAGCGGCAGACGCCCTGATCGCTAACTACACCGTCACCGTCAAGGACGAAAACGGTGAGACCGTCGGCACCGCCACGTTCTCAGTAATCGGTGACGACGAGAACCCAGGTGACGATGACAACCCAGGCGACAACCCCGATGCACCAAAACCAGAACTGTCGGTTAAACACGACAAGGTGCACGCCACGCCGTTCCGCAACAACGGCCACGCCATCGAATACAGGAACCTGGAACCTGGCAAGAAGTACACCTGGAGCATCCACGGTGGCGAAGAAATCAGCTCCACCGGCACGTTTACCGCCGAAGAAGCCAACGGCACGTTCTACGTCGAAGTCCCTAGCGACACCGACGAAAGCGTCCTCCCAGGCGAATACACGGTGAAACTCGAGGATGAAAACGGCACCACCCTTGATTCCGTCACCAAGTTCACCGTAGTCGAAGACGGCGAAGACATCGACAATCCTGATGAAGGCAAAGACCGTTACCAGCTGTCGCTGGATCGCTACGAACTGACCGCAAAAGAGTTCCTCAACAAGGAAACCGGCGTTCAGATCGGCGTCGTGGGCCTCAAACCTAACGAGAAGTTCACCTACTCGGTCACCAAGGTTGACGGCGACGGCAAGGTCGAAGACTACGAAAACGAAGCAACCGCTGATGAAAAAGGTCGCTGGGGAACCACCCTTCACGGCGTCCAAAAGGGCCAAAGCATTGAGAGCTTCGTCGGCAAATACAAAGTCACCGTCAAGAGCGAACAAGGCGAACTCACCGACCACTTCACCGTCACCAGCGGCAAGAAGAACGACAACGACGATGACGCTGCACCCGGAGACAACGGTTCAGACAACGGTTCGGATAACGGCTCAGGATCCGGCAATGACTCCAACGCCGGCAACTCCTCCGACCTCCCCCGCACCGGTGTAGGACTCACTGGCCTGCTCGCTGGTGGGGCACTCCTCACCGTCGGCGCAGCAACCGTGCTGATCACCCGCCGTCGCGCAAAGTAAAACCGAGTAAAACAACGCAACAACTAAATACGGCACGCAAGAGGGCCGAGGCACGCAAAACAGCCTCGGCCCTCTTGTGTGCTTACTGCCACCCCTTGCCCACATTCCTAGAAACCCCCACCCACAATGTGACAATTCACGAAAATGTCACGCACGGGGCGTATCGTCGTCCGTGTCCGCAGGAACACCCGCACCCAAAGATTGGAACGCCATGGCCGAGCCAGCCAAAAGCTCACTTCGTAAAAAGGCTGAACAGCGCTCACAAGCCTCAGCTGAGGTAAAACGCGAAAAAGAAGCAGTCGCCCGCGCGAGCGCCGAAGAGTCCAACAAACACCCCGACGGCTTCCTCGCCCACCTCAACCTCAAACCCATCTGGTTCGCGGTTGCGTTCATCGCGCTATTCGGAATCCTGCTCATCCCCACCGGCGAAGGCCTCACCCTCGCCGGCAAACAAGCCCTGGCTATCCTGGCATTCGCCATCATCATGTGGGTCACCGAAGCTGTCAGCTACACGGTGTCCTCAATCCTGATCGTCGGCATCATCACGATCACCCTGTCATTCGCTCCTCCGCTCACCGGCGAAACCCCTGACGCCATGGGCACCACCGAATCCATCAAGCTCGCCCTCAGCGGATTCGCCAGCTCAGCCGTCGCCCTCGTCGCAGCCGCCCTCGCACTCGCCGCCGCGATGCAAGCCACCGGTCTGCACAAACGCCTCGCCCTCATCGTCCTCAAATTCGCCGGCGAAAAAACCAGTAACGTCCTCATCGGCGCCATCGCCATTTCCACCATCCTGGCGTTCTTCGTCCCCTCCGCCACCGCACGCGCCGGCGCAGTCGTCCCCATCCTCTTGGGCATGGTCGCCGCGTTTGGGCTGGCAACCAACTCCCGCCTCGGCGCGCTCCTCATCATCACCGCGGCACAAGCCGTCTCCGTGTGGAACGTGGGCATCAAAACCGCTGCCGCTCAAAACATCGTCGCCACCAACTTCATCGAATCCTCCATGAACCAACAGGTGTCCTGGGGTCAGTGGTTCATGTGGGCCGCTCCTTGGTCCGTCATGATGAGCATCGCCCTGTTCTTCATCATGCGGTGGGCCATCAAACCTGAAGTCGACCACATCGAAGGTGGCCGCGCCGTCATCGAACGCGACCTTAAAGAACTCGGACCCATTACAGGCAAAGAAATCCGCCTCATCATCGTGGCAGTCATCCTGCTCTTCTTGTGGGCCACCGAAAAGTCCCTCCACCCGTTCGACTCCGCCACGGTCACCATCGTGGCCATCGGCTTCCTGCTGCTACCCAAGGTTGGCGTGTTCTCGTGGAAGACCGCCGAAAAACTTATCAACTGGGGAACCCTCATCGTGTTCGCCGTGGGTATCTCACTGGGTAGCCTCCTCCTCAAAACCGGGGCCGCCGAATGGTTATCAGAAAAAACGTTCGGCGCACTGGGCATCACAAACATGCCCATGCTCGCCATGATCGCGATCGTCGGCCTGTTCACCATCCTGATCCACCTGGGCTTCGCCTCAGCGACCTCGCTCAGCTCCGCCCTCATCCCCGTGTTCATCGCCCTGGCACAGTCCGTACCAGGTGCAGCAAACGGCGGAATCGGCTTCGTCATCATCCAGCAGTTCCTCATCTGCTTCGGCTTCCTGCTCCCCATCTCCGCGCCACAAAACATGCTCGCGTACGGAACCGGCGCCTTCACAGCCAAGCAGTTCCTCAAAACAGGAATCCCCATCACCATCGTCGGCTACCTGCTGGTCCTGCTCCTTTCAGCGACCTACTGGAAGTGGATCGGCCTGGTGTGACTCCACCTCAACCCCACTAAGCTAAAACCATGCCACTACAAAAAGACCTCGACTTCCGCACCCTGGCCGAAGCCTTCTACCTTCAAACCCTCGACCAGCTCTCCAGGGCCAACCTGGACGAACCGTCGCTGCTACCTGACTGGTCGCGCAAACACGTGGCAGTGCACATGATGCACAACGCAGAAGGGTTCATGCGCCTCCTCCACTGGGCCCGCACCGGCGAGGAAACCCACATGTACCCCTCCCGTGAGGCCCGCGACAAAGCCATCGAAGATGACGTCGCCCTCCTGGAAAACGGGGACGTCATTACCATGTCGCACGAAGTCGCAGACGAACTTGCCAACGACCTCGGCACCATTCCCGCTGACCGCTGGGAAACCCAGGTCATCAGCGGACGTGGCGCCACCATCCCCGCCTCTGACATTCCGTGGTTGCGTGCCCGCGAGTGCTTTATCCACGCGCTTGACCTCAACATCGGGATGACTGCGCTGGACTTCCCCGCCGAGGTGACAGACCGGCTCCTGACCGACGTCACCTCGATCTGGGAGCAGCGGGGCGAGCCCGTGAACTATTTGCTTCGCTTCACCGACACTGGCGAAGACCTGCACATTTGCACCAGCGACATCGCGGACCAAGTCCAGGTGACGGGCCACAAAGCTGAGGTCCTCCAGCATCTGCTGGGCCGTGGCTGGCCGGTGTCCGGGCGGGACGACAACACAAAAGGAGGCGCGGGTGACTCGACTCCTCGAGATCTCCCCGCGCCCCCTCAGTGGCTGTAAGGTTCTAAGGCTTTACTACCGCCTGTGTACCAGGGTGGGACGGCCTGTACGTGCTGGCGGGAGCAGGGCTCCCGCAATCCGCGTCCGAGGTCGTTCCCCCTTGAGAATCGACACCACATCTCCCGCTGACCCGGCCGCAAAAACCCGGTCAACAGCGGCGACGCGTTGGCGTGCGGCTTCCATTTTCTCTTCCATAGCCCGGAGTTGTCGGCGGGCTTCGTCGACTTCCTCTTTCAGTTCGAGGATGCGCTTAATGCCCGCCAGGTTAATCCCTTCCTCCTGGCTCAGACTTTGGATGAGTCGCAGTTTGGCGACGTCGTCAGCGGAGTAGCGACGACCTCGGCCGGCAGTCCGTTCAGGGGTCACCAAGCCAAGCCGGTCATATTGGCGCAGCGTCTGTGGGTGCATCCCGGCAAGGTCCGCTGCCACCGATATGACATACACTGCTGCGCTTGAACTAATCACGACGCATCAGCTCCGGCTTGCTTTGGCTGCGAGTCCCTCGCGTGGGTCCTCGCCTTCAGTGGCTTTAGCAAAGGCCTCGACTGCTGCTTTCGCGTCCGCATTCAGGTTGCGTGGCACCGCGATCTCGATGGTGACCAGCAAGTCACCGGTCTGCTTACCGTTGATCCCCTTGCCACGGACACGCAGAACCCGCCCAGACGGTGTCCCGGCAGGCACGCGCATGCGCACAGAACCGCCGCCCAAGGTTGGAACGTCAACCGTCGCACCCAGAGCCGCTTCCGCGAACGTCACCGGCAAGTTCATTCGCAGGTTGTTCCCGTCGCGGGTGAACACGGGGTGCTTGTCAACGTGAACCGTGAGGATCACGTCACCGTTAGGGCCACCGTTGCTTCCTGGTTTACCTTTGCCTGCCAAACGAACCTTCTGCCCGTCGCTTACCCCCACCGGGGTGCGCACCGTGAGCGGTTTGCCGCCTGGCATCGTCAGTTTCACCGTGGCACCTTCGGCTGCTTCTTTAAACGACAAACGCGTTGAAGCTTTGAAGTCACCACCCTTCTGCGGGCCAAATCCTCCACCGGAGAATCCACCTGGCGAGTACCCGCCAGTGGAGAAACCTCCCGGCGAGTATCCGCCAAAGTTCCCGAAGATGTCGCCCAAGTCCGGCCCACCTGACCCACCAGTGCCACGGGTAGTGTAACCGCCACCGGTGTTAAACAGTCCGGAGAAAATATCTTCGAAGCCCTGGCCGGAGCCACCGGATCCGGCGCTGAAGCGTGCGCCGGACCCCATGGCCCGAACCTGGTCGTACTGCTTCCGAGTTTCCGGGTCCGACAGCACCTGATTGGCAGCACTGACGTCCTTGAACTTCTCTTCCGCAACTTTGTCGCCCGGGTTGGCATCCGGGTGATACTTGCGGGCCAGCTTGCGGTAGGCCTTCTTTATGTCCGAGGCGGAGGCGTCCTTAGAGACCCCCAGGGTTGCGTAGTAATCCTTTTCAAACCATTCATTCTGAGGTCCCGAGTTCATCTGGCACCTCCTTCCTTCTTACATATGCACATTCGTGGTGAGTACCCTGCGATGTCGACACACCAGTCTTACTCTGCGGGTACGTGCACTCCCACGCGTGCGGCCTTGAGGACTCGTTCGCCCATCCGGTATCCCGGCTGCATGACCAGGAATACTGTGGGTTCTTCGACTTCCTCGCTTGGTTGTTGCATGAGCGCTTCGTGAACGTTCGGATCGAACACTTCACCGACTTCGCCGTACTGCTCAATGCCCAGCTTGTTCAGGGCCTCGAACAGCCGATCGACGTGCTTTGCGAACGGTCCTTCAACGTCGCCGGCTTCGCGTGCCAGGCGAACTTCGTCCAGGATCGGCATGAGCGCTTCGGTCACCTTGACCATTCCGTTTTCGTGGGCGCGTTCACGCTCACGTTCGGAACGGCGACGGTACGCCGCGTATTCGGCGTTCAGTCGCTGCAAATCCTCGAGGTGTTGCGCAGCGTCCGCTGATACTTCCCCAGCCTCGCTGTCGCCCAACGCCGAGGCGTCCTCGGGGATTTCCACCCCGAGGTCGCTCGCGTCTGCCTCTGGTTCCCCAGCTGCGGGCTGCCCAGCTTCAGTGGGCTCAGCCGCTGCCGGTTCCTCAGCGTCCTGCTCCCCCGCTGCCGGTTGCTGCGCGTCCTTTGGAGCGCGCACTTCACCGGTTTCGGGGTCCACACGGCGTTTGTCGGTAAACGAGAAGCCCTGTTCAGCAGGCTCCCCAGCGCTGTCGAACGGTTTCTCGGTGGACATTACTTGTTCTCCTCGTCCTCATCGATGACTTCAGCGTCTACCACGTCGTCGTCTGCATCTGAAGAGCCAGCCGATCCAGCAGCAGCGTCGGCACCTGCAGCACCGTCAGCAGACTGCTGTGCGTAGAGAGCTTCACCCAGCTTGGTCTGCGAAGTCTGGAGCTTCTCCAGAGCCTTCTCAACAGCTGCGTCGTCGTCGCCCTTCAGCGCTTCCTTCAGTTCGTCAACGTCGGCCTGAACTTCCTTCTTCACGTCTTCAGGAAGCTTGTCGTCGTTGTCCTTGATGAGCTTGTCAGTCTGGTAAGCCATGTTTTCAGCAACGTTGCGCTTGTCTGCTGCTTCACGACGCTTCTTGTCTTCTTCGGCGTGCTCTTCAGCTTCGCGCACCATGCGTTCGATGTCTTCTTCAGGAATAGCCGAACCACCGGTGATGGTCATGGACTGTTCCTTACCAGTGCCCTTGTCCTTTGCGGACACGTGGACAATACCGTTGGCGTCGATGTCGAACGACACCTCAATCTGTGGCATGCCACGTGGTGCAGGTGCAATTCCGGTCAGCTCAAAGGTTCCCAATGGCTTGTTGTCGCGCGTGAACTCACGTTCACCCTGGAACACCTGGATCGAAACCGAAGGCTGGTTGTCTTCAGCCGTGGTGAAGGTTTCCGACTTCTTGGTTGGGATCGGGGTGTTGCGCTCAATGAGCTTGGTCATCACTCCACCCTTGGTTTCCAGACCCAGGGACAGTGGGGTGACGTCGATGAGCAGAACGTCCTTACGTTCACCCTTGAGCACACCAGCCTGAACTGCTGCACCGATCGCTACGACCTCGTCTGGGTTCACACCCTTGTTAGGTTCGCGACCACCGGTGAGTTCCTTAACAACTTCAGCAACAGCTGGCATACGGGTCGAACCACCAACCAGCACAACGTGGTCGATGTCCTTAACGTCCACACCAGCGTCACGGATGACTGCCTGGAAAGGAGTCTTGGTGCGCTCGAGCAGGTCGTGTGTCAGCTCTTCGAACTTGGCGCGGGAAAGGCTTTCGTCCAAGTGGATTGGGCCGTTATCGCTCATGGACAGGTACTGCAGGCTGATGTTGGTGCTGGTTGCGCTGGACAGTTCCTTCTTGGCCTGCTCAGCCGCTTCCTTCAGACGCTGCATGGCTGAAGAGTCCTTGGTTGGGTCTACGCCGTAACCGTTCTTGACCTTTTCAACCAGCCAGTCAACGATCGCCTGGTCCCAGTCGTCACCACCCAGTTTGTTGTCACCCGAGGTGGCACGCACCTGAATCGTGGAGAAGTCATCATCGTCCTTGCCAACTTCCAGCAGCGACACGTCGAAAGTACCGCCACCGAGGTCGAACACCAGGATGAGTTCGTCTTCCTTGCCGCGTTCCAGACCGTATGCCAGTGCTGCAGCGGTTGGTTCGTTGATGATGCGCAGAACGTTAAGACCAGCAATCTGACCTGCGTCCTTGGTTGCCTGACGCTGCGAGTCGTTGAAATATGCGGGAACAGTGATCACTGCGTCGGTGACTTCTTCCTGCAGGTACTCTTCAGCGTCGTGCTTGAGCTTCTGTAGAATACGAGCCGAAATTTCTGGGGCAGTGAGCTTCTTGCCGTCCAGTTCGGTGGTCCAGTCGGTTCCCATGTGGCGCTTAACAGAAGCAACCGTGTTCTTCACGTTCATGACTGCCTGGCGCTTAGCGATTTCACCAACAAGCGAGTCACCGTTCTTGTTCACAGCTACAACCGATGGGGTGGTGCGTCCACCTTCAGCGTTAGCAATAACCTTGGGCTCTCCACCTTCCAGGACAGCCACTACTGAGTTAGTTGTACCGAGGTCGATACCAACTGCGCGTGCCATAAAATCATTCCTCCTCAGAGTTGAGTGCTTTTGACTCAAGCCTTAAACCTTCGACCTGACATGTCAAACCACATATCAGGAAACTTGCGTTCACTAGACTCAACTTTGAAGGTGGAACTTTTATTCCGCGGCTCAAAAACTTTTCTTTGCGCACATGGCTAGCATGAGAGGCAAAGAACCGTTTACCCACCACAGCTCGAAACACTGTGTTGACTAACTACCACTTTTGTTCGTTTTGTTCACGTTTTCGGCCATAAAACGGCTAGTTACCCAACACATCGCACGAAAAACCTCTCACTTGTGGTGGGTAACTGCATTAGGCCATCACCCGTAAACGAAAAATCTCAGTACATCGAGTGAACGATGACCCGACACATCAACACCCCAAAACACAAAACAAGCGGCCCCGCGCAACACTCTGCGCAGGGCCGCCCGCCTTTAACCAAAGACTAGAAGTGCTGGTTAAGAAGTTCGTCAGCCTGACCTTCCCACTTGGCGTAAGCGTCAGGGAAGGCAGAAACCTGAACGGCCTGAGCGGCGTCACCCGGCGCCATCTGTTCCCAACCCTGGATCTGAAGGAGACCGTTTGGGGACACCTCGGGGTTCACTCCGTAGAACGACTTGGCAGCGAACACTGGGTCCTGAACCTGCTCAGGGGTTCCCCACCCTGCCGACGGGCGCTGCTGGAACAGACCCAAGGAGTCACGGTCACCGTAGTTGACGTTGATGAGGTTGGACTCCTGTGATGCAGTCATGAGAGCAATCTTGATGCCCTGGCGGCTAATGCCGTTGTCCTTACCCACCTGAATGATGGTCTTTGCGTTCTCAACCTGCTCTGGGCTGAGATCAGCAGCGGCAACAGCCTGCGCGTCGGGGAAAGCTGGCTTGGTGCCTTCGGTTGCCATAGCTGGGCCCGTTGCCAGGACACCTGCAGCGAGAATTCCGGTTGCAATAGCGGTGCTCGTTGTGATGCGGGTAATTGTCTTCACGATGTTCGCTCCTGTCATGGATTGTTCTCGTTTCCTTGGCCCCAGTTCGCGTCATCTGCAGTGCTCTTCATGCGAAGTACTCTCATGCTGAACTGCCGGGGAAGTCGAGGAACCGAATCTCGGAGCCAATGTCTACGTTCACACAGGTCAGAGGCCCCAACAACCGTTTTTTCATCAAAGAAATCTCACCGTTTCTTGGCCGATCAATGACCGTGCGAAACCCGAACCACCACCACGAACGGCTCGCACATGCGAAACACACACGAAAGCCCATCGCATTGTGAGATGCTCCCTGGCCCTCACCTGAAAATTGTCCTCACCTTCAATGAATCCCTCACCCGCGTAGTCTTGGACATATGAACCTCACCGTCACAACGACCTCGGGCACTTTCGAAGGAACTACCTCACGCGACACCCGACGCTGGTCCGGAATCCCCTACGCGCACCCGCCGGTGGGAGCAGACCGGTTTCAGGCACCTCGGCCGTTTGAAGCCGCCCCAGACACGCCTCCCCTCCCCGCAACGCGATTCTCAAACCCCGTCCCCCAGTTCAACCCCATGGGCGACGGACCCAAGCGGACCGAGGACCCCAACTGGCTCACCGTCAACGTGTGGGCGCCGCTCGAACCGGTTGAAAACGCCCCGGTCATGGTGTGGATTCACGGGGGTGCGTATGTGGAAGGCTCGGCGGCGAACCCCTTGTACATGGGCGCGGTGTTTGCACAGATGGGCGTGGTGTTCGTGTCGGTGAACTACCGGCTGGGCATCGAAGGTTTCATGGAGTTCCCGGACGCGCCATCCAACCGTGGCCTGCTCGATCAGACGCAGGCGCTGCGGTGGGTGCGGGAGAACGCTCAGGCCTTTGGCGGGGACCCAGCGAACGTGACGGTCTTTGGGGAATCCGCCGGCGCGGGCTCCATCCACTGCCTGCTGGTCATGCCGGAAGCCCAGGGGCTGTGTGACCGCGCGATCCTCCAAAGCCCACCCGCCATGGTGCTGGAAAAAGAATTGGCCCAGGACGTGACCGCGGAATTCGCAGCCCACGCCACCCAGTTGGGCCTGCCCGTCACGGAACCCACCGCGCAATCCTTTGCCAACCTCACCCCCGAACAGGGCGAAGAACTCATGGTCGCGTTTTCGCAGGGGCAAGGCCGGTATTTCCCGAGGTGGGGCAAGGCGGCCGCGTTCACCCCACCTTTGGTTCCAGTGGTCGACGGCACCGTGCTGCCCGCCGACCCGTGGTCCCTGCCACTCCCAAACGGGGTGGATGTTCTGGTTGGGCACACACGCGATGAGTTCCGGCTGTTCACCAACCTGATGAACGCCGAGGTGACGCAGCAACGCGCGTATGAGCGGGTGGGCATGGTGGGGCCTGGATCGCAGCTCCTGGAAAACGCGCAGAGCACCGGGGACCTTGAGGCCGCCCAGTCTCAGGCGCGCGAACTGAGCATGAAGTACATCAAGGCTCTGGGCGATGTCACACCTGAGCAGCTGTTTGAATGGGTCCAAACCGACTACATGTTTACCGTGCCCACCCTTCTGGTCGCCGACGCCGCGCAAAAACGTGGCACACCCGCGTACTCGTATCTGCTGGCTGTCGACCCGGACGGCGGCATGGGTTCGCCTCACGTGGCTGACCTTCCACCGCTGTTCGACTCGTTCCGCTCCTTCCACGGCCAACTGCTGTACCCCAACCCAACAGAGGCGGACCACGCGCTTGGCCAGCGTATGCGCGAGGCGTGGGTTCAGTTCGCACGCACCGGCAACCCAGGCTGGGAACCGTGGACACGGCAACAGCCAACCACCCGCGTCTTTGGCTACGAGGACCGCACGTGCGCCCACCCATTCATGGATCGGTTCACAGCCTTTGACCATGCTCCTTCCCGCGCTTTACCCTTACTGGGTAGTAACGAGAGGGCCTCATGACCGAACCCAACAACACATCCCCAAACGAACAGCCAAGCTCGCAGTCGCGGGCGCAGGCAGACTCACAGGCGCAGGCAGAACAGGGGCAAAAGCACCCGCGCAATCAGCCCCAGGCGCAAGAGACTGACCCACGCCCGCAGTCGTTCAAAGACTTGAAACCGTGGGAAGGCGAGGCCCGCACGGGCGACAAGGTTCTCCTCTGGTTCCTCTTTGGAGTGCCGGCGTTCTACATGGTGCTGTTGCCTCTACGCCCCTTCCTCATTGCGAAAATCCCCACCGTCCTCGCCCTTATCACCGGCGCGCGCACGGTCATCGCGGGCGCCGGAGCCTTCGCCGCGGTTGAAGGCCGTTCACTCACCCTGGTGATCCTGGCGGGGCTCTTTGGCATGCTGAAGTTCGACTGGCTGTTCTGGCTGGCCGGCAAAATGTGGGGCGAAGGTGTGGCCAGGCTGTTCGCCACAACCCCTCCGCAGAGGCGTCAGTTCGAAAAGATTAAAAGCATGCCCCGGTGGTTGCTCTACATCATGCTGTTCTTCAGCCGTTTCCCCGGTGTTCCCGGCCCCATCATCGCGCTCATCGCGGGTTGGAGTCGCGTGCGTTTTCTGCCGTATTTCCTTGTCACAGCCGCTGGGGCACTTGTCATGTCCATCGCGCTCGCTACATTGGGCTACGTTATTGGCCAACCTGCCGTCGACGTGCTCAAAGTCGTCGACAAGTACGCGATCTTTATTTCCTTTGCGCTGATCTTTGGGCTTGTTGGCTGGTCCAGCTTCCGTAGCAACAGGAAGCGTTAAGCTGCCTAAACAGGCGCCGGCACGCCTTCTGCGCCCTGCGCACGCCTACCCTCTTTGGGCCAAGGCGAACGGCAGCACCGAGGTGGCTCCCGCCTCCCGTAGCAAGCGTCCGGTGATGGCGAAGGTCCAGCGGGAAACCACCTCGGCGTCCACCAGCAACACGGCCCGCCCGTTCACGCGCGTTGCCAGCTCCGGGCTCACAGCGAAAGCGTCATGCAGGTTCTTGACGCGAAACGGCGAGTTGACGTCCGGACTGCCGGGGTTTTTCAGCGCGTCCAAGGCGCCCGCGTATTCCATACGCCCGGTGGTTGCGATGCCGCGGGCTAGGGATTCGACCGTGTTGGGGCGGGTGAAACCAGGCACGGCTACCACTACCTCCGGCCGAGGTGGCGCGCTGCTTCCGCTGCTTCCTGCGCCGCTTCCGTTGCCGCTTCCCTCGCCACCAGCGGCCTTCCACCCCCACTGCGCAAGGACTTGGGTCACCAACTGGCCGATGTGGTTTGGGATCGGCTGGTCGGGCGCGCCGGGTGCCAGGAATTCGCGTAACACCTGCCCGGGCCCCAGGTCGCTGAGCCGAGCAACGGCACGCCCCGGCTCACACTGCTGACCCACAGGAATCTTGCCGCTGAGGTTCACCCCGATCCGCTTCAGGTGCGCCGGCCACTGTTTGCGCGGTTCAATGATGAGCCCCACCCGGTCGAGTTCAGTGCGCGCCACGGTTTGTGCTTGCGCGCTCACGGTTTCGTTCCACCACACGCCAGCACACGTGTCGCACCGCCCACACGCCGTAGCCGTCTCGTCGTCCAACGTCCCGGCTAAGAACACCATGCGGCACTGCGTGGTCTTTTCGTAGGCGAGCATTTCGCGGGCCTCTTCGGCCCTGGTCTGGGCCACTGCCGCGTAACGCTCAGCGTCATAGGTCCACGGCACCCCTGTGCGCACGTATCCCCCGCGCACCCGCTGGGCCGCCCCGTCAACCGTAAGCACTTTCAGCAGCAGCTCCAACCGGTTGCGTTTGATGCCCACCAGCGGTTCCAGCGCGGGCACTGAACGCGGCTCATCTCCCAACGCGTCCAGCACCGCGGTGGCGTCCTGCTCGTTGGGCATGGTGGCGTTGGCGAAGTACTCCCACACGTTTTCGTCGTCGCGCCCGGGCAGCAGGAGCACGTCCGCGGAGTCGGTCGCGCGCCCGGCACGCCCCACCTGCTGGTAGTAGGCGACGGCTGAGCTGGGCGCACCCACGTGGATAACGAACCCCAGGTCCGGTTTGTCGAATCCCATCCCCAGCGCCGAGGTCGCCACCAGCGCCTTTAGCGCGTTCCCCTTGAGTGCGTCCTCAAGTTCGATCCGCTCTTCCGGGTCGGTCCCACCGGTATAGGCGGCGACCGTGTGGCCCGCGTGGCTGAGCGCCGTGGCGATGTCTTGGGCCGCGGATTTGGTGAGCGTGTAGATGATTCCACTGCCAGTGAAGTCGTTGAGGTGTTCGGTGAGCCACGCGATTCGGTGGGCCGCCGAGGTGGTCTGGGCTACCCCTAAGCGCAGGCTGGCGCGGGATAGAGGCCCGCGGATGACGCGGGTGTTGCGGCCCAACTGGGCGGCGACGTCGTCCACAACACGAGAGTTGGCAGTGGCGGTGGTGGCGAGCACGGGGGTGTTGGCTGGCAGATTGTCCAGGAGTGCGCCGATCCTGCGGTAGTCCGGCCGGAAGTCGTGTCCCCAGTCGGAAATACAGTGCGCTTCGTCCACCACGATCATGCCCAGCGTGTTTTCTAGCGGAGTGAGCACCGTGTTGACGAACGTGGGGTTGGTGAGACGTTCGGGCGATATGAGGAGCACGTCCACGTCACCGGCGCGCACCTGCTCTACCACGTCGTCCCATTCGGTGGCGTTGGCCGAATTGATAGTCAGCGCCTTTACCCCAGCCCGTGTCGCGGCAGCTACCTGGTCGCGCATGAGTGCAATCAGTGGGGAAATGATGAGCGTGGGACCCGCGCCTTGTTCGCGTAACAGGCGAGCGGCCACAAAGTAGACGGCAGATTTACCCCACCCGGTGCGTTGCACCACCAACACGCGGGAGCGCTGATCAACCAGAGACTCGATCGCCTCGAACTGGCCATCCCGGAACTGGGCATCGGGGTTGCCCGTGAGTTCGGTCAGGATTGCGCGCGCTCTCTGGTGTAGGGCCTCAGGTGCTGTCATGTGGTTCCTCCCGGTTATCACCACACTACTCGCCGCACTACGCACGAATTGCTTTCCCCTGGCTACAGGGCTATGTTTATCCACAAGTTCCGGGGACGGTGAAAGTCCGTACCGGCGGTTACAGTCCGCGACCTGAAACATATGTTTCGGCTGACTCGGTGAAATTCCGAGACCGACAGTTACAGTCTGGATGGGAGGAACTTGTGGGTGCTTAGCACCCCTTTTTCGGGTACCCGTACCCACGTGACCGCTACGGTCAGTGGATACTTGGGGACACCTCGGCCTTCCATCATCCCGGTGTAGTCGGGAGGTCAGATGGAAGCTCTTCACTCAGCCACACGCGCGGCCCTTGATGCCGCGGCCCGTGGTGTCCGTGGCGCAAATCCGCTGGTAGGCGCAGCAGTGCTGTGGGACGACGGCACGTTCACCACCGGCTACCACCAAGGCGCCGACACCCCGCACGCTGAACCCGACGCCCTCCGCAACGCTTCTCCCCGCTCAACAACCGGCGCCACCCTGGTTGTCACGCTCGAACCCTGCTCCCACACCGGGCGTACCGGCCCGTGTACCCAAGCCATCATCGACGCTGGCATCGCACGGGTCGTTATCGCCAGTCGTGACCCTAATCCTTCGGCTTCCGGTGGCGCCCAGGTCCTCACGGAGGCGGGCGTGGAAGTCTTGTTCCTTAACGACCTCGGGCAGCCCTGGGCCCACGAACTGGCCGCCCAAGCTCACCGCCTCAACGCCCGCTGGTTCACCGCCGTCACCCACGACCGGCCGTTCATTACCGCGAAAATTGCGCAGAGTCTGGATGGGTGTGTGGCCGCTCGCGACCGCACGAGTCAGTGGATCACGGGGGCGGAGTCTCGGGCACACGCGCACCTGACGCGCGCCCGGGTGGACGCGATCGCGGTGGGCACCGGCACGGCCCACGCCGACAACCCACGCCTGACCGCCCGGACTGACGGTGGCAGTGGCGCTGACAGGCAAGCTGACACTGAAACCCACCTCGGCGCCCCTCACCAACCCATCCCCGTGGTCTTCGGGACAACGCCCCTGCCAGAAGATTCGCACCTCGGGCGCAACCCACGCACGCTCACATACACAGACGTGGGTGCGGGACTGCGCGACCTGCGCCGCCGAGGTGTTTCCCACCTTCTCGTAGAAGGCGGCCCCACGCTGATGGCCCACTTTCTGCAACACGACCTGGTCGATGAACTCCACGTGTACACCGCGCCCCTGCTGCTAGGCGACGGGGTCCGCTCCCCGCTCAACGTGGAGACCCTGGCTCACGCTCTCACATTTGTTCCAGATGCCCCGCCTGAAGCGCTGGGCTCCGATACCTTTACCCGCTTCATGAAAGAGGTGTGATGTTTACAGGAATTGTGCAAAAAGTGGTGCCGGTACATGCGGTGGAGCGCCGTGACGGTTTTGCGCGGATCGTGCTGGACACCGGGGAGCTCACTGCGGACCTGCCTCCGGGCGGTTCGCTAGCGGTGAACGGCGTGTGCCTCACGGAAACCGAATCGCCTGCGAGCGCCGGCCGTTTCACAGCTCACGTCATGGAGGAGACCCTGCGGCTCACTAATTTAGGAGCTCTGGGTGCTGGTTCTTTCGTCAATGTTGAGCGGAGCCTTGCCGTGACGGACCGGTTAGACGGCCACATCGTGCAAGGTCACGTAGACGCTGTGGGCGAAGTACTCGCGGTGACTGAACTGGCCGGGTCTCGGATCGTGCGCGTCTCCGTTCCCGAACACTTAGCACCGCTCATGGCGGTGAAAGGGTCCGTTGCGCTCAACGGGGTGAGCCTCACGATCACCGCGGTCAGTGACGCGAACCCCCAGGCCGGGACTGCGCCTACTCACTGGGTTGAGGTGTCCCTGATCCCCGCCACGTGCGAAAACACCACCTTCGGAACAACTCGGGTGGGCGACCTCGTCAACATCGAAGCCGATGTTGTCGCCCGCTACACCGCCCGCCTCAATCAGTTTGCTACGACAAAGGAAAACTCATGACTGTGCTCGATGCTGCTCTCACCGCCAACGCTTCCAACCCGGTTGAACTCGACTCAATCGACCTCGCAATCGTCGAACTCAAACGGGGTCGCCCCATTGTGGTGGTCGACGATGAGGACCGCGAAAACGAAGGCGACCTCATCATGCCCGCCCACACCGTCACACCGGAGTGGATGGGGTTCATGGTGAGGCACACCTCGGGCGTTATTTGTGTGCCCATGCTGCCGGAACGGGCAGCGGAACTGGACCTGCGCCCCATGGTGGCCAACAACCAGGACCCCAAAGGCACCGCGTACACGGTGTCCTGCGACGCGGCCGCCGGGGTTTCGACCGGCATCAGCGCCGCCGACCGCGCCCACACCGCAAACCTGCTGGCCAGCCCGGGCTCCACGACCTCGGACTTCACCCGCCCCGGCCACATGTTCCCGCTCATCGCCAAGCCCGGCGGGGTGCGCGAACGCGACGGGCACACGGAAGCCGGGGTCGAATTTGCGCGTCTGGCCGGGTTCGAACCCGTGGCAGTGATCGCCGAAATCGTCCACGACGACGGCTCCATGATGCGCACGCCAGACCTGCGCCGGTTCGCTGACCAGCACGAACTCGCACTTGTGTCCATTCACGACCTGAAAATCTGGCTTAACACCCATGACGCAACACCGCACCCACGTGCCGGGCAGTGCCAGGTGGCTGGCACCTCGGCCGTTGAGCTGCCAACACCGTGGGGCACGTTCTCCATGCGCGCGTGGACCGGGCCCAGCGGCGCGGAACACGTGACCTTGGAAGTACCCGCACCAGCTGAACCGGCTGAGGCGGTTGGGAACCCTAGCGGCCGGCAAGACGCGCCACTTGTCCGGGTGCATTCGGAGTGCGTGACCGGCGACGTTTTCGGGTCCATGCGCTGCGACTGCGGTGAACAGCTCCACGAATCCTTGCGCCTGATCAGCGAGCACGGTGGCCTGCTGGTGTACGTGGGTGGTCATGAGGGTCGCGGCATTGGGCTGGCGAACAAGGTTCGCGCGTACGCGCTCCAAGATGAGGGGCTGGACACGTTGGATGCGAACACTCGGCTGGGGCTGCCTGCTGACGCGCGTTCCTACGCCGAGGTGGCCGCAGTTGTGCGCGCCTGCGGACTGACCCGGGTGCGGCTTGTGACGAACAATCCTGACAAGGTCGCTGGGCTGGAAGAACACGGAGTTTCGGTGGTGGAGCGGGTGCCGGTTGAGGTGCCAGCGACCGCGCACAACGCCCGCTATTTATGGACCAAGGCTCAGCGTATGGGACACATTTTGAACACTCACGAAAGGGTAGGGGCATGAAAACAGGTGCACCAGTGATCGACGTCGTTAAGCAGTCAGCGCGCGTAGCCGTTGTGGCCGCTCAATGGCACCAGCAGATCATGGATGGGCTGATTGCAGGGGCGGTCAGGGCAGCAGAGGAGGCCGAGGTGGAGGTGGAACTTTTCCGTGTCCCGGGGAGTTTCGAACTGCCGGTTGTGGCCCAAGCGGCTGCCGCGCAGTTTGATGCGGTGGTGGCGTTGGGTGTGGTGATTCGTGGTGAGACTCCGCACTTTGACTACGTGTGTTCGGCTGTCACTGATGGTCTGAACCGCGTGTCCTTGGACGCGCACGTGCCAGTTGGGTTCGGTCTGCTCACGTGTGACACCGAACAACAGGCGATCAACCGGGCCGGTGGCCCCGGGGCTACAGAAGATAAGGGTCACGAAGCCATGACCGCAGCGCTGAATACCCTGGCCGTGCTTAAGAACATGTGAGGGCGTAGAATTCGCGATATGGCGCAGTTCATCAAGGTGATTCACACATTCCACTACTTTGCCGAAGCGCTCAGTTGGGGAGCCATCGCATATTCTGCTTTCCTCATTTTTGGGCGCGGATGGTTAGGCATTCTGTGTGGAGCGCTAGCGCTGATCGCCACGATTTCAGTGTGGTCCCTGTTCGCGTCCTCGCGCGCTTTCTTCCGTAGCCCTATTGCGGTCGTGGCGTCGCGCGTTGTGCTCTACGCGTTAGCTGTTGTGGGGCTCGTGGTGGCCGAGTTGCAAGTTGAAGCGATCATTTTGGCTGTCCTTCTGGTGCTCACAGAAGGAACCCTCATTGGGTTTAAAGCCCACCCGGCCTTACACCCGCACAGTGGCGGTCAGGCTAGGTTGGTCTCTAACGCAAATCCAAAATCGGCCGAGCGTCGCGCTCCTTCAAACCGTGGCCCCCGCATTGTGCCGGGAGTGCAAGCAACCTCGGGCGAACAACGGACCGGCCAGTTCATGACGCGCCGGGAAGCCCGGCTTGCCCGTGAAGCTCAAGCGAAGAGCGGCGAAGTGAAAGCTGGAGAACCGACCGCTGCCCGCATCGTTGGTGAAACGCCTAAGCGACCGCGCAAGAAGAAGCACTGAACGTTACGCAACGCCTCTTTATGGAAGGCCTTTTTACGCAGGGCCTGCCTGCTTTTTCTGCTTGTTGCGCCCCACCAGCCACAGGATGAGCCCCAGGATGGTCAGAGCACCGAAGGCAAAGCCGCCAAAAATTCCAATTAGCACGGCCCCTGTTAGACCAAAGATCGACCCTAGCCCGATCGGAGGACCCACCATAAGCTGTTCATCGCTCAACGCTCCACCACACGTGACGGTGTATTTCCCCGCGGTTTTCGCTTCGAACGAACCGGCGTAGTGCCACTCTCCATCCGAGCCACTGGAGTAATGGCCTGACGAGCCACCCCTGTACATGGCTTCACCACCCGGCCCTTCGACCGTGCAATCGGTCGACACAGAAGCCGCATCCCCAGCTGACCGCGCGTAGACCGTGAGGTTCGATTCACCATCGTGATCAATCGTCGTCTCTGAACTGAAAGTCTTCAGGCTGTCAGTTGTTGAGGAGATTTTGCCAAAGTTGAACACGCCCATGAGGATCGCGCCACCAATCACAAGCACGAATCCAATGATTCCTATGAAGAAAATGATCTTTCCGGCCAAGCGCATTCCATGTCCTTTCGGTAGTGCTCCGGTTCTACTGTACGGGCACATGAAAAGATGGGGCCATGAGTTTCGGTTCCGGGTTTGATACATACACGCGGGTGAGCTATTCGGTTGCCAGCCGCGTGATCCGTGGCTATTCCACGTCTTTCTCTTTAGCCACCTCTGCCTTGAAGAACCCAGACCGCGACCGCATCCGCGCCCTATACGCGATCGTGCGCATCACCGATGAGATCGTCGACGGCGCAGCCCCCGCGCCTCCACAGGACCAACTCGCTTTGGTGAATGACTTCCAGGACCGCATCGAGTCAGCAACACGCACCGGCTTCTCCACGGACATGCCGGTTCACGCGTTCGCCCACACCGCCCGGCAGTGCGGCATTACGCGCGAACTGTGGGCCCCGTTCTTTGACGCGATGCGATCTGACATCGAAGGACAGCCGCCCCTGGATTTGGACACGTATATTCATGGGTCCGCCGAGGTCGTTGGCCTCATGTGCGTCCGGATATTTTTCCGTGGGGCACCTCCAGCATCACTACAGGTGGAAGCAGGTGCGCGGGCGTTGGGTAACGCGTTCCAGCGGATTAACTTCCTGCGCGACTACGGGCATGACGCCCGCGTACTCAACCGCACCTATGTGGCCCAAGAACTCACTGACCAGGCGAAACGTGAAGAGATCGCTCGCATTCGGCAGAAACTCGCGGTGGCCCGCCCCGCAATTGACCTACTCCCCGGTCGCGCCCGTTTGGGTGTGCTCATCGCGCACGATCTTTTCGCTGAACTCACCGACCGCATCGAACAGGTTCCCGCCAGCGAACTCATGCGCACGCGCATCTCAGTCCCGCCTACCAAAAAAGCGGCGCTGGCCGCGAAAGCGATGAGCCAGGCGACACCTCGGCGGGGGCGGGCACATGAGTGAGACTGTGGTCATTGGTGGCGGGGTTGCCGGGCTGGCGAGCGCAATTCTGGCCGCTGACCGAGGGCATCAGGTGACGCTCCTGGAGATGAATCCGCAGGTGGGTGGCCGTGCTGGGCTACATGAAGAGGCCGGGTTCGTGTTTGATACCGGCCCCAGTTGGTATCTCATGCCGCAGGTGTTTGAGCGGTTTTTTGCCTCGGTGGGTGAGGACATCGCTGAGCACCTTGACTTGGTCACGCTGGACCCCGGTTACCGGGTGAGCGACCGAGGTCTCCTGGACTCCGCACCCCAACTCACCGTGGACGTTCCACACGGCTACGCGGGCGTGCGCGCGCTGTTTGAGCAGCTGGAGCCGGGCGTGGGTCCGGCGCTGGACGCATACGTTGAGTCCGCGCGCGACACCCACGACCTAGCGCTTGAACACTTCCTCTACACCCAGTTTTCGTCGTTGCGAGAGTTCGCGTCACCCCAGGTGGCACGGCATGCGCACCGGCTACCGAGGTTCCTGGCCACCCCGCTGGACACCATGGTTTCACGCACCGTGACCCACCCGCTTTTGCGCCAGATTTTGGGGTATCCGGCGGTGTTCTTGGGAACCGAACCGCGCCGCGCCCCCTCGCTTTTTCACCTCATGAGTTATCTGGACGTGGTGGACGGCGTGCGGTACCCCCGCGGCGGCATGTATGAAATTGTGCGTGCGCTCACTCGCCTGGCCAGGGCCCGCGGGGTGGATATTCGCACGTCAACCCGGGTGGTCTCGCTTTCGTTGGAGGGCCGCAACATCGCCGAGGTGGTCGCCAGGACCGTGCCGAATGACACCTCGGGCGGGGCTGGGCTGGAGGTTTTCCCGGCTGAGAACGTGATCGCGGCGTGCGATCTCCACCACCTGGATACCGCACTCTTGCCACCCGGTAGGCGCACTCGCAGCGTCCGCGCCTGGGGCAAGCGCGACCCGGGAATTGGCGCAGTGACGCTTCTTTTGGGCGTGGACCGCAAACTGGATGCGCTAGAGCATCACAATCTGTTTTTCACGCACGACTGGGACGCGAACTTCGACCAGATTTTTGTCGATGGGCGGTTGCCGGAGCCGGCCTCGGCGTATGTGTGCGCGCCCAGTCGCACGGACGACACGGTGGCACCGCCGGGGTGTGAAAACCTATTCGTGCTCATCCCCGCACCGGCGAGCGCGCAGCTCACGGGCGCCAGGCTGGGTGACTATGCCAGCCGGGTGATCGATTCTCTTGGTGAGCGGGTAGGTGTGCCGGACCTGCAGTCACACTTGCTGGTGAAGAAGGTGACGGGCCCTGGGGACTTCACCACGCAATTCAATGCGTGGCGAGGAACGGCGCTGGGGCCTGCGAACACGCTGTTTCAGTCGGCGATGTTCCGGTACCCCGTGCGCGCACCGCACGTGGACAACCTGGTTCACGCTGGCGCGTTCGCAGCCCCCGGGGTTGGCCTGCCCATGTGTCTGATCAGCGCGCACAACGCGGTGGAGGCGTTGTGAGCTGGGCATATCTGGGCTTCCTGCTGTTTTCCATCGCTGGTATGGCGATCCTGGATGCACGATTTAAGCTCTTTTGGTTCGCACACCCCGGCCGGGCAGCAGTTGTGCACGCGGCAGGGTTTTTCAGCCTGTTGGCGTGGGATTTCGTGGGCATTGGCGCAGGTGTTTTCCACCGAGGCGACTCCCCCTACATGACCGGGCTGAACCTGGCCCCGCACTTGCCTGTCGAAGAACTATTCTTCTTGTTTTTCTTGTGCTGGCTCACCATGAACCTCTATGGTTTGGCGAAGTTGATGGTCCGCCCATGACCTACACCCTGTTCAACGTGTTCTTCCTCATTCCCGCAGCCTCGCTCCTGATACTGGCGAGGGCACGCACCTCAGGCTTCTCGCGGACCGGTTTTTGGGTGTGCCTGGTGGGGTTGGTGATCCTCACGGTCATCTTCGACAACCTCATGATCGCCGCGGGCCTGTTCTTCTACGCCAATGAACACACCCTTGGAATCCGTCTTGGCCTCATGCCGGTCGAAGACCTGGCCTACGTGGTGTTCACCGCGCTGGCGCTACCCGCCCTGTGGGAGTTGCTGGGCACAGGTGGCGCCCGCGCAAGCACCCCCAACAGCACCACAGCCAGCCACGACCGGAAGGACTCATAGTGCGCACGCTCTTCGAGGTCAGCCGCCCGATTTCGTGGATCAACACCGCATTCCCGTTCGGCGCCACGTACGTGTTGGCCGGAGGCTCCCCGGGGCTGGATCTGTGGTTGGGCTGCCTGTTCTTCTTAATCCCGTACAACCTTGTGATGTACGGGGTCAACGACGTGTTTGACTACGCCTCGGATGTCCACAACCCGCGCAAAGGCGGGGTCGAAGGCGCACTCGTCGATCCTGCACGGCACCGTTTCATCCTGGCCTCAGCTGCTGTGAGCGCCCTGCCGTTCGTCGCGTATTTCCTGGTCAGGTCCGTGACAGTGGGCCTGGACCAGGGGAACTGGTGGGCGCTGGGCGTGTTCGCGTTGAGCATGTTCGCGGTGGTGGCGTATTCGGTGGCGGGCCTGCGGTTTAAGGAGATACCGTTCCTTGATTCACTCACCTCGTCTACCCACTTTTCGTCCCCCGCATGGTTTGGTTTGGCGCTGGTGGGGTTCGCCCCCACCGCCGAGGTCGTTCTCATCCTGGTTGCTTTCTTCCTGTGGGGATGTGCCAGCCATGCGTTTGGCGCGGTTCAAGACGTGGTGCCTGACCGTGAGGGAGGTTTGGCCTCTATTGCCACCGTGCTGGGGGCTCGTGCCACGGTCGGGTTAGCGGTTGTGCTCTACGTTGTGGCTGGTGGGCTGGTGTTGTTCACGCCGTTCCCCGTCTGGTTGGGCGCGCTCCTTGCCGTTCCGTACATTGCGAACACGGGACGGTTTTGGCAGATCACTGATACCACCTCGGGGGCGGCCAACGCGGGCTGGAAGCTTTTCATCCCACTCAACTACGCCGTGGGATTCTTCGTCACCATGCTCATGATCTGGAGCAGTATGGTGAGAGCATGAGGATTCACATTGCTGCTCTTGGTGGGACCATCGCGTCAACGGCCAGCGACACAGGCGGGGTCGCGCCCAGCGCAACTGCGCAGGCGATCGTCGAAGCCGCTCGGATCGATACGCTCCCTTTTCCTGTTGACGTCACATATGAGCAGGTGGCGCAGGTGGGGTCCGGATCCATCACGCTGGACCACGTGAGCCAGGTTGTCGAATCGGCCAAAAAAGCGCGCGAAGAAGGCGCCACGGCTGTCGTTCTCACGCAGGGCACTGACACGTTGGAAGAGACCACGTTCGCGCTGTCGCTCATGAACGATTCGGGTATCCCCATTGTGACCACCGGCGCGATGCGCAACCCCACACTTCCCGGCACGGACGGGCCGGCGAACGTGCGTTCGGCCATCATCACGGCAGCCGACCCGCGCATTCAGATGCTGCCCGCCGTTCTCGTTTTCGCAGACGAGGTCCACGATCCGTCACTGGTACGCAAGACTCATACCACCTCGGCCGCACCCTTTTCCTCCGGCCCCGGGGCGGGCCCGCTGGGCTGGGTGAGCGAAGACCGCCTGGTGTTCCTCCACATGCCCGCGACCCTGCCGGGCACGCTCACTCGCGCGACCTCGGCGCAAAAAGCGCAGGTGGCACTCGTGGAGGTCACGCTGGACGACTCACTGGCCTATGTCGACTTCCTCAAACAGGCCGGGTACAGCGCAGCGGTTCTCGCTGGTGTGGGTGGCGGGCACGTTCCTGTCAACGTGCTTGAGCGGGTCACGGCGCTCGCCTCAGAAATGCCCGTGGTGTACTGCGCGCGCACCGGCGCGGGACGCACTTTGGAAGCGACCTACGGATACCCCGGGGCGGAACTCGATTTGCAGGCCGCGGGGATGATTCCAGCCGGCCGGTTGGACGCTCGGAAAGCCCGGATTCTCACCATTCTGGCGTTGGAATCGGGTACAAAAATTGAGGACGTATTTAGCTACTTCAGACAGTAGTTTTTAGCCGCCCAGAGCGGATTCTTTACACCTCGGATTTTCGGTTTACCATGACTCTCATGGAACCAATTCGAGCGCGTCTAAATGACTGCATTTCACAGATGCCACCGTCCCCTATTCGGGAACTGTTTAGGATCGCGCACGACCCGGCCATCATTAGTTTCGCCGGTGGGCACCCAGACGAAAAGCTCTTCGACGTTGAAGGGCTCAAGGCCGCTTACACGCACGTGTTCGACACGCAAGGTGGGCGTGCCATGCAGTACGGTGTCACCGACGGGGAATGGGAACTTCGCCAAGCCGCAGCGCAGCGGATTCGCGGAACCGGGATCAGTGCAGAAGCGAGCAACGTCCTGATCACCTCGGGCTCCCAGCAGGGAATCTCTCTGCTGGCGCACACCCTGTTTAACCCGGGTGATGTTCTCTTGTGCGAAAACCCCACGTTCATGTCTGCTCTGCAGGCGTTTGGGATGCACGGGATCGAATTCGTGGCGATCGACACCGATGAAGGTGGCTTAGTGCCCGAAGCCCTTGAAGCGGCGATCAAGTACTACCGCCCCAAAGCGCTGTACACGATCCCCACGTTTCAAAACCCCACCGGGATCACCATGCCTGCATCCAGGCGCGAACAGATTGCGCAAGTGCTGTCTGAGTCGGACATGTGGCTCATCGAGGACGACCCGTATTCGGAGCTGCGCTTCACCGAGGAGCGCATGCAACCCATCAGTGCAGACCCGCGGGTTGCTGACCGCGCGTTCTACCTGGGGTCCTTGTCCAAGGTGCTGTCGCCCGGCGTGCGCATTGGGTGGATCCATGGGCCCGATGAAATCCTGGAACGCGTCACGGTAACCAAGCAGGGTACCGTCATCCAGTCTTCGACCATTGACCAGCTAGCGGTTGCGCACTACTTGGAGACGACCGACCTGGACAAGAAACTGGAGCCGGTGCGTGAAACGTACCGTCAGCGCATGCGCACCCAGGTCGATGCTCTGAACCGGGTGCTGCCCGCCGGGTCTTACATTGCCGAGCCCTCAGGTGGCATGTTCGTGTGGGTGTACCTGCCGGAACGCTACGACACGTCTGAACTGGTGTACAAAGCGATCGACGCTGGCGTCATCTTTGTTCCAGGCGCGCCGTTCTACATGGAAAACCCCAACCACCAGTCCATGCGCTTGACGTTCGTTTCTGCGGAACCGGATGTCATCGAAGAAGGCGTGGCGCGTCTGGCCACAGTGTTCTAGTGGCTTTGGCAGTGCGCGCACTTGTCGACACCAGCGTGCTGGTGTCGGACCTTCTATGGCTGGGGTTGCTCACCATGCGCCAGCTGGGTGGTTCTCAGGGTGACGTTACTCTGGAACTGTTTACGACCTCGGCGATCTTAGAAGAACTACGGCCAGCGCTCAGGCGCGTGTACCGGGAGCGGACCCGCTTACAGATCGGGTGCGCGTTTGAGGCCCGGTGGCAGTCGCTGGGACACCTGGATATGGCAGGCATGGACATGACCAGGAGGGGTTTCGTCAAAGATCCCGACGATGCACACCTGGATGTTGCCGCGTGGCAGGGCAGGATGGACGTGCTGGTCAGCAATGACGTGCGCGCGTTTAAGCCCGTGTCATCGCACCTGGATGAGAAGGCTGAGCGTGGCTATGAGCTGGTTACTGGGGACGCGCTTCTGGTGTGGCTGTGGGATGCGCAGGCAGGTGCGTGTCGTGTGCAGTTCGTGGACACGTGGCGTGGACTGTACGAACAGTACTGCCAGGAGTGTCAGCTGGAGCCGGATCGCCGGGCGGTGAGCGAACAGTTCCGGCGAGCGCGGGCGTTTAAGTTGGCCAAACGGCTCAAGGGCCTGGGTTAGGTGGGGGCACCTGGGGTACGGGGGCTTGAGCCCGGGCTGATCCCAGCGCAGTTACCCGAGTCGCGTTACCCACCACAAGTCACTCGAGTCGAGTTTCTCTACACTCCTCAGCCGTTTTGAACTTGCTGTGTAGAGTAACTCGTTGGTTTTGGGCCCTAAACGTGAACAAAACGAACAAAAAGGGTAGTTAGTCACCACACTGGTTCGAGCTGTGTTGGGTAAACGCCCTCACGCACCTGTTCAATGCGAAGGTTTAGGCGCACGGGGCGATCGCCTGTACGCCGACACCGTTGGATCGTCCTGAATCCAGAAACGCATGGGGTCATCGGCCGCTTGACTCACTCCCACACGAGGCCCCACAGCCACCGACTCACTTGCGCGCAACTCGCCACGCACCAGAGTCACCTCAGAGCCACGATCACACAGATCAACCCCGGAGTGCGCCATGGTCACACCCAGCGCACGGGTCAGGTTTCCCGGACCCCGCGCAAGATGCGCGTCACTCACACCGGGTCGGCGCCGACTGCGAGCCACCTCGGCCCCGTCAACCACCTCACCGGCCCGGATCAACACCGCCTGAGCTACACCCGCTGGGGAACACACCACATTGCAACACGTGTGTCCATGCATGGTGTACGTATACAGGTGCCCCGCAGGCCCAAACATAACAGCGTTACGGGCAGTCTGGCCCTTGTACGCGTGAGACGCCGGGTCGTCAACACCCGCGTACGCCTCGACTTCGGTGATCCGGACCGTCACATCTGGAGTGGCCAGAAAGCACCCCAGCAACACACGCGCACTGGTCCGCGCGTCAGGGCTGAGCCAGTCGCACAGCCCGCTCCCATCGCCTCGACCATCCGGCGCACCATCAGGTACGCTCACCGGTCCGCTACCCGGAGCACCCCCAGGCACATTCGCACCCATCAGCATTCGACGACGTTGACCGCCAGACCACCCATCGCGGTTTCTTTGTACTTGTGGCTCATGTCTTCACCGGTGGACCGCATGGTTTCGATCACTTCGTCGAGGCTTACGCGGTGCGTCCCGTCGCCCCACATCGCCATCTTGGCCGCGTTAATCGCCTTGCCCGCAGCAATCGCGTTGCGCTCGATGCACGGCACCTGCACCAGACCGGCGATCGGGTCGCATGTGAGACCCAGGTTGTGTTCCATGGCGATCTCGGCCGCGTTTTCCACCTGTTCAGGGGTCCCGCCCATGACCTGTGCCAACGCCCCAGCCGCCATCGACGAAGCCGAGCCAACCTCACCCTGGCAACCCACCTCGGCGCCAGAGATCGAAGCCTTCTCCTTGTACAACCCGCCAATCGCCGCCGCGGTCAGCAGGTACTCCACGATCGCGTCCGCGCGTCCCTGCGGCCCGGCGTCCACGACCCGGTCCACAAAGTGCAGTGCGTAGTACATCACGGCAGGAATGATGCCCGCCGCCCCATTGGTAGGCGCGGTCACGACCCGCCCGCCGGAAGCGTTTTCCTCGTTCACCGCCAGCGCGATCAGGTTGACCCACTCCTGGTAGAACTTGGGGTCGTTGTGGGGGTCTTCGGCCTTCAGCCGCAAGAACCAGTCGTGGGCGCGCCGCTTCACCTTCAGCCCGCCCGGCAGGTACCCGGTACGGTCCAGCGACGACATCGCACATTCGTCCATCACGGAGTAGATGTGCAGCAGCCCTTCGCGGATCTCCTCCTCCGTGCGCTCCTGAAGTTCGTTGGCCATCACGATCTCCCACAACGCCAGGTCATGTTCCTTGGCAATGCGCAAAAGGTCAGCTGCAGAGGAGTATTCGTACACCGGCCCCGAGGTCGTTCCCTCTGACCCCGCTCCGCTAGTTTCCGCGGTGGTGGGTTCAGAGGCCGAGGTGCCCGCGACGCCCGTTTCCGCAGCGCCGCCCGCTGCCGCCTCGGCCTCCTGAGCCTCCCCTACCTCCGTGAGCTCTGACAGGTCTTCACCTAGGACGGTGGTCCCGGCGAGGTGGTCGTGGGTTTCGTGGATGACGTCCGGGGTGTGGAGTTCACCACCGATAGGTTCGTTTTCATCCGACTCTGCGACCACGAACCCGCCACCAACGGAGTAGTACGTTTCTTTCGCCAGTTCTTCCCCAGCGGCGTTGTACGCCGTGAGGGTCATGGCGTTGGTGTGGCGTTCAAGCACGGTGAGTGGACGTTTCACCATGTCGTCTTCTGTGAGCTTGATGTCACGCACGTCGCCAAAGCGGATGGCGCCCGTCTGGGCCATGCGTGCTTTGCGCTGGTCCATGTCGTTGGCTTCGATCTCTTCAGGTTTACACCCTTCGAGTCCCAGCAAGATCGCGTCAAATGTTCCGTGACCGCGCCCCGTTGCAGCCAATGACCCAAACACATCCACGCGCAAAGAATCGAGTTCACTTACCCGGTCCCCTACCAGCTCAACGAAACTGGCAGCCGCGCGCATGGGCCCTACCGTGTGTGACGACGATGGCCCCACTCCAATTGAGAAAAGTTCAAACACACTTACTGGCATCGCTGTCCTCCCTGCTCCACGTCGAATGCTCCACGTCGAATGCAGCTTCCCGCTGCTGTGTTGGCACGTCCTTGTACCTGCGAATCCAAATCCAGGCTCTCGAAACAAGCACCAAAAAAGGGGGCACGGGACTCTCCACGAGAGTCTCGCACCCCCTGTGAATTCTTAGATCTTGTTCTGTTCTGCGTATGCGTCTGCGTCCATGAGTTCGCCGGCTTCAGTTGCGGCGACCTCGAAGATCCAGCCTTCCCCGTAGGTGTCGTCGTTCACCAGGGTGGGGTTGTCTTCGAGTGCTTCGTTGACGGCGACAACTTCACCGGAGACTGGCGAGATGAGGTCGGACACCGACTTGGTGGATTCGATTTCACCACATGCTTCACCAGCGGTGATGGTGTCACCCACCTGTGGTGCGTCGACGAACACGACTTCACCAAGCGCGTCCGATGCAACTTCGGTGATACCAACGCGCACGGTAGCTCCAGCGATTGCGTCAGGAGCTGCGTTGACCCATTCGTGGTCTGCGGAGTAGGACAGTTCTTTTGGAAGGTTAACCATGTGTGTTCCTTTCGTGGTGCCCGTGCAGGGCAAAGGGGGCGTCACTTCAAGTGTGCCCTATGTATGGGTAGTTCAGTGGAAAAAGTTGGAACTTTTACCTCAAGATTCGCGACGGTAGAACGGTGTTTCTACCACGGTGAACGGGTAGCGCTTGCCACGGATGTCGGCTTCCAGTTCGGTTCCCGCTTCTGCCTGGTCCACGTCCACATATGCAAGGGCAATGGGGTGTCCCAGGGTTGGGGAAGGCTGTCCCGAGGTGATAACTCCTACCGTCTGTTCGCCGGCTTTGAGTTCGGCACCGCTGCGGGCTGCGCGACGGCCGGACGAGCTGAGGCCCACCAGGGTGCGGTCGACCTTTGACGTGTCCAGTTTTTCGAGTGCTTCGCGTCCCACAAATTCGGTCTTGTTCTTCAACGCACCTGCAACCATGCCACCCATTCCTGCTTCGACAGGCGTGATGTCGTTGGTGAGTTCGTTACCAAACAGAGGCATTCCGGCTTCCAGGCGCAACGAGTCACGTGCTGCAAGACCAGCTGGTTTCAGGTCAAAGTCCGCACCGGCCTTAGTCAGAACGCTCCACAGTTCCTGGGCTCCTGCGTTAGGCAGGTACAGTTCGAACCCATCTTCTCCTGTGTACCCGGTGCGGGCCAGCAGAATGTCCAGGCCTCCCACTTTCAGTGGTGCCCACGCGTAGTAGGCAAGTTCCTTGATGGCGTTGCGGCCTTCCTCAGTGTCCTGCGTGGACAGAAGAATGTCTTCAGACGCAGGACCCTGGACCGCAATCAGCGCGGTGTCAGCGGATTCGTCGGTTACCGTGACATCTGCGCCAGGGTTAGCAGCCAAGAACGCTTCTACCCGTTTCGTGAACGCTTCCACGTCAGCAGGCGTGTTTGAAGCGTTAGGCACAATCAGGTATTCGTTGTCTGCCAGGCGGTACGTGATGAGGTCGTCAATCAGGTGCCCGTTTTCATCAATGAGCAGACCGTACTTAGCCTTGCCCACCTTCATGGTCGAGTACTTGGACAGCATTGCATAGTCCAAGTAGTCCCCGGCCTGAGCACCTTTCACGCGCACTTCGCCCATGTGCGAGAGGTCGAACAGACCTGCCGCGCCACGCACAGCGCGGTGTTCGTCCAGTTCGTTCTGGTACTTCAGCGGCATTTCCCAGCCACCAAAGTCGGTGAACGAAGCGCCCAACTGTTCGTGAATGTCATACAGCGGAGTGTGTTTAGTCATCGTCGACTCCTTTGAGTGTGAGGTTGATTAGATCGAGATTGCTACGAGGTCGAAGTTCGCGTCGACGTCGAACGCTTCAAGCGGCGGGCAGAAAGGCACCAGCTTGCGGTCACCCAGCGCATTGTTGATACGTCCCACAGGTGGGAAGTACTTGTTGCGCTTGAGGCTGGACACTGGGTACACGGCCTGTTCGCGGCTGTACTTGCGGTCCCATTCTTCGCCCAGTACCACGGTTGCGGTGTGTGGGGCGTGTGCCAGTGGCGACTCTTCGTAGCTGTAGTCCGTCCCAATTGCCGTGATCTCTTGGTGGATCTTCTTCATCGCGACGATGAAGCGGTCCAGTTCGGTCTTGGATTCGGACTCGGTTGGCTCGAACATCACGGTGCCCGCAACGGGGAACGCCAAGGTTGGTGCGTGGAAACCAAAGTCCATGAGGCGCTTACACAGGTCTTCAGCGGTCACCCCGTACTGAGCGGTGATCTCTTTGAGATCCAGGATGCATTCGTGTGCCACGTACCCGGTGGTGCCGGTGTACAGGGTTGGGAAGTAGTCCTGGAGTTCACGGGACACGTAGTTAGCGGTGAGCAGCGAGTGCTCGGTTGCTACGCGCAGACCCTGCTGACCCATGAGTTTGATGTATGCCCACGAAATTGGGGTCACACCAGCTGATCCCTGGAAAGCACCGGAGACAGGCAGTCCGTCCGCGTTGCTTCCGTCCACGTACTGTTCGTCCAGTGGGTTACCTGGCAGGTATTCAGCCAGGTGAGCGCCTACTGCAATAGGCCCAACACCGGGTCCACCACCGCCGTGTGGGATGGCGAATGTCTTGTGCAGGTTCAGGTGCGAGGCGTCTCCACCGATCTGGCCCAGCTTGGCCCACCCGATCGTGGCGTTGAGGTTCGCCCCGTCGATGTAGACCTGGCCACCGGCTTCGTGCACCATGTCGCACACTTTGCGAACGTCGGCTTCGAAGACTCCGTGCGTGGACGGGTAGGTAATCATGATTCCGGCTACCCGGTCACCGTGTTCAGCGATCTTGGCACCCAGGTCGTCCACGTCGATCGAACCGTCGTCAGCCGAAGCGACCGTCACCACGTCGAACCCTGCCAACGCACCGGAGCTCGCGTTGGTTCCGTGAGCAGAAGCTGGGATGAGGATCTTGTCGCGCTGCGACTGTCCGTTTGCTTCGTGGTACGCCTTGAACGCAAGCAGACCGGCCAGCTCACCCTGTGATCCCGCGTTGGGCTGCAGGGATACCTTGTCGTAACCAGTGATTTCGGCCAGCATCTCTTCCAGTTCCGTGAGCAACTGGTTCCAGCCTTGAGTCTGCTGGGCAGGTGCGAACGGGTGGACGGACGCGAACTCAGGCCACGTGATGGCTTCCATCTCAACTGCCGCGTTGAGCTTCATGGTGCACGAGCCCAACGGAATCATGGTGCGGTCCAGCGCCAAGTCACGGTCGGCGAGTTCGCGCATGTAGCGCATCATGTCCGATTCGGAACCGTAGGAGTTGAAGGTTGGGTGGGTGAGGAACTCCGAGGTGCGTACCAGGTTTTCGGGCAACTGTGGCGCTGCCACGTGGCCCGGTCCGAAGGTTCCTTCGCCGGCCTTTTCAAACTCGTCAGCGTCAATGGTTTCGCTGGCACCCAGTGCTTCAAGCAGGGTGTTTGCTACGGCCACATCGTGTGATTCACCAAAGGACACACCCACGTGCGCGTCATCGATGTGACGAATGTTGATGCCTGCTTCATCCGCGGCTGCGACAGTGGCCGCGGCGTCAGCAACCTTGAGCGTCACGGTGTCGAAGAACGTTTCTGTTACCACCTCGGCCCCAGTTACACTTGCCGCGCACTGAGCGAACGCGTGCGCCAAACGGTGGATGCGGCTGGCAATGCGCGTCAGCCCCGCCGGTCCGTGGTAAACCGCATAGAACCCGGCCATGTCAGCGAGCAGAGCCTGTGCAGTGGTGATGTTTGAGGTGGCCTTTTCGCGGCGGATGTGCTGTTCGCGCGTCTGCAGAGCGAGGCGGTAAGCGGCCTTGCCTTCAGGGTCGGTTGACACACCAACCAGACGGCCAGGTAGCTGGCGGCGCAGCTTGCTGGTCACGGAGATGAAACCGGCGTGCGGACCACCGAAGAACAGTGGGACACCCAGACGCTGGGAGGAGCCAACAGCGATGTCAGCGCCCTGTTCGCCAGGGGACTTCATGAGGGTGAGGGCCAGCAGGTCGGTGGCGAAAACCACCAGCGCGTTACGTTCCTTGGCGCCGCGCACAGCGTCGTCAAGGTTGCGGATTTCACCGGAAGTACCCACCTGGGCGCACACGATTCCAAACACGTCGTCACCCACAAGGCCCTGGGACAGGTCAGCGACCTGCACCTGGAAGTCCATGGCGTGCGCGCGAGTGCGGACAACCGAGATGACCTGCGGGTGCAGCTCGGAGTCCAGAACGACCGTGGAGCCCTTCTTGTTAGCGCGGCGCATGAGCAGAACAGCTTCTGCGGTTGCGGTGGCTTCGTCCAAAAGCGATGCGTTGGCAATGGGCAGGCCGGTCATGTCAATGACGACTTGCTGGAAGTTCATGAGCGCTTCCAGGCGACCCTGCGAAATTTCAGCCTGGTACGGGGTGTAAGCGGTGTACCACGCTGGGTTTTCGACAACATTGCGGCGAATTACGGCAGGCGTGATGGTGTCGTAGTAGCCCTGGCCGATCATCTGCACACGCATCTGGTTCTTGCCCGCGATTTCGCGTAGCTGGTCCAGAACAATGTGCTCATCCAGGCCCTGTTCCAGGTCCAGTTCGCCTTCGAACTGAACGTTTTGTGGCAACGCCTGACGAACCAGATCTTCCAGCGTATCCACGCCAATCGCGTCGAGCATCTGCTGGGTTTCGTGGGCGCGAGCGCCAATGTGGCGGTCAGAAAACGGCCGAGGTGCGTCGCCTGTTACGGCGGAAGTGACGGCCATCGATGTTGCAGGTTGGTGGGAACCGGTGGTCATATAAGTCCTTACGTAGGAACGATTACATCGGTTTCCTCCCCGCACTGTCACCTGATCCGCACACGCGCTTCTATGACGTGTGTGGTGGATCGGGCTTCAGAGTGCCTTCGTGTTTGAGTGTGTTGGCCTGAGAGTTTCCGGGGGAGGGAATTGCACCTTCGGCGACGCAACATGTGCGCCTCTCCCCAAACACGTTAAAACGGCTATTGAATTGGGATATTGAGTTGTCAGTTGTTCACTTATCTTAGTTGCTGTCTATCTTAATCGAGTTCTTCAACAAGTTCTGAGTGCTTTATCTGCGGAACTTGACGCGTCTTCCACGCGCTTATCTGCGGAACTTGATGCGCCCGCCCACCACGGTGGTGTTGACGACGGTGTCGCGGATCGCGGTTGCGTGTTCGAACAGGGCGTCGTCGTCGCCAAATTCGGTCACGCTCAAGGGGTCGTGGTTGATGGCGATGAAGTCTGCGTTCATGCCCGGCTTGAGTGCGCCGGCCCGGGTTTCCATGCCCGAGGCGAACGCCGGTCCCGCTGTATGGCACCTGATCGCTTGGTAAGCATCCATGCGGTTTTGAGCTTGGAATGTCGTGGTGGGGTCACCGGCGATGTCAGCACGTGTCATCGCGGCGTAGATCGCCGCGAATGGGGTGGTGGGTTCCACCGGCCCGTCTGAACCGAACGCCACGTGCGCACCTGCATCCAGGAGTGCAGTCCAGGCGTATGCGGCCAGGTTGGGGTCCGGGCGTAGCGCGTTGAGCAGGTGCAGGTCAGAGATGCAGTGGCGTGGCTGCATGGAGGCAATGACGTCGAGCTGCGCAAACCGGGCTACGTCACGCGGTTGCACGAACTGGGCGTGTTCGATCCTGGCGCACAACGGGTATCCCAGGCGCGCTTCGGCGGCTTGGCGGTCAGCTTGTGTCTGCTCGAATGCGTTGAGGACGTGGTGGTTCGCCTGGTCGCCAATCGCGTGGACGATTGGCACGATCCCGTGCGCATATGCGTCTCGCATTTGCTCAACCAGCACGTGTTCCGTGGTGATCTGCATGCCGAAGTTCTGTTCGGCCTCACTTCCGGTCTCATACAGTTCACCTTCGGCTGGGTATGGCGAGGACATGTAGCTGGAGCGTGACCCCAGCGCCCCGTCAGAGAACAGTTTGAGCCCGCCGTGGCGGTACCAGTCGTCGCCTGATCCGGTGGTCCACCCCGTGTCTTTGGCCCAGTCGTATTCGTCCAGTCGCAAGTACTTCACAACACGCATGTTCAGGTCACCGTTTGCGCGCAACTGGTTCCACGCGCGTTTGGAGAACTCACCGTCGATGTCGTGCAACCCAGTCAGACCCTCTTGCAGCCACTGCTTTTGTGCGTTGCGCATGAGCTCACCCAGGGTTTCTTCTGGCAGGTGAGGAATAACGCGCTCCACCAGGGTTGCCGCGTCCTCGCGCAGAATCCCGGTAGGTTCGCCGTGGGCATCGCGCACGATTTTTCCACCTCGGGGGTCCGGGGTGTTGCGGTCGATCCCGGCGGCACGCAGGGCCGCGCCGTTGCACCACAGCGTGTGAAAGTCGATCGACCACAGCGCCACGGGCCGATCCGGCAACGCCACATCCAAAAGCGACCTGTCTGGTTGATGGCGTAGCCCCCATTTGCTGTAGTCCCAACGTCCCCCGGTCACCCACTGACCTTCCGGCAGGATCGCGGCGAATGCGCGGATAGCTTCGACCGCCTCGGGCAGGGAGGTGGTTTTAGAGATGTTGAGTTCTGCCAGGGATTCCGCGTGGGCGAGCGCGTGCAGGTGGGCGTCCACGAACCCGGGAATGACCGTGGCGCCGCCTAAGTCAACGGTTTCCACGCCCGAGGTGTTCGCCCGCAGATTTTCCGCGTCACCCACCGCTGTGATGGTTTCGCCGTCGGTGAGGATAGCGGTGGCGTGCGGGTTGGCGGGGTCGAACGTGTGGATGTTCGCGTTGACAAAAAGTTGAGGCATGGGGCCAGTGTAAGACTCCCGCGGGCTCTGCTGGCCGGGCGGTCTACTAGTTGGTCTGGCTGCTTGCTTGGTCCGGAAAGCCGTTTGGATACAGTCCAGAAATTGGAC
>NZ_JASPDO010000020.1 GCF_030230605.1 Brevibacterium sp. UMB1308A
GGTTCCCTAGCGTGGGTGCTGCCAAGGATTGGTGCCATGCTGGTCTACCCACCAGAATCACGTATTAACCAACTCCAGTACGAACGGCTGCTTGAGTACTTCGACACCGGCGACCAAGACATCAGCCACACCATCAACCAGTACCTAGCAACAGAACACGAAACCGCCCACCGTCCTGAACCCGGGGCTGCTCAAAGTCCAGGGTGGGCCGGCGAGTATCCCCAGGAGATCGCAGACGAGTACGCAATCGCAGCGGAAGTGTTCAACGGCGACACCCGCCCCTGGGAGCCCAGCGAAGAACCACCGCCGTTTTAGCAAGTCAACCCGATGGTGGCTGGTCTGATCGGGAGCTTTGACCAGAACCGCTCAAACCAGAACCGTTCTAAACAGGGTGGCGCGCGCTACCCGCGCTGGTCCAGGTCCCAGACCCCAGAGCCCCTACTGGAGTCCCTGCTGGTTCAGCTCGGCGTCCTCGGCCTCTTCGTCCCTCACCGGACGGCGTGCGCGCCTGGTCGCGCTGTCACGCGTGCGGTGCAAACTCGTCCCATACCGAGTCCCAGACGCAGACCCGTGCTTCAGCGCATCCTTATCCACAACCACATACGTCGTCGGCTTATCCTGAGACGACTCACGCGTCTTCTTCTCACGCACGATCGTGAACACAATCGCAATGAGGATCATGACCCCAAACGTGATCCACTGAAACGTATACGACAAATGCGATCCGGGATCCAGTGACGGCGCAGGCAAAGGAGACAACCCCTCATCGCCAGCCGGATCCTCGGCCCCCATCTGCACAAACACGTGCGCATACGGATCACTCAACCCCGGCACTCGCTCCGTATCAATCGCACGAATAATGCCATCCGGATTGTTGTCCCTACTACCATCCTCGGTAGGACGCAACCAACCCGTCACCGTCGTCTCACCAGAAGGAGGCTGCGGCACATGATCCGGACTCGCTGTCCCAGTCGACGGAGTGGGCACCCACCCCCGGTTCACCAAAACCTGGCCCCCCGAAGACGTGGTAAACGGCACAATCACATAAAACCCAGGCTGATTATCAACCGTACGATTACGCGCCAACACCGTCAGCTGCGGCTCATACCGGCCCCGCACCTCAACCTTGGTCCACTCGTCCTCAGGCCGTAACTCCGCCGAGGTGCCCTCCACCTCCTCGGCAAAATCCACCGGAGGCGCGTTGTAGTTGGACTCAATAGTGGCAATCTCCGCGTCACGCTGCTGCCGCCGGTCGTTCTGCCACATCGCAAGAAACGCACACAGGGTCGCCGCAACAAGCGCCAGCACGATATACCGAATCCATGCAGACGACGCCACAAACGAATAGTTGCGCAACATCAGCCCGCGCCCTCCGGAATTTCGTCCACCGAAACCACGGACCGCAAGAACCCACGCAACGAAAGAAACTCACTCAAAAAATCACGGTGCTCATCACACGCCAACCACACCTTGTTCCGCGCAGCCGTATGAATCGACGGGTTATTCCACAACAAAGCGTGCACCGCAACTGCCCGACACGCCTTAGCTGAACACACAAGTTCGCTCACGCGTCAGACTCCTCGTCCCGGCTACGCTGTGACTCCCGCGGACTCTCCAGAACCCCCACAACCTCGCCAATAACAACGTCAGGCTCTTCATCCTCCACATCCTCGGCAGGCTCATCATCCAAAGCCTGCGGTGTCGGAGCACCAGCAATTTCATCCGTATCTGTATAGAAATGACGTCGCACCGTGTTGGCAATGGTCACCGCAATCCACGGAAGAACAATCGCCCCCGCAGCAGCAGTCCAGCGCACCCACCCAGACGTAAGCGCCGCAACGAAAAAGCACGTCAAACGGATCGCCATAAGCACCATGTACTGACGCATACGCCCGTTCGACTCGGCTTCGTGGGAGTGCTGAGCATCGGTGACACGAACAGTCTGTTCCTTGCTCACTCACACCTCCTGCGTTCAGCTCGATACGCAAGTCTACTCCCGGAACTGTAGAAAAGCTCCGAGGGGAGACCAATCGTTGATAGGTTAGGAAAGAAACTGTCCGCAATCTCATCTATGTCCAGGAGCCTCAGTGCCACGTACAGTACTCGTCACCGGCGGTAACCGCGGGATCGGACGCACAATCGCCGAACAATTCATCGCGCAAGGCGACCGCGTCGCTGTCACCTCACGCAACGGAGACGCCCCAGAAGGCGCGCTAGCCGTTGCCGCTGACGTCACCGATTCCGCCTCACTCGACGCGGCCTACACCACGGTAGAAAACGAACTGGGACCAGTTGAAATCATCGTCGCAAACGCCGGAATCACCCGCGACAACCTGCTCATGCGCATGAGCGACGAAGAGTTTGAAGACGTCATCAACACCAACCTCACTGGTGTGTACCGCACAGTCCGCCGGGGCATCACCAACCTGATCCGCGCCAAGTGGGGACGCATCATTCTGATCTCGTCAGTATCCGGGCTGTACGGCGTTGCAGGGCAAGCAAACTACTCGTCGTCAAAGGCCGGCCTGGTGGGTCTGGCCCGCTCCATCACCCGCGAAGTGGGATCACGCGGAATCACTGCCAACGTGGTAGCCCCCGGCTTCATCCGCACCGACATGACCGACGAACTCCCTGAAGCCAAACAAAAAGAATACTTGCAAGCCGTACCCGCCAAGCGTTTTGCTGAACCTCAAGAAGTAGCCAAAGTTGTCAGCTGGGTTGCTTCCGATGACGCAAGCTATATTTCCGGTGCTGTCATTCCCGTTGACGGCGGTTTGGGAATGGGACACTAAAGAAAAAGCAGAAAGGTCAACATGGGAATTCTTGAAGGAAAGCGCATCCTCGTTACCGGTGTGCTCACAGAATCATCAATCGCGTTCGCTGCCGCACGTCTCGCCCAGGAGCAGGGCGCAGAAGTTATTCTGTCCAGCTTCGGCCGTCAGATGAAGATCACTACGATCATCGCCGAACGCCTGCCCAAACCAGCCCCGGTTATTGAACTCGACGCGACCAGTGAAGAGGACCTGGCGGCACTGCCTGAACGCCTGGGCGGAACCATCGACGGAATCGTGCACGCAATCGCGTTCGCACCAAAGGACGCTCTAGGCGGCGTGTTCCTCGACACCCCGTTCGAATCGGTGTCCACCGCAATCCACGTGTCCGCCTACTCGCTCAAATCGATCGCGGTCGCAGCCAAGAGCGTGCTCAACCCCGGCGCCGGAATCGTGGGCCTCACATTCGACGCGACCGTCGCATGGCCAGCATACGACTGGATGGGTGTTGCAAAGGCAGCCATGGAATCCACTTCACGCTACCTGGCCAAGTACATGGGCCCAGACAAGATCCGCGTCAACCTGGTGTCTGCCGGTCCACTCAAGACCACGGCAGCCAAGTCCATCCCCGGCTTCGAGGCTTTCGAAGATGTCTGGGGCGACCGCGCACCACTCGGATGGGACCAGACCGACACCGAACCAGCTGGAAAAGCAATCGTCGCTCTTCTCTCCGACTGGTTCCCCGCGACCACCGGCGAAATGGTGCACGTCGACGGAGGTCTGCACTCCACAGGCGCATAAGCACCAGCGCTTAAGCATCAACGCATAAGCACCTGCACTTTTGAGTGGGCATATCTACACTGGTAGGTATGCCCACTCTTGTTTTAGCTCGTCACGCACACGCAACCCATGACCCTATGCCGGACTTTGACCGTCATCTCACTGAAGAAGGGGAGGCCGAGGCGGCCCTCGCCGGCCGCTTTCTGTCACAGTTCCCGCTGACCCACCTTGTGTCGTCGCCGGCAAAACGCACAACCCAGACTGGGCAAGCAGTTGTTGACGCGCTCAACGACGCCTACCGCGGACGCCCAGATTTCAACGCCGTAGAACTGCAATTCGAACCTGCTCTATACGACGCCACCGTCCAAACCTGGTTAGACACCATCAACGCGATCCCCGAAGACGTGCCTGGCGCATACATCGTTGGCCACAACCCAATCGTGTGGGAAACAGTCGAACGCGTGGGCGGTGTCAACCTCAAGAAGTTCAAACCGTCGTCCGTGGCAGTTTTCCAGCTACCCAGTTGGGACGTCGACTCATTCCCGGAACCAACTGTGCGCTACTTCGGAAACTAAAAGGCCACGGAACTCACGCACACCTCACCCAGGCCTCTAACAGACCCTAAGCAGGTCCTCAGCGGATATAAGGCGTGCAGAAAATCTCGACCAGTTGGCGCATGTTCCGGTGACGAATAACCAAGTCGGCCTTCTCAGCCAAAGCCGGTTTTGCACAAAAAGCGATCCCGCAACTTGCCAGTTCAACCATGTCGAGGTCGTTAGCACCATCGCCAATCGCCAGAGTACGCGTAGCCCCCACACGCCCCGCCAACTCCGCAAGCGTCTGGGACTTAAACGCTCGGTCAACTACCGGTCCAGTCACCTTCCCAGTGAGAACCCCGCCCGCGGATTCCAATTGGTTCGCAAACGCGTCATCGATACCAACGCTGTCCGCAAGCGGCTGAACAATCTCAATGAAGCCACCGGACACAACAGCCACGTGGCAATCCACCTCGTGCAAGGCCTCCACCCACTCGGGTACTCCAGGGGTGAGCGTCACCTGGTCAGCGACCTCGGCCAGGGCACTTACCGGGATCCCCCTGAGTAAAGCCACACGTTCGCGCAAGGACTCTTCGAAGTCCAACTCGCCAGCCATGGCCCGCTCCGTAATCGCTGCAACCTGGTCCTCAACACCTGCGTGAGCTGCCAGAAGATCGATCACTTCCTCATTGATCAACGTGGAGTCCACATCCATGACCACGAGCTCAGGAGGTGCGAGACTCACCTCCGGAGGCAAGACCTGAACATCGTCATTCTCGGAGCGCAAATCGGCCAGAACCGATGGAAGGTCATCGGTGTCAAAAACGTCGTGACGCACCTGGCCAGAGTCGAAAATACATACCCGTTGCATAGCTTCATCGTATCGGTGCGGCACTTTCCCGCGTGGTCGTGGTCACCACATCGTGAGCCGCCCCATGGAGCTGCGCCAAAAGCGACCCCAACTCCTGCGGCTCAACAGCAAGCGGTGCCAGGATCGGGCGCAATGCACAGTGAATATCAACAGCGGAAAAACATGCAGCTTCAACCGTGGAATCCACGAAAAACGACCCTGCCCGCCGGTGCTCACCAGCAAACTCCTCTTGCCAGTCTCTCCACGGAAGATTCCGGAACTCATCAGCAATCCCACTCTCAACAAGAGACAAACCATGCATCACCAGATCGCGTAAATGACGCACCGCCTCGGGTACAGAACGCATCCCTAAAGGAGCAAACGGAACGTGCGCACACGGAAACACATCAACATTGCCCTCCGCGTGAACCACCAGCACGGCACGGGACTCACCAGCCACCTCGGCGACAATCACAGCGGGCGCCTGCGCGACCACGCGACTGTACTCCCTGGACACCTGCGGAACCGTCAACGCAAGCGCCGGGTGAACCAAGACCGTACGAAACCGATCAAAACCAAACTCCCTAGCTGCAGCAGCCCACAGCAACAGTCCAGTACGTGACTCGCCAAGCACCGCATCATCGTTAATAAACGGAACCTCATACCCGGCGTCCTGAAAGATTGTGACAACCGAATCGGGCGGTAAGATCCGCTCAACACACGCGTTAAGGGCGGTGGAGACATGAACAGTGTGGAAAACTCGCTGATTGTGCACACGCACAGATTACCCGTGGGGTAGTGTTTAACATATGAGCGAAGTGCTGAGCTTAGAAGATGTTGTTGTTCGCCGTGGTGCCCACCACCTGCTGGACGGACTGAGCCTCTCAGTATCTGAAGGGCAGCACTGGGTGATTTTGGGCCCAAACGGTGCAGGCAAAACCACCCTGTTGGAAATCGCCGCCGGGCGCATGCACCCAACCAGCGGAACCGTCAAAATACTGGGCGAACAGCTTGGCCGAGTCGACGTATTTGAGCTCCGCCCGCGCATCGGTTACGCCTCGTCGGCGCTTGCTGACCGCCTACCACGTAGCGAAAGCGCCTTCGACACCGTGATGACAGCCGCCTATGGTGTCGTTGGTCGCTGGACAGAAGAGTACGACCAGATCGACGAAGAACGGGCCCACGACCTTCTCAACGCCTTTGGCATCGGCGACTTTAAGGACCGCACATTTGGTTCCCTGTCAGAAGGTGAACGCAAACGAGTACAGATTGCCCGGTCACTCATGACCGACCCGGAAATTCTGCTCCTTGACGAACCAGCATCAGGACTCGACTTGGGCGGACGTGAAGATCTGCTTCAGGCTCTTTCTGAAATCCTCGGTGGGAAATACGCCCCCACCACCCTCATGGTCACTCACCACGTAGAAGAGATTCCAAAAGGCACCACTCATGCTCTACTGCTACGTGAAGGAAAAGTGACAGCAGCTGGTCCTTTGGAGGAGACCCTGACATCAGAAAACCTGTCTGAAACATTCGGCTCTGACATCAAACTCACCACAGTAGGTGGACGCTTCCACGCTCAAGCACAGTGACATTTGATCTTCTCACCAGCGCGCTGATCTTCTTAGCGGGGCTGGCCGCTGGCACCATCAATGCGGTGGTGGGCTCTGGAACTCTGATTACCTTTCCCGCGCTTGTGGCCTTTGGCGTGCCACCTCAAGCGGCGACCATGAGTAACGCGCTTGGGCTCATCCCAGGAAACATCGCATCGTCTTTCGGATACCGTGAAGATCTCCGCGGCTCCGGCGACCGGCTTAAACGCTGGATACCCGCTTCGATGGCAGGTTCGCTCGTTGGCGCAACGCTACTGGTGGTTCTGCCAGCTAAGTCCTTTGAACTGATTGTTCCGGTGCTCATCGTGATCGCTCTCGTCATGGTGGTGGTGCAGCCACGCCTGCAGAAGTATCTGAACGCCCGCGACGCCACGGCCCTGACAAACAGCACAGTCGCCGTGTACTGCGTCCTGTTCTTCACCGCCATCTACGGCGGATACTTCGCGGCAGCCCAGGGCATCATTCTCATCGGTCTTCTAGGGATTGTCCTCGATGAGCCACTTCAAAAGATCAACGGGTACAAAAACGTTCTGGTGCTTTTTGTGAACATCGTGTCAGCAACCGCCTACACGATTATTGGATTCAACAAGATTTCGTGGATGGCCGTGGTGCTCATTGCGGCCGGTTCGCTTATAGGTGGTTACGTGGGCGCCCGCATAGGTCGCAAACTCAACCCCACCGTGCTGCGTGCGGTGATTGTCATTCTGGGCATCGTGGCGTTTGTGCGCATCTTGGGAATCCACGCATGAACACACCCAAGAAAGCGGACCTGAGCCCCGCAGACATTGAAGCGCTGTGCACAGAGCACGGCATCGACCCCGCCCGCGTGCAACACCTAGCACATGTGCCCCCGCCTGAGGACTACACGCACCTGACCGACGTGGAACTGCGCAAGAAGCTCGAACCAGAAAACGGGCTGTTCATCTCCGAATCTTCCAAGATCATTCAACGCGCCCACGACGCCGGCATGAAGTTCCGCTCGTTCTTCCTCAACGCCCACTGGCTCGAACCGCTCGCCCCAGTGATCGCCCACCACGACGTCCCCATCTACGTGGGAAGCGAAGCTGATCTAGAAAAAGTTGCAGGCTTTCGCCTCCACCGAGGTGCCCTGGCAAGTACCCAGCGACCGCACCTTCCCAACGTCGCCGAGGTGGTGAGGGACACCTCGGTCGTTGTTATCATCGAGGATCTAGTGGACCACACCAATGTGGGCGCAATCTTCCGGTCCGTAGCCGCCCTTGGTGCAGATGCCGTCCTGGTGACGCCCCGTTGCGCCGACCCCTTGTACCGGCGAGCGATCCGAGTGTCGATGGGTACGGTCTTCCAAGTGCTGTGGACAAGAATCGATCCTTGGCCAGAGAGCATCGACACCCTCCAGGATGCAGGGTTCGTCGTTGCGGGCATGACTCTAGGCGAGGGCGCGATCACTTTGGACGAGCTGGTCGCTGAAGATTATGAGAAGCTCGCTCTCGTCTTCGGCTCCGAGGGTCCTGGGCTGACTCAAGCGACTGAGCAGCGGCTCGACAGAAGAGTCACGATCCCGATGATGGGCGGAGTTGACTCGTTAAACGTCGCGGCGGCCTCGGCACTCGCGCTCTATGCGACGAGGTTGCGCCACAAGAGGTAGCGTCACTGTCCAGAGGTGGTCGAGTCAGTCCGTTTTCACCGGCGCGAATATCGTGGTGGCGAGTGTGACCTGCGCCACTAGGGCCTTTGCCCTGATGCACTGCTGCCGACCGACTGTACTGAAGCCGGCACTCTGGTGGTGAGCTTGGAGTCCGAGCATCAAGTCAATTGAAATCCGGTCAAGCAAGTGGGGTCATCTGCGCGGGTCGATATATCCTGCTTTGCGGTGCGGCCTTCGGCTGAGACTGTGAGCGACGCGTCAATTCCGCGTGGCAGCCAGATCCCCACGAATCCGTTGTCGTAAGTCCTCAGCGTTTCATCGAGGATGGTCCTCCCAGACGTCGCCTCGACCACGGTAACGTCGACGTCAGTATTGGCGAGCTCGCCGCGACAAGTTGTGAGGCTGTGGAAGTAGCATTCGTGAGTCTGCCCGCGATAGGGAGCGATAGAGACGTAAAATTCGTCCTTTGGCATCGGCAGAGTGGTCTGCTTGTTCTGACCGTCGGTCAGGACCAACTGTTCGGGTTCAATCGAAGCAATGAGTTCAGACGAGCGATCTGACACCTTCGCTGTGTCGAGGCGCTTGATGACGTCCCGTGCATTCAGGCCGTCCAGATCGTGCTCGGCCACCAATGAGTGATCGGACCCTGCGTCGACGGACGGTTCCGCATCAGCACAGCCGCTGAGCAGGAGGACGGCGCTGGTCGCCAGCGCTGTTATGGTCGCGCAGAGTCTCAGGCGGCTCCTGGAGGGGTGGATCGGAGTAACAATGGCAAGGGGCATGGCCAACTCTTTTCTCAGGTGAAAATGTTCATATCGACCGATTCGACCTCAGGCGGCCCGATTTCGTCGGGGGCCTAGGGCCAGACGAGGGGCAACCCACGCCAGCCCGGAGACGTCGAAAGCATAGTCTTGGTCTGGGGTGCAACAGCCTGGGAGGCGTCTGGTGTCAACCGAAATCAGATGGTGTCAGGAGCGCACGAGTCGGTTGATGGCATCGGAGGCTTCCTGGATCTTGGCGATGGCCGCGTCCTCATCGCCTTGCTTGGCGGCGTCGAGCACGCAGTGCTTGAGGTGGTCATCGAGCAGGCCAGTCGCGACCCCCTGCAGTGCCCGGGTGAGCGCGGAGACCTGAGTGAGGATGTCGATGCAGTACTTCTCGTCATCGATCATCTTCGCGATGCCGCGCGCCTGGCCTTCGATGCGCTTCATGCGGCTGCGGTAGCGGGCCTTGTCGCTGATGTAGCCGTGCTGGTGGGTCTCGGTGTCGCCGCCGGTGTCATTGGTGGCCTTGTCGGTGGTCATGAATGTGTCCTTCATTTCTGACGTTCCAGGACGGAACGAGTGCTTTCATCTGGGGTGAGGTCGATGCGACGCAGCAACTGGGCGTTGAGGGCGACGACGACGGTGGAGATTGACATCAGGATCGCGCCAACCGACATCGGCATGACAAAGCCGACGGGTGCGAGCACACCGGCCGCGAGCGGCACAGAGAGCAGGTTGTACCCGGCAGCCCACCACAGGTTCTGCTTCATTTTACGGTATGCGGCACGGGAGAGTTGGATAACCGAGAGCACGCTGCGCGGGTCGGAACTGGCGAGGATGACCCCTGCTGAGGCGATGGCGACGTCGGTGCCCGCGCCGATGGCGATGCCGATGTCGGACTGCGCCAGCGCCGGAGCGTCATTGACGCCGTCACCAACCATGGCGACCTTCTTTCCCTCGTGCTGGAGCTGGGCGACCTTGGCGGACTTGTCCTCGGGGCGGACGCCGGCGAAGACGCGGTCGATGCCGAGCTGCCGGCCGACCTCGTCGGCGACGGCCTGGGCGTCGCCGGTGATCATGACGACCTCGACGCCGAGCCGGTGCAGCGCGTCGACGGCGTCGCGGGACTCGGGGCGGACCTCGTCGGCAAGCTTGAGCCCGCCGATCACAGTGTTGTCGCGTAGGACGTGCAGGATGATCGCGCCCGCGGCTCGCCACTCCTCGGCGGCGTCGATCTCGTGCTGCCCGGTCTCCTCGAGCAGTCGGGGGCCTCCGACGCGGATCTCCTGGCCGGCCACGGTCGCGGTGACCCCCACTGCCGGCGAGGACGAGAATCCACTGGCTGGTTCGACGGTCAGGCTCTTGTCTTTGGCGGCAGCGACGATGGCCTGGGCGAGCGGGTGCTCGCTGTCGGCCTCGGCGGCAGCGGCTAGGGCGAGTACCTGGTCGGCGCACAGGCCTGCGATCGGCTCGACGCCGGTGACGGTGGGCTCGCCCTTGGTCAGGGTGCCGGTCTTGTCGAAGAGCACTGCGTCGACCTGGCGCATGGACTCCAGTGCGAGGCGGTCCTTGACCAGGACGCCGCCGCGGGCGGCGCGCTCGGTGGCGATGGACACGACCAGCGGGATCGCCAGACCGAGCGCGTGCGGGCAGGCGATGACGAGCACGGTGATGGTGCGGATGACGGCATCGTTGGGCAGCCCGAAGAGGGTCCAGGCGACGGCAGTGATCAGAGCGGCCCCGAGGGCGAACCAGAACAGCAAGGCAGCCGCCTTGTCGGCGATGCGCTGGGCGCGGGACGAAGACCCCTGGGCCTCGGCGACGAGCCTGTTGATGCCGGCCAGTGCCGTGTCGTCGCCGGTGGCGGTGATCTCCACCCGCAAACCGGAGTCAGTGGCCACAGTGCCGGCGGTGACCGCATCGCCCTCGCCGCGGGCGACGGGGCGCGACTCGCCGGTGATCATCGACTCGTCCATGTCAGCGCGGCCGTCGATGACGGTGCCGTCGGCGGGGACGCTGCCTCCGGGGCGGACGATGACGACGTCGCCGACGCGCAGCTCGGCCGGGTCGACCTTGACGGTTTCGTCGCCCTCGACGCGCTCCGCTTCGTCGGGCAGCAACGCGGCAAGGGAGTCCAGCGCCGAGGTTGTCTGGGCCAGGGACCGCATCTCGATCCAGTGGCCGAGCAGCATGATCACGATCAGCAGCGCCAGCTCCCACCAGAACTCGAGCTCGTGGTGGACGAGCCCCACGGTGGCGGCCCAGGAGGCGAGGAACGCCACGGTGATCCCGAGCGCGATCAGCAGCATCATGCCGGGCTTGCGGCTCTTCAGCTCGTTGACGGCACCGGTGAGGAACGGTGTGCCGCCCCAGGCGTACATGACGGTGCCGAGCACCGCGGCGACCCAGCCCGCCCAGCTGGGCACCGAGTAGCCCAGGAGCATGGCGAACATGGGGGAGAACGCGACCACCGGGATGGCGATGACGAGGTTGATCCAGAACAGTCGACGGAACTGGCTGACGTGGTCGCCATGGCCCGCATGACCACTATGACCACTGCCGTGATCGCCGTGCCCGGCGTGGGCACCGTGTTTCACGGCGTGGCCTTCGTGCTCGGCATGCGAGTCGTCAACATGGCCGGACTCGGTGGTCGCGACGCCGTCGTGGTCATGGTGATGGTGATGCGTGGTCGGGTCCGTCACTGCTCTTCGCTTCCCTTCGTTCTTCCCCGGTTTTTCCTTCGATCGGGTCGTGTCTCGCCGCGGACCCTTCAGGGCCCCCAGCGGCCGGCTCAGGAGGCCGGCTTGATCTCGCTCTCGACGACCCACTTGTGGTTCGTCATGGTCATACCGTCGGACTCGTAGTCGACCATGTAGACGGTCTCGTCGGTGGAGGAGGCGATGGTGGCCTTCGCGCCCTGCATGCCCTCCATGTGCTCGGCCTCCAGGGCGACCTCAGTGCCGTCAGGCAGGCGCTGGGCGCCGGCGTCCATGATCTCCTGCTGCACGACCCACTTGTGGTCCTTGATCGGATCCCCGCCGGTGGTGGGCGTGAAGTCCACCGCGTAGGTGTAGGTGTCGTAGGCCCCGACGATGGTGGCCTTCGCCCCGTGCATGCTCTCCATGTGGTCTGCGGTGAGCGTGACCTTTGTGCCGACCGGGTACTTCGGCGAGGAAGCCTTCTCGATGCCCTCTGGGGCGGGGCCGCCGTCCATCGGATGCTCCATCCCGCCGCCGTCGCTGCTGCCACCGCTTCCGTGGCCCTCGTGCTGACTGGTCGACGATGGCGTCGCCTGGTCCTGGTCTCCGCCAGTACTGCAGCCGGTGAGCACGAGTGCTCCGCCGAGCACTCCCGCGGCGACGGTGGTGATAAGGCGCTTACGCATGAAATCTCCAATTCATCAGTCTGACCCGATCAACCATATACCCCTATGGGGTATAGGTCAAATGTCGATCGGCGGGCGTGGAATCGTTTAGTTACGATCCGGTCGACCCGGGGCAGTAGCAGTGATGCTGCAGGCCCGGGCCGTCGAAGGATCAGGCCATGTTGGCGGCGTACTTGGCGGGGTTGGAGTCGAAGGTCGGTCCGCAGCCGGGGCAGCAGAGCCAGTAGCGCTGCCCGTCGTAGTCACGGAAGAGGCCCTTTTCTTCGGCGTCCTGTTTGTTGACCGGATTGCCGACCATGACGGGGCAAGTGGTCATGCCGTCGCTGCCTTCGACCAAAAGGTTTTCGCGATGGCCGGAATCGGCGGCGGGGTTCTCTGTGCCGGCCGTGCCGCAGCAGCTGGAACCAGCGCTGACAGCTTCCTCGGCGACGGATGCCTCGACTGCGGGGGACGTACTGCAGCAGCTGGTGGGTGCCTGGTCTTCGTTGCTCATTCTCGGTGCATACCTTTCGTGTGTTCGGATGATGGTTGGTTCTGCGGTGTCACTGCTTGGCGACGCTGCGGAACCCGCGCAGGCGGAGGCTGTTGCCGACGACGAACACGCTGGAGAACGCCATCGCCGCGCCTGCGAGCATGGGGTTGAGCATGCCCAGCGCCGCGATCGGGATCGCCGCGACGTTGTAGGCGAAGGCCCAGAACAGGTTCGTCTTGATCGTGCCGAGGGTCTTGCGGGACAGGCGGATCGCGTCGACCGCGGCTCGCAGGTCCCCGCGCACGAGGGTGATGTCGGAGGCCTCGATGGCCACGTCGGTGCCGGTGCCCATCGCCAGGCCGAGATCGGCCTGCGCCAGCGCCGGGGCGTCGTTGACGCCGTCGCCGACCATCGCGACGACCTTGCCCTCGTTCTGGAGGCCGGTGACGACGTCGACCTTGTCCTTGGGCAGGACCTCGGCGATGACCTTCTCGATGCCGACCTCGGCGGCGATCCGGCGGGCCACGGCCTCGTTGTCGCCGGTGAGCAGGACCGGAGTGAGTCCCAGGTCCTTCAGTCCTTGGATCGCCTCGGCGCTGGTGGGCTTGACGGCGTCGGCGACGACGAGGATCCCGCGGGCCCGTCCGTCCCAGCCGACGGCGACGACGGTCTTGCCCTCGTCCTCGGCCTCGGCCTTGGCGGCTGCGACATCGGAGGAGAGCTGCTGGGACCAATCGGCCAGCAGGGACTCTCGGCCGACGAGCACCACGCGACCGTCGACGACGCCCTGGACGCCCTTGCCTTCGATGTTGGCGAAATCCTCCGGTGTCGGCAGCTGCCCGCCCTCCACGGCCGCGGCCTTCGCGATGGCCTGGGCGATCGGGTGTTCGGAGGCGTCCTCCAAAGCGCCAGCCAGGCGAAGCAGCTCGGTGCGGTCAATGCCCGGCTCGGTGATTGCGTCGACCAAGGTCATCTTGCCGGTGGTGACGGTGCCGGTCTTGTCGAGGACGACGGTGTCGACCTTGCGTGTGGATTCGAGGACTTCGGGGCCCTTGATGAGGACGCCCATCTGCGCGCCGCGACCGGTCCCGACCAGTAGCGCTGTCGGGGTGGCCAGGCCGAGGGCGCAGGGGCAGGCGATGACGAGGACCGCAACCGCTGCGGTGAAGGCGGCGGAGACGCCGGGTCCGAAGATCAGCCATGCGCCGAGCGTGACGAGGGCGATGGCGATGACGATCGGCACGAAGATGCCGGAGATGCGGTCGGCCAGGCGCTGGACGGCGGCCTTGCCGGACTGGGCATCCTCGACCAGCTTCGCCATCTGCGCCAGCTGGGTGTCCGACCCGACCCGGGTCGCCCGCACGACAAGACGCCCGCTGGCGTTGACCGTGGCCCCAGTCACCGCGTCGCCGGCGACGACCTCGACGGGAACGGACTCGCCGGTGAGCATGGAGGCATCCACGGCCGAGGTGCCGGAGACGACCGCGCCGTCGGTGGCGATCTTCTCGCCCGGGCGGACGACGAACTCGTCGCCCACGGCCAGCTCGGAGGTCGGGATCTTGGTCTCGACGCCGTCCCGCAGGACGGAGACCTCTTTCGCCCCGAGGTCGAGCAGAGCGCGCAGCGCGGCACCGGCCTGGCGCTTGGAGCGCTTCTCGAAGTAGCGACCGGCGAGGATGAACATCGTCACACCCGCGGCGGCCTCGAGGTAGATGTTGCCCGCGCCGTCAGACGGCGCGATGGTGAACTCGAAGGGATGCTTCATCCCCGGCATGCCGGCATGGCCGAAGAACAATGCATATAGCGACCACAGGAACGCCGCGCTCGTGCCCATCGAGACGAGCGTGTCCATCGTGGCCGTGCCGTGCTTGAGGTTGGTCCATGCGGCCTTGTGGAACGGCCAGCCCGCCCAGACGACTACCGGCGCGGCCAGAGCCAGCGAGGCCCACTGCCAGTAGGTGAACTGCAGGACCGGAATCATGGCCATCGCGATTACCGGGACGGTGAGCACGATCGACCCGATCAGCCTCTGCTTCAGCGAGGTCAGTTCGGGGTCATCGGCTGGGTCCTGATCGTTGCCTTCGGAGTCCGTCGTCGCAGCTTCGGGCCGGGGTAGGGCGGCGGTGTAGCCGGTCTTTTCGACCTCCGCGACCAGAAGGGCCGGGTCATAGCCGGCGGGCACGGTGACCTTGGCCTTTTCGGTGGCGTAGTTGACGCTCGCGGTGACGCCGTCGAGCTTGTTGAGCTTGCGCTCGATCCTGTTCGCGCAGGAGGCGCAGGTCATCCCACCGACCTCCAGCTCGATGTCGCTGCCCGCACTCAGTGGCGCTGGTGTGCTCATGTCACTTCCTTCTCTCTGCTCTGCCGCGGCCATGCAGTGCCGTGGGCCGCGAGTCTGGCCGGGGCCTTCATCAGGTGCGCACGGCCGAGTAGCCGGCCTCCTCGACGGCGGCCAGGACCTTCGCGTCGTCGATCTCGCCGGAGGCGGTGACCACGAGCCTTCCCGTCTCGGCGCTGACCTCGATGCCGGTGACACCGGCGATCTCGCCGACCTCCTCGCGGACTGACGCCTCGCAATGCCCGCAAGTCATGCCCGTTACTTGGTACTCGTTGGCAGTCATCGGATAATCCTCTCTACTTGGGTACCCCGGTGGGTATCAGCTTGTGAACCATATACCCATATAGGGTATTTCTGCAAGGTGAGTCGGGCTCGCTCTTGAATGGACCCAACGTTTCGAGGTGATACGCCACCGGGGTATGCTGTGGCTGTGAAGAGCGCGACTCCTGAACCCTGTCGCGGCCAGCACTGGCTGCAGCTCGTCGTACTCACTGCACTGCTGATCATGGGTCTCCTCGGCATGCACGCGCTTATCGGCGGGTCGGCAGCGTCGACGACTTCCATGGCGTCGTCGGCTCATGCATCCTCGCAGTCGGCCGGAACGACGACTACCGCCTCCATGTCGAGCGCGTCCGGGGCGCAGCGCGCGGTGCACGGTTCCGGCGGGTGTGCAGACGCCATGAACGGCGGCGACTCTACCTGTGTCTCCGCATCTACGGCCGAGAGCATTCCGGCCCTTCCCGTTCCGTCCGCCGCGGACCAGCACGCGCACGACAGCGTCCATCACCGGCTGTGCTCCTCGGGCCACGCGGGCGGGGTTGTGGTCGTTTGAAGCACTCGGCATGCTTCCCATACGCACGTATGGTAATTGAAGGAGGATGTCGTGAACCGATACCGCGCCGGAGCCGTGGCCTAGTTGGCCAGCGCCGTGCTGCTTCCGGTGCAGCTGCTGGTCGCGCTGCGGTGGCCCCAGGGGTACTCGGTGAGGGACAACGCCATCAGCGATCTCGGAGTCACCGTCTGTGGAGGGTTCTCCGAGCAGGGCCAGCAGGTGCGCGAGGTGTGCTCTCCCTGGCACCAGTTGTTCAACGCCGGTATGGTCGTCTCCGGTGTGTTGATCGTGATCGGTGCGCTGTTGCTGCACGGCTGGTGGGACAGCCGCTCGGGTCGTACCGGGACGAGCGTGATCGCACTGACCGGACTGTCGGTGTCGATCGTCGGTTTGGCACCGTGGGACACGCATCCTGGCGTGCATGACTTCGCCGCACTGGGCCAGGCCGTCACGCAGTGGCTGGCCATGGGCCTGCTCGCCGTGGCCGCTGGACGCGGGCACTTCCGGCGACTCATCATCGTGGCGCTGGTGGTGCCATTGGTCGGGTTCGCAGCGTTCCTCGCCGCGGACATCGCGGGCAGGCCACGGGCCCTGCTAAATCGCCGACGACCCGAACACGATGAACGGGATGTGTTCGGCGTGCCCGCTCATGGAGAGCTGCGGCCGCGATTACTTCTGTTGGCCGGATCGGCAGGGGAATCCGATGCCCTCGAGTACCGCTTCGACGTAGGCTTTCGGGTTGGTGCTTGTCGACCGGTCGCCCCAAAGCAGCATCTTGTGGATGAGGGCTCCGGCGAGCTGACGGACGAGGTCGCGGGCGAAACCGTCATTCAGCGCGGTGGCGGCACGGTGGACGAACAGGTCGAGGATCGCCGTCAGCGGCCAGTCTTCCAGCGCAGGCTTCGTGGACACCCCCATCGCCGAGACTACGCGGAAGCTCGACCCGGCTGCGGTCGGAGCCGATGAGATGAACCCGGAGTACCGGCAGAAGCTCGAGCGCTTCTCGAAGCAATGCCTCCAGAGACCGAGCGCGACCGCAAGATGACGGAGATGATCGAGAAGGCCCGTCAGTAGCGTGCCCGGCAGCTTGGCTGTGCTCGGTCGAATTTGCGGCTGTCCGATTCCGACTTGCCCGAATCTTCGATCGTTGGGCAGGTGGTTGCAGAACGTCGCTTTTGCCCACGCTGGGGCGGGAGCGATTCAGCATCGTGGCGACTTCGCCGACATCATTCGCAACGAGCTCGTCGGCCCGGTTCCTGACAAGGTCGACCTAACCATAGCGTTCTGGTTCATGATCTAGACTAAACCGCTCCGCAGTCGTCCTCACCGTCGACTGCGGCGTGCACTCCGTCCTTCGAGCCGTAGTGCCCGATGGCGAGGCTCGGTGAAACGCTAGCCTGCGTCGTGATGTCACGGACTGGGACCGCGTCGAGGCCTGCTGGAGCGAACAATCTAACGCCTCGTCCCTTGATTCTCACTTCGGATTGTGGTGACACGATCGTACCGTTACGGTGGTGGCATGCCGAAGCTGACTGATCATGCCCGTCGCCGTGAGGAACTGGGCGATGCTGCCTGGCGGGTCCTGCTGAGGGACGGTGTTGGCCGGGTCTCGGTGCGCAACGTTGCCGCAGAGGCCGACCCGACGGTCAGTTCCCTGCGTCATGTCTTCGCGACCCAGGATGAGCTGCTGGTGTTCGCCCTGGAGCTGGTGCTCGAGAGGGTGCGCCGGCGCGTTGAGCCGTTGCTCCCTGTGACTGATCGCCGCGGAGTCGGGGCCGTTGCCTGCGAGTTCCTGCCGCTGAGTCCGGAGCGGTGGGCGGAGATGGAAGTCTATTTGTCCCTGTTCATGGCGGTCGGCAAGAATCCTGAGCTCGCGCCGCACCGCGATCTGGCGCCCGGGCCCGCGCTGGTAGAATGCCTCGGCCAGTTCGGGGGACCGTTCGGCTTCGGCGATCACCGTGCGCCGCAGACGCACCAGCTCCGGGGTCATCACCAGCTTCAACTGGCCGCATGCCAAGACGAGCAGGTCACCGGAGAGATCGCCGGAGGCCTCCGTCCGCCTGATCTGCTCGGCGACGGCGTCGACTCCCTCAACGTCGCAGCCGCAGCTGCCGTCACCTGCTTCGCTCTCTCCCAAAATAAGGACTGAAACGTGGAACAACTCGCCCAGCAACTCGAACAGGCCGCCATCACAGGGAAGGTGGCGACACCTCGAGAAATTAACCTCCTTCACATCCACCGTTTTCTCGCAGGGGAGCGTCAGTTTGATTTTGGTGTGAAGCTGACCTGCGACTGGGACTATGACTCGGTGTTTCAGCTCATGGTGAACGCTTGCGGGATCGACGCCGACCCAGACTTCACAGAAGGCGTGGACACCATTTCCACCCAGCGGTGCATCGAACAATTAGACCTCATGCGCTCCGCCATCCAGGACGTCGCCTCCCGAGGTGGTCGCATCCTGTTCGCGACCGGTCACCCCAGCGGGTTGCTGCCGGTGCACGTGCGCATGAGGGAATGGGCTGTGAGCCTGGGTGCGCGCACGGTTGAGCAGACTGACTTTGTACCCGTGGAGATCGGGGGAGATGCGCGCACAGTGCTGGGCGTGTGGGTGTGGCACCAGCACGGGGGACTCCCGCACACCCACCTGGCTGAACCCGCTCAGGCGGTGCTGGAACACGTAGAAACCCCTGATCTGGTGGTTGCCGATCACGGGTGGGCCGGTGCAACAGGAAGCGTCGGCATCCGCACCGTGGGGTTTGCCGACTGTAACGACCCGGCACTGTTTGTGGCCCAGGCTCAAGAACAGGTCGAGGTGTGTGTGCCCCTGGATGACAACATTCCACCACACCTGTACGAACCACTCATCGATTACGTGTGCCGAAAATAACGCACCACGTGCTTGTTCAATGTGGAACTGAGCGCACATTCGGGTATAGTTGGTTGCTGGCGTTTTACGCGCCAGCCATAAGAATTTGAGCACTGGCGGGCAACCCGGTTGCATCAGGGCTCTCGAGATTCAAAGGATCACCATGAAAAAAGATATTCACCCGGAATACCGCCCGGTTGTGTTCAACGACCTGGCTTCTGGAACCAAGTTCTTCACGCGCTCGACTGTGAAGACCGAAAAGACCATCGAATGGGAAGACGGTAACACCTACCCACTGGTCGACGTTGAAATTTCTTCGGCTTCGCACCCGTTCTACACCGGTAAGCAGCGCATCCTTGACTCCGCTGGACGCGTTGAGAAGTTCAAGGACCGTTACAAGGGCTTCGGAAAGCGCAAGTAACACGTTTAACACGTTTAGCAATAATGGCCGGCACGTTCATGTGCCGGCCATTATTGTGTGTTGCGCGCTTACAGTGTGCGCGCTTCCACGGTGATGCTGTCCGTGGGTTGGGTGCGCCATGCGCAGTGGAGCAAAGAGCGCACGCCGGTCGCGTTCTCAATTGAGGCGGCAATGCCGTGCGCAATTTTTTCCTTCGCCGAGGTCGCCGCGACTACCAGGTCCAGTCCGGTTGCCAGCCCGGCGGCAATCGAGGACGCGAACGAGCAACCGGCCCCGTTGACCAGGTGGTTGTTGACCTTGGTGGTCGACAGTTCGGTGACAGTGGTTCCGTCGAAGATGACGTCGACCGCGGTGGGTCCGTCGAGGCGAGCGCCACCCTTGACGATCACGTTCTGTGCGCCCTTGCTGTGCAGTGTGCGCGCTGCTTCGACCATGTCGTCGACACTGTTCAAGGACTCCGCTCCCACCAGGGTGGCCGCTTCTTCGAGGTTGGGGGTGATCACGGTGGCGTGCGGCACGAGTTTTTCTAAGAACAGGTCTTTGAGGTCCACCATGGTGCCTGCGCCCTTACATACCAGGACCGGGTCAAACACGTACGGGATGTGTGCCTTTTCGATGTGGTCGGCTAGGACCAGTGCGTTGTCGACGGATCCCAGCATGCCGGACTTGATGACGTCGAAGGAGTGAACGCCCAGGACCGAGGTGAGCTGGCGCGCAACGATGTCTTCGTCGACGAACTCGATTTCGTGAACGAAGTCCTTGTCAGGGTTGAACGTCACGATGCAGGTCTCGACAGTGGAGCCAAAAACTCCGTACTCTTCGAACATTTTGAGGTCTGCGGAGAGTCCTGCTCCTCCGGAAACATCGAGACCGGCAAATGTGAGCGCGCGGTGTGTCATGGGTCCTCCTGTGAGTGAACGTGTGAACGATTACGTGAACGTGCAGATTCTATATGAGCGGCCGGTTCTGTGTGGCCGGTTGTGTAATGAGCTACCAGCGGGCTATTTTCCGCCTGGATACCCCAACTGTCGCCATGCTTCGTAGGTGGCAATGGATGCTGAATTCGCCAGGTTCAAGCTTCGTCTGCCTTCCAACATGGGAATGCGGACAGCCAGGTCCACGTGCGGGTCTTCTGCCACCTCGGCGGGCAACCCTGTGGACTCTTTTCCGAACAGTAGAACGTCGTCGGAGGTGTACTCCACGGTGTCGAAAGTCTGAGTGGTGTGCGTGGTAAACGCGATGACGCGCTTGTGCCCGAGTTCCTCCCACAGGTGCTCGATTGTGGGGTGAACGGTGACATGCGCCAGATCGTGATAGTCCAGCCCCGCTCGGCGGAGTTTTGCGTCACTGAGGTCAAATCCCAAGGGCTCAACAAGGTGTAGGTGCGCACCTGTTACGGCCGCTAAACGGATGGCGTTTCCGGTGTTGCCGGGAATTTCTGGGGTGTGAAACACGATCTGAATGGGCATGGTGCAATCCTAATCCTGTTGCTGACAAACCTTGCATACATCGAACATATGTTCGATACTGTTTGTGTGTCTGCTCTGCGTGATTTCCATAAGCTCCGCAGCCTCCCGGGCGTGCGTACCGCGGGGGACCTGGCTACGTCACGGCCAGTGTTCCCCGTGCACGGTGCGCTGCCTTCGGTATTTTCCCGAGGTGGTTTACGGCGAGGCGACATCACGCAGATTGTGGGGACGCACGGGTTTTCGGTCGCGTTGGCAGTCGTGTCGCAAGCAACACAGGAACGCCACTGGTGCGCCAGTTTAGGGGTGGGCGTTCCCGCAGTTGCCGCTCTGAGTGACTTCAACATTGCGCTGGACCACTATGTGAATGTTGCCGTTGAACCGGGTGACACTGTGCAGGCCCTGTCGATTCTGATCGACACGTTCGCCATCGTCATTACACAGCCGGTGCAGATGAGCCCGGGGCAGCGTTCCCGCCTTCACAGTAAAGTGCGCGAAAAGAACATGTCACTGATTGTTCTGCGCGACTTTCCCCACGCAGGGGAGAAACTCACTGTTTCTGAGCCACAGTGGGAAGGAATCGACCACGGTTCTGGCCACCTCACCGGTTATTCGGTACACGTGGCAAACCCAGCCGCGGGCGGTATGCGCATCGAACTCCCTGGCGCGGAACGCGCGTCATCGCAGGTGATTCGCCTTGTCTGAGGGTGCGCGTACTCTGGTTCTCACGGTCCCTGACTGGCCAGCGCTTGCGGTGACACTCCGAGAAGACATCAACGTGAGCGAACCCGTCATAGTTGTGCGGGCAGGCGTTGTATATGCGGCTAACGCGCATGCCAGAAAACACGGTGTTGTACGTGGAATGAACACGCGGAGCGCGCAACTACGGTGTCCGCACGCGCACGTGTACCCGTTCGACCTGGACCGTGACCACCAAGAATTTGCTACCGCCGTGACTGTTCTGGACAAGCTGGTAGCACGCTTCAGCCTGTTTCACCCCGGAACTGTCACGATCCCTGTTTCGTCCCTTGAACGCACATATGAAAACGAAGAACATGCTGTACACGACCTGCTGACAGAACTCATCGATGCAACCGGATGGGAAGTTTTTACCGGAATTGCCGATACCCCGTTCGCCGCCCTTTTAGCAGCGGACTCGCAAACCCGCGTCGAACCTGGGGCCACGGGGAAGTTTTTAGCGCCGTTGAGTGTCGACCGGTTACGACTCGTGGACACCCAGTTCACTCCGCTCACCGTTCTTTTGCACCGGTTAGGAATCGACCGGCTGGGCCAGTTAGCTACCCTGCCACGCACCCAGGTCTACACCCGGTTTGGAGAAACAGGAGCACGTGCCTGGCTTCTTGCCTCCGGGCACACTTATGAGCTTCCCCAAGAGCATGTGCGCGCCCGTGACTTCACTGTCAGCGGATCCCTGGAGCCACCCACAGGTAGGCTCGACGTCATTTCATTTAAAGCACGCGAACTGGCCACAGACTTTGTGGACCATATCCGGGAGTCCGGTCTGGTCTGCACACACGTGCGCATCGTGTTGCACGCGTCCAGTCACACATATGAGCGCACATGGCACTTAGACACGCTCACCGAAACCGCACTGGCCGACCGTGTACGCTGGCAGGCCGCCGGATGGCAAGGGTCACGCACAGAAAAAGCCCCGCACGCAGAAGACAGCGATGTCCGGGATACCAGTGATGTCAGCGATGACAATGGCGACGGCGTGCACCGCATCGAGTTCTACGCACAAGAACTCGTCGCCCCCTTACGCGCACAGTCGAACCTTTTTGCTCCACACACCGACGACGTCAGTGCCGCGCTTGAACGCATCCAAGGACTCTTCGGGATCGAAGCGGTGAGTACACCAGGCCTGCAGGGAGGGCGATCACCCGAAGAAACGAACCTGTGGACCCCCTGGAGGCACAGCACTGAACCCACCCGCGACCCCCAGGCGCCATGGCCCGGAGCCCTGCCACCACCTCGGCCCACCCTGGTAGAAAACACGCCAGTAGACCTTCTCAACGAATACGGTGAGCAGGTTGTTGCCAGACCCGCCGGGCTGGACAGTACCCCGCGAATTCTCCGCACCCGGGAGGGCACGCAGGCTGTCACCAATTTTTCTTCCGCCTGGCCCGTGGACACACAGTGGTGGGGCGAACACCAGTACCACGTGCGGTGCCAAATTGTGACTGAAACCGGCGAAGCGTATGTGCTGTGCAAAGAAGCCGGGCAATGGGCCATCGTGGGAAGGTACGCGTAATGTACGCCGAACTTCACGCACATTCGAACTTTTCTTTCCTCGACGGGGCTTCCGACCCGGAAGAACTCGTCCACGCGGCACATGCAGCGGGGCTGTCAGCCCTAGCTCTGACCGACCACAACGGCCTGTACGGTGCCGTGCGTTTTGCCCAAGAAGCCCAGCGCGTGGGAATGCCCACTGTTTTTGGGGCAGAACTGTCCCTGGGGCTGGCCCACAAAATCCCGGGGCAAAAAGACCCGCAAGCCACCCACCTTCTGGTGCTTGCCCGTAGCGTTGACGGCTACCGGCAGCTGTCACGGGCAATCTCACAGGGGTATGAGCGAGGCGAGAAAAATCGGCCGGTTCTCCACCTCGAAGAACTCGCCGCCATCGACCCCGACTGGTACATCCTCACAGGGTGCCGCAAAGGGCCACTCATTCCCCACCTCGGCGACCCAGACGGAGGCGTGAACGCACTCCGTGGCCTCACCGAACTGTTCCCAGACCGGGTTGTCGTTGAACTGACCCGTTTTGGCCACCCCACTGACGATGCGCGGATTGAGCACCTCACCCACCTAGCCGGGCGTGCGAGCCTTCCCACCGTGGCCACGAACGCGGTTCATTATGCGTACAGATCGGGACACCGTGGGGCGCACGTGCGCGCTGCCATCAGGTCACACGCCTCCCTAGACGAACTGGCCGGCTGGTTACCAGCAGATGCCACCGCGTATGTTCGTACGCCTCATGACATGCGGGAGCGTTTTGGGGCCGGTCCGGTGGAAACGGCCCACCGGATTGGGCAAGAGTGCGCATTTGAGCTGTCGGCTGCCCAAGTGGGGCTCCCACAAGCGCCGGTTCCGCCGGGGCGGGACGCGGATGAACACCTACGTGAGCTCGTATACGCGGGGGCTCGGCGCCGGTACGGTGAGCGTTCGGAACACCCGCGCGCATGGGAACAAATCGACAGCGAACTGGCCACGATTACTTCGATGGGATTCGCCGGGTATTTCCTCATCGTGGAAGACATTGCCCGGTTTTGCCACACCAACGGCATCTATTGCCAAGGGCGCGGGTCGGCTGCGAACTCAGCAGTGTGTTTTGTTCTGGGTATCACCGCAGTCGACGCGGTGAAGTTCCAACTTCTCTTCGACCGGTTTTTAAGCCCGCAAAGGGCTGGTTATCCGGATATCGACATCGACATCGAATCGGGCAGGCGCGAAGAAGTGATCCAATACGTGTACCGCACATATGGGCGGACGCGGGCAGCGCAAGTCGCCAATGTCATCACATACCGCTCAAAATCTGCGGTCCGGGACGCCGCCTCGGCTTTTGGGTACAGTCCCGGCCAGCAGGACGCATTCGCAAAAACTACCCACCGCGGAGCTCTGTCCCCAGACACTGACGAACCGCCTGACGTACCCGCCCCCGTTCTGGAGGCGGCAAGGGACTTGCACGATTCGCCGCGCCACCTCGGGATCCACTCCGGGGGCATGATTCTTGCCGACCGCCCCATTTACGACCTTGTCCCCATTGAGCCTGCCGCCATGGAAGGCCGCACCGTCATCCAGTGGGACAAAGACGACTCCGCTGCCATGAACCTCGTAAAGTTCGACCTTCTGGGGCTGGGCATGCTGGAAGCGCTTCGCCACATGAACGAACTGGTCAAAAAACACACGGGGCACGCGGTTGACCGCGGGAACATCCCGCAAGAAGACGGCGTGTACGACATGTTGTGCCGAGCCGACGCAGTAGGTGTGTTCCAAGTCGAATCGCGTGCCCAGCTGTCGACCCTGCCACGCATGCGACCCCGCAACTTCTACGATCTGGTCGTCGAAATTGCCCTGATTAGGCCCGGACCCATTCAAGGAGAATCCGTCCACCCGTACCTGCGACGCAGGCAAGGCGTTGAACCCGTCACCTACGCTCACCCGGCGCTGAAGAACTCCCTGGGTAAAACCCTGGGCGTGCCCCTGTTTCAAGAACAGCTCATGCAGATCGCGATCGACGTCGCTGGGTTTTCTGGCGCCGACGCTGATGAACTCAGACGCGCTATGGGTGCACGCCGTTCTGCCCGCACCATGGCGGCGCTTGAAGAACGGTTCTACCAAGGGTGCTCAGCCCGCGGAGTTGAGCCCACTGTGGCGCGTGAAATCTTTGGCAAGATTGCCGCCTTCGCCGACTACGGGTTCCCCGAATCCCACGCCCTGAGCTTTGCGAACCTGGTGTACGAATCTGCCTGGTTTAAATACCGACACCACGCGGCGTTCACCGCGGCTCTTCTGCGTAGCCAACCCATGGGGTTCTACTCACCCCAGTCGCTCATCACCGATGCGCGGCGGCACGGCGTGAACATCCGCGCAGTCGACATTAACCTCTCCCACGAACACTCAGACCTCGAACCCGACCCCCAGTCCGTAGGCGGGTTCGCCATCCGGCTGGGGCTCACCTCGGTCAAGGGGATCAGCGCCGAGGTGGCAACCCAGGTGGTTGCGCACCGCACCCGGCCGTACACCTCGATCGAAGACCTCGCGTGTAAGACGGGGATTCCCTCCGACGCGTTGGAAGCCCTCGCCACGGCAGGCGCATATGAAAGTTTCGGTGTTGACCGCAGGCAAGCGCTGTGGATCGCCGGTTCGCTTGCAGGTGCAGGGCCAGACACACTGCCGGGCACCTCGGCGGTCATGGAAGCTCCCGCGCTTCCCCTCATGACCGAATTCGACACCACACTTGCCGAACTGTTTTCCACCGGGATGACCGTGAACGGGTACCCAACCGAACACTTGCGCGCGGCGCTTAACGCGCGTGGCCTGGCCTCGACACGAGACGCCATGAACGCGCAGGCCGGAGCCCGGATCACGGTCGCCGGAATTGTGACGCACCGGCAACGCCCCAAAACCACAACCGGCGTGACGTTTTTTAACATCGAAGACGAATTCGGAATGCTCAACGTCGTGTGCTCACCGGGACTCATGAAACGTTTCGCACCGGTGTCCTACACCCGCTCCACCGTCACCGTGACAGGAACCGTGCAACGGGCAGGTGAAGTGGTGAGCCTCTACGCCCAAAAAATCACCGCACTCGACGTGCAAATCCCAACGTCAGCGCGCAATTTCCGGTGATATGACCAAATAAGACGCCACGTGACACGTCTTTGACACGCACAGGCGGAACAACCTCGGCGCCCGTCTAGCGTTGCATGCAACCAACAACGTTAGGAGTAACCATGACCGCCTTTGAAACCCTCCAGATCCACGAAGGACAGACCCCAGACAGCGACACCGGTGCACGCGCACTTCCCATCTACCAGACCACATCCTTCGTGTTCGACGACGCGCAACTGGCAGCCGACCGTTTCGCGCTCAAAGATCTAGGGCCCGTCTACACGCGCCTCGCTAACCCAACAGTGCAAGCAGTTGAAGAACGCATTGCGGCCCTTGAAGGGGGAGTGGGCGCTGTCTTGACCTCTTCGGGGCAGGCAGCTGCATTCCTTGCAATCGTCAACATCGCAGGTGCTGGCGACCACATCGTCGCAAGCCCCTCACTGTACGGAGGAACCTACAACCTCCTCGACATCACCCTGCGCAAGCTGGGAATCGATACCACCTTTGTGGAAAACCCAGACAACATCGACGAGTGGAAAGAAGCTGTCCGTCCCAACACCAAAGCGTTCTTTGGTGAAACCCTGACCAACCCGCAGTCCGCAGTGCTCAACCTCCCTGAGCTCAGTAAAGCCGCCCACGATGCTGGTGTTCCACTGATCGTCGACAACACGCTGGCAACGCCTTACTTGCTGCGTCCTATTGAGCACGGCGCCGATGTTGTGCTGCACTCAGCAACCAAGTTCCTGGGCGGACACGGCACCTCGATCGCAGGTGTCATCGTCGACTCTGGAAACTTTGACTACAGCGCAGACCCTGAGAAGTTCCCTGGCTTCAACGAACCGGATGCCTCCTATAACGGACTGGTCTACGCTCGAGACTTAGGACCAGACAGCGACTTCGGTGCCAACGTGTCCTACGGAATTAAGGTCCGCGTGCAGCTTCTTCGCGACCTGGGACCATCGGCGTCGCCGTTCAACGCGTTCCTGATCGCACAGGGACTCGAAACCTTGAGCCTTCGCATAGAACGCCACGTGGAAAACGCCCAGAAGATAGCAACGTTCCTGGAAAACCACGACCAGGTTACACGCGTCAACTACGCAGGACTGGAATCCAGCCCATACAACGCACTGACCAAACAGCTTCTGCCCAAGGGAGCCGGAGCCGTGCTGTCCTTCGATATCGCCGGCGGATACGACGCTGCTGTGAAATTTGTCGATGCACTGGAACTGCACTCGCACGTCGCAAACATCGGCGATGCTCGTTCCTTGGTCATCCACCCAGCATCCACCACACACTCTCAGCTGAGTGAAGAAGCACAAGCGAAGTCGGGTGTGAACCCAGCACTGGTCCGCTTGAGCGTAGGACTTGAAGGTGTGGACGACATTATCGCGGACTTGGAGAAGGGCTTTGCGGCCGCACGCGGTTAAGAGCCCGCTCACACACGGGGCCGACGGAACCGTGCGCACATGTTGCATTGGGGATTTCATCACAGAAAACGGTGACGTGATCCCCGATGCCCACATCGCGTTTGAAACGTTCGGGACGCTCAACGCTGAAGCCACCAACGCGATTCTCATTGAGCACGCGCTCACGGGTGACTCGCACGTCACAGCAGGTGCTTCTGACACGCCTGGCTGGTGGGAAGACGTGGTTGGGCCTGGCAAAGCGATCGACACCCGCGAGTTCTTTGTCGTGTGCACCAACGTGCTCGGTGGATGCAACGGCTCCACCGGGCCCAGCACATCTGTCGACGACATTGAACTGGGTGCGGCGTTTCCACAGGTCAGCATCCGCGACATGGTGCGAGCAGAAGCGCTGGTTGCTGATGCGTTGGGAATTGAGCGGTTCTACGCGGTTGTAGGCGGGTCCCTGGGTGGGGCGAGGGCCACGGAGTTCGCAGCCACCCAACCCCACCGGGTTGAACGAACCGTGGTGTTGGCCGCCCCGGCGTACTCATCGGCTGACAACATTGCGTGGGCACACACGCAGTTGCAGGCCATCCAGCTGGACCCCAACTACCACGGAGGCAACTACGCTCACCACAGCGTGAAACCTGTGTACGGTCTGGGACTCGCGCGCCAGATTGCCCACCTGACATACCGCAGCGGTGATGAACTCGACGGCAGGTTTGGGCGTGAACACCAACCGTCCGTGCCCGGCTACTACCAGGTGCAAAGCTACTTGGACTACCAGGCTGGAAAGCTCGTTGGCAGGTTTGATGCCCAGTCGTACTGCGTGCTCACCCGTGCGCTCAGGGACCATGATGTTCGCCGAGGTCGTTCCCAGCTGACCGTTCCCGGCCTCCATGTGGTGTCGCTGTCCTCTGACCGGCTCTATCCGCCCAGCCAGGTCAAAGAGCTGGCTGGGCTCGCCGGGGCCCACTCGTACACGGAGGTCGAAACCGACGCAGGCCACGACGGGTTCCTTACAGAATCCGCAGAAGTGAGTAAGATCCTGCGCTCAGTATTGGGCTAAGCAGGTTCTAGGACTTCTTTTTCTTGGCCCGGATGATGCGCTCATCGATGGGGTAGTCGGTGCGTGAACGTGCTTGGCGTGCATGAGCCGTCGCTTCATTCTGACGCGCTGCCTCCTGGCCCTCAGAAATCTGGGTACGCCGGTGCTCACTGGTGAAACCGAACATGTCCGCAAGGTCCTGAGCGTTTTGTGCGAGCTTGCGGCACAGTCGGCCAATCGTGGGCTCGACCATGCGTGCCCGGGCCATGGACAAGCGACCGTACATCACGTGCCACCCAATGTGTTCGTGGATGAGGGTCAGGCCGTACAGGTCACGGATGCGTCGCAGCATCTTCGCTTCATCCGGGTGCTCCGTTGTGTCAATGGCACGTAGCCGCGCAGTGAGAGCCTTCCACTTCAGCAGGTGGATGTATGCTTCTGCGGTCTGGATGAGCTGATGCTGGTGGGTGTTAAAGAGATCCGCTGCAGCCTGGCGATCCATTTTGGCCGCTGGGCGCAGCTTCTGGGCGAGGTCGGAAAGCATCGAGTCGACCCTGCTGGAAAGAAGCGCTTCTTGTAGCTGTCCGGACCTGATGCGTTTAGAAGCAAGTGCGGGCGTGAACAGATCGCTGATGGTGCGACCCATGCTGGCAATACCCGAACGGTAGAGCGAGTGCTCAGCGGCTTGGTGGGAGAGATACCTGGCGGCACCACCGAAGTCGATGTCTTTGAGCTCGCGTGAGTAGTCTTGCAAAAGGCGCTTGCCAACAAGCTGGAGCAGAACTGTGTTGTCGCCTTCAAAGGTGACGTAGACGTCGAGGTCGTGGCGCAGTCCCACTAGGCGGTTGTCCCACATGAAACCGGCCCCACCGCAGGCTTCACGGCACTCCTGAATAGTGTCCAAGGCATCCCATGTGGATACTGCTTTGAACCCGGCGGCCTGACTCTCCAACAGCTGCCTGGTGGCTTCCGGTGGTGCTTCACTACTGAATACTTCGTCGAACGTGTCGAGAAGGTTTTCGTGCGCCACGGAGTTTGCCCACGCTTTTGCGACCAGTGGCATGAGTCTGCGCTGGTGCTCACCGTAGTCCATGAGGTGCACGCTTTCTCCAGGCACCCCGCCTTCGAACTGCTTGCGGTGCACGGCGTACCGCAGAGCAATATCGAGTGCCAGTTTGGACGCGACTGTCGAGGCCCCGTCAAGAGACACGCGACCCATCACTAGGGTTCCCAACATTGTGAAGAAACGTTTACCGGGGGAGTGAATCGGCGAAGAGTATTCGCCGTCTTCAGCCACGTGGCCGTAGCGGTCGAGGAGATTTTCGCGGGGTATCCGTACCTGGTCGAACCCAAAACGTCCGTTGTCGACGCCGGCCAAGCCTCCCTTGTAACCGTCGTCTTCGATCGTGACGCCCGGCAACGGCCGTCCTTCCTCAGAGCGCACGGGAACGAAGAAAGCGTGGACCCCGTAGTCGATGCCGGAGGTGATGAGGCGGGCGAACACAACGGCGGCCTGCGCGTGAGCTGCCGCGTTTCCGATGTACTCCTTGACCGCTTGCCGGTGTGGAGTGTGGATCACAAACTCTTGTTTCGCTGGGTCGTACGTGGCGGTCGTGTCCACGTTGGCAACGTCGGACCCGTGTCCAATTTCTGTCATTGCGAAGCTGCCCAAGAGTTTTCCTTCAAGGGCATCTTTGAGCCAGCGTTCGTGTTGTTCTTTGTTCCCGAGGTGGTGAATAGCCCCGCTGAAAAGCCCGTATTGCACGCCGGCCTTGATCTGAATGCTTGGTTCTGCCAAAACCAGTTCTTCAAATCCAGCTACATAAGAGGCGTAGTCTTCGGGGCCTCCCAAGTGCTTTGGCATCGAAAGTGTGGTGAATCCTGCGTTGGCAAGTGCGACCACGCCTTCAAGGGTTGCTTGGCGTTTACGTTCAAGGCTCCATTCGGGCTTGAGCCGAAGAGCTGAGTGACCGGCAAATTCGCGACCCTTTTCTCGTACTGACGCGCGATCGCCCTCAAGGAACCGGCGCAAGTAATCAACGTCGACAGACAGCGGAGCTTTAGCATTCATGATTGTTTTCCTTCAACATCGTTGGTCGCAGGGGCGCTCTTCCAGAGCCACGTACTCAAATGAGCCGCAAAGGTGTGTGGGTCAGTAGGGTTGGTGAGCCATTCGTCGGTACACGCGCGCACAAAGCCCAGCGCACCTCGGGCCCACATGTATTGCTCTGGCTGGGTAAAGTTCATCCGCGCGCAGAGCAACTGGGCGATTGAGTTAAAAAAGGTTTGCTGGCCCGTCTGATTGGTGACACCACGGTCACAAAAGCGGTAGACATGTGGCCTGCTTGATGCGAGGTCCACGAACGCAGTGATCATGTGAGTGAGGGCTTCTCGCGGGCTCATGTCGGGTGTGGCGGCCCGATCGAGTTGCTGGGTAATGACCTTCATCGCCCATTTGCCCATGTCGTCAACGAGGCCGGCTCGGTCCCCAAAATATCTGTACAAAACAGTCTTTGACGTGCCCGTGGCCTCACAGATTTGGTCCATTGAAGCGTCCGGTCCCAAATCGGCAACGGAGTGGCGCACCATTCGAAGCAGTTCACGGCGTCGTTCTCTTCGGTGTGCGTCCCACCGCAGAGCACGTCCGTCCTGTGTGACAGATTTCATGTAACTGACAGTATCAGGTACTGTCAGTTACAGATAATTTTCGCGCTTCTAGGAGGTAACGTGAACCGTCGCGCAGCAATTCTTGGTGGAAACCGCATCCCCTTTGCCCGCTCAAACAAGCAGTACGCTCACGCATCGAATCAAGACATGCTCACCAGTGCGCTCGACGGACTGGTCGCACGGTTCGGACTGGCCGGCAAACGCCTCGGAGAAGTAGCCGGTGGAGCCGTTCTCAAGCACTCAAAAGACATCAACCTCACACGCGAGTCCGTCCTGGGATCCGCACTGAGCCCTACGACCCCAGCGTTCGACCTGGGGCAGGCGTGCGCAACAGGTCTCGAAGCCTGCGTGAGCATTTCCCAGAAGATCCGCCTGGGACAGATCGAGTCGGGGATTGCAGGAGGAACCGACACCACCTCGGACGCGCCCATTGTCGTCAGCGAAGGACTGCGCGAGAACCTCCTCGCGCTGTCCCGCGCCCGCACAATCCCACAGAAACTGCAGGCCATTGCACGGATTCGCCCGCAAGACCTCGCACCAGTGGCACCAAGCACGGCCGAGGCGCGCACCGGCCTGAGCATGGGTGAACACCAAGCGCGCACGACCGCGCACTGGGGTATTACGCGAGAAGCTCAGGACGAGCTGGCTCTGGCGTCACACACCAACATGGCTGCGGCGTGGGACCGCGGATTCTTCGACGACCTCGTAACCCCATACTTGGGTGTCACCCGCGACACCAACCTGCGCGCCGACTCCACCATGGAAAGCCTGGCAAAACTCAACCCCGTTTTCGGGCGCAACCTGGAAACAGAAGCCACGATGACCGCAGGAAACTCCACACCTCTCACCGACGGGGCATCCACCGTACTTTTGGGAAGCGAAGAGTTCGCGTCTGAACTAGGTATCGAACCGCTGGCATACCTGGTTGACGCCGAGGCTGCCGCAGTTGACTTCGTTGAAGGTGAAGAGGGACTTCTGATGGCTCCTGCATACGCAGTGCCACGCCTACTTGCTCGCAACGGGCTGACCTTTGAAGACATCGACGTATTTGAGATTCACGAAGCGTTCGCATCCACCGTCCTGTGCCACCTCGCGGCATGGGAAAGCGAAGAGTTCTGCACGCAGAAGCTGGGACTTGACGCGCCTCTTGGAACCGTTGACCGCGCGAAACTCAACCCCAACGGATCGTCCTTGGCAGCCGGCCACCCATTCGCCGCAACTGGTGGCCGAATCGTGGCACAAACCGCAAAGCACCTGAAAGAAACCGGACAGAAGCGCGCCCTCATCTCCATCTGTGCTGCAGGTGGACAGGGCGTTGCCGCAATCGTGGAAGCAGACTAGGAGTTGCACATGGTTAAAGACACCTACCTCAATCTTGCAAACGGTGCACTCGCACCGGTCGTGAAAAAGCTCGGACTTCCGCAGCCCGTCCCGTTACGCCGATTCAACGTAGCTGGCGGTTCTGGGTTCACCAAGGATCCTGTTCTGGTGCACGGGGACTCCGGGGCTGACACGGTTGCTGAGCTGCTCCTTGAGAACGGCTTCTCTGTGCACCGTTCAGCGGACCCCAGCTTTAAATACCAGGGAATCATCGCAAGCTTCATCGACGCGCAGAGCCCCGAAGACCTCTGCGACACGGTTCTCCAAATCTCACCAGCGCTTAAGCAGACCGCCCGCTGTGCACGTGTGGTTGTTCTATCGCGTGCGCCTGAAGGTGAACAGCCGTCAGTAGATGCGGCTCGTAACGGTGTCACCGGGATTGTGCGTTCAATCGCGCACGAAATGCGATACGGAGGCACCGCCAACGGAATTGTGCTGGGTTCAGGTGTGGACGTGAATGCGGCATCCGTGACCGGAGCGCTGTGGTTCCTACTGTCCGCAAAATCAGCCTATGTGTCAGGTCAGCTGCTCACGGTAGGAGATGACCGGGGACAGGCAGTGACATCGAGCGAGTTTGACGGTGTGCGCGAAAACGGACCGCTTGCAGGCAAAGTCGCGGTAGTGACAGGAGCAGCGCGGGGGATCGGAGCTGCAATTGCGCGCACCCTTCACCGCGACGGCGCATACGTGTATGGCGTCGACGTGCCACAAGCGGGACAAGCGCTGGCTGCAACGATGAACTCGGTTTCCGGAAAAGCGATCCACCTGGACATCACCGCAGAAGACGCGGCGGCCAAAATCGCGCAGGCAGTGGGCAAGCCCATCGACATCCTCATTCACAACGCGGGAATCACGCGAGACAAGCTGCTGGCCAACATGGACGCCAGCCGGTGGAACTCGGTGATCGCAGTCAACATCGAGTCGCAGCTGCGGATGAACGAAAAACTCACCGAACTTGGGGCGTGGGGAAGCCAGCCGCACGTCGTTTCCCTGGCATCCACCTCGGGCATTGCGGGTAACCGTGGGCAGACTAACTATGCGGCGTCGAAAGCTGGCGTGATCGGCATGGTTGCCGCCTCCCAGGAAAAGTTCGCTCAACTGGGCGGTTCCATCAACGCGGTAGCACCCGGATTCATCGAAACCGACATGACCGCCAAAATGCCCACGCTGACCCGCCAGGTGGCGCGACGCTTGTCGAGCCTGCAGCAAGGTGGATTGCCCGAGGACGTCGCAGAAGCGATCGCGTTTTTGGCCTCACCCGCAGCAACCGGCGTGAATGGTCAGACGCTACGCGTGTGCGGACAGAACATGGTAGGTGCGTAATGGGTTCGACACTCAACGTTTATGGCCGTGCCGTACTGGGCGCAGTCAAGAAGCCAAAGCCCGGCCCCGTGCCTCAGCGGACACTCACGCGAACAGTGACCATCAACCCTGATGCAGTCGCGCGTTTCAACACGGTAACTGAACTGCCCGTCAACAACGACGTGCCCGCGCCATATCTGCACACGCTGGGCTTTGGCCCCAGTCTGGAGCTCATGACCGCTCCAGATTTCCCAGTGCCGGTCTTGGGGATGGTGCACGTGTACAACCGATTCACACAACACGCCAAAGTTCCCATGGACGCGGAGGTGACGTTGCAGATTTCGGTGAGCCGACCTCGGGCGCGGGACGCTGGAAGCGAACTGGACGTGATTGTTCACGGTTCCGTTGACGGCAAGGCTGTGTTTGAGGACGTGTCCACGTACTTTGCGAAAAAGACCAATCTTCCCGAGGCGACAGAACCAGCGCCTGCCCGCCGCCTGGATCTGCCGGAGGGAAGTGCGGTTGCTACGTGGACGTTCCCAGCGGGGCTGGGGGAGCGGTACGCGCGCGTGTCAGGTGACTACAACGTCATTCACTTGAACAGCCTGATTGCGAAGGCGTTCGGGTTCCCCCGGACGATTGCGCACGGAATGTACACGGCTAGTAAGGCGTTTGCGCAGTCTGGCGTGAGTGCTGAGGCGTTCGTGTGGGACGTGCAGTTTGCGAAGCCGATTCTCTTGCCTGGGCGTGCGAATGTAGTCGTTGACAGGGCCGATGGTGTTCGGGTTGGTGTGGTGCGGCCGAAGGACGGTGCGCCACACCTGGTGAGCCTGGTGCGAGAGGCCTGATGTGGCTGTGTGACGCACGTCATTCATGACATGTTGGCGTCGAGTTGTATAACAGTGCGTGAACCGTGTACAGTATCTTTCGTTGCCCGCGCGGGTGGCGGAATAGGTAGACGCGCTAGCTTGAGGTGCTAGTGCCCAATTTATCGGGCGTGGGGGTTCAAGTCCCCCTCCGCGCACAAAAGTTTTCGGGGTCTCACTTCGGTGGGGCCCCGAAATTTTTTTTATTCACCTGAGTGTGGCGGATCCCTAGTGCAAGGCATAGGCAATATCTATTGACTGGAGATTTGCTAATTGACGGGGGCTATTGTATGGTTGAGTCAACGCCGGAGATCCGGTGACAATCACAAAGCCAAAGGAGAACAGTATGTCCGTTCTTAACACTCAGATTCTTCCGTTCGAGGCAACCGCATTCCGCAACGGTGAGTTCGTTGAACTTAGCGAAAAGGACCTCGAAGGTAAGTGGTCCATCTTCTTCTTCTACCCAGCAGACTTCACGTTCGTGTGCCCAACCGAACTGGGTGACATGGCTGACAACTACGACGAGTTCCAGAAGCTCGGAGTAGACATTTACTCGGTGTCCACTGACACCCACTTCGTTCACAAGGCATGGCACGAATCGTCGGAGACGATCGGCAAGATTCAGTACGCAATGATCGGTGACCCATCAGGTCAGATCACGCGCAACTTCGACAACATGCGTGAAGGTCAGGGACTCGCAGACCGCGGTACCTTCCTCATTGACCCAGACGGCATCATCCAGTACCTCGAAATCACTCCAGAAGGTGTGGGTCGTAACGCATCTGAGCTACTGCGCAAGGTTAAGGCTGCTCAGTACGTGCGCAAGCACCCAGGCGAGGTTTGCCCAGCTAAGTGGGAAGAAGAGCAGGAAACCCTGGTTCCTGGTATTGACCTCGTGGGCAAGATCTAATCTCGCCACAAAAACGACACACAGATTTCCAGGTTTAGGTAAAAGAGGGGGCCAACCGTGCTTGACGCCAATTTGAAAAATCAGCTTAAGACGATCCTGACTGAAAAGGTTACCGAGGACGTTGTACTTGCCTCGTCACTGGACGACAGCAAGAAATCGGCCGAAATGGCTGAACTGCTCGACCAGATCGCAGAACTGTCGGATCGTGTGACACACGAACGCCGTGACGACTACGACGAACGCCGTCCGTCGTTTGCGATCGAACGCCCAGGCGCTGACATCTCGATCCGCTTTGCAGGATTGCCACTTGGGCACGAGTTCAGTTCACTGGTTTTGGCGTTGGCACAGGTTGGCGGCAACCCCGTGAAGGAATCTGAAGAGACCATCGTGGCAGTCAAGGGCTTGGACAAGGACCTGAAGTTTGTCACGTACATGTCCCTGACCTGTCAGAACTGCCCTACTGTTGTGCAGGCCCTGAACACGATGGCCGTGCTCAATCCACGTATTCAGCACGTTGCCGTTGAAGGTTCGACGTTCCAAGACGAAGTGAACGAGAAGAACATTCAGGCCGTGCCCACCATCTACCTCAACGGTGAAGAGTGGGGATCGGGCCGCATGGAGATTGCCGACTTCGTGGACCGCCTGGACGACTCGGCATCTGAGCGACTGGCAGAATCGGTCAAGGATAAAGACCCGTTCGACGTCTTGGTTGTCGGTGGAGGTTCCGCAGCTGTTGCAGCATCCATCTACGCTGCCCGTAAGGGGTTGCGGACAGGTATGGTCGCCGACAGGATCGGTGGTCAGATTCTGGACACCGTGGGTATTGAGAACTTCATCTCATACCCGTACACGGAAGGTCCTAAGCTGGCAGCTCAATTCGTTGAGCACATGGACCAGTACGACATCGACGTGATCCGTCCCATCAAGGCCGAGAAGCTTGTGCCCGCTGAGACTGAAGGTGACCTCCACACGGTAGTTCTCACCGGTGGTAGTGAACTCAAGTCGAAGACGGTCGTAGTAGCTACCGGTGCGCGTTGGCGTGAGCTTGGCGTGCCAGGTGACCACGAGTACCGCAACAAGGGCGTGACGTTCTGCCCGCACTGTGACGGTCCGTTCTTCAAGGGTAAGAACATCGCTGTTGTGGGTGGCGGTAACTCCGGTATTGAGGCTGCTATTGACCTCGCTGGAATCGTTGGCCACGTTACGGTGATGGAGTTTATGGACGACCTCAAGGCCGACGAGGTTCTCCAGCGCAAGCTGAAGTCCATGGACAATGTTGACATCATCTTGTCCGCCGCTTCGAAGGAAGTTCTGGGCGATGGCAAGAACGTGACAGGGCTCAAGTACGAAGACCGCAACACCGGTGAACTGCACGAGCTGGATGTCAATGGAATCTTCGTTCAGATCGGCTTGTTGCCCAACACCGAATGGGTCAAGGGTGCGGTCGACATGAACGGTCGTGGTGAGATCGAAGTCCAAGCCAATGGAGCCACCTCGGTACCAGGTATCTTTGCTGCGGGTGACGCGACAACTGCTCCTTACAAGCAGATCGTGACCTCGCTGGGTGCTGGTGCGACAGCCGCGTTGGCAGCGTTTGACTACTTGATTAGGCAGTCAGCTCCACAGGAGTAACACAGGACTAAGAGAACGGGGTTCAGTTTGGCAGTCGTCAGATTGAACCCCGTTTAACCTTTGGGGTGTTTGATGAATCTGCGAGATTTTGAGTATTTGATAGCGCTGGACGAGTTTCGCCATTTTGGGCAGGCCGCTCAGTCGTGTGAAGTGAGCCAGCCTACTTTGTCTACGCAGTTGAAGAAGCTAGAAGACGAACTAGGCACGCCACTCATTGAGCGAAGTGGCCGGAACGTGCAGCTGACACGTGTAGGTCATGAGGTGGTTGCTCGTGCCCGCAAGGTGGTCGAGCAGGTCGCTGAGATGCGTAGTATCGCCCGGCACGCCTCTGATCCGCGTTCAGGTGAGATTCGGGTGGGCTGTTTTCCGACCTTGAACCCGTACCTGCTTCCCCACGCGATGCCAGCGTTGAAGAAGTCGTTTCCGTCGTTGAGTGTGTTGGTGATCGAGGAAAAGACTCAGACTCTCGAGGACATGCTTGACCGTGGGGAGCTCGACGCGATCATCGTTGGTACTCCGGTCGTTCGTTCAGGAATTGATGTGCTTCCGCTGTTTCGCGAAGATTTTCTGTTCGCTGGGCCTGCACATGATCCGGAGATGTCGAGCGATGACAAGTTGTTGGTAAGTGACTTAGAAGGCGAAGAGCTACTTTTGCTTTCTGAGGGGCACTGTCTCCGTGACCAAGCTTTGCAAGTGTGTAAGACGAGCAAGGCGTCTGAGCAGGTGAACTACCGTGCGACCAGTCTTGAAACGTTGCGTCACATGGTGGTTTCTGGAGCTGGGCACACGTTGATGCCCAAGCTTGCTGTTACGCCACCGGTAACGCCTAATCCGGGGCTGGTGCTTAAGGAGTTCGCAGACCCGGCACCCCACCGCGATGTGATGTTGGCGTGGCGCTCAGGGAGTGTATATAGGGAGGTTTTCCCTCAGCTCGCCGAGGTCGTTCGCAACTCCGTAGCGGATATTGTCACGTTGTTGTAGGCCGGAGCTATGGCTCTGAGCATTCATGATGTGCAGTCGGGGCCGGTGGGGTCTTCTTTGCAGGATTTGTTGACGAGATATTTGTGGAACCGGTAGATGCGTAAATCGGCGTTTGAGGATTGTATGTCCGTGGTGCCGGGGATGGTGATCCATGGGCTGTCACCGATCTTGTACATGCCGCTGTAAGTGGTTGCCAGTTTCACGGTGACGTTTCCCGGTGCTGTGTACACGTTGTAGATACGGGCCTTGTTGATGTCAGTAGGTTTGTTTCCTGGGTGTTGAGTGTGCAGCGTGTTCCCGTCGCCAAAATTCCAGTGGTACTTGCGTGGGATGGCTTTCACAGTGATCGGGTAGCCCAGGATCGTGTCGTTTATGTATTGGATTGACGAGTCAGCCCAGAATGCTGTTTTCCGGTGCGCGATACCCCACGAATCACCGGGCAGAGAGTTAATCACCGACGGGGGAATCGAGTACTTCTTGAATTGGGTTTCCATGAACGTCGGCGACGGAGGAGGTGGCGGTGGCGGAGCGTCCGCAGGTCCCGAGGTGGCTGGTAGGTCGACCCTTCCACAAATAGCGCCCGGCAGGCTCTTGGTACAGGTGTCCCCGTTTCCTTTACCCGAGGAACCGTTCTTGCCATTACCCGAACGCTTACCAGAATCAGACCTCGAATTGCTGGGTCCAGAGTTGTTACCAGGGATAGTGCGAGAAACACCACAACTGACGTTTCCGTTAAGTCGCCATTTGCATTTGTCTGACGATGCATGGACGCTATCAGCAGAGGTGACCGCCAAGGCACTTAACAAAACAAAAACAACTAAACCCGTCAAAAGCCGCACATCAGCAGTGTTCACTGTAAAGCTCCTGTAAAGAAACCTTCCATGTGGAACCGTGCTTTTGAAGCGTCCATATCATTTGGTACGGATCCTCGTAGTCAGCTTCTGACTCATCTTCGTTAGCTTTGCGTATGCCCCATGTTTCTTTCGGCAGGCATGCGCTTATTGCGGTTTCTTTCTTCTCCGTTTGTCCGAGGTCCATCTCGTGAATATGGAGGTCTTGGGTAACAAGTTTTCCAAAGAGAACCGTTTGGTCGTTGCGGAAGTCGTCCGCAGTCTCTTCTAGCCCTTCTTTGGCGTCGCCCACTGAAACTACGTCAATGTTGAGCGTGTCCTCACCGCCGGACTTCATGACTTGTTCTGACACGAAGATGTACCGCTGCAAACCGATGAGCGCTTCTTCTGCTGCAAGCATTTCTTCTGCGGTGAGGTCCAGGTCTGTTGTGTATTCGGGGACCTCAAATTTGGGGATTGGTTCCGAGGTGGGCGTGGGGGACTGCTCATGCTCACTGGGCTGTGGCGCTGCTTCTGTTTGAGGTAACTCTTGCGCGCACCCGGTAAGTACCAGCGCGCCAACAGCACATAAGGCAAACAAGCGTCTATGAACATTCACGGTCATGGTGTGCACTCCTTCGTGCGACCAGTTCTAAGAATGCCTACAAGTTTATTCCGCTACAAAGCAAACCGGAAGACCCCAACCAAATCTGTGGATAACTCAAAAAGCTCTGCCACCCACAAAACAACTAGGGGCCCTCGCTACCAACGTAACGAGAACCCCTAGCAACAAAACCATAAACATGGCTACGAGCAGTAGCTACTGCAATACATCACACAGTCTTAAACGCGACTACCGCGTTGTGACCGCCAAACCCGAACGAGTTGGACAGCGCCACGAAGTCATCCTTAGGAAGATCACCTGGAGTGTCACGCACAATGTTCAGGTTAATCTCCGGGTCAACTTCCTCAATGTTGATAGTCGGAGGCGCCACTCGGTGATGCACCGCAAGAGCCGTAAAGATCGACTCAACCGCACCAGCACCACCAAGCAAGTGACCAGTCATCGACTTAGTCGCTGACACCAGTGCATCAGACGTGTGATCGCCCAGAAGCTTGTTAATCGCAACCGATTCAGGCACATCACCTACAGGAGTTGAGGTGGCGTGCGCGTTAATGTGCTTCACCTCAGCCGCAGTAGCACCTGCGGTTTCCAAAGCAGTGCGCATCGCACGAATCGAACCAGCACCCTCAGGTTCACCCGCAGTAATGTGATAAGCGTCGTTCGACAGACCCCAGCCTGCCACCTCGGCGTAAATCCGGGCACCGCGCGCTTCCGCACGCTCACGGCTTTCGAGCACCAACGCGCCAGAACCTTCACCCATCACAAAGCCATCGCGATTCACATCGTATGGACGTGACGCGGTTTCTGGTGAGTCATTGCGCTTCGACAACGCCCGCATAGAAGAAAAAGCAGACAACGTAATGGGGTGTACTGCAGATTCAGCGCCACCAGCGATGATGACATCAGCGCGGCCATCACGAATCAAATCAACAGCGTGGCCCAAAGATTCAGTAGACGAAGCACACGCGGAAACTAAGGTCTGAACCCCAGCACGCGCCTTGAACTCCATGCCAAGAGCTGCCGCAGGGCCGTTAGGCATCAGCATGGGCACAGTCAAAGGCATGACACGGCGTGAACCTTCTTCACGCAACGTGTCCCACGCGTTCAGAAGCGTCCACACGCCACCAATTCCGGTAGCCCATGACACAGCCAGACGTTCGGGGTCTACTTCGGGGGACTGGGCATCAGCCCACGCCTCACGGGCCGCAATCAAGGCAAGCTGGCTTGCAGGGTCAAGGCGCTTGGCTTCGACGCGAGACAGTTTCTCAGTCACCACGTCAGAATCGACAGTGGCAGCAAAATTGACCGGAATGCCATACTTTTCGGCCCAGTCGTTGTCAAGGGTCTTTGCGCCCGATGTCCCTGCTAAGGCTGCGTCCCAGGTTTCCTGGGCGGTCGAGCCTAGGGGAGTGACGGCACCAATTCCGGTGACGACAACAGAGTTAGTCATGAAGAGTCCTCGTCGATAAAAGGGAAAGCGGGGTAGCGCCGTCAATCCGGGCTACCCCGCGGAAAGCATTAGGCCTGCTGAGCCTTAACGATGTAGTCAACAGCGTTCTGAACGGTGACGAGTTCCTTAACGTCATCGTCCGGAATCTTCACGCCGAACTTCTTTTCAGCGTTCACAACGATCGTCATCATGGAGATCGAGTCAATGTCGAGGTCGTCGGTGAAGGACTTGCTTGGTTCCACCGCGTCGGGAGCCAAACCAGTTTCTTCGTTGATGATTTCAGCGAGTCCGGCGAGGACTTCCTGTTCCGAGTTAGCCATTTCTTATTCCTATCTTTTCTCATCCACGCTCAAAAGCCTTGAGCGCTGTATTCGATTAAACGCAACGTGTGTTGCGAATGGAACGAGTATCGACGAGTGTCCCGTAGTGAATCCTATGTCACAGGAACACTGTCATGGTCGTAATTCACGCCCCCGTGTCGAATCACGGAAGCACAATGACCTGCGCGCCGTAAACCAGGCCCGCACCAAAACCGATTTGGAGGGCAAACTTGCCGGAAAGTTCCGGGTTTTCGCGCAGCAAGCGTTCGGTGGCAAGGGGGATGGAGGCCGAGGAGGTGTTTCCGTTATCGGCAATGTCCCGCCCGATCTTGACGTGCTCCGGAAGCTTCAACTGCTTAGCTAGTTCGTCAATAATGCGCATATTCGCCTGGTGAGGAATAAACGCACCCAAGTCTGCGGCCGTGATGCCGGCACGGTCGAGCGCTTCTTGTGCCACCTCGGCCATATCCCAGACCGCCCAACGGAACACGCTGGGACCATCCTGACGCAATGTAGGCCATGGGGTTGAGGGGTCCTTCTTCATATCCAAGAAGGACGATGTCATCCGGATGGTGTCCCAGTTTTCACCTTTGGATCCCCACACCGATTCCGAAATGCCGGGTGTGTCCGAAGCGCTCACCACGACCGCTCCGGCACCGTCGCCCAAAATGAACGAAATGGAACGGTCTGTGGGGTCGATGATGTCGGAGAGTTTCTCAGCGCCAATTACCAGGACGTTGTCGGCAGTGCCAGCACGCACAAAAGCGTCGGCCTGCGCAATGCCATAGCAATATCCTGCACAGGCAGCCGAGATGTCCCACGCAGGTACCGGACCGGTTCCCAGACGACGTGTGAGCTCAGCAGCCGCTGAAGGAGTTGCAACCGTGAACGTCACCGTTGATACGACGATCGCGCCAATATCGGCCGGCTTCAGTCCAGCGTTTGCAATCGCTTCGATGGCAGCCTGTTCAGCCATATCGACAACGCTGACATCTTCGCTGGCATAGTGGCGAGTCTTGATCCCAGTGCGCTGCTGAATCCACTCGTCAGAAGAGTTGATGGGGCCGACGATTTCCTCGTTCGTGACCGTGCGTTCAGACCGGTACCCGCCCAAACCAGAAATGCGTGCAAAACGCTGTGGTTGCGGAGTTTTAAGTGTGACCATCGCGTGTCCTTTCGTATGGGTTACGCGTGTGTCCGCACGAATTCGCGGGCACCTTCAAGATCTTCAGCGGATTTAATAGCCAGAGTTTCAACGCCCTTCATGGCGCGCTTGGCAAGCCCAGTCAAGGTTCCACCGGGAGCAAGCTCAATGAGCCCCGTAACACCGGCCTCAACCAGGGTAGCCTGGCACAGATCCCAACGCACGGGGTTTGTCACCTGAGACACCAAAGCGTCGACGTATTCGCGGCCAGACGCCACCGCGCGCCCGTCACGGTTCGACAGAATCGAAATCCTCGGGTCATGCACTTCAAGCCCTGCAGCCATTTCAGCCAAAGGGGCCTGAGCCGACTTCATGTACTCAGTGTGGAACGCGCCAGCCACCTTCAGAGGAATGACCCGGGCGCGCTCAGGTGGGTTAGCAGCGAACTTCTCGATAGCCTCAAGGCTTCCAGCGGCAACAATCTGTCCGCCGCCGTTGACGTTAGCCGGCGCAAGACCTGCCGTTTCAATCGCGGAGATAACATCCTCTGCAACCCCGCCAACAACCGCGGCCATCCCCGTTGGCTGAGCATTGGACGCATCGGCCATTCCTTGTGCACGCACGTGAACAAACTTCATGGCGTCTTCTGCGCTCAGCACGCCGGCAATCGCTGCTGCGCCGATCTCTCCTACCGAGTGCCCAGCAACAAACTGGGGGAGTGAGTCGTCTGTAAAAAGTTCGTTAAACGTCGCGATGGCAGAAGCAACGAGAAGCGGCTGAGCAACTGCGGTGTCCTTGATGGTTTCTTCATCGGACTGCGTGCCGTGCGACACCAAGTCAATTCCACATGCTTGACCAGCGGCTTCGATTGTCTCCCGGAATGAAGGGGATTCGAGAAAAGAGTTCAAAAAGCCTGGCTTTTGTGCCCCCTGGCCTGGACATGCAATGACGAGCATTATTCTCCCATTCGAGACGGCGTCTCATATGCGGACAAAGTACCGTGTGAAAGCTTAGCGACTTATGGCCTCACCACTGTGTTTTTGTGAGGAATCGACAATTACATGCCCTCTGTCAGTCTGCCAAACACCAAAGCGATTCGCAGAACAAAACCAGCACGTGCCTGAGTAGCGTCAAGCCCAATCAATTCCTGAATCTTGCGCAACCGGTACCGCACCGTGTTTGGGTGCACCTCCAGTGCTTTCGCTGTCGCCTCAAGCGAACCGCCAAAGTCCACATAGTTTTCGGCAGTCGTAAGCAACTGCCCAGAACCCAGAGACAAGGGTTCGTAGAACCGCCTCACCAGTTCATTCACAGCAGTCTGGTCACCAGCCATGGCACGTTCAGGTAACAAATCAGAGGCAAACACAGGGCGCGGGGAGTTAGGACGCGCATACGCTGTACGCAATGCCCATGACGCGGCAGCGGCACTCGCTCCCGCCTCGGCCAAAGAAGCCACCTGCGGCCCGATCACCACTTCTTGCGGACCAAAGTATTGCAACAACTGGCCCACAGCGCGATCAATATCTGTGGCTCCACCCAACACAATCAACAAACGATTGTCGTGAATCCCCACCAAAGCGTCCTCACCGGCACGCTGAGCAGCTGACCTCACCTCGCTGAGTCCGCCTTTGAACGTGCGCGTGGACGCGCGGCCAATAATCACATGCACGGCCGCCTTCGACCGCCACCCGTACGCAGCGGTACGGCTAGCCAACTCATCCACCGAGTCACCACGCATGAGCGCGTCAATCACCATCGCTTCGAGGCGGACATCCCAACTTCCGCGCGCCTCGGCGGCCCGGGCATACACATCAGCCGCGGCGAACGCGATCTCACGCGAAAACACCAAAACACCTTCACGCAGGCTGTCCACGTCAGATGAGTTGCCCAGCTGAGCCACGTGCTCTTCAACAACCTCAACAACAACCCGCAGTAGCTGCAGGGTCTGTTGCAGTGAAATCGTGCGCATCAGTTCGCGTGGCGCGTTATGGAAGATCTCCGAAACGATCCCAACCGGGGCATCGGGATTGCGGTACCACTCAATAAACGAGGTGATACCCGCGTGCGCGAGGTGTACCACCCACTTGCGCTCTGACGGTGAGAGTCCGCGAAACCACGGCAATTGCGCTTCGATCCGGCCGGCCGTGAGTCGGGTGAGAGCGTCCTTGCCCTTGAGGAGTCGCACAATAGTGTCATCGCGTCTGGATTGATCAGCGTTGAGTTTTCCAGACTTAGGCTGAGTGGAAAGCATGAGCACATGCTACATGTTTTTGAACAAACATTTTGTAGGTTAGAAACAAGAAAGCGCCGAGGTCGCAGCGGGACTCGCTGCGACCTCGGCGGGGGTGCCACCCGGGGGCGGTGCCCAGGTGACGTGAGCTGGTGTTAGGCGTCGCCTCCGGCTTCGCCGGTCGATCCAGCGCGTGGATCGTCGAGCTTGTACTTCTTGGACGCTTCCGCAGCCACCGACGCGTCAATTTCACCCAGGTCAGCCAAGCTGATGAGCGCTTGGACAACCACGGATTCGGCGTCGATGAGGAAATGACGACGTGCGGCTGCGCGAGTGTCGGAGATCGCGTAGTCGTCAGCACCCAGGCTGGTGAAGTGGCCGGGGACGTATTGGCGGATCATGTCCGGCACGGTCCTGGTGTAGTCCGAGGTCGCAATGACCGGCCCTGGGGCGTCGGCGAGTTTCTGTGTGACGAATGGCAGTCGACGCTCAGCGCTTGGATCTAGCAGGCGTTCGTCATCGCAGGCCAGACCGTCACGGCGAAGCTCCTGCCATGAAGTGACCGACCATACATCGGCAGACACGTTCCAATCTTCAGCCAGCATTTCCTGGGCCTTGACGATCCACGGAACTGCAACACCAGATGCCAGAAGCTGCACCTTTGGCCCGTCAAGTTCTGGCCCATCTGACAGCTTGTAGATTCCCTTGAGGAGGCCTTCGACGTCGAGGTCCTCAGGTTCAGCAGGCTGAACCATCGGTTCGTTGTACATGGTGATGTAGTACGAAACGTTTGGGTCCTGGCGTTCGTCCTCAGGGTCGTACATGCGCTTAAGTCCATCGCGCACAATGTGACCGATTTCGTACACGTATGCGGGGTCGTAGGACACGATCGACGGGTAGGTTGAAGACAGTACGTGTGAGTGTCCGTCTCCGTGCTGAAGACCTTCAGCGGTCAGTGTGGTGCGACCGGCCGTTGCACCCAGGATGAATCCGCGAGCTAGCTGGTCGCCGGCTGCCCAGAAACCGTCGCCGGAACGCTGGAACCCGAACATCGAGTAGAAGATGTAGAACGGGATCATGGGCTCGCCGTGCGTGGCGTAGCTGGTACCCACCGCGTTGAATGCGGCGACCGAACCATCTTCGTTAATACCCATGTGTAGGATCTGGCCGTCAGTCGCTTCCTTGTACGCGAGGAACAGGTCACGGTCAACCGAAACGTAGTTCTGCCCGTGCGGGTTGTAGATCTTCGCGGTTGGGAAGAACGAGTCCATTCCGAATGTACGCGCTTCGTCCGGGATGATCGGAACCACACGCTTGCCAAACTCCTTGTCACGCATGATGTCTTTCAGAATGCGCACAAAGCCCATGGTCGAAGCGATGGCCTGAGTTCCCGAGCCCTTCTTTGCCATGGCGTAGGCCTTGTCGTCTGGCAAAGAGATCTGCGTGTACTTAGAGCGACGTTCGGGGGAGAAGCCACCCAGTTCGCGTCGACGTTCCAGCATGTACTGGATTTCAGGCGCGTCTTCACCCGGGTGGTAGTACGGAGGAAGTTTGGGGTTCTTCTCCAGTTCTTCATCAGAGATCGGAATTGAGAAGTGATCGCGGGCCAACTTGAGGTCCTCAACGGTCATCTTCTTCATCTGGTGCGTTGCGTTACGTGCTTCGAACGTTGGTCCCAAAGAGTAACCCTTGACCGTCATCACAAGAATCGCCGTGGGCTGTCCGGTGTGCTCAACTGCTGCCTTGTAAGCCGCATACACCTTGCGGTAGTCGTGGCCACCGCGCTTAAGGTTCCAGATCTCTTCATCGGTCATGTCGGCGACCATGGCCTTGGTGCGTGGGTCACGACCAAAGAAGTTGTCGCGCACAAACCCACCGGACTCACCCTTGTAGGTCTGGTAGTCGCCGTCCGGCGTTGCGTTCATCAAGTTAACGAGCGCGCCGTCACGGTCCTTTGCCAACAGTGCGTCCCATTCACGGCCCCAGATGACCTTAATGACATTCCACCCGGCACCTCGGAAGAACGCTTCGAGTTCCTGAATGATCTTTCCGTTACCGCGCACCGGCCCGTCGAGGCGTTGCAGGTTGCAGTTGATGATGAAGTTCAGGTTGTCGAGTTCTTCGAATGCTGCGTACTGCAGCATTCCGCGGCTTTCCGGCTCGTCAAGTTCACCGTCACCCAGGAACGCGAACACGCGCTGTTGAGAGGTGTCCTTGATTCCTCGGTTGAGCAGGTACTTGTCGAACATCGCCTGCGTGATTGCGTTCATGGGTCCCAGACCCATGGACACGGTTGGGAACTCCCAGAAGTCCTGCATGTGGCGCGGGTGCGGGTATGAGGGAAGTCCGAATGGTTTTCCGTCAACGTAGTGGGACTTCATCTGTCGGAAGCCGTCGAGCTGGTCAGCGCTCAGACGGCCCTCAAGGAACGCGCGTGCGTACATGCCGGGGGAGGCGTGACCCTGGTAGAAGACGTGGTCACCGCCACCTGGGTGGTCTTTTCCGCGGAAGAAGTGGTTGAGACCCACTTCATACAAAGTGGCAGCTGAAGCGTACGTGGAGATGTGTCCACCGACTTCGATGCCTGGGCGCTGTGCGCGGTGAACCATGACGGCTGCGTTCCAACGCAACCAGCGGCGGTACCGGCGTTCGACTTCTTCGTCTCCGGGGAACCATGGTTCGTCTTCTGGGCCGATCGTGTTAATGAAGTCAGTGGCCGTCAGGCTGGGCACGCCGATGCGCTTCTGGCGCGCACGGTTAAGCAAGCTGAGCATGACATAGCGGGCACGCGACTGCCCTGCTTCGTCAATGAGGGCGTCAAGTGACTCAACCCATTCCTGAGTTTCTTGAGGATCTGTGTCGGGCACCTGGCTGGGGAGACCGTTAAGAATTGGTCCATGCCTCTTACTGTCCACTTAGTTTTCCTCCTGAACAAAAGGTGTCGGCCCGGTGACACATTCACCGCGACAGCCGATCTGCTGGCTGTTTTCTAGCCTAAACCGAATACGCGCTCAGTTGCGTTGTTCATACAGACAAAACGGTCCAGTGTGGTGTTATTAACACAGTCTCGGTGTTGCCAACCGGTTAGTAGCGGGATCGAGATGTTTCAAAATGAACTTTAGGTTTGCCCAAGAGCGAAGTTACGGGAAGAATAGAGGGTATGAGTAACACCCCGTCAGGAAGGACGCTCGACTGTACTCGCACTAATCCTCTTGGATTGGAAAAGGGTACATATATTCAGGAAATCGGCTATGACGACGACGTTGACTTCGCCTTGCGCGAGGCCATCGAGAAGGTCACAGGCGAAGAAATGGCCGATGAGGATGTCGATGACGTCTTTGACGCGATCGTCATGTGGTGGCGATCAGATGATCCCGACCTTACCGATGCAATCGTAGACGCCCAGACCACTTTGGCAGAAGGTGGTGTTGTGTGGCTTCTTACTCCCAAGGCAGGACGGGAAGGCCACATCGCTCCCTTTGATATCAACGCGGCGGCACCAACAGCTGGCATGCACGTGACTAAAACTGTCAGCGTGTGTGACGACTGGTCAGCAGTGCGCCTGGTTGGTAAAAAGTCGTACGGATAATGGTCAGCACTGACGCGCACCCCGGTTGGACGCGTGAGTGCCCTACCCATCTAGGGCCGGTTGTATCCCTGTCGACAGTGGGTGAGGTCGTTGCGCCTGAGGTTGATCAACGTGGTGTGCTTGCCGTGTTTGTTCCGTTTGCGTTCACGCCCACGTGTCACGCCGAGGTGGGAGAACTTACCGCGTCGCGTGCAGTTTTGGAGGAAGCAGGGATCGTCTGCACGGTCATTTCGTGCGATTCCAAGTTCACACAAGCAGCCTGGGTGGAAACGGCAGGATCTGGCTGGCCTCTCATGTCTGACTTCTGGCCACACGGTGCGTTGAGCCGTGACTTTGGAGTGTTCGATGAGCAATCTGGAATGGCAGTGCGCGGAACCTTCGCTCTGAACATGGATGGGCAGGTCGTTGACTCCCAGGTTCTGCAGCCTGGCCAGAAGCGCGATTTCACCGAGCGTGGCCTGGCGCGATGGATTGACGCGCTCTCTGCATAGCTGACACCGCATAGCGGTCACTCTTCGCATTCTTCGTTTTCTTCCTCCATGATGGTGAGAGACACATCACGAGGAAGGACATGTTTTGGCCACTCTGTTTACCAAGATCATTGACGGTGAAATCCCTGCAACGTTTGTGTACGAGGATGATCGCTGTGTCGCGTTCATGGACATTCAGCCTCTGACCGACGGTCACCTTTTGGTTGTTCCGCGCGAAGAAGTAGATCACTGGCTTGACCTTGATGACGATCTGGTTTCTCACTTGTTTATGGTGGCGAAGAAGCTTGGTCAAGCGCAGAAGAAGGCGTTCGGCTGTGAGCGTGTCGGTCTGATCGTGCAAGGATTTGAAGTTCCACACGTACACATCCACGTGTTCCCAACGAACCAGATCTCTGACTTTGATCTGGCCAATAAGCACGACACCACGGCAGAAGCTCGTGAAGAAGCTGCGTCGAAGATCAAGGAAGCGCTGTAACGAGTTTTGCGTTCTGAAATATCTGTGCCATAATCTTTCAGTGGTCAGTGAGTTATCACTGACCAGGGGGCCTATAGCTCAGTTGGCTAGAGCATCTCGTTTACACCGAGAGGGTCGGGGGTTCGAGTCCCTCTGGGCCCACCCTGTGAAGTCTCGGGACATCGTTCACTTGATGTCCCGAGACCGTTTGTGTTTCCGGGCCTTTCCGTTACTGCAAGCGCAGCATCTCTCCGAGCTGACGGAAAATCGCCTTGTTTAGGCGGAAGCCCAGGTCTGCCTCGGCGATAACCGCCTCCTGCTGGTCCCCGCTCAGCGTTACCGCATCGAGCTTGGCCCTATAGTCGTCCTTGAACAGCTTCGGCTTGTCGATACCCGGGAAGCGCCACATGTTAAGTGCTTCATCTTCGATGCTGTAGTGCCTCTTGACCAGCCTTCCGATCGCCAGACCGCCTGAGAGGTCGCCTAGGTAACGCAGGTAGTGATGCGCTAGTAACTGCTCTGGGCTCAGCTCAGACTGGAAGTGTTCAGCTAAGAAGCGTGTTGCTTCTAGAGCTACTGGAGGCTGACGGTCGGAGCCGAGCAGCTGGTCGAGGTCGTCGTTGATTGCCTGCGTGCGTGCAAGCCCAGGGTGGTCGAACATAGCGAGCACTGAACCTGCCGATGCGGCCTGCACAGCCGATTCCAGTGCGGGGTACAGCACTGCGTACTGTTCCAGCAACGCAATGTATGCATTGCGGTCGAGTCTTCCCGCCATGAGATCAACAATGAACCTTTCGGATTCGGCTTCACTGTGTTCCCGTTGCGTTTCCTTCCGCAGTCGCTGTGAGAACGACAGGGTTTCTGCGGTTGGGGTTGTGATAGTCATGTTTCCTCCACGAGGTGTTGTTCGGTTATGGGGTTTCTTTCTTTTTGACATTGGATGGTTTAGGTCCAGGTACTGGGATCGAGCCCGATGTTTCTACGTAGCAACCAGCCGATTCCGACGGTTGCCGCGATGCCTGTGGCTGCGGTTGCTCCGCCAAGCCACCAGGTTTTTGCATTGATAGTGCCCATTCCTTCGGATCGGCGAGCCTCAGATGCGGTTGCAGCGAACGCTGTTGTGTCTTCAACGTCTGCCGGCTGGGCGCTGGAGCTCTGCGTCCCGCCGCCGGGCCCTACAGCGCCGGGGCCACCAACGCTTGGTCCGCCAACAGTTCTTCCGCCGGGCACAGTTGAACCTGGTCCGCCTGCCCCAGCTACGCTTTCACCGGGTTTTGCCGGTTCTGTAGCTGGCACCTGGAAGCTGTTGTCGAAGGCAACCGTCAGCGGCAGCGCGGGTTTGCGGGCGTCCGCAATTCCACCGGAGGAATACCAGTAGGAGCTCTGCCCGGTTTTGATGTTGAAGTCGACCCAGCTCTTAGGGAACGAACCCCATTCGGCTTCGGTTCGGTCCTGCGGTGTGATGCCATCGCCGGCGTTGTATTCAACACCCAGGTAGTCCGGGGTCACGGTGAATCCGCCGTCCTTGACGGCCTTGTCCACATCGAGGCCGGAGAATGTGGCCAGTGTGATGGTTTCGGACTTCAGCTTCTCCCATTTCGACAGGTCGTCCATGTCCGCGCCGTAGCCGGATGCGGTTCCCGTCAGCTTGCCCTTGCCGTCCTCTGTGACGGTCAGCTTCGGATCGGAGACCGACCAGTAGGTCATTCCGGAGTAGAAGACGATTGTGAAACCGCCGTCCCAGCTGGCGGTGATTCCGCCGTCGTCGAAGTCGATGCTTCCAGCACTCATGTTCAGCCGCGATTCGTGGTGCGAATTCTTGTCCGCTGCCACGACTCGCCCGCCGTAGCGGTCATCGCACTTGTTCTGCCACGTTGCCGTGCGGAACTTGCCGGAGGCATCCGGCTTTTCGATCTTCACGTTGCCGTCTGTTGGCTTGTACAGCTTTCCGGGTGCGTCCCACACAACAGCCCCGCCGTTGTCCGGGGACACGCCTGCGGATAGGAAGTTACAGGTGCCCGGCGCGAACCCGCCCGCACTGGTTTCCTTGTTGATCGCCCAGAACAGGGTGGCGTCTGATACCGTCGGGTTTTCGGATGGCGTCTTCTCCTCTTCCGAGGTGTCGCCCGGCTTTTCCGTGTCGTTTTCCCCGGTGTCAGGTTTCGGGCTGGGTGCCGGTGGCTGCGGTGTTGCCGGAGGCTGTTCCGGCATGATCGGCGTGCCCGTGAACGACACACTCAGTGGGCTGGGACTTTTGCGCGCATCCGCGGCGCCACCAGACGTGTACCAGTATTGGGTCTGGCCTGTCTGTACGTTGAAGTCCACCCAGCTCTTGGG
>NZ_JASPDO010000021.1 GCF_030230605.1 Brevibacterium sp. UMB1308A
CAAAGCGAGCGAAACTGCGCGTTATATTGCGCAGTTTCGCTCGCTTTGCGCCGTTGGGCTTAGTTCCACGCCGAGGTGGTTCAGTCCGCCTCGGGATAAATTGTGTGAGCGGGTGCGACGTTGGTCTTCTTAGCCCACGGGTAGTAGATCGCCGTGGTGACAATGATGCCAATGATCCAGGAGACATCCGCGCCACCGAGCACCTCCACCAGGGGACCCGTGTAGATCGTCTGATCCATAAACGGAATCTGCACCGCAACACCCACTACGTACGCAACCAAGGCGCCGACGTTCCAATCCCCGTAACGACCTCGGCGGTCATACAACGCAGGAATATCAAAGCGGTCCTTGGACACAAAGTAGTAGTCCACCAGGTTCACCACGCTCCACGGCGTGAACACCATGAGTAGCGCCAGAACAAAGTTCTTGAAGTTGGCCAAGAAGTCAGCGGACGCGAGCAAGGCCACCACAATGGTCAGCGCAACAATCGTGACGACGAAGATCGCGCGGGCAACCTTGGTGACACTCACTCGGTTACGGAACGACGTGACAATCGTCAGCACGCACATGAACGCGCCGTACGCGTTGAGGGTGTTCACCGTGAGCTTGCCCAACAGGATCACAATAAAAATGAGCAAAGCCAGCACTCCACCACCGGCCAGGTCACCAATAAAGCCAACCTGGTTGTCCAGAAATGCATCGCCGCCCTGTGACATCGCCGTTGCCGCGATCAGGACACCCAGGGTCATGGACCACTGCGAACCAATGACCGAACCGCCGAACGTGAACCAGAAGGTGGCTCGGCGCGGGGTGCTTTCAGGCAGGTAGCGCGAATAGTCCGCCACATACGGGCCGTAGGTGAGCTGCCATCCCGCCGACAGCGCCACGACACTCAGGAACACTGGCGCGCTGAACTCGCTGTTAGCGAGGACGGCAGGAACGTCGACAGTGATCACCACGATTGCAGTGAGGTACAGGAAGCCAAGCAAACCAGTGACAGATGAAATACGCCCCAGCACGTGAATGTACTTGTACCCCAGAAGGGCAATAATTGCCGTCAGAATACCGAAGATGACGATACCCACCCAGCTGAACTCTTTAGCGGTGATCCCCAAGATTCCGTTGACGGCTTGTCCTGACAGCACCGCACCCGTAGACGCGAAGCCGATGTACATGAGCACAACCAGCACCAGCGGGAAGATCGCTCCGATCACACCGAACTGTGCGCGCGAGGAAATCATCTGCGGCAAACCGAGCGTGGGGCCCTGCGCCGAGTGCAACGCCATGATGGTTCCACCCAAGATGTTCCCAACGAGCAGGGCGATGATGGCCCATAGAGCGTCGGACTTGAACACGGCAATTGCGAGCGCGCCATCGACGATCGCGGTGATCTGCGTGTTCGAACCAAACCACAGGGTGAACTGTGAAAACGCGGTTCCGTGCCGCTCATTTGGAGGGACCCAGTCAATGGTGCGGTTTTCAACGAGACCGCTCGTGGACTTTGAGTCTGCCATGAGCACTCCTCACTGTGTTGGGTTGGTATTTGGGTTGCAGCCCGAACTGTTGTTGAGACTGGATTTGGTCCTGTATTGAGCTGTTACTGCACGCGCATTTACGCGGTAGGAACGGTCAATGCTAGCACGTGACCCGGCTCACAAACCGCGATTTCTAGGGGCTCCGGAGAGTAACTTTTGTCCAGCACAAGAAACTATCCACGGTGGCGGACAGAAGTTATTGGGGTGGTTAGGAGTGAGCGGTTTTGCATGTTAGAGCGGGCCCCCGAGGTGGGAACCAGCGCACGTGAGCTTACTCCCCTGCCCGAGGTGGGAGAAAGTTGCGGGAGGGCCAAAACCCTACTGCAACGCTTCCGCACCGGCGGACTCGAAGCACTCCAACCACGCTCCACATCACTCATGAAGCTAAAATAGCGACATACCCTACGGAAACACATCCTCTGGCGGCCCAGCCGTTAGGCACCGTAGCGTTAGGACATTACATGGGTCCCCCGGTTTAAATCGTGGGACCCATTGTCATATCGCAAGGCCACCGTCACATGGAGAGCCAACCCCAGACGAAACGGCGCAAAGCGAGCGAAAACCAGCCGCACTTTCACCCCGCAGGCGCAACGCCGTCGCACGCGCACAAGAACCGTTTACCCAACACAGCTCAATCCAATGTGATGACTAAACACCCATTTTGTTCGTTTTGGTCACGTTTTCGGCCATAAAACGGCTAGTTACCCAACACAGCAAACGAAAGACAGCTCACGCGTGGTGGGTAACCCGCGGTAACCGCATTAACACGCAGGGCATCCCCCACCTCGGCCCCCTAGAACACTTTTGGATACAGTCCAATTTTTGGACTGTATCCAAATAACCCCAAAACACCCCTAACACGTGACGCACGCCACAGTTTTAGGCCCTTTTGGCTACACTCGAGCCCCAAAATCGAACTCGACTGTAGCCAAATGATGCGTCCCGCGACTAACACCAGACGAAACAGCGTAACCGCATGTGAATACAAAAAACTCGGGGCCCCACCCAAAGGTGAGACCCCGAAAAAACGTGCGCGAGGGGGGACTTGAACCCCCACGATCTTGCGATCACTGGCACCTGAAGCCAGCGCGTCTACCAATTCCGCCACTCGCGCGAGCGACAAGGCATAACTGTACACGTTCAGGCTACGAACAACAAAATCCAGTGCTTTATGCAACTAACCCGCTACCATAAGCATTTGAAGTACAGGTGGAAGTACAGGTGATTACGCCATGCGGGAGCATGCGCACACACCACTGACAGCACAGGCTACTGAGTGAACAACGTGAACAAAACCGCATGTCACATCCAACCGTGTCGCGGTTATACTGTTCGCCCAGCAGTTACTACTACGCAATTAATGCAGTTAATGCAGTTACAACGTGTGGCAGAAACAGCTAACGGCACACAGCCTGACAGCGAACAGGGGGAGCGAACGTGGGCGTACTAGACCGATTCGAAAAAGGTATCGAACGCGTCGTCAACCAAACCTTCGCAAAAGCTTTCCGCTCCCAGGTTGAACCCGTTGAGCTCGCCGGCGCGCTGAAGAAGGAAGCTGACACGCACGCCGCTGTGGTGTCTCGCGGACGCACCCTCACCTCGAACAACTACGTAATTGAGCTTGCCGCCAGCGACTTCGAACGCCTCGACTCCTTGAGCGAAGAACTCACCGCTGACCTGCGCCAAGTGGTTGGCGAGCACGCGATTGAACAGGGTTACAGCTTCGTGGGCCCGGTGACCGTCACGCTCGAACCGGCAGAAGACCTGGACACCGGCATCTACCGCGTCCGCGCCTCTACCCGCCGCCCTGACGGCACCTTGGCTGCGCAACCTTCCGGCCGAGGTGGTTACGACCCACCCAGCCGCTCCAACCCGATCGTGCCAGAGGCTTATGAAAGCGCGCAGAACGCCCACCGCACCGGCGCCAACCCGGTGGTGGCCTCCGCTGCCTCAGCGCAAGCCGCACCCGCCTCGGGAGTCCCAGCCAACCCTGCCCGAGGTGGCGGCAACCCCGTACGGGGCCGCACCGCCCCGCGTTTCGGGGTCAAAGTCAACGGACAGTTCACTCCGCTGAGGCAGGGAACTACTGTGTTCGGGCGCAGTTCGCAGTCAGCTGACTTCGTGTTGGACGACCCAGGGATTTCTCGCCGTCACTTCGAAATCACCATCGACGGTACGCATGCGACTGCCACTGACCTCGGCTCCACCAACGGCACCCTGCACAATGGCCACCGCATCACCTCCATCACGCTCACTGATGGCGTGACTCTCACCGCGGGCGATACTTCGGTAACGTTCTGTTCCATGGAGATGGGACGTCGATGACCGAATTTACCGTTGTCGCGCTACGGTTCGGCCTGTTTATTGCCATGTGGGTGTTCGTGTTCATGGTGGCAGGCGTGCTGAGTCGCGACCTGTTCGGCCCGCGCAAAGTCAAGGCGGGCAAGCGCCGCAAGCGAGCCAAAGCGCAACAGTCTGCCCCGGCGACCCAGCAGCCCGTAGGCGCAGGCGCCGCAGCAGGCACCGCCGCCCCAGACGCCCACCACCAAGCCTCTGATTTCGCAAGCGAACTGGTGGTCACCTCGGGCCCTCTTTCTGGAACGGTTATTGCATTAGGCGATGCGCCCATTACGCTGGGACGTAGCCGCGAGAACACTCTGGTCCTCGATGACGACTTCGCTAGTGGTTTTCATGCCAAGATCGGCCCGGACGGCCGAGGCGGTTGGTACGTGGAGGACCTGGGTTCAACGAACGGCACGTTCATGGGGCAACACCAACTTGAGGCGCCCACCTCGCTGGGAGTACACATGCCGGTGACTATCGGTAACACCACGGTGGAGTTACGTTCGTGACCGATTTTGTATTCAACAGCGCTGTACGGTCCAATGTGGGTCTGGTCAGGAAGAACAACCAAGACTCCGGTTATGCGGGCCGTAACTTTCTTCTCATCGCTGATGGCATGGGTGGTCACGCGGGTGGCGATGTCGCGTCTGCAATTGCGGTCGCCCGCCTAGCTTCACTGGACCACGGGGACCACACTGGCGAAAGCCTGGACTCCCTGCGCTCCACCATTTTGGACGCGAACGACCGTATTGCGCGCGCAGTTGAGGACGAACCTCAGCTGGGTGGCATGGGAACGACCGTCACTGCACTGTTGCGGTGTAACGACCGTTTGGCCCTGGCACACATCGGTGACTCGCGGGCGTACCTGTTGCGGGACGATTCGTTTTCGCAGATGACCACCGACCACACGTTTGTGCAGATGCTGGTCGACGAGGGTCGCATCACCCCTGAAGAAGCCGAATACCACCCGCAGCGCTCTGTTGTGATGCGCGTTTTGGGTGACGTGGGAGCCTCTCCTGAGCTTGACATGTCCGTGCGTGAGGCGCGCATTGGCGACCGATGGATGCTGTGTTCCGACGGTCTCACCGGGTTCGCTGACCTCGACGTCATCGAAGAGGCTTTGCGTTCGATCGACGACCCTGGCGAGTGCGCGGAAAAACTGGTCAACATGGCGCTCGAAGGCGGGGGTGCTGACAACATCACGGTGGTGATCGGCGATGTTGTTGACGCGACCGACCTCACGGATGAAGATCTGGATGCCCCCGGCCAGTTTGGCGGTTCGGTTGAGATCAACCCGCAGTTCGCGCAGCTGGGCACGGTCGACAACGACACGCAGCCCGTCGACGGCACCCAGCCGGTTGAGGATTTAGAAACTGAGGCGTTGCCTCAGGTGGATGAGGACACCGCCGAGGTGGTTTCCAACTCCCGTGACGACGAGACCCCCGCGGACGGCGCCTCCGATGCCGGGGCGGGCACCGCGACTAACTCTGAGAAGGCAAGTGACGGCGCTGATGAGGAAACCGCCGAGGCGGTTTCGGCTACCGCTGTTGGGGCGGCTGCGAGTTCGGCCGCAGCCGTTGCTGGTGACAGTAAGCGGGGCGGTCGGGGAAAAGCGCGAGCGACCAAGAGTCGCAAGCGTAAGGATCTTGGCGCTGACACTGACGATTTTGATGAGTTCTCTGACGAGGAACCTCGCCGTCGTTGGATTCCCTGGGCGATCGCTGGGGCGGTCATTGTTTTGCTTATCGTGGCCGGGTTTGCCGGGAAAGCGTTTATTCAGTCGCAGTATTACGTGACGGAAGAAAACGGCAAGGTCGCTGTTTATCAGGGGGTTTCGCAGAACCTGGGGCCGTTTGAACTGTCGAACCTGAACGAGACCACGGACATCGAAGTCCAGTACCTTCCTGCGTACACGCAGAGCAGATTGAAAGAAACGATCCCTGCGTCCAGTCACGACGAAGCCCAGAAGATCGTTGAGAATCTGCGTTCTGCAGCAGATAAGACTCGCCAGCAAAGCGTTAGCGGTGGCGCAACGGACGGCAACAGCACCGACCCTGCACCTTCTGCGCCAGGCGAGCCTGGAAACAGCCCTGAAAACAACCCTGAGCAGCAGCCGGGCCAACCTGACCAGCCGAACCAACCTCAGCAACCCGCGCAACAAGCCGAACAGGGTGAAAACCCATGAGTGTTGCCACGTGGAATGTTGACGCAGGTGAGGAACAGGGCACGTATCGAAACGCAAACGCCCAGTCACCTCAAACCAAAGGCCCGCGCACGTATCGCATTGCAGAACTTTTCCTGATTCTGCTCGCTATTGCCGTGTCCGCAGGTGCGTACGCACTGGTGGGCTTGGGAACCGACAAACAGATTCCAGCCAACGTTATCGAGTACTCAGTGTGGTTGGCCGCGTTGAGCATCATTCTTCACGCGGTCACCTGGTGGCGTGCCAAGTACGCCGACCCGGTGATCGTCCCTATCGCAGTGCTTCTCAACGGCCTGGGTTTGGCCATGATCTTTAGGCTTGACCAGGCAAAAAACACGCACGTGGCTGTCAACCAGCTCATCTGGATGACGCTGGGGGTGCTTTTGGCCACTGCCACCGTCATCTTCGTGCGCGACCACCGCATTTTGCGCCGCTGGACGTACACGTTTGGCCTGGCTGCGCTGTTGCTTCTGCTCCTCCCCCTGATTCCGGGGCTTGGAAAGACCATTAACGGTGCACGCATTTGGATTCACCTAGGCCCGTTCAGTTTTCAACCTGGTGAGCTGGCCAAAATTTTCCTGGCCATTTTCTTCGCAGGCTACCTTGTAACTTTCCGCGACCAGCTCACCGCCGCGGGCAAAAAGTTCCTGGGTCTGAGCTTCCCCCGTTTGCGCGACACCGGCCCCATCGCAATCGCTTGGGTCGCGTCAGTTGGAATCTTGGTGTTCCAGCGTGACCTGGGAACGTCGCTGTTGTTCTTTGGACTCTTCGTGGCCATGCTCTACATCGCTACGAACAAGAAGTCGTGGATCCTCATTGGCCTGACGCTTTTTGTTGCCGGTGCAGTCGTCGCCTCACAAATGTTTTCGCACGTCAACCAGCGTCTGAGCGGTTGGCTCAACGCGTTGAGCCCAGAGGAGTACAACAAGTCACCAGGTGGGTCGTACCAACTGGTCCAAGGCTTGTTCGGTATGGCTAAGGGTGGACTGGTGGGCACCGGTCTGGGCGAAGGACGCCCCAACGTGGTGCCGTACGCCGAATCCGACTTCATCTACGCCTCCCTTGGCGAAGAACTGGGCCTCATTGGGCTTTTCGTCATCCTCATTCTGTACGTCATTTTGTTCCAGCGTGGCTTCAAAACCGCGTCCGAACTTCGCGACGGATTCGGCACCCTACTTCTCGCAGGCCTTTCGTTCACGGTCGCGTTGCAGACGTTCATCGTGGTGGGTGGTGTGACGCGCCTCATCCCGCTCACGGGTCTGACCACACCATTCTTGGCCGCCGGTGGTTCTTCCCTGGTTGCCAACTGGATCATCATTGGGCTGTTTTTGCGCGCCTCGGACAACGCCCGTCGCCCTGCGGAAGAGCTCGCTACGGGTGTTTTGCGGGTTGCGCCTTCCCGTGAGTCAGAAAGTAAGTCTCGCAAGGGTACTGGGGGTTCCAACGCCGAGGCGGCCCCCACTTCCAGCGCTCGTTCTGCTTCCGCTGATGAAGAGGCCCAGACTGTCCAGACTGACCAAGCTGGGTCGGAAGCACCCACCACCGTTTTGAACCAGAAGGAGGTCGAATGAATAAGCCGCTCAAGCACGTCGCTGTCGTGGGCTTTGTGATGTTCGCGTTCCTGTTTGGTTCCACCAGCTACGTTCAATACTTCTCAGCAGAGTCACTGAATGAGAACCCCCTGAATAACCGCACAGTTCTTGAGGAACTGTCACGCAACCGTGGCCCCATCCTGGTGGATGGTGAGCCCGTGGCTCTTTCAACCCCCGTTGACGATCAGTACAAGTTCCAACGGACTTACGGATCCGACAACCTCCCAGCCAAAATGTACAGCCCCGTAACAGGTTTCTTTTCGATCACCTCGGGCGCCACCGGACTTGAACGCACGGAAGGCAGCCTGCTGGCTGGAACTGACGACAAACTCTTCTACGACCGGGTATCCGGCTGGCTCACCGGGCAGGAACCCACGGGTGCCGCCGTCGAACTGACCCTCAACCCCAAGGCTCAGCGCGCCGCGTACCAGGCGCTGGAAGGCCAGAAGGGTGCGGCCGTGGCTATGAACCCTAAGACTGGTGAGGTTCTGGCAATGGTGTCCACGCCTGGGTTCAACCCCAACGACATGGCGACGCACAACCGCAAGGACGCCGAGGCGGCGTACAAGTCGGCGCTGAAAGACCCGGACAAACCGCTGTATAACCGCGCAATCGGGGGTAACTTGTACCCGCCAGGAAGCGTGTTCAAGCTGGTGACAGCCGCAGCCGCGATCGAATCAGGCGATTACAACGAAGACACTGAAATCGACGCGCCAAACGCGCTGAAACTACCCCAGACCACTCACACCATCAAGAACGCGGGTGGTTCCACGTGTGCCGACGGGAAGAAGGCCACCCTCAAGCACGCGATCATGAAATCGTGCAACACTCCCATCGCCAAACTGGGCATGGACTTAGGTGCTGACGCGATGAACAAACAGGCCGAAAAGTTTGGTTTTGGCGACAACTTCACCATGCCGTTGCGAGTCAGCGCATCGACCTTCCCCGAATCGCCAAACGAACCAGAACTCGCACAGTCAGCAATTGGACAGTTCGAAGTGAAAACCACACCCCTACAGGTGTGCATGGTGACCGCGGCGATCGCTAACGGTGGCACAGAAATGCGCCCCAACCTGATCTCCGAAGTTCGCAATGCGCGCACCCTAGAAACCATTGAGAAGCCACGTCCGCGCGAATACTCGCGTCCGATCTCCAAAGACACGGCACGTCAACTCTCCGACATGATGGTCGACGTTGTGGATAAAGGAACCGGTACGGCCGCGCAGATATCGGGCGTGAAGGTAGCCGGGAAAACTGGAACGGCCCAGCACGCACAAGGAGCGGCACCGCACGCGTGGTTCACTGGTTTCGCTCCAGCGGATGATCCTCAAGTGGCTGTCGCAGTCGTCGTGGAATCCGGTGGAAATGCGGGGAACCAAGCCTCCGGCGGTCGAGTAGCGGGACCAATTGCGAAGAAAATCATGGAAGCGGTGGTGAACGAATGAGGCCTCAAAAGGGTACTCGTCTGGGCAGCAGGTACGAGCTCACCGGACGGATCGCCGTCGGTGGAATGGGCGAAGTCTGGCGCGGCAAAGACACCGTGTTAGACCGTGAAGTCGCCGCGAAAATCATGAAGGAAGAGTACCGGACCGAACCGGGCTTCCTGGCACGCTTTAAGTCCGAAGCCCGCTCGATGGGTTCGGTTTCGCACCCTGGAATCGCCGCCGTGTACGACTACGGCGAAGAGGACGGAGCACCGTACTTGGTCATGGAGTACGTGCCCGGTGAAGCGCTTTCCACGATCCTGGAACGTAACGGCGGGTTGCCCGAAGGTGATGCGCTCGAAATCGTGGCACAGGCTGCCGAAGCCTTGAACGCCGCGCACAACGCCGGGGTTGTTCACCGTGACATCAAGCCGGGAAACCTGCTCATCACCCCTGACTTCAAAGTCAAAATCACTGACTTTGGGATTGCCCGCGTAGCCGACCAAGCGCCCCTGACCAAGACCGGTCAGGTCATGGGAACGGCCCAGTACCTGGCCCCAGAACAGGCCACAGGTAAAGGGTCCCGCCCGCAGTCTGACCTGTACTCGCTTGGTGTCATCCTGTATGAAGCCCTGGCTGGAGTGCGCCCATTTACCGGCGAATCACAAGTTGAAATCGCAATCGCCCAGGTCAACCGCAAACACCCACCGCTTCCGCAGTCGGTGTCAGAACCTGTGCGCCGACTGGTTGACGCAACCCTGTCGAAGAAACCTGAAGGACGCCCAGAAAGCGGAAAAGCTCTAGCAACCGCAGCGCGTGCCCTCATCGCCGGTGACGTCGCTGCAGCCGAAGCAGCCGTGCCGCAGATGAACCCGCGGCCAGAAACGGCCTCGGAAGCGGTCACCCGCGTATTCAACCAACCCGCACCCACACAAGCCACCCAGGTACTCCCCCAAACCGCGGTCAACCCGGTGGTGGAAGACCCGGAGGCGGGCACCTCGGACGTGGAAGAACCCCAAAAGAAATCCAAGGGTGCAGCCATTGCGATTGTTGTTTTGTCGATCCTGGCAATTGCAGCGATCGCATGGGCCGTGTGGCAATTTGCGAAGACAGACGAAGAACCAAACCCTGAAGCGACTGCCACCGCAACGCCTACGGAAGAAAACAAAACCGTCACCATCAACCCCGACGACTACGTGGGCCAAACAGCAACCACTGCTGAACGCAACCTTGAAAACCTGGGGCTGAAGGTCAAACACGTGGACGTGGAATCCTCAGAGCCCTCCGGACGCGTGGTGAGCGTGCGCGAAGGCAACCAGGGATACACGTTCGAAGAAGGCGACACCGTCACAATCGAAGTCTCCACCGGCCCCAGCGAACCGGAACCCAAACCAGAACCCACGCAAAAACAGAAGCCCAAGCCCACGAAACAGGCGCCAGGTGACGGAAGCGACTCTGGCGATGACAACTCCGGCGACGACGGAAGTGGCGACGGTGACGGAAGTGGCGGCGTTGACAGCACCGACCCGGGCGGCGGCCAGGACGAAGGTGGCTCAGGTAACTCCGGTGACTCTGGTGACGGCAACGGGTCCGGCGGCAACGACAATGCGCCTAAACCTGAAAAGACAGCAGGTGGAAACTAGGCGTGGTCAACAGGTTAAACGTTAATGAACATGACACAGTAAAGTTGAACATTCACAAAGCGTGGTTAGGAGGTCAGTGTGAACGCCGAGCGAATTCTGTCGGGTAGATATGAGATCAAAGAGCTACTCGGCCGTGGAGGCATGGCAGAAGTACACGCTGGGTGGGACACCCGGCTGGGTCGCCGTGTCGCGATCAAACTGCTGCGCTCCGACTTGGCACGTGACCCTTCATTCCACGAACGCATCAAGCGGGAAGCCCAATCGGCAGCCCGTCTGAACCACCCGGGCATTGTAGGTGTCTACGACTCGGGTGAAGAAACCTTCACTGAAAGTGGCGGCGGGGAAGTTCAAGTTCCCTTCATCGTGATGGAGTTTGTCGAAGGGCAGACCCTCCGCGAAGTCATCACACAGCACGGACCACTCACCACGCAAGAATCTCTAGACGTGGTCGCGGGGATACTAGCACCGCTGGACTACTCCCACCGCAAGGGAATTGTTCACCGTGACATCAAGCCCGCCAACGTCATGCTCACTCCCGAAGGTGACATCAAGGTCATGGACTTTGGGATTGCGCGTGCACTGGAGGACACCAGTTCACTGACCCAAACCCAATCTGTTGTGGGTACCGCGCAATACCTGTCACCCGAACAAGCAAAGGGTGAAGTGGTTGATGCACGGTCAGACCTGTACTCAACCGCGTGCGTTCTGTACGAACTACTCACCGGGCGGCCACCGTTTGTGGGTGATTCGCAGCTGGCCGTTGCGTATCAGCACGTTGGGGAAACCCCCAAGGCTCCGTCTGAGCTCAACCACAACTTAAGCCCTGCTGTTGACCGCCTGCTCATGCACGCGCTTCAAAAGGAGCGTGACGACCGGTACCAAGACGCGTTCACATTCCGTGAAGACGTCCTGTGTGCCCGTGACGGTCGCCCTATGAGCATCGACAGCGAAGCGACCACGCAGCTGATGAACCAACCGTACGCCTCAGAAACGGCTACGCGAGTCATGGCCACTCCAGCTGAACATCAGCCGGAGTACGGTTCCGGGCCGGCACACGCCTCCCAGTCAGGGACAGAGCCAGGAATTATGACCTCGGCGGTGGCTACCGTGCAAGAGGAAGAACCGGACCCTGAGCGCGACCGCAAGAGGCGCGGGCTCATGTGGACCGGTATCGCCATGATTGTTTTGGTGCTGGCAGGTTTGGCGTTCTGGGTCTACCAAGCGTCGAAACCGCCAGAGATTGTCACCGTGCAGCTGGCTGACCTTTCCGACAAGTCGGTTGAGGAAGCTAAAACGTACCTGCAACAAAACAACCTGGTGGCTAAAGAGGAAGAGGTAGCCGACAACGACGTTAAAGAAGGAAACGTTGTCAGCACTGATCCTGGCCCGGGCACCGAGGTGCCTGAAGGCGAGACGGTCGTTCTCAAGGTTTCAACCGGGCCCGAGGACGTTAAGATTCCTGACCTCAAGGGCATGAGTGAGGCTCAAGCCCGGCAGGAGCTGGAAAAAGTGGGACTCAACGCTGGGTCTAACATTGAAGAGAATTCGCCCGATGAAGACAAGGGCACAGTTCTCAGCACTGAACCCAAGAAGGGCTCAACCGTGAAGGCTGGGTCCACCGTGGACCTGGTGCTGTCCAGCGGAAAGGTCGAAGTACCCGACGTTATTGGCATGACCAAGGACGACGCCTGTGGTGCGCTTGAAGACAAGAAGACGCAACTGAAGTGTGACGTCAAGGAAGTCGAAACAAGTGACCACACTGAAGGTGAAGTGTTTGAGCAGTCGCTGCAGGGCGGTTCCACGGCCGATCAGCACTCGACGGTGACGATCCGCGTCGCTAAGGCGCCACCACCGCCATCACCAGAGCCGTCGCAGGCACCGGAGCCATCACGCCCGCCGTTCTTCCCACCAGCACCGTCAGAAAACGACGTGCAGCAGAGGATTCCGTAGAGGGCTTGGGCTGATTAGCCCGGACGAAACGGCGCAAAGCGAGCGATACGGCGCGTTATAACGCGTAGTTTCGCTCGCTTTGCGCCGTTTGGGCTAAGTAACTGTTACTTGTTCAGCGACGCAGTTGCAACAGGCGACCGGCCCGTGGCCTTAGCTGGTGCATCGGCAAGCCCACACCTAGCCAAGAAGTTCCCCACCATGAGGTAACCGTCCTCCGTACGAACGGACTCGGGGTGGAACTGTACCCCGGCCAACGGTGCGTGACGGTGCTCAATAGCCATGATGACCCCGTCATCGGTGTGCGCGGCCGCTTCAAAAAGATCGTCGGGAAGTGTGCTGTCGACAATCGCCAAAGAGTGATACCGGGTCGCAGTCAACGGGTTCCTGCACCCGGCAAAAATGCCAGACTCATTGTGCCGAACAAGCGACGTCTTCCCATGCATCAGAACAGGTGAGTGCGCAACGGTGGCGCCGAACACCTCGGCTAGGGCTTGGTGCCCCAAACACACGCCGAACATGGGCAGCGAGTGCGCCTCACACCAACGGATCACCTGCGGGCACACACCCGAATCTGCCGGAGTACCCGGGCCGGGCGACACCAGGACCCCGTCGAACTGGGGCAGGTAGTCGTCCAGCTGGTCAGCGTCCACGTCATCATTGCGAATAACCGTGGTGGTAGCACCCAGTTCCTGCACATACCCCACGAGCGTGTACACAAAACTGTCGTAGTTGTCGATCACCAAAATGTGCGTCATGAGCCCAGTCCCGTCAAACCTTGCGCTGGGGCGAACGCGCCTTCTTCAACCGTGGCGTCGTTAAACGGCATGTACGGCGCGATCACGGGAAACACGTACTGCATGAGCACGAACACGATCCCAGCAATCAGAATCAGTGAAATCAAAGTTTTAACGAACCAGTTACCTGGCAGAATCCGCCATATTAGTTCATACATCACTGACCTCCAGCCTTCTTAAACGCCGCAGAATCCTTAATGGCATCGGGTGGCCCTTCAGATGCAGGGCGCCATTCGGTGAGCTCGGCGTAGATCACGTAACGCTCCCGCGCCGAAAACATGGGGTTACACGCCGTCAACGTCATGAGCCGTTCTTTACCCTTGTATTCCGGGAATCCGGGAACTGGGGCGAGCACCTCGGTCTGATCAGGCAAAATGATGTCGAAGTTACGCATGGTGTACGTGTAAAAGCCTTCTTGGGTCTGAATGACCACCGGGTCGCCGGGGCGCATTTCAGCGATCAAGTTCAACGGCTTTCCGTACGTCACTCGGTGCCCAGCCATCGCGAAGTTGCCCACTTCACCGGGCCGCGCGCTCGACGGGTAGTGGCCCATTCCCATGCGGTTCAGAACGGGTTCGAGCTGCACACCTTCAGCAATGGTGCGGTAGTAGTCGTCGCCAAAACGTGGCACGTACATGATCCCGAACGCCTGGTTCTCTTCTGGCGTCTTTGCGATCACGGGTGTGTCAGGGTCGTCAGGGGTCTTGTCGCGTGGGTTGTCTTTCCACTGTGTGACCAGGTTCGATGCGAGGTTTTCGTTGTCGCGGTTGGCTTCGATGTCAGTCCACCACAGCTGCCACACCACGAATAGGATCATGATCAGCCCAGCTGTGATGCACAGTTCGCCGAACGTGCGGATCGTCCCACGCACAACGCCTAGGGGTTGCCGTTCGGGTTTCTGGTTCCTGCGGTGTTGGGCGTGCGCCGCCTGGTCCTGCGCGCGTTTTTGGGCGCGAGTGGGCAGGGGCTCGTCCTGGGGGCGCTGCCCCGCCTGGTCCTGGGGGCGCGCCTGCACGGCTTGGAACGGCTGCGTTTGGTCAATGTCCCCCTGTATGCCGGGTTGCGCGCCTGGCTGGGAGTTGTGCTGCGCGCCCGGCTGGGCGTTGTAAGAGTTGTTAGCGGCCGCCGAGGTGGCATTAGGCTCCGCTGGCCGAATGAACGGCCGCGAAGCAGCAGGCGCCTGGTAAGCCGTTTGTGGGAACGTCACCGGCGAGAACTGTTGGGTGGGTTGGTCGGATTCGGGTGCGGGCCCACCGACTCCACCAGCCTCGGCCCCACTGGTCCCACCAGAGGCGGGTTGCGTCGCTTGACGGGCTTGCTCAGCTTCTGCTCGGGCACGCTCCATTTCGCGACGTTCCCTGCGGGTTCTGGGCTGTTCCACGAACACCTCACCATGCCTGTTGACTGGCATTTAGACGACCAAACGGGCACCCGGCACAACGAACGCCGAGTTTCTCACCATATATATTACGGTCTACCCTTAGAAGTCGGTGTAAACATGCGGTAATTCGACTCGTAGCAAGTACAATCTTTGAGGACTTAACGAAAAGAGGAGAATCGTGGCTAAGCCCAACCGAGTGCAAAGGACTTCGCGAAACAAGGCAACCCAGGCTTCGAGGGATGCCCAGGCAAAGGACTCTGCGAAGCAACCGGTCGATTCCTCCGTCGCTGAGGACACTGAAAACGTAGAGACCGCCGAGGTGGGAGACACCGAGGCCGAGCCTGCAACCGACGCTGACAAGGACTCAGCGGCTGGTAAGGGTTCCGAGGCTGGTAGCACGGCCGTAGGTGCCAAGGACGCCACGGAGAAGGACGACGCAAAGTCGGGAACGACCTCGGCGAAAAAAGAAACCTCTTCCAAGAAGGACTCACCTTCGAAGGACGCCAAGTCCGAGTCCGCTAAGGGCTCCAAGAGCAACAAGGCTGGCAAGGACGAAAAAGGCGGCAAGGAAACTAAGAGTGGCAAGAGCGAATCCGCGAAAAGTTCTGCCAAGCGCACCTCGAGGTCGGGCAACCCAGCTAAGCGCGCCTCGGGACGCAAAACCTCCACCTACTCCTCTGCCGACCACGGCAAGGTCAACCGCCCCAACCCGCGCTGGTTCCTGCCAGTCATGTTGGGGATCCTGTTGCTGGGTCTGGCGTGGCTCGTGGTGTTCTACATTTCGACTGGCAAGTGGCCGGTCGAGGCGTGGGGTAACTGGAACCTGCTGGTTGGGTTCGGGATCATGGTCGTGGGTCTTGGCATGTCGACTAGATGGCGATGACTCGCTGAGCTTATACTGCCCCTCGTGGGAGCTTCCGGAAAAAACTTCAGATTGCTAGCAAGCGCACCGATGTGGGTGCGCTTGCTCGCGTTGTACGGCGGACTCGTATTGTACGGGTTGTCGTGCAGGTTGTTGCTGCAGTCGGACCTAGGGAACATGCCGTGGGACGTGTTGCACCAGGGGCTTTCGAAGATGCTTGGGTTCAGCGTTGGGACGTGCACCGTCATGGTGTCGATCGTGGTGATGTTGCTGTGGATCCCTATTCGCAAGCACCTGCGCGTGGGGCTGGGCACCATTTCAAACGCGCTTCTGGTGGGCGTTTTTATTGACCTGTGGGGGCTTGTTATTCCGGTGGCGCCAAACCTGGTGTGGGCAGTGGTGCTCATGGTTGCAGGAATCGTGGTGAATGCGTTGGCGACCGCACTGTATATTGTGCCCAACTTTGGGCCGGGGCCACGCGACGGCCTCATGACGGGCCTGGTCAGTGCCACAGGCCGGCCGGTGTTCTTGGTGCGTTCAGTTCTTGAGATTCTGGTTATGGTCCTGGGATTCTTCATGGGCGGGCGGCTGTTCGTGGGGACGATCCTGTACGCGTTCTTCGTTGGGCCGTTGACTCAGATCTTCTTGCGTATGGGCGAACGGCTGATTGGTCCTGCCAGCCCGTTTGACTCCGATGATGCTTAAGGCTGAAGGACTTTAAGCAGCCGACCAAACGGCTCAAAGCGAGCGAAAAGGCGCATTATATTGCGTAGTTTCGCTCACTTAGCGCCGTTTGGCTTCATCGTCCACAGCCTGATCGCGCCCAGAACAAACCCGACGATCAATCCGCCGAGGTGAGCTTCCCACGCAATGTTCGGCTCAACGAACAGCATGAGCACGTTCAACAGCACGAACCCCGCGACGCCACCCCAGTTGCGGTCCAAACGCTTGGACGGCACCAGTAGCACGCCCACAAGCCCAAAAACTGCACCAGATGCACCCACATACAGCGCGAACGGGTGCGCAATTCCTTCCGTGGCCAACAGCCACACCATCGCCGAACCGCCCACCCCGGACAACACATACGTCACCGCGAAGAACACCGATCCCAGCGCGCGTTCCAAGAACGTGCCAAAGATCAACAGCCCCATCATGTTAAACAGCACGTGCGTGGGGCTGGGCTGGGAGTGAACCAGCATCGTGGTAGCGAACCGCCACGGCTCGTCCAAGGCCCACAGCGGCACAAACGCCAGCCGCTCCTGCACATGCCAGCCGGGAACAAACTGGGTCAACCACACCAGGACCGTCACTGCGGCGATTGTCACGGTGACAGGGCTTTTGCGTAGCGCCTCGACCGCTGGTGAGCGCCGGGTGGTGCCGTTGTGCGTGTGGTTCGGTTGGGTGTCAGCGGGCCACTCCCGAGGTGTCTGCCCGCTCCCAGCCGAACCCACCTCGGGGTTTTGAGCGTCAGGGGGACCCACCTCGGGATGATCTATGCCGCCGTGCCCCACCTCGGGCGAATTATGCGAAAACGAAGACCGCCCACCAATGGTGGGCGGCTCGTTGTGATCCGGATGTTCAGTCACAAGTGCGGTTTACTTGATGATTTCAACCGACTCGATGACAACAGGTTCCTGCGGACGGTCCATGGCGCCGGTGGGGGTCGCTTCGATGTCGGCGACAACCTTAGCGGACTCTTCGTCAGCAACCTCACCGAAAATGGTGTGCTTACCGTTGAGCCATTCGGTAGGAACCGTGGTGATGAAGAACTGCGAACCGTTGGTGCCCTTTCCACCGCGAGTTCCAGCGTTAGCCATAGCCAGCAGGCCAGGCTTGGTGAACTGAAGTTCAGGGTGGATTTCGTCGTCAAACATGTATCCAGGGCCACCAGTTCCCTGACCCAGCGGGCAGCCACCCTGGATCATGAACTGCTTAATGATGCGGTGGAAGCCCAAGCCGTCATAGTAACGGGTGGGGTTGGTGCGGCCAGCGTCGTCCTTGTATTCGCGGGTGCCTTCGGCAAGTTCCACGAAGTTCGCGACGGTTTTTGGCGCGTGGTTTCCGAAAAGGTTGAGTTTGATGTCGCCCTTGTTGGTGTGCAGGATCGCCTGCTGCGTTGCAATACTCATAGATTCATTGTGTCATGACGCGCCTGTGGCCTTGTCAAGTTTCATTCAGGGTTCCGTGGTGGGGGTTGGGTGCTGGGCGGTGCAAGGTGCGGGGGCCGGTGACGGGGACGGCGGGCGCGCAACACCTCGGCCAGCGCGGTTGGCGCGGGACACCTCGGCGCAGCACGCATACAGCAAAGACTCAGTCTCAGAAGGCCTGCTCAGGTGGCACTGCACACTCAAACACGTAGGATAAAGGTAACGAGTTTTTATTCTCGAGCTTGGGAGGGCCATGTTTAAAAAATCGCCGGCTAAAAAAGTAGCAAAGAAGTCAACCGCAACCGCAAAATCATTTTTGGAAGAGGTTAGTGACGTGGCATCGCAGATTGGTAATACGGTTCGAGAAGGTTCCGCACAGGCACTCGAGGCCACTGGCCCTGGCCTGGAGCGCGCCAACGAGTTCATTCACGACATCACCGACGCAGCTGGCCCCAAGCTGAGCCAGACAAGCGACCGTCTGCACGAGGTTGCCGACCGGGTTCGCGCCCAGGCTGGCCCGCGTCTGCAGGAACTGTCGGAGCAGGGTCGCGACCGTGCAGCTCAGGCAAGCGAACGCGTAAGCGAGTACTCCACCAAGGCAGCTTCTGACGCAAGCAAGCGTTTCGCTGACACGTCTTCGCAGGTAGCTGGCCTGCTGGCTTCCGCGTCTGCTCCTAAGGGAGTGGAAGAGTTCGTGGGTCGCGTGACCGGCGACAAGAAGGCCATCAAGAAGGCTCAGAAGGCTGCGGCTAAGCGCGCTAAGGAACTTTCGAAGCAGGCGTCGAAGACGTCGAAGGAACTGGCCAAGTCCAACAAGAAGAGCAACGGTTGGAACTGGGTCGTGTGGGTTCTGGCGCTGGGCGCGATTGGTGCCATTGGATACTTCGTATGGAAGAAGCTCCAGCCAGTGAACGACCCATGGTCAGAGCCACTGCCAGGCAACCGTCCAGCCGACGCTCGCCCGCTGGGTTCACACGACGCTGAAGAGTCCACCGCGACCGCTCCCATTGTGACCGAAGTAGAAGTTCCAGAAGGTCACGGCGACGACGAGAAGGACGCTGACGCCGAGGTCGTCGCTTCTGACCTTGAAGACGTCAAGGACGCTGACGCTTCGGGAACCCCAGGCAAGCACTGAGCGTGACGGGCTTGAGCGCTGGCGCGGGCATGAGCTTGGGCGCATTTCAGCGCCTGCCTCTCACACAGCCTTAGGTTTCCCAGCTCAATCAATAGCGCTCCAGTCAGCGCAGAGCTTGGGTGACTAGCCCTGGCATGACTAGCTCTTAAACACTGACCGGCCGTGTGCATGTGTTGCACGCGGCCGGTTTTGTGTGCTGGATCCGCTTTCCGGATGAAGTGCTCCGGGCTCTTTAGCCAAGGCCAAACCACGCAAAGTGAGCGAAACTACGCAATATAACGCGCCGTCTTGCTCACTTTGCGTCGTCTCACCTGGCCGCTCCAGTCCTATGATCGATTCGCGCAGCACCGTTTGGCTACACTCCAGTTGGATTTTGTGCGTCGAGTGTAGCCAAAATCCTCCACAATCGTGACGCGGGTCACTAAATCGGGGTGAAATGAGGTCGTTTCGCTACAGTCGAAAAGTTGGACTGTAGCCAAACGACTTTCCGAGCAGGAAGCCAGCCCGAGGTGGCCCCGTGCTCAACCCAAACTCCTTTACACCTCGGGCAACTGAACCAAGCCCAAACCGCGCAAAGTGAGCAAGACTACGCAATATAACGCGCCGTTTTGCTCACTTTGCGTCGTCTCACCCAGCACCACCTGCAAAAACTGTAGGATGACCCCATACTTAACAATCGATCGCAAAGGAGCGACATGTCCAAATCCGTGATCTTCAACGAACGCGACGCAGAGTTTCTCTTGTACGAATGGCTCAAAGTCGATGAGCTCACCCAGCGCAACAGGTTCAAGGAGCACTCACGTGAAACGTTCGACGGAATACTGGACGTGGCAAAGCAGATCGCGCTGGAGCACTTCGAACCACACTTCCAAAAGCTCGACGCGAACGAACCGCGCATGAACGCAGACGGGAAAGTCGAACTTATCGACGACGTGAAGCGCGCACTCGACGCGTTTTCCGCAGCAGACCTGATGTCAGCAGCCATGGATGAAAAGGTGGGAGGGTTCCAACTCCCTATGACCGTTGCTCGCGCGGTGTACATGTGGTTCCAGGCTGCGAACGCGTCAACCTACGCCTACGCCGGGCTGACAACCGCAGCCGCCCAGACCCTCTACCAGCACGGGTCGCAGGAGCTGATCGACCGGTTCGTTCCGCACATGGCTTCGGGCCGCTTCTTTGGCGTGATGGCGCTGTCCGAACCAGAAGTCGGTTCGTCCCTGGGCGACCTCACCACACGTGGCGAACCGCAACCGGACGGCACGTATCGACTTTTCGGCACCAAGATGTGGATTTCGGGTGGTGACCAGGAGATCTCGGAAAACATCGTGGCCCTAGTGCTGGCCCGTCACGCAGGTGACAACGCGCAGCCTGGGCCAAAGGGCTTGAGCCTGTTCGCGGTGCCCAAGTTCATCACTGACGACAACGGTGATCTGGGCGAACGCAACGCGATCACCCTGGTGGGGCTCAACCACAAAATGGGTAACCGCGGAACCACGAACACGCTCCTGGAGTTCGGCGACGACAAACACCGGCCGGTAAACGCGCAAGGTGAGCCCACCTCGGGCGCGGTGGGATACCTCATTGGGCGCGAAGGCGAGGGCCTGGCACTGATGTTCCACATGATGAACGAGGCGCGGGTGTTCGTGGGTGCAGCGGCGGCTTCGGTGGGGCAGCGCTCGCACCTGACGGCCGTGCGGTACGCGGGCGAGCGGCGCCAGGGCCGCCTCCCGCAGGACAAGGGGCAGGGTGGGCCCATGGTGCCTATCGTGGAGCACGCGGATGTGCGGCGAATGTTGCTGGCGTCGAAGTCCTACGCCGAGGTGTCAGTCGCCCTGGTCATGTTCTGCTCCCGGTTGCAGGATGAGGCGCAGACGGCGGAGCGTGAGGAGGACCGTGAGGCGGCAGCGCTACTGCTTGATGTGCTGACGCCTATCGCTAAATCGTTCCCGTCGCAGTACGCGGTTAAGGCGTCTGACCTAGCCATTCAGGTGCATGGTGGATACGGGTACACGCGGGATTTCCCGGTGGAGCAGTTGTATCGGGACAATCGGCTCAATCCGATTCACGAAGGTACGCACGGCATCCAGGCCAACGACCTGTTAGGCCGCAAAGTGGCCATGCGTGGCGGGGCCGGGCTGGATCTGCTGGTCAGGCGCATTGCGCAGACGTGCGAGGCGGCAGGTGGTGGGGCGGGTGAGGCTGCGGCCGGGGCCGGGGCCGGGGCCGACACCCAAGCGTGGGCAGCCAAACTACGCGCCGCGGTTGAGCGGGCAGTTCAGGTGACGCGCACAGTCCACGGCCGTGACAGCGCCAATGCTGCACTGAAGGATGCGGCGCTGTACTTGGAGGCGATGGGGCACATCGTTGCGGCATGGCTGTGGCTGGACATGGTGAACACGATTGACAGCGCCAGGGCTGGTGAAGGCGCTGGTGAGGGTGGCGTCGCCTCCAGTGCTGGAGCCGGAAGCGACGCCACGTTCTATGCAGGGAAGCGAGCGGCGGCGCAGTACTTCTTCGAGTATGAACTCCCCCATGCGTTGACACTGCTCGATGTGATGGAGAACGCGTCGGACGTGTTGCTCGACGTAGACCCCAAGAGCCTGTAGCGCTAAGGGTTATAACCCTAGGTCAGCCTCAAATTTTACCGTCCACCATGTGGCCTCCGCTCCCCTAACGTATAAGTCGTTGCTACTGTGACTTAAATCGCAATGGAGCGGAGGGTACATGCACCACCAAACGAACTATGGGTTTCTTGCATCCAGTAGTTCACAGAACGCTGGACCAAGTGTCACCGAAATCGCCAACAACCCCATTCTGTGGGTTCTGGCGTGCTCTGTACTTTTCGTCATCCTAGTGCAGTCGGCGATCTACATGCGCGCGGTTCGCCGAAATGCTGAAGCGGCTGACATGACGCAGGCTGAAGTTTCAAAAGCGTTCCGAGCCGGTGGTGTTGCAGCTATCGGACCATCGCTGGCAGTCGTTTTGGTTGCTGTAGCGCTTCTCCCTTTGTTCGGCACGCCTCCCGTTTTGGTCAGGATTGGTCTGATTGGTTCTGCCGGCACCGAGGTCGCATCCGCGTCCGTGGCGGCAAACACCGCAGGAGCCGAATTGGGAGGACATGGCTATGACGCCAGCACATTCGTGATCGCGCTGGCCGCCATGAGCCTTTCAGGAGCTGGGTGGATGATTGCCACCCTAATTCTGACGCCTATCTTTCAGAAAAGTGAGGCGACGTTGCAGAAAGTAAATCCTGCGCTGATGACTATCGTTCCAAGCGCAGCTCTTCTTGCGGCTTTTGCCAGCCTTGCAATTACTGAAATCCCTAAATCCAACGTGCATTTCGTGACTGTTATTGCTTCTGCTGCTGTTATGGGGCTGTGTTTGTGGATCGCTAAAGCACTAAACCAAACATGGTTACGTGAATGGGGTCTGGGGTTCGCTATTCTCGTTGGTCTCTCAGTCGCGTACTTCGCCCACTACAACGGGTTGAACGGCTAGGAGGAGGACGATCATGTCACATACACCATCGCACGCCGCTTACCAGAAGACCACCTTCATCTGGGGTAACCTCACCCTCGCAATTGGCCTGCTCATTTCCACGTCGTTGCCGTTTTACCTGATGTATTTCGCAGACGTTAATGTCACTTGGCCACAGATCCTCAAAGCATTTCTGGCTGTTTTCGCCGTTTACGGGGTTTTCTACGTGGTAGAGCCTCTTACTTACTACCCGATCCTAGGGCCAGCTGGAATGTACCAGGCATTCATGATCGGCAACATTGCAAACAAATTGTTGCCATCTGCCATCGTTGCCCAGGCAGCTATCAATGAGAAGCCCGGATCGCGCAAAGCGTCTTACGCAGCAACAGCTGCCATATGTGGCGCTGCTTTCATCCACGTGATCAGCATGCTCCTGCTCGTCGGAGTTTTGGGAACCTGGCTGGTCACGGTTATTCCTGACCACATCACCGATATAGCTCGGCTGTATATCATTCCCGCAATCTTGGGCGGTGTAGCGGTTCAATTAATTGCCACAGTAAAACAACTACGCGCAACGTTGATCGCTTTGGCGTGCTCCGCGTTTGTGGTCTTTGGACTCACTGTCTGGATTCCTGCCCTAAAAGCTGGCGCAGTGGGTATCGCAGTGCTCATGACCATTGTTCTCACCTGGTTTCTTCGTAAACGTGACGATTCCGCGAACATGAACGCAGCCACAATTAACTAACTTCTAATCACTCAAAACACTTCATTCACTCGCGTGCATTGCACGCCAACTGACACAAGGAGAAGACATGCCAGCAACGACCTCGGCCATTATGAGTCAGGTTCCGGAGTTCGCAGACTATTTTGTGGAACTCTACAAAGAGTTTCACCAACACCCAGAGCTATCGATGCGGGAAACGTGGACAGTAGAACGCATCGAACAGGAGTTGAAGTCCTACGGCCTCGAAGCCACCCGCGTGGGCGGAACTGGCACGGTAACGATGATCGAAAACGGGGACGGGCCTACCATCGGGTTCCGCGCCGACACTGATGGTCTCCCCATGGTTGAGAAAACGGGCGTGGATTGGGCGTCAACCGTAACCACCTCGGACACGGACGGAAACAAGGTGGGTGTCATGCACGGATGTGGCCATGACACCCACATCACGTGTGCACTACTCCTAGCAAAGCTCATGCACGAAAACCGTGACGATTGGGCGGGCACACTCATCATTATTTTCCAACCCGGTGAAGAAATCGGAGCAGGTGCCAACGCAATGGTCGAAGACGGCCTGTGGGAAAAATTCCCCAAACCAGAAGCCATTTTCGGTCAGCACATTTGGCCCGGACTGGCCGATGAAGTTACCTTGTCCCACGGCACCGCAATGTCCATGGCAGACTCACTCAAGGTCACCGTGCACGGCAAACAGGCTCACGGGTCGCAACCAGAAAACGCAATTGACCCAATTGTGCTTGGGGCACACATGGTCACGCGACTACAGACCGTGGTTTCCCGGGAAGTCGCAGGCTCAGACATGGTGGTGCTCACAGTGGGCACGTTCAATGCAGGCACAAAAGAGAACATCATTCCCGAAACTGCAACATTCAAACTGAACATTCGCACACAGGACGAAGCCGTCCGTGAACGCGTGCTAGAAGCAGTGGACCGCATTCTGAAAGGCGAAGCGATTGCCTCGGGGGCACCGGAACCAACAGTTGAGCCGATGTACCGTTTCCCCCGTTGCGATAACGACGTGCAACTGGCAAAAGACCTTGAACAGAGCTTCCGCGAATCGCTAGGCGAAGACAAGGTCAACGTCAGCGGGCCAGCTACCGGGTCTGAAGACTTTGGCATTTTGGGCGACTCCGTTGACGTGCCATACGTGTTTTGGTTCTGGGGCGCGTACTCGGACGCAAAATACAAAGGTCCCGGCGGTGTTGCAGGAAACCACTCACCGTTCTTTGTCACAGATGTACCAGAGCAGTCCTTAACAACTGGAATCAAAGCCGGTCTCACCGCAGTTCTATCCCGATTGGGCAAGTGAACTGCGCGCAAAAGACCCCACTAGAACCCAAGAAAACCCATGGATACCTATACCTACACCTCACTCCGCGACACCGCCCAGGCACTGAACCGCAAAGAGGTCAGCGCAACGGAGCTGGTGAACGCGCATTTCGCTCGGATTGACGCGATCAACCCCCAGGTCAACGCCGTGGTGACGCTCGATCAAGACCGCGCACGCCAAACCGCACAACAGATCGACAACGACCGCGCCTCGGGCAAAACCTTGCCCCCGCTCGCAGGTGTCCCCATGACCCACAAGGACACTCACGAAGTGGCGGGCATGCGCACAACCTGGGGCTCCCCCATCTACAAGGACTACGTTTCTCACGCCGATGACCTCATCATCGCCCGCATGCGCGATGCCGGCATCATTCCCACCGGGAAGACCAACGTGCCAGAATTCGCCGCCGGCGCTCACACGTTCAATCCCGTTTTTGGCACAACGGTGAACCCGTACAACACGGCGAAGTCGGCGGCCGGTTCGTCAGGTGGTGCGGCCGTGGTGATCGCGGCAGGGGTTCAGGCAGCCGGCGACGGGTCTGACATGGGCGGATCGTTGCGCTTCCCTGCGTCGTTTAACAACATCGCGGGCCTGCGCCCATCGAACGGATGGCTCCCGCACCTAGCCCCCAAGAACCCGTACGGCTGGATTGCCCAGTCGGGCTTCATGGCTCGCGAGGTGGCCGACATTGCCCTTCTCATGAAGCTCACCTCGGGCCCGCACCCTGCCGGTCCTGTGGCTGTTCCGCCCGGGTCCTCGACGGCATGGGATGACGCCTTCACGGCAGAAAACCTCACAGGCGTGCGCGTCGGATTCTCCACTGATCTGGGCGGCCGGGTGCAGGTTGATGCGCAGGTGCGCCAGGTTATTGACGCCCAGGCCGAGGTGTTCGCAGGCTTGGGCGCTCACGTCACCGATGCGTGCCCTGATTTGGATGTGGCTCGCCGTTTGTTCAGGCTTGAGCGAGCATTTGAGTTCGCTTTTGGATTCCGTGAAGCCTATGAATTGCACGGCGACTTAATGAAGGAATCGCTACGCACCAACATCGAAGCCGGTTTGGCAATGACACCTGACGAGCACTTTGAGCGCGTGCGTTTGCGCGGTCTCATGTGGCCTGCCCTTGCGGAGTTCTTTGACACGCATGACGTGTTCGTGTGTACGACGTCTCAGGTTCTGCCATTTGATGCTTCGGAGGAGTTCCCCACGCGCATCAATGGTGAAGCTATGGAGGACTATTTGTCGTGGATGGAGTCAGCCACGTTGATTTCTGCAACTGGTTGCCCCGCTATCAGTGTTCCTGCCGGGTTCAGCGCGGATGGTTTGCCGGTTGGTGTGCAGATCGTGGGACGCCCTGGGGCTGATGCACATGTTCTGCGAGTTGCGGCTGCCTATGAGGCTGCGACGAAACACGCGTGGCACCACCCGCAGCTGCAGGTGTAACACCACAAACATCACGCCCGCCTAAGCCCGAAGGCCACATGCATTTTGGCTACAGTCCAGAAATTGGACTGTATCCAAAATGCCCCTTTTCACCCTAAATTAGTGATCCACGCCATACTTTTTGGCAGTTTTGGCTACACTCGGGCCTCAAAATCGAACTGGACTGTATCCAAACGACTTTCTAAGCAAAGAGCTCCGCACGATTTAGCCAAACCCACACAGCGCAAAGTGAGCGAGACTACGCAATATAACGCGTAGTCTCACTCACTTTGCGCAGTACTTACACCCACTCAAGCCCGCGGACGGCCAGCTGCGGAACTCCTTGCTCCAACCTCGGCGCAAAATCGTCACCGGGACGTTCGCCAGCCTTCCACCGGGTGAACATCGCCTCGAGGAACACGCACGACTTGAACAGCGCCAATGCCTTATACCAGTCGATCCGGGACAGGTCAGGGGCGCTGCCTGACACCTCGGCGACCTCAGCGCTATAGCGCTCCACCACCTGGTCTGGGGACAGATACCCTTCCGAAGTGGTCACCCGCGACAGCTCCATGACAGTCATCTCTCGGCCGCCGGGTTGCCCGGCACCGGGCTCAGCATAGGTCGCGAGGAAGTACCCCAGGTCGGCCAGCGGATCACCCAGCGTGGCCATCTCCCAGTCCAGGATCGCCATGACGTCCGGCGCCCCAACTGGCCGCACCATCACATTGCCCAGCCGGTAGTCCCCGTGCACAACGGCGTGGCTTTGTGAGGTGGGGATGTCGGCGGCAAGGCGACGGCCCAGCTCAACCACATCGGGCACCTCGCGCTTGGAGTTGACCTCCCACAGGCGCGTAAACGTGGCCACCTGACGCTCCAGGTATCCCTCCGGCTTACCCAAGCGAGCCACATCGGGGTCTTCCACGTCCACCGAATGCAGTTTCACCAGCGAATCCACGAACGACTCCATGACGTGCGCGCGATCCGCAGGCGTGGTGACGTTCGCGGGCTCGGAGGAATCGATGACGAACCCATCCAGGAACTCCATGATGTAGAAGTTCACGCCCAGGATCGACTCGTCTTCACCCACCGCCAAAATCTTTGGCACCGGGACGCCCTGCGCGGCGACGGCCTGCTGCACGCGCGCCTCGCGCACCATGTTGTGCGTGCCCTTGGGCAGTGGCGGACGGGGCCCGCGCCGCAACACGAACTTCTCCCCACCGCGCGACAACACGAACGTGATGTTGGACTGCCCGCCGCCCACGCGCTCCCACTCGACGGGGCCTGCACCCAGGCCATGTTCGTCCAAGAACGCTTCGATCCGGTCTAGCACCAGCACTGGGGCGGCGGATCCGGTGGGGACGCCGTCAAAGGTGGGAACGACCTCGGCCGAGGTGGCACCAGGCTTCTCCGAGGTGTCCGCCTTTTGTGCAGATTGGTTGGCTGCTGGCGTGTTCTGCGGGTTTGAGGTGGTGTCGCTCATGCTGTGCCTCCTGCTGCGGTGAGGCCGCCGTCGACCAGCAGCACCTGTGCGGTGATCCAGCTGGCGTTGTCAGAGACGAGGAATGCGACGGCTTGGGCGATGTCGGCCGGTACTCCCAGGCGGGCCATGGGGTAGGCGCTTGCGACTTCTTCTTCTTTGCCTTCGTAGAGGGCTTTTGCGAAGTCGGTTTTGACCACGGCGGGGGCGACTGCGTTGACGCGGATGTCGGGCCCAAGCTCCACGGCAAGTGTGCGGGTCAGGTGCGATACAGCCGCCTTGGTGACACCGTAGAAACCGATTCCGGGCGGAGGCGTTTCACCGGCGACGGACGACAGGTTCACAACTGAGCCCTTGCGCTCGCGGAACTTCAGGTCCGGGTGCTTCAGCGCCGCCTGCACCCACGCCAGTTGCGCGAGCACGTTGACTTCGAAGATTTTGCTGGCGGCACCCAGGTCCAAGTCTTCAAGCTTGCCGTAGATCGGGTTGATGCCAGCGTTGTTGATGAGGATGTCCAGACCGCCGAACTCTTTAGCGGCGGTGTCAAGAACCTGGGCACGGTGTTCGGGGTCGTGGGCTTTTCCGGCGATTCCCAGGGCGGAGCCTCGCGGCATTGTGCTCACGGCCGCGTCAAGGTTTTCTTGGCCGCGCGCAGTGATGATGACGCGAGCGCCCTGTGAGACCAGTTCCTGCGCGATCGCCAAACCAATTCCGCGGCTACCGCCTGTAACGACCGCGACCTTCCCGGCCAGAGCGTTTGAGTCGCCTGCAGCGCTTGAGCCGTTTGAAGCGTTGTCCATTGCAAATCTCCCTTGTTTTGCTGTGCCTGGCGTGGGTGCGCCCGCGGGGGTGGGTGCGGAAACACTCCACTCCAGCTACACTGATCGACCAGACACTACACCGATCGATCGCTCGGTGTCCTTCAAATACTTATACTCTGACCATTAGGGCGATTCCTTGTCAACCGACGATTACCAGTCAAACACCTCGGAACCACCCCGCAGAGTCCCACTCACAGTTACACTCCGATCGAGAAATGCATGAATACCGAAGCCAGCCCCAACAAAGCCAACCCACCCGCCATGTGGCGCGACTACAGTGACAACCCGTGGACCCCAGTACAGGGGGCGGCGCTTAGGTGCTTTGCACGGGCTGGCTACCACGGCACGTCGATTCGCAGCATCGCGACGGAAGCGAACCTGTCCGTGCCTGGGTTGTATCATCACTGGCCATCCAAACAGGCAATCTTGCAAGCACTCCTTGCTCAGGGCATGGAAGAGCTGTGGTGGCGCACCGAGCTTGCACGCGAAGAAGCTGGGGACGATCCGTTGGCCCAGTTCACCAACGTCATGAACTGCATGCTGTGGTTCCACACCGTGCGCAAAGACGAATCACTGGTCAACGCTTCAGAAATCAGGTCATTGGATGCTGAAGGTTTAGCGGCGCACCGGAAAGATCGTTTACGGCAGCAGAAGCAGATCGACGACATTGTGGTCGCCGGAGCCAAGGCAGGAGTGTTCACCACACCTTACCCGCTCGATGCGTCACGAGCCGTGGTGTCTATGTGCGTTTCGGTTGCCTCGTGGTTCCAGCCCGACGGCGAACTGACCGCAGCCCAAGTTGTGGACCGCTACACGGATTTATGCCTACGCACCGTGGGGGCCGTTCGGTAAGTCGGTGAGCACACCGGGGGCTTAAGTGAAGCTTCACGGTGGTTTTGTCTACAACCCAACGCGCTTTGCCCGGAGAGGTGTAGAGTAACTCGCCGATTTTGGGCCAAAAACGTGAACAAAACGAACAAAAGTGGTGTTTACTCTACACGCCGGTTCGAGGTTTGTAGAGTAATGTGGCTCCGCGTCGATCGTCGCTGAAAGAGTTACTGCATAATTGGTTGCACAGCGATCTGTTTGAGGAGCACCCACATGAAAGCGATGAGCTATACGGAATCACGCGCAAACTTCGCAAAGGTTCTAGACGCCGTCGTCAACGACCGCGTAGAAACGATCATCACGCGTTCCGGCCACGAGCCCGTCGTGATCGTTTCCCTCACTGAGTACGAATCGTTACGTGAAACTGCGCATTTGCTTGGAACACCGGCCAATGCCCGCCGCCTACTTGACTCAGTCGAAAGGCTTGAAGAGCGCGACCAGGCGAAGGCATGACCTGACCGAATGACATGAGTCGGCACACCGTTGACACGCGCGGCTGATTCGCGAACCCTAGCCGGGCCCTCACAAACTGGCCCACACCTCGGCACCAAACCCGCGTCACCCCATACACTCTGTGAGACAGCGCACACAAAAATAGCTCGGGGCGCAACTCACCGCATAGGCTGGACGAAACCCTCGATCGAAGGAGATCCAATGACCCAGAACGAAAACCCAGCGACCACCTCGGCAGACGCCCCTGCAACCAACGCAGAAAACCAGGTAGTCCTCACCGAGGTCGTTGACAACGTCCTCGTCATCACCCTGAACCGTCCCGAGGCCAAGAACGCCGTCAACAAGGACGTGGCCCAGGGTGTCGCCGCCGCGATTGACCGCTTCAACGACGATGACGCACTGGCTGTGGCCGTGATTACGGGGGCTGGTGGGACGTTCTGTTCGGGCATGGACCTCAAGGCGTTCGTGCGCGGGGAGTCCCCGTCCGTTGAGGGTCGCGGGTTTGCAGGCCTGACCGAGGCGCCCCCAGCCAAGCCGCTCATCGCAGCTGTCGAAGGGTTCGCGTTGGCGGGCGGGTTTGAGACCATGCTGGCGTGCGACCTCGTGGTGGCCGCGGATAACGCTAAGTTCGGGCTTCCCGAGGTGAAGCGCGGTCTGGTTGCTGCGGCAGGTGGCGTGTATACGCTTCCGGAACGCACGCACCGGGCGATCGCAATGGAGATGGCACTGACCGGTGACCTCTACCCCACCGAGTTTGTGGCCGGTCACGGGCTGATCAACCGGGTTGTTCCCGCAGGTCAGGCACTGGAAGGTGCGCTTGAACTGGCTCGTACGATCGCGGCTAACGGGCCGTTGGCGGTGCGCACGTCCAAGCAGATCATCGTGGAATCCGCTGACTGGGCAAGCGACGAAAAATCGGCCAAGCAGGAACCACTCACACGCGACGTGTTCAACTCGCACGACGCGATCGAAGGATCAAAGGCGTTCGCTGAAAAGCGTGCACCTCGCTGGACTGGTAAGTAAAGGCATTGCCGACAGGCGGGCTGACGGGCAGGGACCCGCAGCCCGCCCCAACAGGCAAGCCCTTCGCCAAGCATCGCCCCTACGCTTCCAGAAGCGACTGCCCCACATACCCGTCTGAGCCCGCTCCCGGCGGAATCAAGAACACGCCAGAACCTGTGGTCTTGAGGTATTCCACAAACATTTCGTCGCGTGACATATTGCTGTGCACGTGCGCGAACCGACCGGGGTCGTTGACGAACGCAATGAAGAACAGTCCTGCGTTCAAGCGACCCTGGTCGTCGTTTCCGTCGACAAAGTTATAGCCGCGACGCAACATGCGGATACCCCCGTTGTTGTCTGGGTGTACGCGCGCCACGTGGGAAGTCTCTTCCACTAACGTGCGACCTCGGCTGTCGAGTTTATGGAAGTCCACGGGCGTGAACTCGTCTCCACCGGAAAGCGGGGCACCGTCGTGTTTGAACCGCCCGGTGACGCGCTCCTGTTCGGCGAGTTGGAGCGTGTCCCACACTTCGATGGTCATGTTGATACGCCTGGCAACCAGGTAACTACCACCGTGAGCCCAGGCAGGACCGGAGTTGATCCACACGTGCTCGTCCAGTGCTGCCGTGTCCTCCGCTTTAATGTTTGCCGTTCCGTCCTTTTGCCCAAAGAGATTTCGCGGAGTCTCCTGACTACGGGTGGTCGAGGATGTGCGCCCAAACCCCAGCTGCGACCACTTGATGCGGGTCTTGCCCACGCCTATCCGCGTGAGGTTTCGGATCGCGTGAACTGCCACCTGCGGGTCGTCCGCGCACGCTTGGATGCACAGATCACCGTCGGAGCGTTTAGGGTCTAGGAAATCATTGGTCATGACGGGTAGATCAATGAATTCTTTTGGCATGTGTTTGTGCAGGCCAAAGCGGTCTTTGCCATTAGCGGTGACAAACAGCGAGCGCCCAAACCCAAACGTCAGCGTGAGGCCGGCGGGGTCCAGACCGAATGCTTCACCTGTGTCATCGGGTGGAAAGTTGGGGCCGCCCCCAAAAGCACCGCGCGCTGAAACCTCGCCACCTATGACCAAGCGACGCGCGGCTTCGGTCCACTCTTCGAGGAGTTCAATCAGGTCTTCACGCGTGGCCCCGTCTGTGAGGTCAAAGGCCGCGAAGTGCATGCGGTCTTGTGCTTCGGTGGTGATTCCTGCCTGGTGATCACCTTCGAACGGGAAAGTCTTTGGCGCCGAGGTGGTGGGCACCTGTGCGCGTTCGCGTCCCCACGCGAACCCGGACACCCCTCCCAGAGCGAGCCCGGCCGCGCCGGCGCCCATGGCGCCGAGCAACCCGCGGCGGCCCACACCTCGGGCAGACTCTGGTGTTTCCTCTTCACCATTTTGTTCCTGGTGTTCGACCATTACTTGATCTCCAAAACCGTTCCAGTCAGCTTGGACAGCGGTTCGCGCAGTTCGTCGATCTGGTGGGTGAGTTCGGCCTGCTGTTCGGCGGTGACGGTGTCGTAACTGACGAAGCCTTCGTCCAGGTTGCCGTATTCGCCCAGCAGCTTGTTGAGCTCGCCGTACTCTTGCTCGATGTCTTTGACTAGTTGCTCACCTTCGGAGCCTTTACGTTCTGCAATGGGCTTGACCAGGTCAAACGCAATCTTCGAGCCTTCTACGTTGGCAGCGAAGTCGTAGAGGTCGGTGTGTGACCACCAGTCTTCTTCACCTGTCACCTTGCTGACGGCAACTTCTTCGAGCAGGCCGGAAGCTCCGTTGGCAACGGTTGCAATGTTGATCTGCTGGTCTTCGATGAAGTTGTCCGCGTCCACGGTTTCGCGCAACTTGTGCACATCTTTTTTGAGGGTGTCCGCGATTCGTTTCCGGTCTTCGGGGCTGGACGTCTTCCACCCGTCGAATGCATCAGCACCATCTGCGTTCTTGTCGCCCTTCTTGGGTGGGAAGAGGTCTTTTTCCATTCGGTGGAAGCCCAACCATTCGGTGAAGGTGGGGTCGTCCTTTTTCAGAATGTCGGCTTCGGCCAGGTAGTCGACTTCGCGGTAGTCGATGCGGGGGTCCAGCACACCCAAAGCCTCAGCAATCGGTTCGATGCGTTCGTAGTGTGTGCGGGTTGTGGCGTACAGTTTCCGCGCTTGTTCGTCATCTCCCTTTGCGTAGGCGTCAGCGAATTCGCCCACTTTTGGTTCAAGTTCGGCGACTTCGTTCTTCACGAACGCGATGTAGTCCTTTACCGCTTTGTCGAACAGTTCTTTGTCTTCGCCGGAGACTTCGACGGGTTCGCCGGTGACGGTAAATTTAGCTTCGCCAACGTTCTCACCGCGCAGTCCGGGTTTGCACGCGGTGAAGTAGGTGCCGGGTTGCAGCGAAACTGACAGTGTAGCTTCTGAACCGGGCGCAATGTTTTCCTTTTCGGCGACAATCCGCAGTCCGTCTTCACCCAGCAGATAAAACTCGGTGACGATGTCTCCCTCGTTTTTAATGGTGAATTCGCGGGTTCCCGACTCAGCCGTGTCGGCTGACACTGCGCATTCTGTGTTCGTTGCTTTTACGTTGAGTGCGCCGTCGGTTGCGTTGGGTTCACACGCGGCTAGGGCTGTGACAGCGAGTGCTAGAACAGGCACTGCAGACATGCGGGCAATCTTTTTCATGGTTGTCTCCTTGCTGGTTAAAACGGGTGTGGATGGTGCGCCCATTTAGGGGGTGGGGGCTGGTTGAGGGTTGGTGCCCGAGGTGTCCGCCACCGGACGCGTGTGTGGATCCTCATGCGCACTGGCGGTTGCCACCTTCGCCGAGGTGGTGTGCTTGTTTTCGCGGGCTCGTCGAATAAATCTGGGAATCACAAGGGCCATGTAGACGAACCATGCGAGCACTTCGAGCCAAGACATTTGCGGAACGAAACCGACTGTTCCTTTGAGGAAGGTGGCGAGCACGCCGGACGGGTCGATCACATCGGAGACGTTGAATGCCCAACCGAACGGAAAGGCGGCTCCCCAGAACGGGTAGGTGAAGAATCCGGTGAGAACTTCGCCGGTGCGTGGGTGTGTGGGGGTGATGGGCGCTCCTGAAAATGGCCCGGGGAGCACTGCGGCTTCTTGCAGGTCATGGATGCCGTATGCCAGCACTCCGCCGGCGACCACGATGAGGGCCGCTCCGGACCACGTGAAGAAGGTACTCAGGTTGAATCGAATGAGTCCTTTGAAGAGTGCCCAACCGAGCACGACCGCAAGAGTGACTCCAACGAACGCTCCAATGATAGCCAGTGGGTTGTTGACCCACCCCCACAAAATGATGGTGGTTTCGATTCCTTCGCGGGCTACGGAAACGAATGCAACAGCGAAGACTGCGAAGCCTACGCTCATGCGACGAGCGCGTGCCTTTTCGATGTCACCTTCGAGTGCGGCCCTCATTTTCTTGCCTGCGCTCATCATCCAGAAGATCATTCCGGTGATCATGATGACTGCCAGGATCGACATTGATCCGCCGATGATTTCCTGGGTCTTAAATGACAAGCGAGAGTGCCCAAACGTGCTGACTGCGCCTATTACTGCGGTGAGTACGACAGCAATGGCCACTCCGCTCCACATGTGGCGGATGGTTTCGCGGCGGCCGAGTTTGCCAAGGTATGCAATCAGGATGCCGATAATGAGCGAGGCTTCGAGGCCTTCGCGCAGCCCAATTAAAAGTGACGCTAGAAACATTGAGATCCGAACTCGTGATTGTGAGTGTACGAGTCCGGGGACTCGCAACAGCAAGTATTTAGTTAAGGTTGGCCTTTCTTATTTAGGTAAGGCTCACCTACAATACCATGAAATTTCTGCGCCCTTCGCTTACACGTTTCAGGACGTAGATTGGGAGTATCCCTGGCGAGGCGATGCGTGCGGTAGGTAAACACGCTAAAGGGCGCCATGGTGTTTACCATGGCGCCCTTCACTATTGCTCAGATGTTCCCGTTATAAGAACCGCTTCAGGAACTCTCTTGTCCGTGCATGTTGCGGATTGTCAATAACTTCCTCTGGGGGTCCTTGCTCAACGATTACGCCACCGTCGATAAAGACCACGCGGTCAGCTGCTTCACGCGCGAACGCTATTTCGTGAGTCACAACTACCATCGTTAGGCCACCCTCTGCCAGAGCGCGCATCGTGCTTAGCACCTCGCCGACTAGCTCGGGGTCAAGCGCAGACGTCGGCTCATCGAACAACACGAGAGCAGGATCCATTGCTAAAGCTCTTGCAATGGCTACACGCTGTTGTTGACCACCAGAAAGTTGCTCAGGGTAAGCATCCTCACGCCCTGCTAAGCCCACCATTTCAAGAAGTTCTGAAGCCCGCTTGTTTGCGCTACTTCGCTTCTGCCCTAGTACACCCACAGGGCCCTCAGTAATGTTTTGAGCGACTGTCATGTGCGAGAACAGATTGAACTGTTGAAACACCATGCCAATACGGGCACGTCGCCGGGCTAGTTCACGTGGCGAAAGTTCGTGAAGACGACCGTTTTTGACCGTATAACCGACGTCTTCACCATTGACAAGGATTCTTCCCCCGTCTGGTTGCTCGAGAAGATTTATGCAACGGAGAAACGTAGACTTACCTGACCCAGAAGGGCCAAGTATGACTACGGACTCACCTTCAGCCACTTCAAGGTCAATCCCCTTGAGAACTGTTGCATCACCAAAACTCTTCTGCACATTAATGGCAGCAAGAACAGGGGAACCATCGCCAGAGCGGGTAGCTTCACGTGATTTCATGCTGTTAGGCATCGACCGTTTTCTCCTTGTTCCTACTAAAGATACGACCGAATGAAGATTGCCAGCCTGACGCGGACTTCGGCAGATCCGATTTACCATAGTGGCGCTCAATGTAGTGTTGACCAACGTTCAAAATAGACGTCACCACTAAGTACCAAATACACGCCACAATAAGTAACGGAATTGTCTGGAACGTGCGGTTGTAAATTGCTTGCGCCGAATACAGCAGGTCTGCAAGAGCAATGACGCTCACTAGTGCCGTACTCTTCACCATAGAAATCACTTGATTGCCTGTAGGTGGAATAATGAACCGCATCGCTTGGGGCAATATGATCCGCCTAAAGCTCCTGAACGGCGACATCCCTAAAGCAGCGGCAGCCTCACGTTGGCCCTTCTTAACCGACAGCAACCCACCGCGAATAATCTCAGCCATCAGAGCAGCTTCATTCAACCCCAAGCAAAGAATTGCAGCTAGAAACGCCGTGACAATTCTATTGGTAGGAGCTTCGACAAATGTTGGACCCCCAAAAGGCACACCAATAGCAAGAACGGGGAAGAGCGCCGAAAGGTTGTAGAAAAAGATCAACTGAATCAGCGTTGGAGTCCCGCGAAAGAACCAAATGTAAAAAGCAGCGAGTGGCTTCAGCACCGGATTATTGGACATTCTGCAAAGAGCAAGAAGAATTCCAAGCAGGATACCTATAGTCATCGCAATTACGGTCAGAAGTAACGTCACTCCCAGACCGCGCATGATCGACTTCTCGAAGAGGTACAACGCGACAATATCCCAACCGAAATTTGGGGTTGTAAACAGTAGGTATACAACTTGAGCCGCGAGAATCAATGCAACGAGAGCCCCAACAATCTGCCAAGGATGTTGCTTTTTTCGAGCGTTACTGATGTCCAGGGTCGTCGACTTGTCAGTCATCATCACTTCGCCAAGTTAATGCCGGGAGTGTCGAGCTTGTTTCCGTCGAGATCCCACTTGTCCATGATTGCGTCATACGTGCCGTTTTCGTGAAGTTCTTTAAGACACTCCAAGATGACGTCAGTGAGCTCAGAATCTTTCGGAACCATGATGCCTTGGTATAGGTCATCAAAGCCGTTTTGGGACTCTGTTCCTACAAGTTCGAGCTTTCCGTCCGACTCATTGACGAAGTAAGTGAGTGGTGCGCGTGATGAAAAGAAAGCATCTGCGCGACCGGACTGCACGGAAAGAATAGCGCTCGGCTGGTCCTTGTAGGACTGAACTTCGAGTTTTTCCTTTCCGTCACTCTCACACTTCGACGCCTGCTCTTTGATCACGGCTTCTGCCGATCCGCCAGCCTGCACAGCGACCTTGGTGCCACAAGTAGTGTCTAGACCGTCGATTTCATGCGGATTACCTTTTGGAACCGCAAAAACCACATACTCCTGAACCCAGTCGATAAACGTTGCTTGCTCTTGACGCTCCGGGAAATCGCCGGTTGGACCGATACTCAGATCGTAACGGCCAGCCTCCATACCTGTAAGTACGCTCGCTAGCCCGTCAATCGTTTTGTGCTTGATCTGCACATCGAGCATTTGACCCAAAGCCTCTGCCAAGTCAGCACTTGCCCCGGTTACCTTGTTTTCGCCATCCACAATTGTGTAGGGCGGGAATGACCCGGTATTCACTGACGTAATCGAACCCGCCTCCAAGATATCCTCAGGAAGCTGATTGCGAAGCTCTTCGTTCACTTCTTGCTTCTGAATTTCACCACCCGTGTTCTTGTCCGTATCAGACGAATTCACCTTTGATTCATCGACTGTGCAGCCAGCTACTACAGCTAGTGCGGCAACTACCGAGAGTGCCTTCCAGATCGATTTACGTGGCTTCGTGTTTGTAGTCACGGCTTGCTCCCTTCCCTGGTTGCCTAGTTACGGCAATTGTTTTTAATAGGTGTGAAACGTAAAGAAAAGCGTCGGTGTTCAAGCACAGGAAGCTTGGTGCGGACGTCTTGCAGATGCTGTTTGCGAAGATCTGCTACGGCAAGACTCGTTACCTCTGTGCATGCAGCGAGTGACGAACCTAAGGGGTCGACGATCTTCGAATTTCCGACACAGGAAGGACCTGATTCGTCTGAGGCCACAACAAAAACTGTTGCGTCGAGTGCTCTGGCTGACACAAGGGTCGCCCACTGAAATTCTTTGGTTCGTCCAACTGCCCAGGCGGCGGGTAGAGCGATAACCTCTGCGCCACGATCTGCTAGGTCTCGAGCCTGCTCTGGAAAACGAACGTCGTAGCATGTCATCAGCCCAACCGAGAAGCCGTCCACCGTGATAATTGGTGCAAGTTGATCACCTGGCTGGACGTTGTCAGACTCAACTGCCCCAAAAGCGTCGTACAGGTGTAGTTTCCGGTAGACGTCGATTATCTGCCCGTCACGGAGAACCACCAGGGTGTTGAAAGGTCGTTCTTCATCTGAACGTTCATGCACACCAAAGACAACTGTCACACGCTTGTTACGGCTGTGATCACGCATCGCAGCGACGAAGGGACCTTCAAGTGGTTGTGCTGCTTCTCGAATTTTTTCTTTTCGATCAATGAATCTCGTCATAATACCTTCAGGCAAGACGAGAAGTTGAACACCGTTGCTTTCAGCTTCATCAATAAGTCGGCCAGCTACTGAAGCATTGGTTTCCCAGTCCTCCACTACTGGAAACTGCCCAACAGCAGCACGCAATACTTCGTTATTCCGTGACGTCATTAATCTCCACACTCCCCATCTAGTGCAAACGGAAAAAGTTCGGATAGAGACGGAACTTGCCCGACTAATCCCTGTTCCTGCATATGACAGATGAAGTCAGCCAACATGCGCTCATTTGCCTTCAGCCCTATTGGGCTAGCATCCGAAATGCCAGTGCCGTCGAAGAGATCAATTGCCTGGTTAAGCCACGGTGTAACATCTTGGAGTTTGCGATGACGCTTTGACGCTATTTGTGCTGACTCGCTGAACATCCGGCCGAGTTCACGAGGCACATCCGGTGAAGTCTTCAGCAGTTGCGCGCGAACTCCGAGGATATGTATTCCGGGAATGTACTGCTTCTCTTCGAGGAACTGCTTTTCTGCTTCAACAACATCGTTAAAAAGCAAACGCATTTGACTATTTGGCGAAGAAAAGTTGGGTGGCAAGAACGGGGTGAAAACTGCATCGAGTTCGCCATCGGCTAATGCATCCACCATAGGTTTTTCATCCGAGACCACAGAGAAACGTGCGTCTGGCACCACACCATCGAAGCGGTCGACAATTGGGTGATCAGCTGTCAGCCTGCCAACAGTCCATCGAATTTCAGCAAGGTCCACGTTTGCTTCCGTGAGAAGCGCGCGCGTCCATGTGTTTCCTGAGTCTGGCCAGCCGGTGACACCGATGCGTGCACCTTCTAAATCACGCAGACTGTATAAGTCCGACGCTGAACTCACGATCATGCACCTGTGGCGGAATCCGCGCATCACAAAGATTGGCAATCCAACTATGCTGTCATCGCCTTCAGCTCTGCGGCGCACATACTTGCTCAACGAAGTCTCGCCAGCATCAAACTGCGAGTCAGTCCACAAGTTTGGAGTTTGCTCCAACCTGGCCAGGTTCACTGCGTGCCCCATAGTCGGTCGCACATCGCCCAGCGCGATCGGAAAAACGTGGTCCCATTGACGAGTACCAACCGTTACCAAACTCAACCATCGCTCCTTTCATCGAGCGCTCGCGCATAAACGTGATTGGGACAACATTAAGTTCAGCACGTCAGAAAAACAATGATTAATATTGTTTCTGAACAAAGGAGTGCATTGGATGCAAGAACAAGACGACATCACAGCTATCGAAATTGCCAATTCACTCGTGGAAGCATCTGCTAGTGGCATTTCGGCAACTGTCGTGAAACTTATCCGCAGTGGAAAAATCACCACGGGCACGCGCCTCCCGAAAGTACGTGACTTGGCGCGTGAGTTGCACGTAAGTAGTGCGACCGTATCGGCAGCCTGGAAAAATCTGCGCTCGCGGGGTTACATCGATGGAACCGGGAGACAGGGGTCCTGGGTATCCTCCGCGGCTCCCCGGATCGGCCCACGCAGGTTTGACTTCTTATCGAACTATCTTCCAGACGGCGCGGTTGACATGACTTATGCAAGCCCCGACCCACACCTTTTGCCTGATTTACGTCAAGCGTTTTCATACGCTTTAAATATTGATCCTGAACTCCACAGTTATACGCGACAAGCCATTACCCCAGCTCTTCAAAGAGCTATCGCCCCACACTGGCCTTTCAAAGCACAGCAATGGCTTGCGGTGAGTGGCGGTTTCGAAGGACTTCACCTGCTTTTACAAGGCATTTCGTCGCCTGGTGAAAAGTATGCTGTGGCGGACCCAGCGCCACCACGAATTCTCGACATTCTAGACCGCTGTGGGCTACGACCAGTACCTGTGGAGACAGACAAACACGGACCTTCACCTTCTTCTCTTGAACAAGCGCTAAATGGTGGAGTGGCTGGATTCATCTACGAACCTCGGTGCAGTTCTCTTCTAGGCGTTTCGATTACGAACAATCGTCGCGAGGAACTCGTTCCTATACTCAGAAAGCATGAAGCCATAGTCATTGAGGACGACGGGGCCGGTGACATTTCCGAAAAACCGCTACTGAGCTTAGGGACCTTCCTCCCTCAGCAAACGGTCCTTATCCGAAGCTTTTCAAAGGCTTACGGACCTGATCTGCGGATTGGCGTCATGGGTAGTGCCAACCCCCGCCCCATTGAGTTAGCGCGCGAGACATTGAAATTTGGAGCTGGCTGGGTGAGTCGAATCCTACAGAATAGTCTGGCGCATCTGATCGCCGATAAAGAGTCAATACGTACGGTTTCTGTAGCGCGTGAAACGTATGGACGGCGCAGGACACTACTGGCTCGCGCACTCACTGAAAGAGGAGTCTCTCCTCTATCTCACGACGGTTTAGTGATGTCTGTTCCCGTCCTGAGTGACGCACGATCACAGCTTGTACTGGCAACCCATGGATATGCAGTAACAACTTCAGAACTCACTCGAATTAGTCATAAGCAACCGTTCATTCGCCTAACCGTGGGAGTTCTAAGCGAAGAACAGCTATTAAAAGCAACCGACGCGATTGCCCTAGCCGCGAGTGCCCCCGCAGTGTAGGTCTTCGTTCAAGTCGCCTTCGCAGATTAAGCAATGAGACAAGCCTCTTCCGCACATCTCAAGGCGTAAAGTGGAAGTACCGCCCACATAGCGGGTCGCATAATCTCGGAGTTCTATAGCCCGGTTGTACAAAAGCGTTCATACAGACTGGTTCGGCCCGCCCCCATCCAAAAGGAGTTGTTGTGAAGAAAATCGCTGTTGTAGGTTTCGGAGTCATCGGTCAATCGTGGGCACGTCTATTCGCCAAGAACGGGCTTGAAGTCACGGTCTCTGACGTTCGTGAGGACCTCGACCAGGTCATCACCAACATCAACGCAGACCTCCCCGACGACGCGCAACTCACAACCGCGCCCCTCGAGGAAGCCGTTAAAGACGCCGACCTCGTACAAGAATCCGGCCCCGAACGCGAACAGATCAAAAAGGACCTGTACGCAACCATGACGCAGGCAGCTAAAGACACCACGATCTTCGCTTCTTCGTCCTCGGGCATCCCTTCATCCGTTGTGGCACAGGACCTACCTGCCGACGTGGCCGCCCGCATCCTCATCGCCCACCCCTTCAACCCGCCAGAGCTCCTACCCCTGGTCGAAATCGTGCCCAACGACCACACCTCGGAAGACGTACTCAACACCGTCACCGACTTCTACACACAACTGGGCAAAGTGCCGGTCCGGCTCAACCGCGAAATCCCCGGATTCGTCATCAACCGCCTGCAGTGGGCAATCATGAAAGAAGCGTCCTACCTGGTCAAACAGGGAATCGTGAACCCAGCCCAACTGGACACCGCAGTGCGCAACTCAGTGGGTGTGCGCTGGGCGTCCGTAGGCCCATTCGAGGCATTCCACCAGGGCTCGGATCACGGATTCCGCGGCCTGGTAGAACACGTCTTGTCCACCTTTGACTCCTTCGACACCGAAGCCACCACGTTTGGCGACGACTCCTACACCCCCGTCGTCGAAGCCGTCGAAGAGTCCTACGGCACCACGGCAACACAAGAGTCAAAAACGGCCCGTGACCGTCGCCTCATCGCGGTAAGTGACGCCCTGACCAAGGCCGACGGCAACAACCGCCTCGCCGCAGTCACGGAAACCCAGAACCAAGCAGACGACGAAAACTAGCGGGGCGACCAACGCCTCTACCTCAGCCGCTTGGCTAGCTCCTGGAAGTCGCGGTCCGCGTTTCCAAACCGGTGCATGGTCATCGACACGGCCTGCTCGCGCACGTAGTACCGCTGCTCAACCCGGCCGCTCACGGTCACCGGCTCGGCGATCAGCGTGACGTTGATGTGACGCGCCGCCGCCTCAACCAGTTCCTGCGGCACGTCACCGATCATCCGCACGCGCACACCCATCGGGTCACTCACGGCATCCAGGCGCGCGGCGAACGTGGCAGCGTCACTGACGTCCACCTCGGGCGCCATCACACCGTCATCCACGCCCGCGCGAAGTTCCTCAATGACACCCTTGACCTGCGGGAACACGTCCTCATCCACTGACCATTCAATGGGCGCACCCACTCGCGCAGCCGCGAGCGCACACCGGCGCATCTGCGCCTCCAAGCCGGCCGTCACCTCAGCGGTTTCCCCTGCGGCCCCTGCAGCCCCGGCAGCTCCAGGAGTCCCAGCCCCCGCACCCACGCGCAGGACCACTGGGCAGGGCCGGTACCGCAGAATGTTCGCCTCGGACTCAAAACCGTTGGGGTCGTGTGCCACGCCAAACTGGGTGTCCCACGCCTCCCGGTCGCTTTCCAGCGCCCGATCCACCCACGCCGAGGTCGCCGCCGCCCCGTCTGTCCACGCGCCTAGCATCATGAGGTAGTTCGGGCCACCAGCCTTGGAACCAAGCCCCACCGTGGATTTCTTCCACCCGCCAAAGGGTTGCCGTTCCACAATGGCGCCCGTGATTGACCGGTTGACGTACAGGTTGCCCGCGTCCACACGGTCCAGCCACGTTTCGACCTCGGCGGTATCCAGGGAGTGAATCCCTGCCGTGAGCCCGTAGTCCACGGCGTTCTGGAGCTCGATCGCGTGGTCCAGCGAATCGGCACGCATGAGCCCCAGCACCGGACCAAAGCATTCGGTGAGGTGGAAGAACGACCCCGGCTTCACACCGGTCTTCACCCCCGGCGACCACAAGCGCCCGGAGTCATCCAGCTGCCGTGGCTCAACCAACCACTCTTCACCCTCCTCCAGCTGGGTGAGTGCGCGCAGGAGTTTTTCCGACGCATCTACCGTCAGCGGCCCCATCTCCGCACGCAGGTTCGTGGGCACGTCCACCACCAGCGACTGCGCGGCGTCAACCAGTTGCTTCCGGTAGCGTTCGGACTCATATACCGAGCCCACCATGATCCCCAACGAGGACGCTGAACACTTCTGCCCGGCGTGCCCAAACGCGGAATATACCAGGTCGGCCACGGCCAGGTCACGGTCCGCAGACGGGGTAATGACGATCGCGTTCTTCCCACTGGTTTCCGCGTTGACCTGCAAGCCGGAGCGGAACGACTTAAACAGTTCCGCCGTTTCCGAGGCACCCGTGAGGATCACCCGGTCGACCGCCTTGTGCCCAATCAGCGCCCGCCCCAGGTCGCCTTCCAGCGACGGCGCCAGCTGAAGCGCGGACTTGGGCACCCCGGCCTCCCACAGACATTCGGCAATGAGGGCGCCGCACCGCGCGACCGCCCCGGCCGGTTTGAGGATCGCCGAGGCGCCCACCGCCAACGCTGCCACCGCACCTCCCGTGGGGATCGCCACCGGGAAGTTCCACGGCGGGGTAACGATGACCACGCGGTCCGGTTCAAAGTGGACGCCGTCGCGTTCCTGGATGCGTTCGAGTTCGCACGCCTGCCGCGCGTAGTAGCGGATGAAGTCGATTGCTTCGGAGACCTCGGGGTCCGACTGCGCCAAGGTCTTGCCCGCCTCATGCGCCATGACGCTTAAGAACTGCCCACGTTTGGCGGCGAAGATGTCTGCCGCTCGGTCCAAGACTTCCAGCCGTTCCGCAGCACTCAGGGAACGCCATTCGTGCTGGTCACGGGCGGTTTCAACGCACCTGTTGACGTCCTCAACCGAGATAAAGGGTTCGGCTTGTGGCTGGTCTTCCAGCCAGCCTGGCGCGCTCGACTTTTCCATGAACTCCCGGACCCACGCCTGGTTGGCGGGCAGGGAAATGTCGGTATCGGGTTCGTTACGGAAGCTGGCGGGGCTCCCAGCCGCGCCTCTCCCAGCCTTGGCTTCCTTCCCCCGGTCCTGCTTCCGGTTGGGAGTGGGCGGCTCGCCTGCAGCCAACAACTCGCCGAGGTCGTTCACAGACGCGCGGAACCTCTCCTCTTCCTTCTGGAAGGCTGGGCTGCCGTTGGCGATCTCGAAAATTGAGGCCATGAAGTTCTGTGGCGAAGTGTTTTCTTCAAGCCTGCGCACCAGGTAGCTCACGGCGGCGTCGAACTGATCGGGATGGACTGCCGGCACGTACAGCAGCAGGTCACCCACGTCAGCCGAGATCACCTCGGCCTGCTTGGTAGCCATCCCCTGCAACATCTCAAACTCAACGCGGTCCGTGAGCCCGCAAGCCACGCTGAGCTCATGGGCGAACGCGATGTCGAACAGGTTGTGGCCGGCGACCCCTAAGCGCAGTCCGGCAGTGTTTTCCGGGGTGAGCGTCCAGTGGAGGATGCGTTTGTAGTTGGCGTCGGTGGCCTGCTTGGTGGGGTTGACGGTGAGTGGCCAGTTGGCGAGTTCTGCATGAACCCGCTCCATGGCGAGGTTCGCGCCCTTCACCAGTCGCACTTTGATTTCCGCGCCACCAGCCTCAACACGCGAGCGCGCAAACTCGCTCAAGCGCTGGATCGCGGGCAGGGCGTCCGGGAGATACGCCTGAATGACGATCCCGGCTGACAACTGGTGGAACTCTTCTTCCGACAGCAGGCGCATGAACACGTCAATCGTGAGGTTGAGGTCGTTGTACTCCTCCATATCGAGGTTGATGAACTTAGCGCCCCGGGCCGCTTCTTCCTCACTCCCCGCCTGCTCCATTGCCTGCCGGTACAGCGGGCGCAACCGGTCCACAACGTAGGTGACCGTTTCGTCATAGGACCACATGTTGATGCGGCTGGCCACGGACGACACCTTAATGGACACGTAGTCAACATCGTCGCGGGCCAGCAGATCGTGGGTCTGTTCCAAGTGGTTGTCGGCCTCTTCTTCACCCAAGACAGCTTCACCCAGCAGGTTGATGTTGAGCCTGTGGCCGCCACGTTTCAGGGTGGCCACGGTTTTGCCGAACTGCTCCGGGCGAGCATCCACCACCATGTGCCCCACCATGTTGCGTAGCCGGGCGCGGGCTGCGGGGATGACAAGGTCGGGCATCGCGGTGGCGAGCGCAGCACCTGCCTGGATCTGCGCGCGATCCGCAAGTGACATGCTCTCTGGGGTCAGGCGGGCCACTTCCGTGAGTGCGCGCGCGGCGGCTTTGGTGTCTTCGATTCGGATGACTCGGTCCACAAAACCGCTGGTGAATGGCAGCCCGTTGGGGTCAGACAGCACGGCGGCCAGGCGTTGTTCTTGTTTGAGCGCTTGAGTGCTTGCGTTCTGAGGTGAAGACCACCGAGGTGAGCCAGAGTTTGCCGCGTTCGTGGACTTGGGTGCGAGCCAGCCGGACTTGGCTGGTTTCGCTGTGGACAGTCGCAACCAGCGTCGCACCCGGTCAACGGCTTTGTTCGCGAGTGCATCCAGGTCTGTGTTTGTGGGTTCGCTCAATTCACTGTTGGCGTGATCAATTGGGACCTGTTGTGGGTCGCGCGGCATGTTTGGAGCGTGGTTCACAGTGCATCCTAACTGGGTCACTCACCCCGTTGAGCACCGCTCATGAGTAGGTCCTACCAGCGGTTTGACCAGCAGTCCTACCTGTGGGGATAAGCCTCCCGTATGTCGTTGATTCGCCATTAAATCGTTTGCTCGAACGTTCGGTTATCGTTCAGTTCTCCCAGGCTACCCCTCAACTCCGCAAATGTGGTGGAGTGGCGAAAGACTTTTCTCTGAGTAGTTGCCCAGATGGCGCAAAGCGAGCGAAACTACGCATTATATTGCGCAGTATCGCTCGTTTTGCGCCGTTTCGCCCACGCACCACCCCCAAAAACCCAGCCGCGATGGTAGCGTCAGAACTGGCATTGGACTGTATATAGGAGTAGCCATGACAACCCTGTCCAACCGTTCAATCATCATCACTGGCGCTGGTTCCGGAATCGGGCGAGCAATCGCCCAAGAAGCCGCCGCAGCTGGCGCCCACGTCATCGTTTCAGACCTCAACCAAGACACCGCTAACGAAACTGTCGAACTCATTCAGCAAGCCTCCGGGCAAGCAACCGCCGTCGCTGGTGACGTCTCCTCGCAGGAGGTCGTCGACCAGCTGGTAGCTGCTGCCACCTCGGCGGGCCCACTGCTGGGACTGGTCAACAACGCCGGAGTCATGGACGACTTCGCAGGTGCCGCAGAAACCACCGACGCCACGTGGGAACTGTGCATGCGCGTCAACGTGACTGCACCGTTCATGTTGACCCGCGCGGTTCTTCCACACCTGCTGGAGGCTGGTAAAGGTTCGATCGTGAATATGGGCTCCGAAGCCGGCCTGCGCGGAGGCGCTGCCGGAGCCGCGTACACATCGTCGAAACACGCGCTCGTGGGGCTCACCAAGTCCACGGCGTTCCAGTACGCGCGTCAGAACGTGCGCGTCAACGCGATCATGCCCGGCGGTGTGGAAACCAACATCATCGAAACGGACTACACCAAGCTCAACCAGGCGGGTCTCGCCGTGATGGGGCCACTGCACCAGACGGCAACCCGCATGGCCCAGCCAAGTGAAATTTCGGCCCTGGCAGTGTTCCTCCTGTCAGACGCGGCTTCTAACGTCAGTGGCGCAATCATTCCATGTGACGCAGGCTGGTCCGCAGGCTAAGGCCAAAACACAGCCCCAAACGAGCAAGACTACGCAATTTAACGCGCCGTCTTGCTCGTTTTGCGCCGTTTCATCCTAATGCCCTACACAAAATCGTCGCGGACGCCCACCCCCGCCCTCTCAACAGGCACATAAGATGAATGTGGTCCAGTGGGAGGAGCAGGCATGACAGTGGATATGCACGCTGCAATTGAACAGCTCGAAGACGAGCTCGCAAGCTCGCATCTTGACTCAGCGCACCTCGATGTCATTAATAGTCTTGCTAAACAGATTCCCACCCACGAACTGACGCGCCTGGTCAGCAACCGACCCATCGTGCAGTCGGCCGTACTGTTCCGGGTGCTTAAAAAAGATGAAGCCCTTGCCGTCTTCGAAAACCTCCCGCCCAGCTACCAGGCTGACTTAATCCAGGCGCTCCGCGGCCCCGATGTCGCCGAAATCATCGAAGGTCTGGACCCCGACGACCGCGCCGAACTCTTTGGCGAACTCCCCGCAATCGTCGTGAAGTCCATGATGAAGGGGCTGTCACACGACGAACGCACCAAAACGTCGATCGTGTTGGGCTACCCGCGTGAGGCGATCGGCCGTTACATGTCACCTGAGGTCCTGTCGCTCCACGACGACTGGGACGCCCGCCGCGCCTTAGAGGTCGTGCGGGAACGCATTTATGAACCGGAAACCGTGTACCTCCTGCCCGTCCTCGCCCGAGGTCGCACCCTAGCTGGCGTTGTGTCCTTGCGTACGTTGGTGGGGGCTTCACCTGATACACCTGTCACTGAGCTGATGCGTGAACCGTCGTCCGTTGAGGCCATGACTGACCGTGAAGATGCGGCGCGTAGCTTCTTGGATCAGCGGCTTATTGCAATGCCTGTGGTTGACGCTGAGAACCGCCTTTTGGGCATCCTGACCATGGATGACGTTCTTGACATTATTGACGAGGAAGACGCCGAGGACGCCGCCCGCGGATCTGGTTCGGAACCTCTGGACCGGTCCTACATGTCCTCGACCATCATGCAGATCGTCAAGAGCCGCATTGTGTGGCTGTTGGTGCTAGCTGTCTCAGCCGTCCTGACCGTGCAGGTGCTTGACCTCTATGAGGACCGCCTGGCTCAAGTGGTGGCCCTGGCACTGTTCATCCCGCTGCTCACGGGTACTGGTGGGAACGCTGGCAACCAGGCAGCAACCACGGTGACGCGCGCGTTGGCCGTTGGCGAGGTGCGTGTGCGTGACCTGATGATGGTGATGTGGCGCGAGGTCCGCGTGGGTGCCTCTCTGGGACTGGTGCTGGGAAGTCTGGGGTTCCTGATTTCTGGCGCCATTTACGGGTTCCAGCTGGGTTCCGTCATTGGGCTCACCCTGCTGTGTATCTGCACGATGGCCGCGTCCGTGGGCGGGCTCATGCCCATCCTGGCGAAAAAAGTTGGCGCCGACCCGGCCGTTTTCTCCAACCCGTTCATTTCGACATTTTGTGACGCAACAGGCCTCATCATTTACTTCACGATCGCTACTGTAATTTTGCGCCTGCACTAGTAACGTCGCGCCCGTACTAACCCGCCAACACTGACCCACCCAGGAGGAAACCGTGAAACAACTGCACAACAGCGAACTCGTTCATTTTGGGTCGGATAACTACGCGGGAGCCCACCCCGAGGTGCTCGAGGCTTTGAGTGTCGCCTCGGGCGGGCACGTGCCTGGGTACGGTGAGGACCCGTACACGGAGCGTTTGCGTGAGTGGACCCGCGAGACCTTTGGGCCAAATGCCCTCATCTTCCCCGTGTTCAACGGCACGGGCGCCAACGTCGTTTCGCTTGCCGCGCTCAACCCCAGGTGGGGGCATGTGATCGCGGCACCGTCGGCACACATCAACACCGATGAAACCGCGGCCCCTGAGTCTTCTGCCGGCCTCAAGGTCAAGCCGGCACCCGCCGTTGACGGCAAGCTCACCCCCGAGGCCGTCACCAGCACCCTGTCCAGCCGCGATTTCGTGCACGAGGCCCAAACCACCTCGGTCAGCGTGTCCAACTCCACTGAATTGGGCACCGTCTACCAGGTGGAGGAGTTCCGGGCCATCGCCGAGGTGGCCCACACCTCGGGCTTGTCTGTCCACCTTGACGGCGCACGGCTTGCGTGCGCGGCGGCCGCAACGGGGGCGGGGCTGGAGGAGCTGACTCGCGGCGCGGACGTGATCTCGTTGGGTGCGACCAAGAATGGCGCCTTGGGTGCAGAAGCGGTTGTGGTGCGCAATCCCGAGGCGGTTTCCGGCATTCAGTATTTGAATAAGTCGTTGTTGCAGTTGCCGTCGAAGGCGCGCTTCATTTCAGCGCAGTTGCTGGCGCTGTTCGATGGGGACTTGTGGTTGCGCAACGCCAAGCACGCGAACGCGCAGGCAGCGAAGTTGGCCACGGGGCTCTTAGAGGCTGGTTTTGATGTGCCGGTGAAGACGCAAGCGAACGCGGTGATCGCAAGTGTTGAGCCTGAGGTGGTGGAGCGCGTGCTGGCGCAGGGTGTGATTTTTTATGCGTGGCCGTTTGTGGAAAACGGGATTCGCCTCATGACCGCGTGGGACACTCCAGACTCTGCAATTGATGAGCTGATCAGCACTTTTGTTGCTGCTCGGGGTTAAGGACATCATGGCAGCACAGAATCATCCAGCTCACCAATCCACACCCATGTTTCACAGCTTTGAGGCGTCGGAAGAGCAACCGCTTGAGAACAAGTGGATGTACACGTTCGACACACAAAACTTCTACCAGCTCAAAAGCGCGTCACAGATCATGGACTTAATTCAGGGTCTGCAGCGCGACGCATTCCTGACCGTTGAGAACGTTCAAGACCCATCGCGCTTCACGCAATGCAAGCGCCAGGACAGTGGATTCATGGCTGAAGCAGCCATGCCTCACCAGCTCACCGGCTTTGGCGACAGCCCTGAACGTTTAGTTGTTTCCATGGCCACGTGCTACCAGATCATGTCCCACTACGTGACCACCAACGGGAGCGCACCAGCATTTGAATCGCTGTACACGTTCCCCATCGAAACGTATTAGCCACAAAAAGTGGGTCGGAGCGGCGTCACTGCGAGTGACCGGCCGCTACAACCCACCTACATGGCACTGACTGTGCGCCTTGGTTGGGCTATGCCGTGATTGACTCAGGCCTTGACGAGCTCTACGTCAATTTCCAGGTTGACCTTGTCTGCGACCAGCAGGTCGCCGCCTGGCATGGTGGCGCTGAAGCTCATGCCAAAGTCCTTGCGGTTGATCTTCGCGGTTGCTGATACACCGGTGATCTGGTTGCCGTTGGGGTCTTCGTTTGCACCCAGGAATTCAGCGTCAAAAACGACTTCCTTTGTCACGCCAAGCAAGGTGACCTCGCCCTTGAGCGTGAAGTCTGAGCCGTCGAAGTCTTCCACATTGGTGGATTTGAACACGATTTCTGGGTGTTCTTCGGTCTGGAAGAAGTCACCAGACTTCAGGTGCTCTGGAGTGCTCCCCATTAGTTGGACTGAGGAGGATCAGTTGTCTACTAGTGAGGAGTATTTCTTTGCGTGCAGATAGTACTTTGAGTGAGAGTCAGCGTGAAGAGCTGGTGGCCTTGTTTGAGCAGGGTTTTAGCTACGGTGCTGCTGCTAATCGTGTCGGGGTTCGTCATGGTCCTGCTCAGAA
>NZ_JASPDO010000022.1 GCF_030230605.1 Brevibacterium sp. UMB1308A
GACCAGTAGGTGTACCCGGAGTAGTACACCACGGTAAACGAGCCCTCCCACTGGATGGTCCCAGAGTTCGTTGCGGTGTCCACGTCTCCCGTGCCACCAGAAAATTGGACGTAGTTTCCAGAACTCACACCTGCAGTGTTGACGCGCTCGCCTGCAGGCGTTTGGCATTTGTTGTCCCACGTAATCGGCTGTGTGCCACCATCAGCGGTGGGGCGCAGAATCTTGACATTGCCATCCTGGGCTTTGAACAGTCCGCGCTTTTCGGCGTCATTCGGCCACAGTGAGGATCCCCCGTTGTCAGCCGCCACACCTGCGGAAAGGAAGTTGCACGAACCGGGCAGGTACGCACCTGACCCGGACTCTGCATTGATTCCCCACGTCAGAACGGCGTCTGAGACTTCTAATTTAGACGAATCAGCTTCGGAAGTCCCAGACTCGCTGTTCGGTGATGCCAAGGCTGCTGTACCTACGAGTAGTCCTGTAGCGAACACCAGAATCAAGATTATTGTTCCAGCTGCCACCCATGCGGCTATTGATCGCTTCAACGTGTTTCCTCCTTTGACTCTGCCCAGTCGTCAGCGACTCGCTCCATAACAAGTGTTGGAGCGTTCCCACTGTCTGTGTTGGCTGTTGCTCCCTGGGAATGCATGTGCTTCCCTCTAGCTGCAGACTGCCGTTGCTGATCACCGGAGGAGCTCTCTTTGTCCTCGATAAGTTCAAAGAATCGCATGGGTCCTCGTGACGTCTCATTTTGTGTGTTCGGCTGCTGTGTGTACGAGTATTGTTTGCTGATTACCGGATGACGCATTCCCGAATCATGCATGTCAGCTCGTGCGATCTTGGTATCAACAGTTCTCTCGTATTTGCGCGTGCGCGCCTCTTGTTTCTCACGGAACTTCTGCAGTCTGCGTTTACGTTTCTGCTCCGCAGCAATAGCGCGCTTAGCTCTCCGAGTACGGACACGCTCAAGCGCCTCGGGGTTGACTCCTAGAAGCAGCGACTTCACAGCCATGTAGGAACCGACTCCCACTGCCAGAGCAACTGCGCAGATGGCGAGAACAACACCGATCATCAGCAGAAACACCATGCGGTTGGCATTCGTGTTGAATGCATCAATCTGATCGGGCTCCAGCAGCGGCCCTGAAACTGGCTGTTGTCCACCCGCTGTTCCCGGTGCCGGCGTGGCGGGGGCTTCTGCGTCCTTCTGGTCCTTGTTGTCCTTCGAAGCATTGTCCTTGGGTGCAGCTGACTCTCCGGTAGCGCTGTTGTTTTGCGCCTGTTCGCCACCGGACTGGCCAGCTGCTGCCGCAACCGGGAACTCAATCGGCGTGAAGGTTTCGTTCTGTGCGTTCGACACACCGTGTGCGCCGATCGTGATGATGCCGCAGCGTTCACGCGTGCAGTCAACATCAACCGGATTGCGGTCACGGTCATAGGACGTGAAGCGAGCGCCCGGCAGGATGATCTCGGATGACCACGTGCCGTCGGCCTTCAGCGTGCCGCCGTTGGCAGCGTGCGCTGTCGACGATCCTGGGAACGTGACAAAAAGCTGATAGCCCACCGGATTCGATTCATCGTCATAGGCGTAGCGCAGGTTCGTGCCCGTTTTGCCGCCCTTGCTGGGCTGCCACGTGCCTTCGGCAACACCGAACAGAACATAAATACCGCCGAAGCCGTTCTGCACCGACTGGAAACCGCTGCCGGAGAGTTTCAGGGTCGAGGTGCCGTCAACAGAAGGCGTGCCCGACACAGAAACCCGGGCGGCCGCCTCGGCAGGTTCGGGAGCGACAGCGGCACTAGCGAAGGCGCCCATGCCGCCTATGAGAACAGCGGCAGCCGTGGCTGCCAACCGCCGCAGACCGAGCCGCTTCTTCCGGCTGCCCGGTGCGTGTCCAGGCTGATTCATGACATGTCCTTTCTGGAAGGGCGAACCGGCACCACGAGCGGTGAACCGGATATCGGGTCGGTGAGAACAGTGACGGGATGGCCGTAGGCTTCGCTGATCCGCTCGGCTGTCAGCACGTCTTCCGGTGTGCCGTCAGCAGCAATGCGGCCGTTGTTGAGCAAGGCAATGCGGTCTGCGTAGGCTCCGGCCAGGTCAAGGCTGTGCAGAACCACAACAACAGCGGAGCCGGTGGCCGCGTATTCACGTGCAATCGTCAGCACAAGTTCTTGGTGGCGGATGTCCATGGCTGCTGTCGGTTCGTCCAACAGCAGAATCGGGGCTGCCTGTGCAAGGACGCGGCCCAAAGCGGCGCGCGAACGCTCACCGCCGGACAGCGAGGTGAAGGTGCGGGAAGCAAAGCGGCTCGTATCCGTGCGCTCCAGCACCGCGGACACGATCTTGTCGTCATCAGCTGCCGCCTGCGTCCGCTGCCATGGGGCTCGGCCCATTTCGACGACCTCGAGCACCGTGAAGGGGAAGGACACATCGACCTGCTGCAGCAGAACAGCCCGGCGCATAGCCAGTTCGCGGGTGTTCCAGGCATAGGACGGGTGATCGTTGATGGTGACTGACCCGGATTCTTCCTCAACATCGCCGGTGATGACACCCAGCAGGGTGGACTTCCCGGCGCCGTTGGGACCGACAAGAGCCAGCACCTCGCCGGCCCGGACCTCCAGGCTGGCCCCCTCAAGCACTTTTCTTTCCCCGTCATAGGACACCGTCACGTCGTCCACCGACAGAACCGTGCTTCCAGGTGCGGGTACTTCCGGCAGACGACTTTCGCGGGCCTGACGCAGCTTTTCGATCATGCCCAGCCTCCTGCCTCACGACGGCTGCGGCGCAGCAGGTAGAAGAAGTACGGACCACCGATCAGCGCGGTGAGCATGCCAATCGGGAGGTCAGCGAACTCGATGAGCGTACGTGCAGCAAGATCAGCAAAGGTCAGCAGTGCCGCGCCGCCGAGCACTGAGGCCGGCAGCAGTAGACGGTGGCTTGGTCCCAACAGCATGCGCATCAAGTGGGGAACGACCAGACCAACGAAGGCGATGATGCCGACAAACGCAACAGCCGCACTGACCAGCAGAGCCGACAGGATCATGGCGTACAGGCGCAGACGTTCAACATCGACACCCAGGTGGCGGGCTGCCTTTTCACCCAGCGACACCAGGTCCAGGCCGCGGGCGAGGAACATCGTGAGGAAGATTCCCACGACCACCAGCGGAACGACGATCGCAACCTGTTCCCACCGGCTGCCGTTGAAGCTGCCCATCTGCCAGAACACGATCTGCTCACGTGCCTGCGTGGGGGCCTTGAACACGATGAACGAAATGAGCGCACCGGAAATCGCGTTGACCGCAACACCCGTGAGGATCAGGGTGACGACTTCCGTCCGACCGTTTGACCGCGCCAACACGTACACCACGATGGTGGTCACCAAGCCGCACACAAACGCCAGGAGCGGAACCGTGAATCCGCCCAGGAAGCTCAGGCCGTGCAGAAAGGCGAACGACGCACCGACGGCAGCACCGGAAGACACTCCGATCGTGCCCGGTTCAGCCAGCGGATTTCCGAAGATTCCCTGCATAACCGCACCCGCTATAGCCAGGGCAGCGCCTACGAAAACCGTCAGAACGATCCGCGGGAAGCGCACTTCCCACAGAGCCTCAGAACCGAACTCGTGCGACGGACCCGGCAGCCAGTTGATACCCACCGACTGCAGGACAGATCCCACAACCTCCTTCGGCGGAATGAACAGCTGACCCAACATTGCCGAAAGCAGAGTTCCGCCAAGTAGCAACACCGTCAAAGTTGTGAAGACGGTCGTTACCCAGGCAGCCGAAACCCTCCCGTAATTCTTCTCACTGTGCCTGCCCCCTGGAACCGGGGTGGCAGGTGTCGAAGAAGTAGAGCGGGAGCGGCGCCTCGTGTGCGTTTCTTCCAAAGGCGAACCGGCAAAAGGTGCGGGAGCATTGACACGCTCGGCAGATCTGGAATGAGTAGTGCTCAAGAGTTCTCTCCTTAGGCGTCCGCTTCAGCGGACTCTTCCTGTGGGACGTAGGCGTATTCGGGGGTATGGACCGCAGTGCCCAAGGCGGCGATGACCTCCGCAGTGCGGGGGCCGAAGCTCATCACCTCGTAGTCGCTCATGTCGACAATCCGACGGTTTTTGCCGGCGGGTGTCTGCGCAATGCCCGGCAGCTTGAGGGCTTCATCGATACCGCCGACGCTCTCCAGGCCCTTCGTCATGACCAAAATGACGTCCGGGGCCGCTTTCACAAGCGCCTCAGCGTTGGTTGGGGACATGCCGGAAAAGCCGACTTCAGTCGCAACATCGCGGGCGCCAATGGCCTGAATGAGGGAATCGGCGCCGGAACCCTTGCCGAACCAGTAATAGATGTCGCCACGCAGATACAGGAACACCGTGCGTGGACGGTCGGCCGGGTTGTCCGGGGCAAGCGCATGGATTCTCTTTTCGGTTTCAGTAATTTCTTCGTCCACGCGCTTAGCCAGTTGCTCACCCGCATCCTGCAGGCCCAGCGCCTTTGCAACCGCAACGATCTGCGGGCTGACACCCTGCACACCGTCCTCCGTCGCAGAAGGAATGAACACCACCGGAATGCCGGCATTGCGTAGTTGCAGTTGGACGTCGTAGGGGCCGATGGTCGAATCCGTTAGCACCACGGTGGGTGCCAGATTGAGGATCGCCTCCGCGTTGAGTTCGTGCCCATTCTGAGTGACCAGCGGAAGCTCTTTTTGTCCCGGCATGAGTGATGACATCTGGGTGGAAACATCTCGGCCGATCAAATTGCAACCCAGGCCCAGGCCGACAACCGCGGCGGCCAACCCGCCGTTCTGGTTGACCGCCAGAATTCTCGAGGTGTCACGCACCGTCTGTTCGGGACCATCGTCCGAGGTGACGGTCACTGGGAGGGTTTGTTGCTGATCTGCGAAATCTGCAATTGGCCGGATCTCGGAGGCCCGAGTGTAGGCGGTAGTCGGGCCGTGGATCTTGCTGACCGGTAGCTTCTTTGAGCTGGGAACTTCCGGGATGTCCGGAAGTTGCGCCGCAGGGGTTGCCGGTGGGGGAACACACTCGTTGGAGTGAGCAGCATTGAGCGTGCCGATGTTGTGGAAACCGTTGTTCCACAGGAAAAGCCCAATTGCGAGCACCGCTGCGGTCACTGTTACACGGCGTTTGGTCCGGCGAGGTACACGCCACCTCGTGCGGTTGTACCAAGCTTTAACGTCGGGCTCTGTGTCCCGACGTTGAGCTCGAGATGTGATTTTCATTGCATGTTTCTCCGTGCCAGTGCGTTGGACGCTTTAAGCGAACTATCACTGATCTGTGAATTGACTAACAGGTTACGCTTAGCTAATGATAGCCTTACCTAAGTTACTTAGGTCAAGTGACTATGTCGTAAAAGATTGCGAGCTGTAAAGTGCCGCATCACGTTCACAAGGAGAACCATGAAGTCATCATCAAGCGCGCCTTCGCGCTTTAGCTGGCGCGCCGGCGTGGCCGGAAGCGTGGCACTCGCGTTGGGAGGCGCGGGACTGTTGTTTGCTCATCCCGCTCAGGCAGCAGAAGTGAATGTTTCCGACGCTGTCTTCAGCTGGGGTATTAACGCCGAATCCGGTGCAGGTGCTTTCGCTCCAGGCACATGTAATTTCTTGTCCGCCGGCGTATCCGGCAATGCCGGGCAGTCCTCACCGTGGTCGAAGGAAGATGCCGAAGCTAAGAAGCTGTTCAGCCCGGACGAGGGCAACGTCAAGATCCTGCGTCCCACCGCTGATGGTGGCACACAGCCGATTACGTGGGACAACAAGTGCCAAACGCCTGCAGGTGAGCGCGTCAACACGTGGAACGGCGAAAACGCCAAGCGGTCGGGCAACTTTGTTGAGATCTCCGGCGGTAAGGGCACAATCGACCCTGAAACGAACTCTGGGACCATCCAGTGGGAGGGCTCGTTTACCGTGGTGTACTACTCCGGGTACACCTACTGGTCGGTGAGTAACCCGAAGCTCGAGGTGAATAACGGCAAGGGCAAGATCACCGGAACCTTCTCCGGCTACGGGACCGACATGGCAGACCTTTCCAAGTGGGAGAAGCTCAAGCCTGTTGAAGGCACCATTGCCGACTTCAAGAACAACAAGGTTGAGCTCGATGAAAACGGCTTCACCGTCACTCCTGACTACGAAGGTGTTGACAGTGGACAGCCTGACCAGAATAAGGAGAAGGACGGTTGGGGTTCATTCCCCAAGAGCTGGGTGGACTTCAACGTACAGACAGGCCAGACCCAATACTGGTACACCTCCGGCGGGGCCGCGGACCCACGCAAAAAGCCGACTGAGATCACCGTGGAGTACACGGCTGAAGAGCCCGAACCGCAGGTCGATGAAGAGACGATTAAGAACACCACCAAGAGCACGCCCTCTGTTTCTGACGAGGGCCTGACGGTCAATGTGACCGGCGAAGGCTACGGCGTGCTGCCCAAGGCCAGCACGGGCCGCGACGCCAACGGTGTTTACGTCGCCGTTGTCGACCGCAAGGTCAAGAACAGCGAAATCGAACTGTCGCGTCCGTCCGCTAAGGCGGCTTCTGCTGCGATGTCGTCGAAGGAACCGGTTGCCGTTGAATACGTTCCCGCTGACAAGATCAAGGACGGCAAGCTCGATGCCAAGGTGACCGCAGCAACAGACAAGCTAAACGAGGACACCGACTATGATACCGTCGTGTGGGTTGCTCACGGCAACCCGAACGACGACACGGTCCTCTACCGCTCCAACATCAACCTCGACGAGGAGCAGAAGAACGCGCTGTTCCCTGCCGAAGACCCCAAGGACCCAGAAACGCAGGACCCCAAGGACCCGGAAACGCAGGCCCCACAGGAACCGGAAACGCAGGCCCCACAGGAACCGAAGGAACCTGAAGTTCCAGACACTAAGGAACCCGAGGTGCCTGAAACGCAGGAGCCAAACGAACCCGGCACCCCAGAGAACGGCAACGATGAGCCGACTGACCCGGACACGAAGGAGCCCGAGGTGCCTGAGGCTCAGGAGCCAAACGAACCGGGCACTCCGGAGAATGGCAACGGCGAGCCGACGGACCCGGAAGTCAATGACCCCGAGGTGAAGGAACCGGAAGTGAACGAACCGGAAGCTCAGGGCCCAGAAGGCCAGAATCCTGGTGCGGAAGCGCCCGGAGCGGACGGGCCCGGCGCCGCAGAGACTTCAGGCTCGCAGGGGAGCGACGCTAAGCCGAGCCCTACCGCTTCCAATTCACTGCCGCGTACCGGTGGCACTAATCTGGCGGTCGGAATTGCAGGAATCACATTGCTTGCTGTTGGTGCTGTCGCCATGATTATCTCCAGTCGTCGAGCTTAAATAGAGATCTGACGATACTGGCGCGACTCTTCCCGGCCGGTCGGGCTTTTGCCCGGCCGGTCTTGCGCTTTTCATAAACAACGTGCCTTGCGGAATGCTCTTATCAATCCAAGCAGAAATACCGGGCTAAATGCCGTGTGAAACCGCTCACTTTAAGATAACGTGAGTGAATGCTGAGTAAGCATTGTAAGAATTTCAGGGTGTCACGCTCTCAACGTGGCTAGCGTGACACTTGTGTTTCCTAGTTTGGAGTACGCATGTCAGTTCTCACCAGGTCCGGTATCACCGCACCTACGTCGTACAACCGCTGGCTCATCCCACCAGCAGCTCTCGCAATCCACCTGTGCATTGGACAGGTGTACGCGTTCTCGGTTTTCAAAATGCCACTCGTCGAGCACTTCAACACGGGTGAAGTTGCAGTCGGATGGATCTTCTCGGTGGCTATCGCCATGCTCGGTATCTCGTCTGCAATCGGTGGAACATGGGTCGAGAAAGTCGGTCCACGCCTGTCCATGCTCGTCTCAGGTGCTTTCTGGGTCATTGGGTTCTTTGTTGCGTCGATCGGTATCGCAACAGGTCAACTGTGGCTTGTTTACTTCGGTTACGGTTTCCTCGGAGGAATCGGACTCGGAATTGGGTACATCGCCCCAGTCTCAACCCTGATCAAATGGTTCCCTGACCGTCCAGGGCTAGCAACTGGGCTCGCCATCATGGGCTTTGGTGGAGGTGCACTTATCGCTTCACCAATGTCTAACCAACTCATGGTTGCCTTTGGTGGCGGCGACTCCCCAGAAAACCTGGTCGCCGGCGTGTTCCCCACCTTCATTGTTTTGGCAGTTGTGTACGCCGTCGTGATTGCTCTTGGTGCCTACGTTGTTCGCGTTCCACACCCAGACTGGAAGCCCCAGGGATGGGACCCTGCATCCGTGAAGTCAAAGTCGATGCAGACCACCCGCCACGTTACCGCACGCAAAGCCATCTCAACTCCTCAGTTCTGGTTGTTGTGGGTCGTGCTTTTCACCAATGTGACCGCGGGTATCGGAATTCTGGAAAGCGCTTCACCAATGATCCAGGACTACTTCTCGCAGATCACACCGGCATCTGCTGCCGGGTATGTTGGGCTGCTGTCCTTGGCTAACATGGGTGGCCGCTTCCTATGGTCATCCGTATCGGACATCACCGGACGTAAGTTCATCTACATTGTCTACCTGGGCGTTGGAGTTGGCCTCTACCTGTTGGTCGCGCTGATCGGCCACGGTTCCCTTATTCTGTTCATCTTGGCAACCCTGGTGATCCTGTCGTTCTATGGCGGAGGATTCGCGACCATGCCCGCCTACCTCAAAGACATCTTTGGCACTATGCAAGTGGGTGCGATCCACGGTCGCCTGCTCACCGCGTGGTCAGCCGCAGGAGTCGCTGGACCACTCATTGTGAACACGGTGCTTGAAGCCCGTCGCAGTACTGGAGCTGAAGGACCGGCTCTTTACCAATTGAGTCTGTTCATCATGGTGGGTGTTTTGGCGGTAGGTTTCATCGCAAACGCGCTCATGCGTCCTGTCGCTGACAAGCACTACGCAAGTGACGAAGAAGTTGAACAGATCGCGGCAAGTCATAACCTCAAGACAGGTGAAGACGGTGGTATCGCCGTGAATGCCGGAAACGCGCTACACACTGCTGCGGCGTGGGTCCTCACGGCGATCGTGACAGTGGGCTTGGGTTACGGCCTTGTACAGATTGTGCTGAAATCCCTCCAGCTCTTCGTCTAAAGCCGTCTCACCACGGGTCAACGCCTGTGCAGTTAATCCGCAGTTACTTCGACTGGCGCTTGACCTGCCACGCTCCTGCTAATCCCAGCACCAGAAACAGGGCGGCAGCCAGGAGGACCCACGAAACAGCTGACGCAAAGCCTTGAGTTAATGCGTCCACTACAACAGGGGTCTGCTCACCTAACGGTCCGGCAGGCCCCTGCGACCGTAACTGCGCCAAAACAGTACCTGCCGAAACACGAGTGGCCTCAGCTAGCCGGTCTACCTGAGCTCCCGTGAACCCGGCTGAAGCCAGAGAACCCGGCAGGGTAATCGCCAAAGAAACCGCTAAGGTTGCGCCTGCAACCGCGGTTCCCAAAGCCGAACCGATCTGCCTCACTGTGCTCTGCGTCGCCGAACCTTGGCCAGACACATCCACAGGAATATCTTGTAGCACCGTACCTGTCAGTTGCGCAGAAGCCAGACCAAGCCCCACGCCATACACCGTTAGTGGTAACGCTACGACCCACCCTGGTATCCCAGGATCAACAAGGAACGCCAACACGACAACGCCAAACACCTCTAGCCCTAGACCAATCAGCACCGTGCCAGGCGCACCGAACCTTCTCGCCACATGACGCGCGGCCGCACCTGACACAAAGGCACCAACAGCCATCGCCGCAAGCACGAGGCCCGCCCCCATCACGCTCATACCCAGGGCGCTGATCAGGTACAGCGGAAGGACGAAAATGATTCCAAATTCGCCCACAGCAACCATGGCAGCGGTGAGGTTACCCCAGGAGAAGGTCTTGTAACTGAACAGGTCGAGGTCGAGAAGAGCGTCGCGCTGAACGCGGGCTCTGTGTTTTTCCCACAGAACAAAGAGAATGATCGCAACGATCGACACCGCCAGGGCAACAGGCACAATTGAGACCGGTGCGGAAACCGGCCAGACCCACCCCAGAACGCCGAAATCGGAACGGGGTGTCCACCAACCTAAATCGGGGCCCTCAATAATCGCAAAAACAAGTGCCCCGCATCCTATCGCGCTCAAGAGCGCGCCATCGACATCCATCCCCGGAAGCTTTTTGCCCCCTCGGGTTTCTGGCACAGTAAACGCGGCCGCCACAATCACCAACAAACCAATGGGCAGATTCACTAAGAAAATCCAGTGCCACGACACCCACTGAGTTAAAGCGCCGCCCGCCAGCGGCCCAACCGCAGCGGCACCAGAAATTACGGCACCCCACACGCCGAAGGCCACCGCACGTGACTTACCGCGGAACACCGCATTCACAGTGGATAATGTTGACGGCATAATCAGTGCCGCACCAACTGCCTGGACTGCCCGGGACAAGATGAGCACACCCGCAGTTTGAGAAAGCGCGGCCAGAAGACTTCCCAGAACAAACACAGCGGTTCCAGCAATGAACAGTCGTTTGCGTCCCCAACGGTCCGCCAGATTCCCTGTCGTGAGAAGCAACCCAGCAAGCACGACTGCGTATAAACTATTTACCCACTGTGCGTCCGTGAGGTTCAAACCCAGATCACGAATGATGGTCGGCAAAGCGACCCCAACGATGGTTCCATCGAGCACAATGAGGCCCAAACCTACAGATAAAACAGCGAGCCCGAACCAGTCACGTCGTGACGGCTGTTGAAATGCTTTGTTCACATATTCATACAACCACTCGCGGAGGTGCTAAACATCGCGCCAGGGGTTGACTTCTCAATCAACTAAAAGTTGTACCGCTGCCTCAAAATCTTCATCACTCGATACACCAGTGGTTCCATACAACTCACGGTTCTGCTCAATCGCAACGAAACCCACCACAAACGAAACCAGCCTCTCAAGGATCGTCTGGTGCGCCTCGGGAAAGGTGGCGCGCACCGCGCCCTGAAGAACCTGAGGCGTGACTTCCTCACCTTTGAGCGCGAACGCCAACAAGAAAATCTCAGCGCCATCCCGATATGACGCAAGTACGCGCCGCAAATGGACAGCCACCTGCGTGAACGTGTGCGGGGGAGTGCCACACGCTTGATCCACCTGCTCCGACATGCGGCGCGCAACCAAAATAAAAACCTCCTGCTTATTAGCCACATGCCAATACAGCGCAGACGGTTGCACATCGAGTTCCCGGGCCAGACGACGCATAGACAGGTCGCCCAAACCGAACTCAGACGCGATCTTTAACGCCGCGTCAGTAATGATGTCGGTACTCAGAGCCATATCCCTTAGCCTACGTTTGGATTGCCTTTCCTTCCTGGTTGAAAAGGCTTGAATGTTCAAGAATATCCACATGGGAACACTACTTCGCCGATACATGTGGGTCGTCCTGACGTGCGTCATCGCATTGTTGTACGGGGTCTTGGCTCTGTCCGGGCAGAAAACCCTGGGCACCTGGATCGGTGGAGTGTACGTAGCGATCTTCATCGTAGTGACCCTGGTGGGCATGATCCGCGATATTGCCCGTGGAAACTGGGGTCTGGACATTCTTGCTGTCGTCGCAATGGTGTCCACCTTAGCTGTAGGTGAAGTGCTCGCATCCATCATTGTGGTCCTCATGCTTTCTGGGGGAGAAGCTCTTGAGGACTACGCTCAGCACCGGGCGGCACGCGACCTAGAGAATCTTCTCAAACACTCACCGGCAATCGGCCACATCCTTGAGGGTGGCACGCCCAGAGACATTGATGTCGAAGACGTTGAAATCGGTGACCAACTTCTTGTTAAACCTAACGAAGTCGTTCCAGTGGACTGCACGCTCAAAAGCGACACCGCGAGCTTCGATGAGTCGTCACTGACAGGTGAGAGCCTGCCTGTGACCAAAACTGCAGGCGATGAGATTCTCTCCGGTGTGGTCAACAGCACCACCGCAGTGACAGTTACCGCAACAAAGCAAGCTCACGAATCACAGTTCCAACAAATCGTTGCTCTCATGAGCGAGGCGGAAGAAAACCGTGCACCTATTGTGCGCCTCGCAGACAGGTACGCAATTCCGTTCACCGTGCTATCCCTGGTCATCGGTGGTGTTGCTTGGTTTGTCAGTGGCTCGGCTACCAGGTTTGCTGAAGTGATGGTGCTGGCTACCCCGTGTCCGCTGCTCATTGCGGCCCCAGTTGCTTTTATTGGTGGTCCGGCACAAGCGTCGCGCAATGGCGTAATCGTGAAATCAGGCGCGGTCCTCGAACAGCTCTCCCGCATCCAGTCGGCACTCTTCGACAAGACCGGCACGCTTACCCGCGGAACCCCCGAAGTCACCCGCGTTGTCCCGGCGCACGGCTGGGACGAGGAGGAACTCTTGCGGTTCACCGCCTCGGCGGAACAGTACTCCACCCACGCGCTTGCACGCGGAATCATCGAGGCCGCTAGGAATCGTAACCTCAGCCTCAGCGACACCGACACGGCAGACGAAGTTGCCACCAATGGCGTGTGGGCTGTTATCGACGGCCACGACCTGCGCGTAGGTAAAAAGAGCTTCATCGAAGAGTCGGTGGGCTCCATCGAAGCACCTACGTTGGAGCCTGGCGAAGGAGCTGCCTTCGTCGCCATCGACGGCGCCTATGCCGGAACAGTCATGCTGGCGGACCAGATTCGCCCAGAAACACCTCGGGTCATATCCTGGTTGCGCGACAACGGTGTCAAAAACGTTTCAATGCTCACCGGCGACAACGCTCACACTGCCCAGCACATTGCGCAACTGGCTGGCATTGACGATGTCAAGGCTGATCTTCTGCCACCTGACAAAGTTCGGCTTGCCGGCGAAACCAAGCCCAGTCCCGTCCTCATGCTAGGTGACGGGATTAACGACGCCCCGGTTTTGGCGCGCGCTGACGTTGGGCTGGCTATTGGGGCTAAGAGCGCAACAGCCGCGTCCGAGGCGGCAGATGGTGTGATTTTGCGTAATAGTTTGCGCTCGGTTGTGGAAGTCCTTGCGATCTCAAGGCACACAGTGTCTGTTGCCCTGACCGCTATTTGGTTGGGCATCATCTTGAGCGTGGGGTTAATGCTGGTGGCCGCAACGGGCGCTATTCCTGCCGTGTTTGGTGCGTTGACGCAAGAGATTGTGGACCTTGTAGCTATTTTGTACGCACTGTTGGCACTCCGGAGCCCTCGAACGTTGAAGAAACTGCGTGAAGAAGAGCACACTTCCGTGTAATTAGGTGAAGTGTGATTAGGTGAAGTGGCGCGTCAGCGTTAAGATGGACGGGCAGTTTTGCACCGGGATATGGCGCAGTTTGGTAGCGCGCCTCGTTCGGGACGAGGAGGTCGCAGGTTCAAATCCTGTTATCCCGACCATTGTGTAAGGCGGAATGTTTAGACCCGGCTGTGTAAAGTCAATACACGTGCACACAAAATTTACCGGAACCGTCACCCACTTGTGGGTTGGAAAAGCCCAGTGGCAGAACTACTCGGGAAGAGATATCTTCACCGGCGCTCATAAGCATCTCGTTGACACGATCGCGGTTCACCCTCATGGCGCGGAAGGCGATGAACAGGGCAACCGGAAAGTACACGGTGGCCCAGAAAAGGCCCTCCTGCTCTACACTTACGACGATTACACGCAATGGGCGGCTGACGGCTACCAATTTCAGCCGGGGAACTTTTTCGAAAACGTCACGATCGACGGCATTGCCATGCGCGACATTCACCTGGCCGACACCCTGCAAATAGGTGAAGTCACAGTGCAGGTCTCCCAGATTCGCCGGCCATGCACAACACTGGCGCACCGGTGGAACATGAAAGAGCTACCCCGCCTAGTACAAAGCACGGGGCGCAGCGGGTTCTATGTGCGCATTCTTCAACCCGGCACCATACGAACTAATGACCCAGTGACATTCATCAAGCGGGAACCGCGAAGCGTGGCTCTGCCCGAGGTCAACCGGGTTATGAACATCGACCGCACCGACGCTCAAGGAATTCGCGCCCTCATCGACGCACCAGGCATGCCACCACGGTGGGTGGAGCAGCTGCAACGTCGCCTTTCTGGCTACGTGACAGACGAATCTGCTCGCCTAGGCGAGTAGGTGTGCCTAGACGAGCAGATGTAGAGTCGAGGATTCTTATGACTCGCGCAGTTTGCGCTTGAGGATCTTACCTGCCGAGTTCTTTGGCAACGCGTCGACGAAGTGAACAGCCTTAGGTGCCTTGAAGGCTGCCAAACGTTCCTTGACGTGCTCGATCACCGTTGTCTCGTCAAGCTCCTGGCCTTCCTTCACAACGACGTAGGCAGTGATCGCTTCGATCCACTTCTCGTCCGGCTGACCAACAACAGCTACCTCTTCAACTGCGTCGAGTTCGAAAATACTGTCTTCAACCTGACGACCTGCGACCAGAACACCACCGGTGTTGATGACATCCTTCACACGATCAACAACCTTGATATAGCCCTGCTCGTCGGCCACAGCGAGGTCACCAGAGTGGAACCAACCTCCCGCAAAAGCTTCTTCAGTGGCTTCTGGTTTGTCCCAGTAACCCAGGCACAGCTGAGGCGAGCGGTACAGAATCTCTCCCTGCTCACCAGGTGCGACGTCGTTGCCTTCCGGGTCAGCCAAACGGGCTTCCACAAACGGAACGGGACGACCAGCAAAGTCTGGGCGCTCGTCGTGTTCCTCCGGGCGTAGAACAATCGCCAGGGGACCAAGTTCGGACTGCCCCATGCAGTTGTAGAACCCGAGGTTGGGAAGAGTTTCACGCAGCTTTTTCAGGATTGGTCCCGGCATGATCGAAGCACCATACATGGCACGCTTTAAGCTGGACAGGTCACGGGTCTGCAGGTCTGGGTGGTGAGCGATTGCAACCCATACAGTAGGAGCAGCGAAGAACGCCGTGATCTTTTCACGCTCAATGATCTCTAGCAGCTGCCCAGTCACAGGTGCAGGCACGATGATGTTAAACGAGCCCTTCATCAAGGACGGGATCAGCAGAACGTGCATCTGCGCGGAGTGGTACAGAGGAAGTGCGTGCACCCAACGGTCGGACTCTTCGGGGTCCAGCGTCAGCAATGCTGACTGGTATTCGGTGAGCAGGGCGCGGTGCGTCATGATCGCACCCTTGGGGAGGGAAGTGGTTCCCGAGGTGTACAGGAGCTGGGCAATGTCCGTGTCGACGACGTCGAACTCGCCTGGCTCCGAAGGCTCTACGTCTGTCTGCTGTGCAACTTCCAGGAGGTCTGCGAAGGGAACAATCTCTACGTTCTCAGCCTTTGCCGATTGCACGTGGCGAATGAACTCACTTCCCACGTAGACGCGCTTTGCACCCGAGTTTTCCAGCATGTACTCCAGCTCTTCACGGGTGAGCTGGTAATTGATAGGCACGTGAATGAGTCCGGCGCGTGTACACGCCAAGAACAAAATGGCAAACAGGTCGCTGTTCTTGTCAAACGCTGCCACACGGTCGCCTTTTTCAAGGCCTTGACTTACCAGGTGGCGAGCCACAGCGGTCACTGCTGATTCCAGCTGCGCATACGTCCATGAACGGTCATCGAAAACGATTGCGGTCTTGTCTGGGACGCGTGACGCGGAGCGGCGGATAACGTCGGAGATCGTGTTGCGGTTAACAGATGTGATTGAAGTCATAAAAAGAATCCAACCACCAGATGCGTGCGAATCATAAAAGATGACAAATATTTCAAAACTTGAGACGTGTCACGTGCTCAGGTACACCGTTAAGCTCACGCGACATATGAAAGAGTAGAGACATGACACACGCGACACTTGCAGACATCATCGCGCACATCGAAGAACTGTGGCCCACCGAATACGCCGAATCATGGGACTCCAACGGCCTCGCAACCGGTGATCTCAACGCTCGCGTGTCCACGATTCTTATGGCTCTTGACCCCATGGACGCGGTGATCGACGAAGCAGTTGCTCTCAACGCCGACCTGCTCTTCACCCACCACCCGCTTCTTCTCCGCGGTGTCACCAGCGTCGCTGCACACACGTTAAAAGGCGGTGCCCTTACCCGGCTCATTTCGCATGGCATCGCACAGTACAACGCGCACACCAACGCCGACTCAGCGCAAGGTGGCGTATCTGACGTCCTGGCCGACATGCTAGAACTCACAGACCGGCAGCCAATCACCTCGGGCCCCAACCACGCAGAAGGCGTTGGCCTGGGACGCGTAGGAACCCTTCCTAAACCCCGCACAGTCTCAGAACTTGCATACACTCTTGCCCGCTCAACACCAGCAACTAAAACCGGAATCCGCGTGGCCGGAGACCCCAACGCGACCGTCTCACGGGTAGCCGTTTTGGCAGGCTCAGGTGACTCCCTCTTCGACGAGGTCCGGGCCCACGGCGCTGACGTCTATGTCACCTCGGACTTGCGTCACCACCCTGCAACGGAAGCCCGTGACACCTCCCACAGAACAACCAACACGCCACACCTCATCGACGTGGCACACTGGGCGGCCGAATCCCCATGGATGAGCATTGCCGCAACTCAGCTGGGGGAGAAGCTCAAAGAGAACGGCTTTGACGTCGACATTCACGTCTCCACCACCCGTACCGACCCATGGGACCTGCGCATTGCATCCCATGACGACGCCTAAGGAGAGGACGGCCATGGAACTCACGCCTGAACAGCACAGCGCCACCCTTGAATGGATTCGGGTATCTGCACAACTGCGCAAGAACCGGGCAGACGCACAGCAAAAAGAGCTCAAAGAGGAACTCACCGCGCTGGTGGCTCAGCACAAGGAACAAGCGGGGAAGATCGCAAAGTTGAACGCCCACCGTGAGGCCGTTCAAAAGCAGGTGCGCGAACTCAACGCACGTAGCACCGACCTCGAAGCGGAAATCAGCGGGCGCGAACAACGGATGAACGACGGGACTGGGCTCACGTCAAGCGACCTGGTAGCGATCGGCAAAGAGATCGACACGCTCAAGGAAAAACTGCAACGCACAGAGGACGAACACCTTGCGGCCTTGCAAGAAGAAGAGCGCGTTACTTCCGCAGTGGAAACCGCCACGGAAGAAGGTCACGCGATCGCCGCGCGTGGAAAAAAGCTCCAAGAAGAACGCGCGCGCACAGCCACAACGCTTGACGCTCAGGCCCAAGAGCTTTCGTCACAACTGGCGGGGCTGGCGAAGAACATGGGGGACTTTGGCACTCAGGTGACACAACGCGCCCAGGACGGGCCCGGAGCTGCCACGTTACGCGCAGGCAGCTGCGGCGGGTGCGGTGCGGCACTCAGCGGAACAGCCCGTGACGCCTTGGCAAACTCAGGCCCGTACAGTGTGGCCGAATGCGAAGAGTGCGACAGTTACGTCATCAAGGAAGGGTGAACTCTCAGACCACAATCGTGATCTCAGGGTGGTCGTGCTCGACAGTGAACGCCTCCTCAAGCGCGTCCACCACGCCTTCGGGAGTCGTGGGTATCTGCTCGTCTCGGTTTAGCAGGTGTCGCGCCACCAGCCCACGTGTATGTTTCGCGTTGTGTGAAACAGTTTTGCGCACCCCGTCAGCCTCAGTGACCACCTTGACTGGAAGCGTATTCGCCCCCGGCCACGCATGCCGGTAAGTACCCGAACGGCAGTCGACAACGACCTCGGCGGCCCACGCGTCATCCAAAACCGGTGACAGCCGCTTCTTCCACCACGTAGCGAGCTTGGGAGTCATGGTGTACCGGTAGGCAGGAATATGATCACGCGCATTCACCACACCAAACAGGGCGCTGCTGATGAACACCGCGTCCAAGCGATCCTCATGTGTCACCGTGTCCGCGTCCAAGGCCGTGTAAAGGACACCCGTGTATGTGTTGATGGCAGGCCCGGCCGAGGCGGTAAAAAGTTCCGTATTGCGTTCCACTTCCGGCGCCAAGCGTTGACTCACACCTAACTCTTCCCACCCGCGTTCGCGGGCAGAAATCTCCATGAGTGTGTCACACATGTGTGAGCGATCCTCAGTGAGTTCTGGGAAAGACAGCTGGTCAAGGTTCAGCGGATCGCCGTGCGTGTGCGGAGTCTTGGATTCCGACGGAGGCAAAAGAATAATCACACGTCGATCCTAAGGTAAAATGTTCCGCTGGACAGGTCGTGGGACGACTACGTGAAAACGAGGAACGTCCGGGCTCCACAGAGCACGGTGGTGGGTAACGCCCACCCGGGGTAACTCGCGGGAAAGTGCCACAGAAAACAGACCGCCACGTAAGTGGTAAGGGTGAAAAGGTGGTGTAAGAGACCACCAGTGTTCCAGGTGACTGGAATAGCTTGGTAAACCCCACCGGGAGCAAGATCAGACAGACAGCGTAGGCTGCTCGCTTAGCTGTCGGGTGGATCGCTTGAGCGCCGTGGCAACACGTCGCCTAGATAGATTGTCGTCGCGTGGACGCGGGTAACTGCCCCACGTACAAAACCCGGCGTATACGCGGCCTGTCCCTCACAGGTTTTTACCGGCCCGGATCATGCGTGCTGGTGCGCGAACAGCGCGGCCCCCACGATCCCTGCGTCATTGTGTAACTGTGCCGTGACAACGGGGACTGGCACGTCGATGAGGTGCAACCACGACGCGTGCTGGGAGGAAATCCAGCCACCCACAATGATGAGTTCCGGATTCGTTAGGAGCACGATCTGGTCGAGGTATCTTTGCAGGCGTCCGGCCCATTCTTCGTACGTGAGCCCTTCGCGGTCTTTTGTGGACACAGAAGCGTAGCGTTCACCATTTTTGCCGTCGACAGTGATGTGGCCCAATTCGGTGTACGGATATAGTTCGCCACGTGTAAACAGGGCCGACCCGATCCCGGTCCCCAAAGTGAGCATGAGAACTGATTTGTCCTGGGCCTGTGAACCCGCGCCAAAGCGCATTTCGGCAAGACCTGCAGCATCTGCGTCGTTCAAGAACAAGCACTGCGCACCCGTCACGGATGAGAAGACGGTCGAAACATCTTCTCCGATCCACGATTGGTCCAGGTTCCCTAAAAAGGTCACCTTTCCTCGGCGAATTGATCCGGGGAAGGCAAGCCCAATGGGCAGTGACCGTATTCCGTCAGGGATCGTGTGGCGTGAGCGCTCTTCAAGTTCGTTGAGAGCCTGGCCTACGGCCTTTGCCACATTCGTAGCCGTTGAAGGCTGGGGAGTGGGAATGCGAAGCTGTTCGTCCATGAGGGTGCCTGTTGCCCAGTCCACACATGCGACTTTGATGCCAGTTCCGCCAATATCAATTCCCACAGCCCACTGCTCTGACACGGCTACTCCTCGTTATTCCTGATCGGGCAGGGTCAAGATCTCTGATCCGGTTTCGGTCACCACTAGGGTGTGTTCAAACTGGGCAGAACGTTTGCGGTCCTTTGTCACGATTGTCCAGCCGTCGTCCCACGCGTCGTATTTCTCAGTGCCGAGGTTGAGCATGGGTTCGATCGTAAAGATCATTCCCGGCTCCATGACTTCGTTATGTGCAGGGGCTGCGTCGTAGTGGGGGACGATGAGTCCTGTGTGGAAGTCTCGGCCTACACCGTGCCCGGTGAAGTCGCGTACCACGCCGTAGCCAAAACGATTAGCGTACTTTTCGATGACGCGACCGATGACGTTGATTTCACGCCCAGGCTTTACGGCCTTGATGCCCCTCATGGTTGCTTCGTATGTGCGTTCCACCAGGAGTTTCGACTCTTCGTCAACGTCACCGACAAGGAACGTGTAGTTGGTGTCACCGTGCATATCGCCGATGTACGCAGTGATGTCTAGGTTAATAATGTCACCGTCTTGAAGGACAGTGGAGTCAGGGATGCCGTGGCAAATCACTTCGTTGACAGAAGTACAGATGGACTTGGGGAAACCACGGTAGCCCAAGCATGACGGATACGCGTTGTGGTCGAGCAAGAATTCGTGTGCGATCTTGTCAATCTGGTCAGTAGTCTTCCCGGGGATACACGCTTTTCCAGCTTCCACGATTGCGTTCGCGGCGATCCGTCCAGCTATCCGTACACGTTCAATTTCTTCATCCGTGTACATGTTTCCGCCCAAACCTTCAGTGGGTTCACGCTTGCCCACGTACTCAGGGCGTGGAATTGAAGACGGGACGGACAGCTGAGGCGAAACAGTGCCTTTAGTGAGGTTACCAATCGAAGTCATGATGCTTCCATGATAGTCATAGGGGCCCAGCTTATGGCTGGACCCCTATGTGACTCGTCATAAACTACTTGAGAATCTCGTCGACCGGTGTGAACTCCATGTTGAACGCTTCTGCAACTGCGTCGTTCGTGACATGACCCGCGTCAGTGTTCAGACCCTTTGCCAGTGCAGGGTCCTTGCGCATGGCGTCCTTCCAGCCCATCGACGCAATCTTCGTTGCGTACTGCAGGGTTGCGTTCGTCAATGCACGCGTGGAGGTAGCGGCAACAGCGCCCGGCATGTTTGCCACGCAGTAGTAGATCGAGTCGTGAACCTTGAACGTGGGGTCGTCGTGAGTTGTAGGACGCGAATTTTCAAAGCATCCACCCTGGTCGATCGCAATATCAACCAGAACCGATCCCTTACGCATGTTCTTCACCATGTCGTCTGTAACCAACTTAGGCGCACGCTTACCAGGGATCAGAACAGAACCGATTACCAGGTCGGAAGTCGACAGAGCCCTCTCGATCTCATAAGCGTTCGACACGGTAGTCTGCATGAGCGAACCGAAGGTCTCGTCAATCTGACGCAGACGTGCAATGTTGATGTCGATGATTTCCACATGCGCACCCATGCCTGCAGCGATTCGGGCCGCGTTCGTGCCAGCGACACCAGCACCAATTACGGTGACGTGGGCGCGTTCAACGCCCGGGGTACCTGAAAGAAGAACTCCGCGACCGCCTCGGGGTGAAAGAAGCTCAGCGGCACCTACCTGCGGGGCAAGGCGCCCAGCGATTTCCGACATGGGCGCGAGGAGTGGTAGCCCGCGGTTTTCCAGCTGGACCGTTTCATATGCGATAGAGGTCGTGCCAGCTTCAAGAAGTGCCTTGGTGAGTGGCTCGTCAGCTGCCAAGTGCAGGTAGGTGAACAGTGTGAGGTCTTCACGCAAGAAACCGTACTCAGATGCGATAGGTTCTTTGACCTTCATAACCATCTCGCCGGCTTTCCAGGTTTCTTCCGCTGTATTGGCAATCTGTGCGCCAGCCTCGATGTACTGTTCGTCAGAGATAGCCGATCCAACACCCGCGCCTTTCTGCACAGTCACCGTGTGACCAGCGCGAACAAGCTCAGTGACACCAGCAGGAGTGACTGCGACGCGGTTTTCGTTGTTTTTGACTTCTGTGGGGACTGAGATATGCATCCGTTCTCCTTTGTTCGTGACGCACGTGTGCAAGGTCTTTACTCAGCAGTTCGAACAATACTCACTCATGCACAGTTATCCAAAATGCGGACTTACCGTTGTTTTTTCAGATCTTTTGTGTGTCGGTCGCGATACGCTGAACGCGTACACCATTGATCGGAGGGAGCTCTCATGGCAGACACCGGTGACGAAAAGTTCTTCTTCAATTTGGAGACTGGCCAAGTCGAAAAAGGCAAGGTCAGTGCGTGGGATAAACGCATGGGCCCATACGACACACAAGAGGAAGCTCAGCAAGCTCTCGAAACAGCTCAAGAACGTACCCGTGAGTGGGACCAGGACGATCAAGAGTGGGAGAACAATTCATGACCGACCACCGTCGCTATGTGCTCCAGACCATCGAGGACAAGGATGTCCGGTTTATTCGATTGTGGTTTAGCGATGTGCTGGGACGGCTGAAGTCTGTAGCGATCGTTCCGGCGGAACTCGAAAGCGCATTCGATGAAGGTATCGGTTTCGACGGGTCATCAGTTGAAGGCTTCGCACGGATCTATGAATCCGATATGGTTCTCAAACCTGACGCTTCGACATTCGAGCTCCTCCCGTGGCGAGGAGGAGACGACCCTACAGGCCGTATTTTCTGCGACATCAACACCCCTGAAGGTGTTCCTGCTTCCGCTGACTCAAGGCAAGTGCTCAAACGCACAATGGAGAAGGCAGCCCAAATGGGATTCACCTTCTACGTCCACCCAGAAATTGAGTTCTACCTGTTCAAGTCTGGTGAGCTCAACGGCCAACCCCCTGTTCCCGTCGACACAGCCGGATACTTTGATCACGTCAACGGCGGAACAGCCAACGACTTCCGACGTGCAGCGGTGCAAATGCTCGAAGAGATGGGCATTTCTGTGGAGTTTTCCCATCACGAAGGTGGGCCGGGGCAAAACGAGATCGACCTACGGTACGCCGACGGCCTCACCATGGCTGATCACGTGCAGACTTTTAAGACCGTCATCAAAGAGGTTGCACTAGAACGTGGCGTCTACGCGTCATTCATGCCTAAACCCTTGGCGGATGAACCTGGCAACGGCATGCACACGCACATGTCGCTGTTTGAAGGCGATGACAACGCATTTTATGAACCAGGCGCACGCTATCAACTGTCCAAGATTGGCCGGCAGTTCGTCGCCGGGATCCTCAAACACGCGCCGGAATTCTGCGCTGTCACCAACCAGTACGTGAACTCGTACAAGCGTCTGTGGACCGGCCACGAGGCTCCTAGCTTCATCTGTTGGGGCCATCGCAACCGTTCGGCGTTGGTCCGCGTTCCGCAGTACAAATCAGGCAAGTCGTCCTCAGCGCGCATTGAGTACCGTGGCATGGATTCTTCGGCTAACCCGTATTTGGCGTATTCCGTTCTATTGGCTGCGGGCCTGAAAGGGATCGAAGAGGAGTACGTGCTTCCTCTCGAGGCCGAAGATGACGTGTGGCAGCTGTCCAATAACGAACGTCGTGCCCTTGGCATTGAACCTTTGCCGTCGAGCTTGTCGCATGCTGTACACAACATGGAACACAGTGAACTTGTCGCTGAAACCCTGGGCGAAGAAGTGTTCGACTACTTTTTGAAGAATAAGCGCGATGAGTGGTCCCAGTACCGTGCTCAAGTGACACAGTTTGAGCTGTCTCGCCACTTCAACTCCCTGTAATGCGTAAAAAAGATCCTGCTCGTCAACGCAGTCAGGCACTTGAGCGAACGCAACGTTTCTTGGGCCAGTTTGATGAAATGTTGGGCACGGAACTAGCTCAGGATCCGGAAAGTGCGCTGGCTGCGGCGGCTGACCGGGATTCGGCCGCACTTGGCCTTGTGCGGATTGCCGAGACGTGCCACCAGAACGACATTAACCTGCGACAGCTACTCGACGAGTCGCCCATTCTGCTTAATCGGCTGATCATCGTCTCCGGTGGTTCGGAAGCAACAGTCGACCACCTCGTTCGCTGGCCACAGGTCATCCGCACTCTGGCACATGAACCGGACTTCATCGACTCACTTGCTTCGACTCCAGAGGGCCTCGAGGACACTTTCACTGAAGCGTTAGCGGACCAGGGATCGTTGCTAACGGGGGAGCAGGGTATTACTGTCCTTCGTCGCACGTATCGGGATTTGGTGACTCGTCTTGTTGTGCAGGATCTTGAGCATTCGCAGCCAGAAGAGATTGTGGAGGATGTCACCCGGGTTCTGTCAGATTTGGCTGCCGCGGTCTTTCAGGCCGCGTATAAGATCGCCGAGGTCGAACAGGGGGAGCGTCTACGTGCCCGTATCGCTGTTGTGGCGATGGGTAAGTGTGGTGCGCGCGAACTTAACTACGTGAGCGATGTCGATGTGATTTTCGCGTATGCGCCACGTGAAGGTGAAGAACTCGACGATGAGGTTCGTGCACAGGCCACCGATTTGGCAACCCGGGTTACTGAACTGATATCTGGGGGCGCACATGAACCGGCGCTGTGGGAGATTGACACAGCTCTGCGTCCTGAAGGTAAATCGGGGGCATTGGTTCGCACGATCGACGAGTTCGTTCAGTACTACCAGAAAGTTGCGCATAACTGGGAGTTCCAAGCGCTTTTGAAAGCCCGTCCGATCGCTGGTTGCCCAGAATTGTGCGAGCAGTTTGAGGATGACGTGTCACCGTTTGTATGGACGGCCGGTGCGCGGTCCGGTTTCGTTTCTGAAGTGAGGTCCATGCGACGTCGTGTGGTGTCGCTGATCCCTAAGAACGAGCTGGACCGGCACATTAAGCTTGGTCCCGGTGGCTTGCGTGACGTGGAGTTCACGGTGCAGCTTCTGCAGCTGGTTCACGGCCCGCACGATAAGGACCTCAGAGTCCGCTCGACCGGTGGTGCTCTCCGCATTTTGAGCTCGCACAACTATTTAGCGTCGCATGAGGCACGTACACTGGCATCGGCATATAGGTTCATGCGCGTTGTTGAGCACCGCTTGCAGATTCCGCGCATGGCTCGTGAAGCGGTTCTTCCGGAACGCACCAGCAAGCTCAGAGCGTTAGCCCGAAGCGTGTATCCGGTCGAGGAGCGCAGTGTTGACCGTTTGAAGAAGGAACTGGCGGGGCACATGCGCGCGGTGAGAGCGCTGCACAAGCAGATTTTCTACCGTCCTATCCTTGATGCGGCGACGGGAAGCGCGCAGATGTCAACCGTGAGCGAGGCAGTTGCGCGTGACCGATTGACAGCTTTTGGCTATCAGGATCCCGCCGCGGCTATGCGCCATATTCGCGCACTGTCCACGGGTTTGAACCGGGTGGCCTATGTGCAGCGTCAGGTTTTGCCAGCGCTTCTTGATTGGTTCTCCCGAGGTGTCGACCCCGATGCTGGCTTGGTGGCGTTCCGTAGGTTGTCAGAGGGACTGTCACACACCACGTGGTACTTGGCTATGCTGCGCGACTCTGGTGTGGCCGTCAAAAACATGGCCCGCGTTTTGTCGCTTTCTCGTTTTGCATCTGATCTATTGATTTCGCACCCCCAGTCGGTCCAGTGGTTAGGAAACAACGAACGTTTACAGCCCAGCGAACCGGACGCAATCGCTACCCGCATGCGCGAACGCAGTCGTCGGCGCGATGACGGAGTTGCTGCTATTCGTAAGGTGTATGGCGAGGAGATTCTCCGCACGTCCTTGGCGGACACCTTGGGACTCTACGACTTGGACACTGTCATGACAGCCCTGACCAACGCTATGGACATCACCGTGCACCAAGCGCTTTCGCACGTGCGAATGAGGCTCGACGCGATGTCTGGCATTGACGACTACCGGTTCTGCATCATAGCGATGGGGCGTCTAGGGGGCGCGGAAATCGGCTACTATTCGGATGCCGATGTGATGTTCGTATATGAGCCCGGTGAGACGCTCACCCCGGCTCAACGCGAAGCTCTTCCGTCACATGCCAAACAGGTAGCTCTGACCCTGACGTCAGAGCTTGAAACCAGGTCTGCTGAACCCATTGTGGATATTGACGCCGATCTGCGTCCCGAAGGTAAGTCCGGGCCATTGGTTCGTACTCTTGCGTCCTATGCAAAGTACTATTCCGCATGGTCCGAACCGTGGGAGGCGCAAGCACTTTTGCGTGCTCGGCCAATCGCCGGAGATGAAGAGCTGGGGCAGGCATTTACTCGGCTTATTGACCCGCTGCGCTACCCCGAAGAAGTCCCGGAGTCCTCGCTTATGCAGATGCGTCGGTTGAAAGCGCGCATGGAAAGTGAACGCCTTCCCCGAGGTGGTGACAAGAAACGCCACCTCAAGCTAGGGACCGGCGGGCTCAGTGACGTTGAGTGGACCGTCCAAATGTTGCAGCTCCAGCATGCTCACACGCACCCAGGGCTACGCACAACATCCACCCTTGACGCTCTGCACGCCGCCACCCAGAACGGGCTCATCGACGAAGACTCAGCTCACAAACTTGAAGCCGCGTGGACAATCGCTTCACGTGTGCGTAGCGCTGCTGTTCTTTACAAGGGTCGCGGTTCAGACTCTCTTCCCACTGACGAAACAGAACTTGAAGCAATCGCGCTTCTCTTGGGTTACGAACCAGGTGGCGGGTACCAACTCGTTGACGACTATTTGGGTGCAACGCGCAGGGCCCGAAAAGTCATGGAACACGTGTTCTTCGGGTTCGAACCGGAAGACATTTAACGTGCGTCTTCGCCAAAGTTGAGTCCCAAGAGCGCGTTTTCAACGACCTCGGTCAGGGCGGGGTGGATCCACATTTGCCCACGGGCCATGTTGTCAGCGGGAATCTTGAACGCCATAGCCTGCACAAAAAGCTGAACCAGCGAGGCGGCTTGCTCACCGATGACGTGCGCGCCAAGAATTTGCCGGGTGGTTTTGTGGGCGAGTACCTTCGCAAAACCAGGCGCGTTTAACGCCCACCCGAAAGCAACGCCGCCGTACTCACATGTGCTCGACACATAATCAACGCCTTCTTCACGCAACTGCTCTTCTGTCGCACCCACGGAACCGATCTGTGGGTGACTAAACACGGCTGCGGGGATCACGCTGTGGTCGGTGCTCACAGGCGTTGGTTCAAGCCCTACATCTACCAGAATGTTGTGCTGTACAGTACGAGCTTCGGCGTTGGCAACGTGCTTCAGCAAGTGTTCTGAGCACACGTCACCCAGTGCCCACACCCCATCAAGAGGTTCACCGCTTGATGACATAACGCGTTGGTACTCGTCGACGACCAGCCGGTCACCGTCTGTGGTGGCGTCCAAGGCGTCTACGTTGAGTGCGTGAGTGGAACGCGTGCGACCGACGGCTACCAGCATGAGGTCGGCTTCCACCGCCGAGGTGTCCGCCCCCTCCGCACGCCCCGTTTCCTTGAGTGTGAGGGTGACTCCGTCTGCTGTGTCAACGGATTCAACTTCTACTCCGAAACGCACGTTGACGCTTTCACAGAATTGTTGCGTGAACGCCTGGGAGACGTCGTGGTCGTGATTACCTAGCAATCGGTTTCCGCGGGCCAACACGGTGACCTCGACACCTAGAGACGAGAAAATGTGCGCGAACTCCACAGCAATAAAACCTGAACCAACAATCACGAGAGAACGTGGGAGTGTAGGGATCCGCATGATCGAGTTTGAGGTTTTGACAGGGTAGTTTTCTGTGTCGACCCGGTCCCAGTCCAGACCAGTGGCCTTGAGTGGAGTGGGGGAGGACCCGGTAGCGATCACTACGCGTTCAAAGGTGAACGTGTCACCGGAGGCGGTTTGGGCGGAATTACGGCCGGTAAAGTGGACACGCTCTGGATACACCGTGACGTTGTCGAGTCGATTCGTGCGATAGTCTCGACCGTCCGCTTCGATCGCGTCGATACGGCCGAAAACCCTGTTAGAAAGCCCGGGCCAATCAACGCCGTTAAAACTCGTCTGCAGATTCAGATGCGTCGAATCTGTGGAACTGTGCGCGACCTCGGCCGGATATACGAGCATTTTCGTAGGAATGCACCCAACGTTCAGGCACGTCCCTCCAAACAACCACTCTTCAGCGATCGCAACCTTGAGATGGCTGAAGCGGTCGTCAACGATTGAGTTCCCAGAACCCGTCCCAATAACAAGAAGATCAAAATGCGCCATAGAAAAAGCATATACACCGGCCTTGAACAGCCGGTGTATATGCTCAGCGACTCTATGTGCTCAGTCGTTCGTTGCTGTTACAGAGAGTAGTACAGTTCGAACTCGGTGGGCGTTGGGCGAAGACGCATCACGTCGATTTCGTGAGTGCGTTTGTAGTTGATCCACGTGTCGATGAGGTCATCGGTGAACACGTCTCCCTGTGTGAGGAAGTCGCGGTCGTTGTCGAGTTCATCGAGTGCCTCTTCCAACGATGCGGGCACGTGCTTGATGTCCTGCAATTCCTCTGGCGGGAGCTCGTACAGGTCCTTGTCGACTGGTTCTGGTGGCTCAATGCGGTTACGAATTCCGTCTAAACCAGCCATGAGCTGAGCAGAGAACGCCAGATACGGGTTGGACGAAGGATCCGGTGCACGGAACTCCAGACGCTTGGCCTTAGGGGAGTCCCCGGTGACTGGAATGCGGATCGCAGCCGATCGGTTACGCGCCGAGTACACCAAGTTGATAGGGGCTTCGTAGCCAGGAACCAGACGGCGGTACGAGTTGATGGTGGGGTTGGTGAATGCCAGAACAGCGCCCGCGTGTTCGATGAGGCCACCGATGTACCAGCGGGCGAGGTCCGAAAGCCCGGCGTATCCGTTTTCGTCGTAGAACAGAGGCTTCCCGTCTTTCCAGAGCGACTGGTGGCAGTGCATTCCCGAACCACTGTCGTCCATGAGCGGTCGAGGCATAAACGTGACCGTCTTGCCCCACTGTTCAGCCACTGAGCGAACAATGTACTTGAAGTCGAGAAGCTGGTCGCCCGCCTTCTGCAAAGTGGCGAACTTGTAGTTGATTTCCTGTTGCCCAGCGGTTCCGCATTCGTGGTGCGCACGCTCCATCTCAAACCCGATCGACTCGAGGGTGAGAGAAATCTCATCACGAATATCCGCGTCTTTGTCCTGTGGGCCCGCTGCGAAATATCCGCCGTTCATGGGGGTCTTGTAGCCCAGGTTGCCACCAAGTTCTTCGCGCCCGGTGTTCCAGGCGGCTTCTTCCGAGTCAATCTTGTAGAAGCTGTGGCCTGGTGTTACCGAGTAGCGAATTTCGTCGAACATATAGAACTCGGCTTCTGCGCCAAAGAACACGGTGTCCGCGATTCCCGTGGACTTCAAGTAGGCTTCGGCCTTGGCCGCGACCTGACGGGAGTCGCGCGAATACGGTTCATCGGTAAACGGATCCACAATCGAGTGGTTGACAACGAGTGTTTTCGCATCGCGGAACGGGTCGATGTACGCCGAGCTGACATCGGCGAGCAACTTCATGTCTGATTCGTTGATCGTTTGGAACCCGCGAACTGACGACCCATCAAAGAGTAAGCCGTCTCGAATCTCATCCTCCCCGTATGCACTAGCTGGAAGATTGAAACGTTGCACTACTCCCGGCAGGTCACAGAACCTGACGTCCACAAACTTCACGTCGTGATCTGCAAGATAGGCAACTAGTTCACTTGGTGTCGAGAACACATTTACTCCTAATCGGGTTTTTCACCAGTGATTCGAGTTTAACGGCCTAGCATGAAGGAACCATGTCTGAATTGTTTCGCGCGTGTTTCGGCCCGGCCGAATTGGGTATTTCCCGAGGTGGGTAAGAGTGAGGGCGATGGGTGCCGGTGGCAGGGTGCACAGGTACACTGGGCGGGTGACTCGAACAGCAGGCTCGCAGTCGGCCAACGACTACCCAGGTAAGAAGTACGGATTCCCTCAGTCGGGACGAGGTTCCGTCGCTCCCGTCATTCGTCGCTTGGGGGCGCTCTTCATTGACTGGGGGATAGCCTTTGGCTTTTCTGTTCTGTTTTTTGACAACAACGAGTGGGTCACTTGGGTGCTGTACTCGCTTGAAGTGCTCATTATGTTGCCACTGTTGGGGTACACGATCGGGTACCGAGTTTTCGGCCTGCTGCTCATGACAACAGAGGGTCAAAAAGTGAACGTGCTACGTGTCCTGTTACGTCACCTTGCGTTCTGCCTGGTGATCCCGGCGATCATTTATGATCCTGACCGCCGAGGTCTCCACGACTACGCAGCGAAATCGGTTGTGGTTCGGAGTTAACTTAGCGACCTCGGATTGCGCGACGGTCGGGACGCGCACGGTTAGGGTCAATGCCCTTGGGGATAGGTGGCCGGCTGGTCATCGATCCCAGTGAGGAGAGGCGTTTGCGAACTGCCAGAACTTCGTCCTTGTGCAGTTTGCGTGGCAACTTGTGCACGGTGGACACAAGGTTGTCCATGGGCACCTGGTCCTTACCCTCGCCTGCTTGAATGATGGTGACAGGCACATTCGGAAGCACACGCTCGTGACGCTTGCGCTCTTTTTCAAGCATCTTGTACGTGCGATTAGCCGGGCCTTCGCTGACAAGCACAACACCACCTCGGCCGGTGGAGCGGAACACCATGTCCTTGGTGCGCGGATCAACCGCGATGGGCTGTTCATCCATGAGCCAGCTCCTGCGAGCCGAGTTCAAAACAGCGCCAATCGCACCGGGCTTCCCACGCATTTCAGCAAACGCGGCTTTCTCCGCGTAACGTCCCAAAATCCACAGGGCAAAAACAATACCGCCCATGAACCCGAGGATTCCCCATAGCCACACGGGTGGAAGGAGGAGTCCAATGAGCACACCCACAAGCGTGATACCCGCGACCGCGGCAAGCATGATCCACGGAAGCGCTGGGTAGTGTTTGCGTGCAAGCTTAAACACTTCGCGCATCTGCGCGATGCGACCGGGATTTGCAGGGTCCTTGGGTTTACGTTTGAACAGTCCTCGGGAACGTTTTTCTTTGTCAGCCATAGTCTCTCGTTTGTGTACTTCTACTTCGACCTAGAATTTTACCTCTTCGCCAGCACCAAACGTATCAACCACCGACTGTGCCTCCTGCTTTGCAGGGAATTCCTTGTCGAGGTGACTTAAGTGAGCAGGGATTTCTTGTCCACGTTTACGCATCGCACCAGCCCACAGGCGTCCTGCTCGGTAGGACGAACGCACCAGCGGACCTGACATGACACCCAAGAAGCCGATCTCCAGGGCAGCGTCACGCAGTTCAACGAAGTCCTGTGGCTTGACCCAACGGTCGATGGGGTGGTGGAGAGAGCTGGGCCGCAGGTACTGGGTGATGGTCACGAGGTCGGTTCCCGCTTCGTGCAGATCGCGTAGAGCTTCAATAGCTTCTTCGTTGGTTTCGCCCATTCCCAAAATAAGGTTCGATTTGGTGATGAGCCCGGCCTTGCGTGCTTTTGTCAGCACTTCAAGCGAACGTTCGTAACGGAAAGCGGGGCGAATGCGCTTAAAGATCCTTGGTACTGTCTCGAGGTTGTGGCCCAAGACTTCTGGTCGCGATGAGAACACTTCATCGAGGGCGTCGTCCCTGTTTTGGAAGTCAGGAATGAGCAGTTCGACACCAGTTCCCTGACCGTCCGGGTGTTCAAGGGCGTGAATCCGGCGCACAGTTTCGGCGTAGATCCATGCACCGCCGTCCGGAAGATCATCGCGCGCAACACCGGTCACGGTTGAGTAGCGAAGGCCCATCTTGGCTACCGACTCTGCAACACGTCGCGGTTCGTCGCGGTCGAGCTCTTGTGGCTTTCCGGTGTCGATCTGGCAGAAGTCACAACGACGCGTACACTGCTCGCCACCGATGAGGAAGGTTGCTTCTCGGTCTTCCCAGCATTCGAAGATGTTCGGACAGCCGGCTTCTTCACACACCGTGTTGAGCTTGGAGTTACGGACTAAAGATTTGAGTTCGGTAAACTCTGGCCCGATGTTTGCTTTAGCCTTGATCCACTTAGGCTTGTCCTCAATAGGCGTTTGCTGGTTACGTGCTTCAACTCGAAGCAGTTTGCGACCTTCAGGAGCAATTGTCACTTTTTAATTCCTTCTTATGCGGTGATGTGTTCGTTCAAAAGTTCAATCAAGCGGTCTGCTACGTCGCTGGGGTTGACGGTTCTACCAATCTCTGCAGAAATTGACGTGACACCAGCATCAGCAATGCCGCATGGAACGATCATGTCGAATCCTGCGTTGGAGTTCGAGCAGTTGAGGGCAAGACCGTGCATGGCCACTCCCTGGTGGATACGAATCCCGATCGCTAAAATCTTGCGTTCTGGTTGTGTGTCGGTTGCTGGCAACCATACCCCCGAGCGTCCTTCGACCTGGCCTGCCTGAATACCGTATTCGGCCAACAGGGCAATGCCGGCCTTTTCGATCTGATCCACGTACAGGCGAACCTGGTGGGCTTCACGCAGGCGGTAAATAGGGTAGACAACCAGCTGGCCGGGGCCGTGCCACGTGATTTTCCCACCTCGGTCGATATCGATAACAGGAGTACCGTCCTGAGGTCTCTCGTGGGGTTCTGTGCGTTTGCCAGCTGTGTACGTAGCGCTGTGCTCGAGCACGAGCAGGGTTGATTCCCGTGTCCCATTCACCACGTCGCTGTGGTACTGGTTCTGCACGTCGAGTGCATCTGTGTAGTCAACAAACTCGGGAGCGAAACCCAACTTTTCGACAATGAAAGCCATACCGATAACCCTAGACCGGATAGTGTCGACACCCAAATACAAAGTGACGAACATGACACTCTAGTTTTTCTTACACTCACAAAGTATGCTAAATAACATCAAACGATATCAAACAGCGTTGTTTGGTTGTTGAAAGCATGAACGGATCTAGTGTCATGGAACCCATCGAAGAATACTTACGGAACCTCCATAAGAAGAACAACAGCAGCACTTCTCAGTCATCCGACCCTCCCAAAGAGGAGGAACCTGAAGCACCTGAACCATTGAACGAGCATTCACCTGACGCGGCCAACGCGCCCACAACGGAGTTGCCAACGGTTGTCGCCGCACTGCGAAAAAACGAACCGGAAGGCACTCAAAAGCGGGGTACTCCCAAACAGAGAAGTCGTACACAACCCACCAGAAAAAACAGACGCACCCAAAAACGACCTCGGCGCTATGACCTCATTATCATGGCTGCAGGAGTGGTACTCGTTGCTGTGATTGTCATGCTCGCCTTTGTTCCACGGGGCAGTGAGCAGACTGTTGCCCAAAGCGCTCCTAGTGGTTCGGAGAAACGACCAACTCACGAAGAGTCAGCCCATGATGCCGTGATTCGTTTGTGCAATGAACGAGCTCTGGCCTTCAGTACGGCCGATGAAAAACTCTTGCGCTCTCTTACCGTGGACGGTTCACCTGCACGGCAGGCAGAAAAATTCGATGATCTTCACAAGTACGGGGGAGTGGACATCGCAATTGACGCTACCGACATCGACGTGGCCAGCGAGACGAATGATTCTGCCGTCGTTACCGCAACAGTCACCGCTCACCCGGAGAAGGGCGTGCGTCTGACACTCACACTCAAGAAGGTGGACAAGCGGTGGCGCGTTTGGGAGGTCACAGAGTAGACATAGATAAACAAAGCGGGAGGTGCATACACACCTCCCGCTTTGTTCTTAGCTCGACTTACAGGTCAAGGTCAGCTTCGAAGTTTCCTTCTTCCAAACGAGCCTTGATGGTCTGCAGGAAGCGACCTGCGTCAGCACCATCAACCAGTTCGTGGTTGTAGGTCAGCGGCAGGTAGACCATGTCGCGGATCGCGATGGACTCTTCGCCGTCCTCAGTCTTCACTACGACTGGGCGCTTGGTGATCACACCGGTGCCCAGAATTCCCATCTGAGGTGCATTGATGATTGGCGTGTCAAACAGCGCGCCTACTGAGCCGATGTTGGTGATGGTGAAGGTTCCACCAGACAGTTCATCGGGTCCGATCTTTCCAGAACGCGTGCGCTCTGCAAGGTCGTCGATCGACTTCGACAGTTCAGCCAGCGACATTCCACCTGCGTCCTTGACAACCGGAACCAGCAGCCCACGTTCGGTGTCTACCGCGATTGCCAGGTTTTCGTGGTCGAAGTAGGTGATTTCCTTAGCGTCAACGTCGTACTGTGCGTTGACCTTAGGGTGAACCTGCAGGGCTTCGACAACAGCCTTTGCGAAGAACGGCAAGTAGGTGAGTTTCACGCCGTGAGTGCTCTGGAATGCGTCCTTGTGCTGCTTGCGCAGACGCGAAACGCGAGTCATGTCCACTTCGATCACCTGGGTGAGCTGAGCGGAGTTCTGGAGCGAATCGCGCATACGTGATGCGATTGTCTGGCGAATGCGGGAAGCCTTCTGCGTGGTGCCACGCAGCTTCTTCACGTCCTCTGGGATTTCCACCTTGTGTGGGCCCTTTGGAGCAGCCGGCGCCGAGGTGGTTGCAGCTGGCGAAGAAGAAACAGCGTTGACGACGTCTTCCTTGCGGATACGTCCGCCAACACCCGTTCCTTCGACGGTGTCCAGATCCACGCCCTTTTCGCGTGCAAGCTTGCGCACCAGAGGAGTCACATAAGCGCCAGCGTTTGGACGTGAAATGCCCTTGACCGACTGTGTCTTGACTTCTGCAGGTGCGTCAGCTTCCTTCTTAGGCTCTTCCTTAGGAGCCTCTTCAGCCTTGGCTTGTTCCTTCGGCTCTTCCTTCTTAGGTTCTTCCTTAGGAGCCTCTTCAGCCTTGGCTTGTTCCTTCGGCTCTTCCTTCGGCTCGTCGTCCTGTGCAGAAGAGTCGTCAGCGGAAGCGTCGCCGGATCCAATGCGAGCCAGTGGAGCACCGACCTCAACCTCTTCGTCTTCAGCAGCGAGCTGCTCAAGAAGAACGCCGGCTACGGGTGAAGGGATTTCGGTGTCGACCTTGTCGGTCGAAACCTCGACGAGTGGTTCGTCGACCTCGACTTCCTCGCCAACTTCTTTGAGCCAGCGAGTAATGGTTCCTTCGGTCACCGACTCACCCAGAGCAGGCATAGGAACCTCGCTTGATTCACCCGATGAAGCTGGCTTCGAGTCGTCCGACTTTTCTTCTGACGCCTCCTCAGACGAGTCTTCCTCAGCGCTGTCATCGCGTGAAGCGTCTTCGGCAGGTGCTTCCTCTGCTTCTTCCTGAGGCTCTTCTTCAGCTTTGTCATCTGACGAGTCGCCACCACCGGAGCCATCGCCAATGATCGCGAGGTCTCCACCAACTTCTACAACGTCGTCCACATCAGCAAGAATCTTTTCGAGGACACCTGCGTACGGGCTAGGGATTTCGGTGTCGACCTTGTCGGTCGAAACCTCAAGTAACGGTTCGTCGACTTCAACTTCTTCGCCGACTTCTTTGAGCCAGCGAGTAACGGTACCTTCGGTGACGGATTCACCGAGGGCCGGCATCTGTACGGAGTTAGACATGTATTTTCCCCTGAATCAGTTGTGGAAGTGGAGTGGCTTACCGGCAAGGGCGAGCATAGCTTCGCCGATTGCTTCGTTCTGAGTTGGGTGTCCGTGGATCAGGTGTGCGACTTCTTCTGGGAATGCTTCCCAGTTGATGATGAGCTGCGCTTCACCAACCTGTTCGGAGAAACGTGCTCCAATTCCGCACAGACCCACAACCGGCCCTTCCTTGACGCGGACAGCCTTAACGAAGCCGTTGGTCTTGAGAATCGCAGACTTCGCGTTACCGCCCAGTGGGAACTTCACGCTTGCGATCTTGTCTTCGCCATACTTTTCTTTAGCCTGGTCCTCGGTGAGTCCCACGGAGAAGATTTCGGGTTCTGAGTAGGTGGCGCGTGGCACACCGTTTTCATCGACTGGAGTTGGTTCAAGTCCCGCAATTTCTTCCGCTACGAAGATTCCGTGACCGAAAGAACGGTGCGCCAGCTGCAGACCAGGAACAATGTCACCGATTGCCCAGATGTTACCAACGCCGGTGTGCAGACGTTCATTGGTGACAACGAATCCACGGTCGAGCTTGATACCAGCTTCTTCATAACCGAAGCCAGCAGTCACCGGTCCACGACCAACAGCGACAAGAAGAACATCAGCTTCGAGTTCTGAACCGTCTTCGAGCTGAACCTTTACGCCGTTGTCGTCCTGTTCGACGCTCTTGAACTTCACGCCCAGTTTGGACTTGATCTTGCGGCGGCGGAATGCCTTTTCAAGTTCCTTCGAAATGTCGGCGTCTTCGTTTGCGACGAGGCGGGGGAGACCTTCAACGATGGTGACTTCCGAACCGAGCGATGACCAGATGCTTGCGAACTCACAACCGATCACACCGCCACCCAGAACGATCGCGCTGCCAGGCACCTCGGTGTGGCTCAAGGCTTCAGTGCTGGTGAGAACGCGTCCGCCAATTTCAATTCCGATGGTCTTAGGTTCGGAACCAGTAGCCAGGATGATGTTCTTTGCTTCAAGCTCAAGTTCACCCTCGTCGGTCGACACAGTCACAGTCGACTGGTCCTTGAGCTTGGCTTCACCGCTAATCAGGTCGACACCGTCGGCCTTGATCATGCCGGACAGACCCTTGTGGTTACGGTCGACAATTCCGTCTTTGAACTTGACCGCCGCTTCCATGTCTACACCCTGGAACTCGGAAAGGATTCCGAAGCTCTTGGAGTCGCGAACGTTGTGCGCGATTTCGGCTACGTGCAACAGCGCCTTAGTGGGAATGCACCCACGGTGGAGGCACGTACCGCCCACCTTGTCGCGTTCGATAAGTGCGACCTTCATGTCAAGCTGTGAAGCACGGATTGCAGCCGAGTAGCCAGCTGTTCCGCCTCCCAGAATGACCAAGTCGTACGAGTTCTTAGAATCAACCACGATGAGCTCCTCATACTCGTGAAAACAAATTGCCGTATCAGCGGTTACTCTTATCTTTCCACGAACTGGGAAAAATTTGGCAACACGTTGCGGGAAGAAAGCCGAATGTGGTGCGAACAACACAAAGGTTCACACCACATTCCATGCTTCACGTCCGCATAACCGCTTGCGTGCTTAGGGTTATTTGCTCAGTCCTCGGGCGACTTCAATGAGCGTCCGCACTGGAACACCAGTCCCACCTTCGGGCGTGTAACCCCATGGGCTTGTTGTGAACGACGGACCGGCAATGTCGATGTGTGCCCATTCCGTTCCTTCTTCAATGAATTCCTTCAGGAAGATACCGGCTGCGAGCATTCCACCCTCGCGTGTACCGGAGTTCTTCAGGTCTGCAGTCGCGGAGCGGAACTGGTCGCGGATTTCCTCGGGGAATGGCATTGGCCACATCTGTTCGCCAGCTGCGTGAGCTGCTTCACAGACGTTGTCGCGCGCAGCCTCGGTCCCCATCACACCCGTCGTGCGCTTACCCAGCGCCACAATCTGAGCGCCGGTCAGCGTTGCAATGTCAATGACAACGTCCGGGTTGTCCTTCTGTGCGGAAACCAGACCGTCAGCCAGCACCAGGCGCCCTTCAGCGTCGGTGTTGGTAACTTCAACGGTCTTACCACCCAGAATCGTGACAACATCTGAGGGACGCTGAGCGTTGCCGTCAGGCATGTTCTCAGCCAGGCACAGCCATGCGGTGACCTTGACGTTCAGCCCGAGGTCGGCAACGGCGAACAATGTGTGTGCGGCTGCCGCTGCACCACCCATGTCCGACTTCATCTCTTCCATCGACTGGGCAGGCTTGAGCGACAGTCCACCAGAGTCGAACGTGATTCCCTTACCCACAAGCGCCAAGTGCTTCTCAGCCTTCTTGGGGGAGTACTCGAGCTTAACCAAACGAGGACCACGTGCGGATCCACGTCCCACGCCGTGCAGACCACCGTAACCGTTTTCTTCCAGGTACTTGGCGTCGTAAATCGTAGCCTTGACCTTACGCCCCTTGGAGAGTTCGCTGACACGGTTAGCAAAAGTCTCTGGGTACAGGTCCAGCGGAGGCTGGTTCACGAGGTCACGCGCACCAATCACACCGGAAGCGATGATGTGAGCTTCTTCAACAGCGTCCTTGAACTTCTTAGCGGTGATAACAGTGATCTCAGAAGCGGTCTTCTTCTTGTCGTTCACATAGTCGTTGTAGCGGTACGCACCCAAGACGGCGCCCAACGTGATAGCAGCTGCGACCTCGGCGGTGGGGGTGGGGAGCGCAAAGGCGACAGAGACCTCGGCGTCCAACCCGCGGGTAAATGACCCCACATGCTGACGCAACTTTTCGAGGTCATCTTCCAACTTCTCAACTTCACCAACGCCAATGACCGCGACGCTTTTCGCACTTACACCTTTGGGCGCAACGACACGCACTGACGAACCAGCTTTACCAGCGAAGTCGATCGCATCAAGCGCGCCTGTGAGCTCTTTGACGACCGATTTGTCCAACTCAGCGAGAACAGCGCCGTTGTGTGTTTTCGCTACGACCAAAATGTCAGCCTTCACCTTCGATGCAGAAACATTCGAAGCCGACACTGAAACCGGGACTGTTGGCATTAGTAACATTCCTTCCGTTTATTGGGTTCTTTTCGATACTAGACCAACCGGCCGGATACGATGAGAGTGTGTATGACTTCTTGTTTCGTAACGTCCTGACTCACGTCGACCCAGAACGCGCACACCACATGAGCTTGACTGCGCTCAGGGCGCTGGATACGGCAGGTCTTGGTTCCTATTTCGCCGAGATGTACGGGACAGCGCCCGATCCAGCGAACGTGCTTGGCCTTCGGTTTCCTAACCGTGTGGGGCTGGCAGCAGGGTTCGACAAAAATGGTAGCGCGATCCGTGCTCTTGCACGTCTGGGTTTTGGCCACATTGAAGTCGGCACGATCACCGCCCACTCACAACCGGGCAACCCTAAGCCTCGCCTGTTTAGGCTCACAGATCACGAAGCGATTCTTAACCGCATGGGCTTTAACAACGACGGAGCCCGGCAGGCCGTCTTCAACATCCGGGCTGAGCTCAAGAAGTTGCGGGTGCTACCTGAGTCACGAAGGCCCATCGTTGGGATCAACATTGGGAAGACCAAGGTCGTTCCTGCCGAAGACGCGGTCAGCGACTACGCGACCTCGGCACGCCTTTTGAGCCCCCTTGCGGACTATATGGTCATCAACGTCAGCTCACCCAACACGCCGGGGCTACGCGACCTACAAGCGATCGACACGTTGCGTCCCATTGTTGACGCCGTGCGCGCTGAAGCAGATGAGGCTGTGCGCAATCCACGCTCGACTCTGGGTCACGTACCACTACTCGTGAAGATTGCGCCTGATCTGAATGACCAGGACATTCTAGAAGTCACTGACATGTGCATCGATGCTGGCGTTGACGGGCTCATCTGCACGAACACCACAATTAACCGTGAGGTTTTAAGCGGAAAAGACAAGGAGCTGGCCCAAGCAGAAGCCGGTGGCATCTCTGGGCGCCCGGTTGCTGACAGGTCGCTCGAGGTGTTGCGCCTCATCAGGTCTCACACCGACGCGCTCACGTTGGTTTCCGTAGGCGGAATAGAAACTGCGGCCCACGCTCACGAGCGTCTGGCCGCAGGTGCGTCGCTGGTGCAGGGCTACACGGGAATGATCTACCGCGGACCCGGCTGGGCGTCACAGATTACGAAGGGTATTCGCCACGCTTAACCTTGGCGCGCGGCGTGCGCAGAACCCGTAGCTGGATGGCGCGCATAGTCGCGTAGAAACCGAGTCCGCGTTCCAGGTTCTCCTTGCCCCCGAACTTTTGGGCCATACGTCCTCGGAGCTGATAGTTGAGGAAGATCGAATCCAGGATGATCAAGGCAAACAGTCCGTACACCACGATTGTCGCGTACAACTGAATCTGCTGATTGCTGAAAATCCCCACGATCAAAACAACCACGGCCACGGGGATCAGTAGCTCGCCAATCGAAAACCGCGCGTCCACAAAGTCACGCACGTAGCGTCGCTGCGGCCCTCTGTCGCGGGCAGTCAAGTAACGCTCGTCACCCTCGAGGACACCTCGGCGGGCCTCATCACGTTGTTTCGCCATTTCCGCACGGTACTTACGCTTCGCCTCTTTCCGGTCATCGGGCACCAGCGAGCGTTTCCGCTTCGCTTCCTGCTCTTTGCGGGTGGGCGTGGGCCTGTTCTTTTTAGCTTCGGCATCACGAACGGTCGGCTCTTCTGGAGCCGTGTTCTGCTCAACTTCCTGAGCATCCGTCGCTTTGTCTTTTTTCCGTCCAAACACGCCCAACATAGTATCGGAAGTATGACTAACAACTCGCACCCCGCCCAGGCGGGACACCCAGATTCAGCTGTTTCCGACGTTTTGACGCCCGAATCTCTACGCGCGGCCCTCGACGCAGAGTTTGATCGCGTGCTCGCTCAACTCTCGGAGTTGGTCGCCATCGAGTCTGTCGCATGGCCGGCCTATGATCGCGCACATGTAGAAAAGAGCGCCGAGGTCGTCGCCCAGATGGCGCGCGAACTTGCCTTTGATTCGGTAGAGATTCTCACCGCAACAACCCCCAGCGGGGAAGAAGGCTACCCAGCTGTTGTTGCGCGCAAAGCAGCACCAGAAGGTCGCCCCACCGTTGTCCTGTATGCCCACCACGACGTTCAGCCCACCGGCGACGTTGCGCTGTGGAATACCGAACCCTTCGTCGCAACTGTCAAAGGCGACCGCATGTACGGACGTGGAGCCGCCGATGACAAAGCCGGTGTCATGGTGCACTTAGCTGCGCTCAAGCTCTTAGGGGACAAACTCAACGTGGGGGTGGTCCTCTTCATCGAAGGTGAAGAAGAAGCCGGCTCGCCTAGCTTCAACAACTTCCTCCACACGTACCGGGACAAACTCGAAGGCGACGTGATCGTGGTGGCCGACTCTGGTAACTGGGCCGAACGCGTGCCAGCGCTCACCGTGAGCCTCCGCGGCATGGTTGCTCTTGAGTTCTCGCTCACAACGCTCAACCACTCTGTTCACTCTGGAATGTACGGAGGCCTCGTTCCCGATGCGGGCATGGCGATGATTCGCCTGCTGAACACGCTCCATAACGATGACGGCTCCGTTGCGGTAGAGGGGCTCGTTCAGAATGAGGACGTTGCAAACGACTACGACGAAGCGACAATCCGCAAGGACTCCGGCGTTCTCGACAGCACCGAACTGATTGGGTCCGGTCCATTCGCAAGTCGCGTGTGGTCCAAGCCTGCGCTCACTGTAATTGGCATCGACATTCCGGACGTCGACCACTCGTCGAACACTCTGCAAGCGTCAGTACGTGCCAAAGTTTCCATGCGTCTGGCACCCGGCCAGGACCCACAGGACGCTTTGTCGAAGCTCAAGCAGCACGTAGAGGAAAATGTTCCATTTGGCGCAACCTTGGAGTTTGGCCCAGAGGAGTCGGGTGCACCGTGGCAAGCCAATCTGGACGACCCGCGTGTGGCTGTTGCTAAACAAGCAATCAGCGACGGGTTCGGCACAGACGTCGTCGATATGGGACTCGGTGGGTCCATTCCTTTTATCGCGGACCTGTTAGAAGTTTTCCCACAAGCGTCGATCTTGGTCACAGGAATTGAAGACCCTGATACACGTGCCCACAGCGCAAATGAGTCTCTATTCTTGCCGGACTTCAAGTCAGCGATCGTTTCAGAAGCTCTGCTTCTTCACCGGTTAGGTCAGTCGGAATAGAATAATCGGAATAGAATGCGCGTACAGTACGTTACGCATGAACGGACGACGTGTGACGGAATACTTATTAAGGAGAACACATGACCGCAACAGCAACGCACGGTGTTGAACTCTCAACGGTTGCCGCCGACAAAGTCCGTAGCCTCCTTGAACAGGAAGGTCGCGACGACCTCCGTCTGCGCATTGCGGTGCAACCAGGCGGATGCTCCGGGCTCATTTACCAGCTCTATTTCGACGAGCGCGTCCTCGATGGTGACGCGGTTCGTGACTTCGACGGGGTTGAAGTCATCGTTGACCGCATGAGTGTTCCCTACTTGGACGGCTCAACTATCGACTTTTCAGACACCATCGAAAAGCAAGGCTTCACCATCGACAACCCCAACGCTCAGGGATCCTGCGCGTGCGGTGACTCCTTCAGCTAAAAGCTGGATCACCGCGTAAACTGCGACGACCTCGGCGATGGACCCCAGGGACCTGTGTTGCGTCAGCAACGAACTCACGGTGCCTGGGGTCCTTTCTGCTTACCGCAGTGGACTCTTCCCTATGGGGCTAGGTGAACAGGGGAGTGGCCCAATAGGGTGGTGGTCGCCCGTGAATCGTGGGGTATTGCTCCCTGGGGGCTTGCGCGTGAGTAAGAGCCTGCGGAAGTCGATGCGCCGGTTCACGTTTTCTTGTGATGCCGCCTTTCCCGAGGTCGTTGATGCGTGCGCTGACCCAGACCGTCCGGGCGCATGGATCACGCCAGCTATTCGCGATTTGTATTGCAAGCTCCACGACCTAGGAGTTGCACATTCGGTTGAAGTCTGGCGGGATGGCTGTCTGGTAGGTGGTCTCTACGGCGTGTGGTTGGGAAGGCTGTTCGCCGGCGAATCGATGTTTCACCGTGTGACTGATGCGTCGAAAGCGGCACTTGTAGAGCTGGTTCGTACCCTGGATGCCGAGTGTGGCGATACCTGGATCATCGACACGCAGTGGCAAACCCCGCACTTAGCGAGCTTGGGTGTGTCGCAGATGTGGGCGGGCGAATACCGTGATCGGCTTGAGCTAGCGCTACACGATGTAGATTTTTCAGGAATTTCCCATAAATCGGGCAGTTAACGTGAATTTCTACCGCATGTAGCGGTAAGGTGTATTCGTCAAGGTTTGTGCTCGGACTTTTTGGCTGGCTTTTTGCCGGGCATTACGGTTCGACTAGGTTTCGAAAGGCTGCACGTGGATTCTCCGAATCAGCCAGTACGCAAGCCCGGCGCACGCTGGGCTAAGCGAGTTGGCGTATTAGGCGGACTAGCCAGCACGGTACTTCTCGCAGGTTGTACAAAAGAGCAGTGGGAAGTCGGCTTCTTCCCCCCAGAATCAAAAGGTGCAACTAGCCACACCGACCATTACATCGCGTTGTGGAACGGTAGTTGGATCGCGTTGCTGGCCGTAGGTGCTATCACCTGGGGCCTCATGCTGTTCTGCATCATTGCTTACCGCCGTCGCAAGAATGACCGCGGTCTGCCCGTTCAGGTGCAGTACAACATGCCGGTTGAAATCATGTACACCGTTCTCCCCATCATCTTGGTTGTGGGCTTCTTCTTCGCAACTGTGAACACACTCGACAAAACGGTGTATGACGACACGCCAGGCGAAGTGAAGGTCGAGGTTGTTGGTAAGCAGTGGGCTTGGGACTTCAACTATCTGACTGAAAACGCGTACTACGGCGGAAAGCAGGTCAACCTCGACGGGACCGAACAGCCTGGAATCGACGCACCGACTCTGTACCTCCCATCGAACACCGACGTCGAGATCGAACTGCGGTCTCGCGATGTCATCCACTCATTCTGGGTTCCTGCATTCCTCGAAAAACGTGACATGATCCCAGGTCGCACTGAGAAGATTCACCTTCGCATGGACAAGGAAGGCGAATACCTCGGAAAGTGTGCCGAACTTTGCGGTGAGTTCCACGCAGAAATGATCTTCAACGTCAAGGTTGTTCCTCTTGACGAGTACAAGGCGTACACCGAAAAGCTCAAGGCCGAAGGCAATGAGGGTCGCCTCGGACCAGAGCTGGACCGTACCGAATGGTACAAGAACCCTTACACCAAGGAAGGGGATAAGTAATGACTGCAGTCGTCAATGAAACCCAGTCATCTATTGACGAACCCAAAGTACCTAAGAGCCTGGGTAAAGTCATCGTCAACTGGATGACGTCGACTGACCACAAGACCATTGGGTACATGTACCTGATCACTTCGTTCATCTTCTTCTGCATCGGTGGTGTCATGGCACTGCTGTTGCGCGCCGAGCTCTTCGAGCCAGGCATGCAGTTCATCGAAACGAAGGAACAGTACAACCAGCTGTTCACGATGCACGGAACGATCATGCTCCTGATGTTCGCAACACCGCTGTTTGCTGGTTTCGCGAACGTAATGATGCCTCTGCACATCGGTGCACCTGACGTCGCATTCCCACGTCTGAACGCGTTTGCCTTCTGGCTGTTTCTGTTCGGATCGCTCATCGCGTGCTCCGGATTCCTGACACCTCAGGGTGCCGCATCCTTTGGTTGGACCGCATATGCGCCGTTGAGTAACACGACCTACACGCCGGGTATTGGTGGTCACCTGTGGGTCCTTGGACTTGCGTTCCAGGGCTTCGGAACCATTCTTGGTGGTGTTAACTTCATTACCACCATCATCACGATGCGTGCACCTGGTATGACCATGTTCCGTATGTCCATTTTCTCGTGGAACACCCTCATTACCGGTATCCTCATCCTGATGGCGTTCCCTCCTCTTGCGGCTTCGCTGTTCGCTTTGGGAGCAGACCGTATCTTCGGTGCACACATCTTCAGCCCTGAAACTGGTGGACCGATTCTGTGGCAGCACCTCTTCTGGTTCTTCGGACACCCAGAGGTCTATGTGATTGCGCTTCCATTCTTTGGAATTGTGTCGGAGATCTTCCCTGTCTTTAGCCGTAAGCCAATCTTCGGTTACAAGATGCTGGTCTACGCGACAATCGCCATTGCTGCGCTTTCGATCTCTGTGTGGGCACACCACATGTACGTGACCGGAGCTGTTATGTTGCCGTTCTTCGCGTTCATGACCATGCTCATCGCGGTTCCTACAGGTGTGAAGATCTTCAACTGGATCTTCACCATGTACAAGGGATCCTTGACCTTCGAAACGCCTATGCTCTGGTCAATTGGCTTCCTCGTGAGCTTCGTGTTCGGTGGACTCACCGGTGTGATTCTTGCTAGCCCAGCGCTTGACCAGCAGATCTCTGACTCGTACTTCGTTGTGGCTCACTTCCACTACGTGATCTTCGGAACCGTGGTCTTCGCGATGTTCGCTGGATTCTACTTCTGGTGGCCAAAATGGACTGGAAAGATGCTGAACGAAACCCTGGGTAAGATCCACTTCTGGTTGCTGTTCTTCGGTTTCCACGGCACCTTCTTGGTGCAGCACTGGTTGGGCGCTGAAGGTATGCCACGTCGTTACGCTGACTTCTTGCCACAGGACGGTTGGACGTTCCTCAACCAGGTGTCCACGTGGGGAGCGCTTTTGCTTGCTCTCTCGATGATCCCGTGGTTCTGGAACGTGTGGATCACTGCACGTAACGCTCCTAAGGTTACGGTTGATGACCCATGGGGTTACGGCGGATCGCTCGAGTGGGCAACCTCGTGCCCACCTCCACGCCACAACTTCACGTCACTGCCACGTATCCGTTCAGAGCGTCCTGCGTTTGACGCTAACCACCCTGAACTGTTGGAGCTGGCTGGACACCCTCGCGATTCCTACTCGCTGCCTGCTAAGAACGAAGGAGCTTCCAAGTGAAATCAGCCGGATGGATCATGCTGACCACTGCGTTCTTCTTCATTCCAGTGGGTATTGTGTACGGGTTCCTGACCGACTTCCAAGAAATGGTTGGTTTCCCTGCTCTTATCGTGACCGGCCTCATGTCGATCATGGTTGGTGGCTACATTCTCTTGCACCACAAGAGTGTTGGCGACCAGCCTCAGGACAATGAAGCTGGAGAAATCTCTGACGAGGTGTATGAGTACGGGTTCTACAGCCCATGGTCGTGGTGGCCAATCGTGCTTGCTACCGGTGCAGCTATTGTCTTTATCGGAATCGCAGTTGGCTTTTGGATTACGCCCTTCGGAGCTGCGATTGCACTCGTGGGTCTTGTAGGTCTTGTTTACGAATACGACCGTGGAGACCACGCGCACTAATCTCATATAGATCACTGGGGGCCGCAGCGTTTTTACGCTGTGGCCCCTTTGCGTATCTGGGGGTTAATGCTCAAAATGTGTGTATGGGCCTGGCGTGTCAGGGGTGTCTTCCTGCCCATCCTTGTCGGAGTTTGATGCCGTCTTCGTAGGTGAAGCCGGTGTCGTATTCTGCGGGTCCGAGGGGTTCGTCGGGTTGTGTGTTGGTGTGTGGTTTTGGTGGGTTCCAGTGGGTTTCGGTGACGAAGTCCCAGGGGTTTTTGGGGTTGTGTGTGGCTTTGTAGAGCAGCCAGTCGATGCCTCGGCGGGCGTGGTTGATGGTGAGTCCGCGGTGGTTTCTTAGGAAGTTTTTGATGGCTTTGTTCGGACCTCCTTCTAGCGAGTTGATTGTGTTCGCGACTGGTTGGGTTGTGTGGGTGTTCAGCCAGGTGAAGAGCTCGTTAGT
>NZ_JASPDO010000023.1 GCF_030230605.1 Brevibacterium sp. UMB1308A
CAGACTGATCTGTGTCGCGCGATTTTCTAACGCGGTAGCGGTGGGATTTGAACCCACGGTAGGGGGTTGCCCTACACAACATTTCGAGTGTTGCACCTTCGGCCGCTCGGACACGCTACCGCGGAATACTCTATTGTGAGCGCGGCATTCAAGTCAAACTAGGGCGATCAGGCACACATGCGCACCCTCACCTGCGAGTAGCGAAGAACTCCTCCAACACGTAAGCGGTTTCATCCGCCATGACCCCCGCATAGACCTGGGGCCGGTGAAGGGAACCCCGGTCACGTGGCAGATCCCACTGGGACCCACAGGCTCCCGCTTTATCGTCGAACGCCCCAAAAACAATCGCGTCTACCCGCGCACCTACGGCTGCACCTGCACACATTGCACACGGTTCAAGCGTGGCCACCAGGGTCGCGCCGTCCAACCGCCACCTTCCCAACCGGGAGGCGGCTGCGCGAAGAGCAACGACCTCGGCGTGGGCGGTGGGGTCCCCGTCAGCTTCACGGCGGTTTCTCCCCCGCCCTACAACTTCACCGTCCACCACAACGACCGCACCCACCGGAACATCGCCACTGGTGGCACATGCGCGGGCTTCATCGAGCGCGAGCTGCATCCACGCACGGTGATCAGACCGACTCTGCAGGGGGCTCACCTGAGTCTTAGCGGGTGGCCTCGAGAGCCTCAGCGAACCCCACGATTTCACCTACGTGCGCAACAATCCGAGCTGGATCGGCTGAGTGCTTTTCGCACTGGTCCAGCAGGTCGCTGGCACTGACCCCGAGGTCGTCGAAAATGTCGGAGTCGCCGCCCCACGTGGAGTCTTCGTCCGGGAACATGGCGGACTCAGCATCGTCATCGTCACTAGGCTCTTCGTAGTCGTCGTCGAAGTCGTCACCGTCTTCGAGTTCGTACTCGTCAAGAGGCGAGTCGAGGTAGTCCTCAAAGAGGTCTGCATATGGGCTGGCTTGGGCGGCATCGATGTCAGAAATAAACACTTTGATGGTGTCGACTTCGGTGAGGCGTACGAGGCCGAACCATTCGTCTTCGCGTTCGACGATCGCTACGACTTCGCAATCCTCACCCGCAACGGACCGGAGAGCGTCAGCCAGTTCGTCCAGGTCTGACCATTCTTCAACGTCGATATCTACAGGGCGGTATTCGTCACCGGTCTGAGCAACGGCGGCAGTGAAATATGACATACCTCAATTGTTACCCATGATCCGGCCGTGCGCACCCCCGCGCGTGACGCGAATTACGCAATGCATTTAAGGCATAATTTTTGACATGGAACTTCACGTTGCCGACCACCCTCTGATTGCCCACAAGCTCACCGTTCTACGTGACGAACGAACCGATTCGGCCCGTTTTCGTCAGCTCACCGACGAACTCGTCACCCTTCTTGCATATGAAGCCACCCGCAACATCCGTGTGACGGATAAGCACATCCGCACGCCTGTGAAGGAAACTGTGGGTGTTGAACTGGCCACCCCACGCCCTCTCGTGGTGCCGATCCTGCGTGCCGGGTTGGGAATGCTCGACGGCATGATGCGCATGATCCCTACTGCGGAAGTTGGGTTCTTGGGCATGGTGCGCAACGACGAAACCCTTGAAGTGACCACCTACGCCGAACGGCTGCCCAGCGACCTTAAGAACCGTCAGGTGTACGTTGTTGACCCCATGCTGGCCACCGGAAACACGCTGATCATGGCCATTGAGTACCTGTTGGAACGCGGGGTGTCCGAGGTGACCGCAGTGTGCCTGGTATCGGCACCTGAAGGGGTAAAGGCTGTCAGCGACCGCTTTGAGGGACGCGCCAACATTTCGGTTCACACGGCCGCTTACGACGAAGGCCTGAATGAAGACGCATACATCGTTCCCGGGCTGGGCGACGCGGGCGACCGCTTGTACGGCGTGGTGTAAACACCTGCACCCCTACCGCTAACGCACGTCAGGACGCGTTCCAGACCTACCCGTTGACACCTCGGCGTGTCACATAATGTCATAATTCTTCACATTGACGTCTTTTATGACATGGTGAATGAGCCCAGCCTCCTCGTATGAAGAACAATGACGATATGACACAGCAACGGAACGGTGGACCAATCCCCCAGCGTCGTCCCTCATCAGCAAGCGCCGCACACCCTCGTAGCGCGGTCGCGATGCGCCGCCAGGGGGCGCGTCTTGCACCGGTCGACGCCGAACAAGCACCCCGCACGTTCGGTCCCGCTGGCGTCACTCAAACCCCTCACGCTGCCCGTGGCATCGCCATTTACATTGGTCTGGACGAAGAAAAAGCCGCCCAGGACGGCACCAACCTCACCCAGATCGCACAGGCGCTACAGGACTACGCTAAGGAACTCGCCTCCCAGGCAGAGACCTCGGCGGTCATTGCCTTGGCTCCAGAAGGCCGAGGTCGTGACCTGGAAGCGGTCCGCGCCGCCTTGAGCGGTTCCCCAGCCGCAACCGGCGGAACAGCCGGTCAGCACGGGCCGCTTCGCACCCGCATCCCTTCGCGCATCCAACCCCCAGCGATGCGTGAGAACTTGGGCCTCCGAGTAGATATTCCTCGCCGTGAAATCTACGTGGATGGCGCCCCGCAGAAGATCACCGCTAAGGAGTTCGACCTGCTGGCGACGCTGGTGAGCCACCCCGGCGAATCCCTGTCCAGGGAACAGCTCATCGAGAAAGTGTGGGCTGGCCAAGACACCGACGAACGTACTGTTGACGTGCACATTCGCCGGCTCCGCAACCGTTTGGGGTCCTACTCTGGTGTGATCCGCACTCTCCGAGGTGTGGGATACAGGTTCGACGAGCACCCCGATGTTTCCGTGTGGCTCGCAACAGCAGTGAAATAAGCCTCAGGGCAATACAAGCACTGCGCGTTTGGCGCAGTGCTCAACCTTCATAAACCCTGCAAAAGTGCTTATAACCGCGGTCAGAGTATGGCCGTAAAGTTGAGAGGCAATGCGCAAAGGGACTTTTGTTTTTCTCATGGGGGCGGGGCTTACTGCCCTGCTTCTGCTACACCATTTGATTCCGACCACCCGCGGACTCGCTCTCATGGTGGAAAGCGTGCTCCCGTGGACGGGAGTCCTTGTTGTCTTTCTTTTGGTTCTGGGCCTCATCCGGTTCTCCGTGTGGTCCGTGATCGGTGTGGTCATTCCCGCGCTGGTGTGGGGATCAATGTTTGGCACGTATCTCAAGCCCGCCAGTGAACCCGACCACACCGATATTGTGGTCGCTACTCAAAACGTGGGCGCGCGCCTCCCGGAACCCTCAGCCACCGCGTTGAACATCATTGAGCGCAAACCTGACATTGTGACGCTCCAAGAGATCGAGTCCTTGTCTGGCAAGATCATTCGCGAACAGATGGATAAAAACTTTAAACACCACAAGGTGAGCGACACGGTGGGCCTGTGGTCCAAGTGGCCTATTAGCGACACCGAAGAAATCGATTTGGGCCTTTCCTGGCCACGCGCTTTTGCCGCTACTGTCGCAACTGACCACGGGGACGTGCGCGTGTATTCGGTTCACATGCCGTCAGTGCGCCCGGGCAGTGAGTCATTGCGTAACGCTGCTCTGCAAACGGTTGCGCAGAAAGTGTCGGAGGACCCGGCCCAGAGAGTTATTGTTGCCGGAGATTTCAACTCCACGAGCACTGACCGCTACTTTGCTGACCTCAACGATTCGCTCACGGATACTCGGCGCGCAACCGGCGGAGGTTTCGGTTTTACGTGGCCAGCCAAGTTCCCGGTGGCGCGCCTTGATCACATCATGGTCCGTGGCATGGAACCAGTGTCAGACACAGTGTTGCCACGCGGGACGTCTGATCACAGGGCAATCGTTGCGGGCATCAATCTGAACGAATAAAGCCCACCACCTAAAGCACTCATCACGCTAAGTAGCCGGTTGCCTACTTACCTGCCGCCGGCCACCCACTTACCTTATTTACCCGTCAGCATGGGGCATTTCCCTGACGGGAGGGGCCGTTCCGCGTGGCGCCCTTGGCGCAGAACTGATTCTATTTCGCCTATTGTCAACGCGTAACCTGTCTCTTTGTCGTTCAAGGACGTGGCAAAAACCATTCCTACAACTCGACCGTTCTTATCTAGCAAGGGACCGCCAGAGTTTCCTTGACGAATGATTGCGCGCAATGAGTAAACGTTTCGGGTGACTGATTCGTCGTCGTAAATGTCTGCGCCCCGTGCTCTCAGTGTTTCGCGTGTGCGCGCTGGTGAGATCGTGTAACCACCGTTACCGGGGAATCCAACGGCTACTGCGTCAGCACCTGCGTTGAGGTCGGCACCGGTATCCAAAGGTTTGACGGGCAGTCCCGGAACCCGCAGAACAGCGACGTCACGTTTTGGGTCAAACGCCACTAGCTCAGCGTCAAACACTTTCCCTTTTCCGTTGACCTGGACCGTGAGACTGGTCGAACCGGCAACGACGTGTGCGTTCGTAGCGACGTGTTCCGGCGCGAACACCCAACCCGTTCCAGACTGCAGGTTGTCACACACGGTCTCGTCAGTTCTCACTTTGACTACTGACCCACTGACGGACTTGCCCACCTCAACCATTTCAGGGTTTGGCTCGCCAATCCCCCGAATGCGTTCCGGTTGCCCCTTAAAAACAGTGGGAAACCCGTAATCCACAAGAGCCCTATCCAAGGTCCCCACAACCACGTTGGGGTCAGCGGGCATGATCCAGTCGGCGATCGCAACAATGCGCGACTCGGCAACAGCCCGGTTGAGTTGCACAAAAGGTGTTGTCCGAATCCACGTGGCAGCTAACCACACGCACAGCAAAAACGAGACGACACCAACAAACGCCCCTAGACCAGCGTCAATCCACTTCCCAGGGGTCTTGTGCAAAACCCGTCGGAGCCACGTCCCCAACCAGCCACCAAAACCGGCAACCACAAAACCCACAACCAGCGGAGCGAGAGGAACAACCCAGGCGGGAACAACCTCGGCGTTGGCATTTCCATTCACCCAGCCAACAACCGGACCGGCCAAAACCCGTCCCAGTGCAAACCCCGCAACGAACCCCACAAAAGAGGACAAGGACACGATCAGACCGCGTCTCCACCCTGCAAAGGCCGTGGAGATCCCCACGATTGCGAGGACCAGGTCAGGGACGGGCAATATCAGAAACCTCCAGGTTGCCCGGCAGCGTGCATGAGCGCCGAACGTTCCTGAGTGAACTGATCCAGCAAGTAACGTTCACGTTCCTGCTCGCCAGCCCCACCAACTCCGCCAACGATACGCATACGAGTGGTAGCCAAAGCGGTAGAGGTTTTGATCATCTTCTTCATGTGTTGCTTACCCGATGGGTACCGGCCTGCCCAACGCTTACCAGCGCGACGGCCCTTCCACGTGCCAAGCATTTCCACCTCGGCGTGGGTGAGCCAACCAGCGTTCGCGTAGTCACCCAAGTTGGCGCGTGTCTGCTTTGTTTCGTTGAACTGCAGGAAGATCGCCAGACCGAACCAGATCGAGGAAATCAGCAACGACGGAACGATGATCACCACGATCGCCGCGAGGAACGATGAGGGTCGCAAGAACGTGGCCAGACCATTCCACAGGGCGTGGAGGAACATTCCTGCGAGCAAGCCCGGAATCCACATGAGGAGAATCGACCACCACTGGCCACGACGGGCCGCCAAACCAATAGTCACACCTGCACACATGGTGAACGTGGAGTGCAGGAGTGGTGACAGCAAACAACGCACAATGAACGTCATGATGAGGGAGACCGCACCCACGCCGTACTGCGCACCGCTCATGTACGCGCTTGACAGGTACAAAATGTTTTCGGTGAATGCGAATCCGGCTCCAGCGAGTGAGCCGTACACCCATCCGTCCAGAGGCCCTTCGAAGTAGCGACGCGCAGCCAACGCGATAGCCACCAGGATCATACCCTTGGTGATCTCTTCGAAAATCGGCGCCATGACAACCGCACTAATCGCGCCACTTTCGTCGGTAACCCCGGCGCCTGCCATCAAAAACTCCAGCGGGAACCGGAAAATCAACGTCAGGATGACCGCGGCAACGCCACCCCATAGGATGCACAAGCCCATTGCGACTTTAGGTTGGGGTTTCCAGCGGTCAAACCACAACACCATACCGATGATGAGGAGAAGCGGGAAGAACGACAGAAACATCGCCACGAAAGTCACGAGACCCGACGACAGGGTCATGAACAAGAAAAGGATGGCGAAGCCCAGCAGCAGCAGGCCACCCAAAGCTAGAGCGATGACCAGGCGGACAATGTCGCCGGTGTCGCTGGGTTTCTGTGCAACGCTCGGGGTGACACTGATCGCCTGCGTGGTCCACGGAGCCTGAGCAGGTGCCCCCTGGTGGGTCTCAACGCGGTTTTGGATACGGAGAGCCTGCGTGTGTGAAGGTGCGAAGCGTCCTTCGTCGTATGTGCGTTGGTGTACCTGGTCCGAGGTGTGATCCTGGAACCCGTACTGGTAACCGCCGTACTGGTTGAAGTTGGCCGGCTGCTGTTGCTGCGCGCCGGGGCTGAACCGTTGGTGGTCGGCCTGCTGGCTAGCAGGTTGGGAGCCGTACTGCTGGTTGGCAGGCTGGGAGCCGTAGGGCTGTGCCCCTGGCTGACTACCGTACTGCTGGTTGGCAGGCTGTTGGCCTCCGAACGGCTGGCTACCGTACTGCTGGTTGCCAGGTTGAGAACCGTATGGCTGTGCGCCCGGTTGACTACCGAACTGGTTATTACCGTGGCCTTGGTTGCCCTGACCGTAAGGATCGTACTGGTTCGACATTCGCTTCCTTCACGTTGTTTGCTAAAACAAGCATAAGCGCTTTGGCCCTACACGCTTTTGCGCGAAAAGTAACAGGTCCGCTACTTCTCTCTCCACACGAACGCCGAGGTCGTAGCGATAGTCACTACGACCTCGGCGTGATCTGTAAGGAGTGCCTACAAATTAGTCGTTGTCAGGCGCCTGGATCTGCAGGGTACGGGCACTGTATTCCGACACTTCGTTGAGCAGGGTTTCGTCCTGGTGCAGCTTGCGGCCCAGCGATGGAATCATCTGCTTGAGCTTAGGCTCCCAGCCGGTGTACTGCTGTGGGAAGCAACGCTTGAGCAGTTCCACCATGATGGGGGTCGCGGTGGATGCACCTGGGGACGCGCCCAGAAGTGCGGCGAGTGAGCCGTCGGCAGCTGCCACGGTTTCGGTACCGAAGCCTAGGACGCCACCCTTCTTGGGGTCACGCTTCATCACCTGGACGCGCTGACCTGCCACCAGCATCTCCCAGTCGTCACGGTTGATGTCTGGGGTGAAGTCAGCGAGAGCTTCAAAGCGCCCCTTCTTGGTTTCAGCCAGCTGGGTCACCAAGTACTTGACGAGGTCGAAGTTGTCCTTGGCCACATTGAGCATGACCGGCAGGTTGTTGCCACGCACGCTGAATGGGAGGTCGAAGATCGATCCGCCCTTGAGGAACTTGGGGCTGAAGCCAGCGTAAGGACCGAACATGAGGTACTTCTTGCCGCCAACCACGCGAGCATCCAGGTGAGGAACCGACATGGGTGGGGCGCCAACGGAAGCCTGGCCGTACACCTTGGCGTGGTGACGTTCAACCAGGTCTGGGTTTGCGGTGCGCAGGAACAAACCGGAAACAGGGAATCCGCCGTAGCCGCGGGCTTCCGCGATGCCGGACTTCTGGAGCAGTGGAAGTGCCCCACCACCAGCACCAATGAAGACGAACTTGGCGTTAACGTCGAACGACTCTGCACCCGTGTGGTCGTGAACACTGACCTTCCAGCCGTCAGCCGTGCGGTTGAGGTCGGATACAGAGTGGCCGGTGCGGATCTGTGCGCCGCGCGTACCCATGTGGGTCAGAAGCTGGCGGGTGAGTGATCCGAAGTCAACGTCGGTGCCTTCCTTGATGCGGGAAAGGCCGTTGACCTGGCCCGGGCCACGGTTTTCAAACATGAGTGGAAGCCATTCGGCCTGTTCAGCAGGGTCGTCGGTGAATTCCATGTCCCGGAACAGCGGGTTCTTCACCAGGGTTTCACGGCGAGCGCGAATGTAGTCCCGGCCCTTTTCGCCGCGCCCGTAGGACACGTGTGGAACCGCGTTGATGAACGACGACGGGTTGGTCAGAACACCTTCGTCAACAAGGTACGACCAGAACTGGCGTGACACGTGGAACTGTTCATTAATGTTGACGGCTTTGGTGATGTCGATGTCACCGTTTGCCAGCTGTGGCGTGTAGTTGAGTTCGCACAGAGCAGCGTGACCGGTGCCTGCGTTGTTCCATGGGTCTGAGCTTTCGCGCGCAACGTAGTCGAGGCGTTCATAAACACGAATGGACCATTCGGGCTGGAGTTCGGCAAGCATTGTGCCCAAGGTGGCGCTCATGATGCCACCGCCGATCAGCACAACGTCGACGTTTTCTTTCGTGTAGGACATGTTTACCCTTCTCAAGCCTGGTGACCCTTTATATAGGGCTTGCTTCCTCTACAAACTCTACTCCTTTCATGCCATGGGCTAAACACCGGCTCCCGTCCAGGGGTTCCGCCACGCTTCTTGATGTGTTTAGACTGCAAGAACAGGCAGTTCACTCTGCACCGCTACGTGGAAGGACGTCAGTCATGGCAGATCATGGACAGTTCGTACTCAACGCTCACACTCGGTTGTTTCATCAGCACGACACCTCAGTTTTAGACACGGATTTCACGGACGATTTCGTCGAACACTCACCGCTTGTGGCCGGTGACCGCGCGGGCCTGAAGAAGCTGGTGGAAGACGCCGGTGAGGGACTGAAATACGAAAACTCGCGCGTCATTTCAGACGGCGACTTGGTTGCTTTGCACGGCAAGTTCACGGGACTCGATGACGATGTTCTGGTGGGCTTCGACATTTACCGGGTGAAAGACGGCAAGATCACTGAACACTGGGACAGCCTGGTTCCTGAAGCTGCCCCCAACGAATCGGGACGTACACAGCTGGACGGCCCAACCGACCCAGATACGTCAGCTGACACTGAGGCGAACCGCGCCCTGGTGGTCGAGTTCTTCGAAAAGACCCTGGTGGGCGGTGACTACTCTGGCTTTGAGTCGTACAGCAAGGACGGGCGCTTCGACCAGCACAGCCCCGACATCGCCGACGGCATCCCAGCCGTCATCGACTTTTTGGAGAAGCTCCGCGACGCTGGCGAAGGTTTGGAGTACCAGAAGATCCACCGCACGGTAGCTCAGGGCGACTTCGTGCTCACGCACTCTGAAGGCAGCATCGCCGGAACCCGCCACGCGTACTGCGAACTGTGGCGCGTTGAAGACGGCGCGATCGTCGAACTGTGGGACGCAATCAGCGAGGTCCCTGCAGACGACCAAGCTGTTCACAACCACGGGGTTTTCTAACCCAGTCCCACGCAAACTAAGACGGGCCCGAGGTCGGAGCAACGACCTCGGGCCCGTTCTTTTATGCGCGGTGTTGGTTGGGGCGGCTGGAAGCCGGTGCGCTGTTAGGCGCCTTCTTCGCCAACCCAGTACAGGCGCTTGTTGACGAATTCGTCCATTCCAACGGGTCCCAGTTCACGGCCGTAACCGGAGCGCTTCACACCACCGAATGGGATGCTTTCGCCTTCCGCGGCGTGGGTGTTGATCTTGGCCATACCAACTTCGAGCTGCGAGCCGACTTTCTCTGCTCGTTCCTTATCCTGCGAGAACACGGAACCACCAAGGCCGAACTGCGAGTCGTTAGCGAGTTCGAGCGCCTCTTCGTCGCTGGACACCTTGTAGACCACGGCGATTGGGCCAAAGAACTCTTCGTAGTACACGTCGGAGCCGCGTGGGATGTCGGTGACGACAGCGGGGCTGATGTACGCGCCCTTGTCGGAGAGTTCACCGCCCACGCGAATGTTTCCGCCGGCCTTCTTGACGTCTTCCAGCTGTCCGGCCAAGCGCTCAGCGGCTGAGCGTGAGGACAGAGGTTGGAACACGGTTTCATCGTCCGAGGTGTAACTGCCCGGGGTCATCTTGGAGGCGAGCGCTTCGAGTTCGGCGACGAATTCGTCGTAGATGTCGTCCATGACGATCATGCGCTTGTTCGAGTCGCAGGCCTGTCCGGTGTTGTACATGCGGGTAGCCCACGCGTTGGCGGCTGCTTCCTTGACGTTGTCGGTGTCGAGGATGATGTATGGGTCGGAGCCTCCGAGTTCCAGGACGGCCTTCTTGAGTGCCTTACCGGCCTGTTCAGCGATGATGGCGCCAGCGCGTTCCGAACCGGTGAGCGAAACACCTGCGACACGGTTATCAGCGATCACGGTGGAAATCTGGTCGTGGGTTGCGTACAGGGTTTGGTACACGCCCTTTGGCACGCCGGCGTCGTCCATGATCTGCTGGATGGCGGCGGCTGACTTGGGGCAGATTTCAGCGTGCTTGAGCAGAATGGTGTTACCCAGCACCAGGTTAGGTCCAGCGAAGCGGGCGACCTGGTAGTACGGGAAGTTCCACGGCATGATGCCCAGGATCGTTCCGATTGGGCGACGTTCTAGAACAGCGTGTGCGCCGTCGACTTCGAGGTCAAGGTCGCCGGTGAGCTTTTCTCCGTTGGTGGCGAAGTAGCCGAAGATGGCGGAGCAGAATTCGGCTTCTTCAGCGCCTTCGGCCTTCCGCTTGCCCATTTCTTGGCCGATGATGTCGGCGAGTTCGTCTTTTCGCTCGTCGAACAGGGCGGCGACTTTAGCCACGATGTCAGCTCGTTCTGACATGGGGCGCGCCGACCATTCTTTGTACGCGTCATGCGCGAGGGCGAGAGCTTCTTCAATCTGTGCGTCGGTTGCGTTGTCGAAGGTTTCAACAACGTCACTGGTTTCGGGGTTTTCTACGCGGTAACCGTTGGTCATCACATCTCCTTGAAGGTTGACTCGCATGTACGGTCAGACTAACACCGCTGGTCACGCATGTGGAGGGGGTGAGTCTTGGTTCTGAGGCTTCTTTGAGTGGGGTGGATGGGCGCGACTGCGGCCACTGAGTCCGCTATCGAGCCCACAGACGGGCATACGCCTGCGACGAATTCAGCAGATCCTCATGCGCCCCCGCAGCCACGACACGTCCGCCATCGAGCATGACGACCTGATCGGCAGCGACCACTGTGTGCTCTTGATGCGCAATCACCAGCACGGTCGCCGACCCAGCTAGTTCGCGCAGTGCCTCCTGCACAGCCACGGCGGCGGACGCGTCGAGCGATGAGGTCGCCTCATCCAACAGCAACACCGGCGCCCGTTTCAACACGGCGCGGGCCACCGACACGCGCTGCCGCTCGCCGCCCGAGAGCAGTCTGCCGCCCTCACCGACACGGGTCGCCCAACCCTGAGGCAAGCGATCGACGATCTCGTCGACCCGCGCCAGCTTCGCAGCGGCGTCCACCTCGGCATCCGTGGCTTCGGGACAGCCAAGCAGCACGTTCGCACGCAGGGTGTCGTCGAGGAGGTAGACATCCTGGAACACCAACGACATCGCCCCAAGGACATCGGCGCTGGCCATGTCGCGAACATCCACGCTGTCGAGCCGCACGGCTCCCGCGTCCACGTCATGGAAACGGGCGATCAGGCGAGTGAGTGTGGTCTTGCCCGACCCGGATGGCCCGACGATGGCCGTGACCGATCCCGGCGCGACAGTCAGGTCGAGACCGTCGAGCACCGCAACATCCCCGTAGCCGAAGCGCACCGCGTCGACCGCGATCTCTGGCGGACGTGTCGGCGCTACGACCGGCTGGGCGGGTTCAGGCAGCCCCGGCTCGTCGAGCAGATCGACTACCTGGTCGAGTTCGCGATCCATGCGCCGCAGCGCCGTACCGAGTTCGGAGAGTGTGCGGAGCGGCCCAATCACCTGGGTGACGATCAGGATGAGACCGACCATCATAACCGGATCCGCGCCACCGAGCCCGCGCCACACCGCCACGGTGACCACGGCACCGAAAACCACCTGCACCACGACGCTCTGCACGATCATTGACGCGGCGGAGGCCAGCTGGGCCGCTACACCGAGGCGACGTTGCCGGTCGAGTGATGATGCGAGGGGAGCATAGCCAGAACCCGCGACTCGCGCTCCGCGCAACGCCGTTTGGTGCTTGGCCAGGTCGAGCAACGCGGCGTCGGTGCGGTGTTCGGCAATGGCGAGTCGGGCGTCAGCCCGGGCACTCCATGAGCGAGCCAGCATGGTCGAGGCGTACACCAGCGGAACCCCGACGGCGAGAGCGAGCCCCAGCCTCCAGTCAAAGAAGAAGGTCACAATCACGAGGGTCAACGGGGTCACCACGTAGCCGAGCAACGGGGCGAGCACGTCAGTGATCGCGGTGGCGACGAACATTGTTCCGCGGACCGCGAGTCGTGAGGCGGACGCCGCGGACCCGCCACCGAACCACCCCATCGGCAGACGCATGAGCTGCCGGGCCAGTTGGTGATGCATCGATGACATCAGCGCCATGGTCAGATCGACGCTCCCGCGCGTGACCCGCACGGTGAGCAGGGCATGGACGCCGGCACCGACCACTAGCGCGATCAACCACCAGAGCGCCACACCGACGGTCCCCCGGACCAGGTGGACCAGAACCGGGATCAGACAGGCCAGCGCCAGACCCTGGGCGACTCCTGCCGCCACAGCCATGGCTGCGAAACGCCGAAGTGTGGAGCGACCTTCCTGACCAGCGATCTGTTCGATCTGCGCAATCATCGTGCACCTCCCGAAACGACAGCCTGGTCGTGCCACAGTTCGGCGTAGCGACCACCGGCGGCGAGCAGGGATTTGTGGTGGCCCTGTTCGACGATCCGCCCGTGATCGAGGACGACGATTTGGTCGGCGTGGGCGATCGTTCCCAGGCGGTGGGCGATCATGATGACCGTGCGTCCACGCGTCAGTTCGGCGAGGGCCTGTCCGATCGCAGCCTCGTTCTCGGGGTCGACCGCGGAGGTGGCCTCGTCTAGTACGAGCACTTGGGGGTCGGCGAGAATAGCGCGCGCGATGGCCACGCGCTGGATCTCGCCGCCGGAGAGCCGCGCGTCTTCTCCGACGACGCTGTCGTAGCCACGGGGCAGTTCGCGGATTCGCGCGTCGATCGCCGCTTGGGAGGCCGCGTACTGGATATCCTCGTCGGTCGCTCCCGGACGCCCGAGGGCGATGTTGTCGCGAATGCTCATGGCGGGCAGGCTCGGGCTTTGCAACAGGACGCCGACATGTTGATGGAGCACGTGCGGGTCGATGTCGCGCACGTCGACGTCGCCGATCCGAATCGCACCGGCGTCTACGTCACGGAAGCGGGCGATGAGGGACGCGAGGGTCGACTTGCCCGAACCAGAGGCCCCGACCAGCGCGGTGACCGAGCCTTCTCGTGCTGTGAACGACACGCCGTGCAACACCGGCTGGTCGGGCGCGTAGCCGAAGGTGACATCCTCGATCGTGACATCGGACCCGGCGGGTTCGCGAGGCTGCCCGGCCACGGGGAGTTCGGGCTCGTCGAGGAGGGCGATGAGTCGCCCGGCGGCTTCTTGCCCGTCGTTGACGTGTTGTTGCCCGGCTCCGACCGTGAGCAACGTGGCAGGCAGTGAGAGCGCGATCATGGTGACCACAACGACGTCGGCGACCTCGCTCCACCCGGCGGCGACCATGGCAGCACCGGGAGCGACGATGGTCAGCGCGACGACCGGCAGCCCCAGGGCCGTAAGCGCGATTGCGTGGGCACGCATCTGGGGCGTGACGAGCGTGCGGAACTCCGAGGTGAAGTCGTCGGACGCCCTGGTGAAGCGCGCCGAGCCGGTCTCCCCCGCCCCGAACACGCGTAGCACCGCGATGCCGTCGACAAACTCGATCACTGCGGCCGAGACCTCGGAGAGCGACTCAGCGATCCGGGACATGACCGTGCGCATGTCTCCGGGCGCGAGCACCGAGAACAGGACCATGTAGGCCACCGGGCCGATAAAGCAGCACAGTCCGAGCCGCCAGTCGATGGTCAAGGCGACGATCACTCCGACCGCCGGAGTCAGAGCCGCTGCGGTGATCTCGACCAACGCGTGGGCGACGAGGTGGTGGAGGGTCGCAACATCGTCTTGGACGATGCGTCGGACACGTCCGGAGGAGCTCTGATCGAACCATCCCAGCGGAAGTCGGCTCAGCTTGTCGGCCAGTTGCATGCGCAAACCGGCCTGTACTCGCAGGTCGACCAGATGGGTGATGAGCAACGCCAGAGATCCCAAGCTGAGTGCGCCGCCGAGTCCGCCGATGAACCACCACACCGCTGGCCATACAGCGTCCGTACCGCGGGTAAGTCCATCGACGATCCGGACCAGCGCCAGCAACGGAATGGCACTGGCCAGACTGCTGAGCACCTGCAGCAAAAGGGCGACAGCGATGGGTGCGGCCACTGGTCGGAGGATACGCCAAGACGGGTTCCCCGCGTTCGCGTTGTCCACCGTCTGCCGACTCGGCGACTCGTTCGCCACTGTGGTACTTTCGTCAGTCACGCGCGGCACTGTCCAGCTCCTAAACAAATAGCCGTCGTCCTCAACTTAGGTTACCCTAACACGCCCACCTCCACCCCGATGGCCACAGCGGCCCGCAGGTCGTCGAGGGTGTGGGTGTGGCGGATCGATAATCGTTCCAGGTGTTCGCGGTGCCAGCGTAAGCGGGCTGTGGTGGTCAAAGAGATCTCACCTCGACACCACTGCACCAACCCACGAATGGTCCACATATTGTGCGATCAAGATCACAGTGGGGTGCGCGGGGTATGACCACAGATCACCGAAGTTATTTTTGGGTTTGATCAACGATTTGATCAACGATTCATGGTTATCCACAGGTGTAAAACAAAGACCCCACCAACGCTTGCGCTGGTGGGGCCGGATATTTTGCGCGCCACGAGGTGTCTGGTTTCAGGACATCGTTCACCTTTAAACCCTTAAACCGGCCCGCAGGTGTGTCACGACATCGTTCCGATCATGTGTCGCGTCATCGTTCACTGATGTGTCACGACATCGTTCACCTCAAAGACGCCCGAACAGTCAAGCTGGGGTATGACATACTCACGCAACCGCGCAGTCGTTCTAGCCATCGTCAACAGCGGCATGAGCGTCAAAGACGCAGCAACACACTTCGGCATCAGCACCCGATGGGCCAAAACCCTACTCCAACGCTTCCGCACCGGCGGACTCGAAGCACTCCAACCACGCTCCACACGCCCCCTGACCAACCCCAACAAAACCCCAGAACACATCCGAGAAACAATCGTGGAACTACGCCACCAACTCCTCCGCGACGGCCTAGACGCCGGAGCCGAATCCATCTACGACCGACTACCCGAAAACACCCGCCCATCAACCAGCACAATCTGGCGAATCCTTAAAACCACCAACGAAATCACCCCGCAACCACAAAAACGACCCCGCTCATCCTGGCACCGCTTCCAAGCACCTGCCCCCAACAGCCTGTGGCAATCCGACTTCACACACTGGCCCTTAGCCGACAACACCGACACCGAAATCATTTCCTGGCTCGATGACCACTCCCGCTACCTCACACACATCAGTGCCCACCCACGAATCACCGGCCACATCGTCGTAGACACCTTCCTAGAAGCCACAGACCAACACGGACTACCCGCCGCAACCCTGACCGACAACGGACTGGTCTACACCACCCGCCTTGCCGGCGGACGCACCAACAACCAACAACCAAACCCGTTCGAACAGCTCCTAGCAGACCTCAACATCGAACAGAAAAACGGCCACCCCGGAAAACCAACCACCCAAGGAAAAATCGAACGCCTCCACAGCACCCTCAAAAAATGGCTACAAGCCCAACCACCCGCACTCACCATCGAGGACCTACAACAACAACTGCACGACTTCCGCACGATATACAACACCAAACGAAAACACCGCGCCATCAACAGACAAACACCCCACCAGACCTACACCGCCACACCCAAAGACCAACCAACCATGCACCTACACAACACCCACTGGCGAGTACGCTTCGACCGCGTCGACAGCTACGGAAAAATCACCCTCCGCTACGCCGGAAAACTCAAACACCTCGGCATCGGACGCGCACACAACCGACAACGAATCATCCTCCTCGTCAACGGACCCAACGCCATCGCAATCAACAAAACAACCGGAGAAATCATCGCCGAATACACAATCGACCCGACCAAAAACTACCAACCAAAAACAAGAACCCCACACACAAAAAAAGGGGAACGATGACCCGACACACCCACACACAAAAAGGGAACGATGACGCGACACATCAACGCCCCTGAACACAAAAAATCTCGGGACATCGAGTGAACGATGTCCCGAGACTTCACACCGTACGCGAGGAGGGACTTGAACCCTCACGTCAAAAGACACTGGAACCTAAATCCAGCGCGTCTACCAATTCCGCCACTCGCGCGCGCCTATCCAGCATAGTGCAAACCCAGCGCAAGAAAAAATTCCACTACCGCCTCGGCGCGCAAACCCGCCGACCCTCAGCCAACCTATGCCGAAACCAGCACCCGTCAGCCCGCTTCCTACGAAGCCAGGCCAACATCCTTCAGGATCCGCACCACGTGCCCCGTGGCCTTCACGTTGTACTTGGCCAACTCAACCTTGCCGGACTCATCAACCACAACCGTGGACCTAATCACACCCTGCACGACTTTGCCGTAGTTGTTCTTCTCACCGAACGCACCCCACTCTTCAAGCACCTTCTTGTCGGGGTCGCTCAGTAGCGTGAAGTTCAGCCCTTCTTTGTCAGCGAACTTCTGCAGCGATTCAGGCTTGTCAGGAGAGATTCCCACCACCTGATACCCAGCACCCTTCAGAACCTCAAAGTTGTCACGGAAGTCGCACGCTTGAGTCGTGCAACCGGGCGTCATCGCCTTGGGGTAGAAATACACGATAACTTTCGACCCAGCGAAGTCCGACAGCTTCACCGTCTCCCCCTGCGCGTTGAGCAGTTCAAACTCTGGCGCAACGTCACCGATTTCTAAACGTGGCATGGCACATCTCCCCTTGTAGGTATTGTGAAGAACACATTCCACGATAGTCGGTGACACCAGGTAAACTTCAAAATATGAGCAACGTTTACACGTCTAACGTCACTGTAGATAACGCAAACAAAGACCAGCTGATTGAATCGATCCGCCTGCGTGAACAGCGACTCGCGGCGAACATTGACGAACTTGTTGGCCGAGTTCACCCCAAAGCCTTGGTCGCACAAGCAACGGACTCTGCTAAAGGAATTGTCGTCAACCGCGACGGCTCCCCCAAGGTCGACCGCTTGGCATTGGCCGGTGGTATCGTCCTGGGCACCGCCGCACTGATCACGTTCCTAGCTACCCGCAAAAAGTAGCACCGTGACTGACACTCAGGCACGCAGTTCCAACCTGGACTCGGTCCCCGTGCGCATGTTGCACGACCGTCTCCTGGTGGAACCGGATAAGGAATCAGGCGAACGCAAGTCATCTGCTGGGATCGTCATTCCGGCTACGGCTCGGGTTGGGCGCCGGCTCGCGTGGGGCACGGTAGTTGCCGCGGGGCCTCTGGTTCGGCAGGTTTCGTTGGGTGATTCGGTTTTGTTTGACCCTGAAGAACAGGCCGAGGTGGAATTGGACGCGCGTACGTTCACTCTCCTGCGCGAGAGGGACGTCCATGGCATCGCCGATCAACCAGACGACAGCTCGACAGGGCTTTACCTGTAAAAAGCCACCCAACCGCTCCACTCAAACACCATACAAATGTGACTTCTCACACAAAAGACGAAAATCTGCTTCTTTCAATTTCCCTTCTGGGGATCAGGCATGTAAAGTAGTTTTTCGTTGCGCACCTCTAGCTCAATTGGTAGAGCAACTGACTCTTAATCAGTGGGTTCCGGGTTCGAGTCCCGGGGGGTGTACGGTTCAGGAAATTTCCTCGAAAGCCTCGCTAATCTAGCTACAAGCTTCATTAGCGAGGCTTTTGCGTTAACACCAACTTCCAACCCAACTTCCAGCCCAGGGAGCCGCCGATGACACTCTCCAACACACCTCGACTGCTCAAGGTAGTCATTGGCAGCGCGTTGCTGTTTCTCACAGCCGGGTTCGGTTTCGTCGTATGGTCGCGCAATTCAGAAGCCGGATGGATCAGCCTGGGTGCCGTCGCCATCTTTGCTTTGATCCTAGGCGCCGGGCTTGCACTGTGGGCCTCCACCTGGCTCATTTCCCTAGCGCTGAAACATCGAAACAACTAACCTAGAGCTTTAACCCAGCAACTTCACCACAAAACACACGTGGTGCGAGCGCATCAGCACCCGCACCACTCGTTATCTCATCACTCAGGACGCTTCACACGCCTTGTGCAACACGCCCTGCACAGCACACTCAGAACACCGCATCACACGTTGTCAATGTGGCGAGGTTCGTGCCAGATGTCAGCACCGCGGCCCTGTTCAGTGGAGTCAAAACCGCCGTCCACATACAGAATCTGCCCCGTCATGGAACGGTTCTGAGCTGAAACCGTGAACGCAAGCACATGCGCAATGCTTTCGGGCTTCACGGGACCGTTCAGCGGTGCAGGCATTGTGCCAAGCGCCAGCTTCCGACCTTCTTCCGAAGCCAGCAACTCCTTAGTCATTGGGGTCTCAACCACACCGGGTGCCACTGCGTTGATCGCAATTCCACGACCAGCAAATTCCTCAGTAGGAGCCATCTTACGCACCCACGTGGCGATCGCGCGCTTGGAAGCCGAGTAGTTGGTGTATCCCACCTGCGGCCCCGACTCCGCCAGCTTGTCACCGTACGCCACTGCCTTTTCGCGGTCTCCGGCAAGGAGGAGTTCCACCAGTGAGTAGTCGGTGGGCTGGAGGGACGCGCCCGAGGCGGTAACGGCAACGCGCGGGTTGTCCGACTTTGCGAGGAGTGGTGCGAGTGCCTTGATCGTGTCGACTGCGCCAAAGTAGTTCACTTTGAGGTCGAGCGAGGTGTTTGACTGGGTTCCAGCGTTTGCTATAACTGCATCAACCCGGTCGTGGGTTTCGCTGATCTGCTCAACCATGCGAGCAATCGCATCTGGGTCAGACAGGTCTACGTCAAGGTCTGCGCCTTTGAGGTCTACACCAACAACGGTGTGGCCTTGTCCGCGCAGTACTTCAGCAGTTGATTTACCAATTCCGGACCCTGCACCGGTTACTACAACAATTCGTGACATGTTCTCAACCCCTACCAGTCGCTGTGTTGGTCACTTTGAGGCTAACACGCGCGTTTTTAGAGCCGAACACCGAGTACCGGACACACGTAAGGGCACGCTAAGCTGGGAGGACTGAAAGGAGAAATGCCGTGACGATCATTGTGGGTTACGTCCCCAAACCACAAGGGCGTTCTGCCGTCGACACGGCAGTTCAGCTCGCTAAGGACACCGGTGACACACTCTTCGTTGTCAACGCTGGAGTGGGTGAAGCTGTTGACGATCCACTGGTTGCTTCGCCTCAACATTTACAAGAACTGCGCGACCACCTCGGAACTACGGGAGTACCCCATGAAGTCCACCAGTTCTTGCGTGGCAACGACCCCGTTGAAGAGATCCTCGCACTTGAAGAAACGCTCCCCGACGTTCGCATGATCGTGATTGGAACACCTCGGCGGTCACGAGTGGGCAAGTTACTCCTTGGCTCAATTGCACAGAGCATCATTTCGCAAGCCACTGCCCCAGTTCTGTGCGTCAAAGCACCTCGGAAGTAAAACCTCGCCCACCCCACTCACAACACAACAAAAGCGCGCCACCCACAACAGGGTGACGCGCTTTCACGGCCCACATCCGAGCCGTTAAGAAGAACTTATGCGCCCAGAATTTCGCGCATGAGGTTAGCGGTTTCAGATGGGGTCTTACCCACCTTCACACCAGCAGCTTCAAGAGCCTTCTTCTTGGCTTCAGCGGTTCCCGATGAACCGGACACGATCGCACCAGCGTGACCCATGGTCTTTCCTTCTGGAGCGGTGAAGCCTGCAACATAACCAACAACTGGCTTGGTCACGTTCTCCTTGATGAACTCGGCTGCACGCTCTTCAGCGTCACCACCGATTTCACCAATCATCACGATTGCTTCCGTGTCAGGGTCTTCCTGGAACGCTGCAATAGCGTCGATGTGAGTGGTACCAATCACTGGGTCACCACCAATACCGATGCAGGTGGAGAACCCGATGTCACGCAGTTCGTACATGAGCTGGTAGGTCAGCGTACCCGACTTGGACACCAGACCAATCTTTCCGCGCTTGGTGATGTTCGCGGGGATAATTCCAGCAAGCGACTGTTCAGGGGAGATGATTCCCGGGCAGTTAGGACCAATGATGCGGGTCTTGTTGCCCTTCGCAGTTGCGTGCGCCCAGATTTCAGCCGAGTCCTGAACCGGGATGCCTTCAGTGATGATCACCAGCAGGCCAATTCCTGCGTCGATCGCTTCGAACGCAGCGTCCTTGGAAAACGCAGGAGGAACGAACGCGACCGAAACGTCGGCTCCAGTTTCCTTCATGGCTTCTTCAACCGAAGCAAATACTGGAAGCTCTACATCGTTTCCGTCTTTGTCCTTGTGGGACACCTTGGTGCCAGCCTTGCGCGCGTTCACACCACCCACAACCTGGGTGCCGGCAGCCAGCATACGTGCGGTGTGCTTGGTTCCTTCACCACCGGTAATACCCTGGACAATGACCTTTGATTCACTGTTGAGGAAAATCGACATGAGTGTAAGTCCTTTCCGGGTTACTTAGCTGCCAGTTCGGCGGCCTTGTCGGCTCCACCGTCCATGGAGTCGACAGTGGTGACGAGTGGGTGGTTGGCTTTAGCCAGGATTTCGCGGCCTTCTTCAACGGCGTTTCCGTCCAGGCGCACAACCAGAGGCTTGGTGGCGTTGTCACCCAGGATTTCCAGGGCCTTAACAATTCCGTTTGCAACCTGGTCACATGCGGTGATTCCACCGAACACGTTCACGAACACGCTCTTGACCTGGTCGTCACCAAGGATGACGTCCAAACCGTTGGCCATGACTTCAGCGGAAGCTCCACCACCAATGTCCAGGAAGTTCGCTGGCTTTACACCACCGTGGTTTTCACCGGCGTAGGCAACAACGTCGAGAGTGGACATCACCAGTCCAGCACCGTTACCAATGACACCGACCTCACCGTCGAGCTTGACGTAGTTGAGGTCGAGCTTCTTTGCCTTCAGTTCCAGCGGGTCTTCAGCCTGGATATCACGAAGTTCTTCGTGCTCTTCGTGGCGGAATGACGCGTTGTCGTCCAGCGACACCTTTCCGTCCAACGCAAGAATCGTGTTGTCCCCGGTCTTGACCAGCGGGTTAACCTCGACCAGCGTTGCGTCTTCTTCCTTGAATACTGTCCACAGCTGCTGCAGAACAGGAGCAACCAGGCCAGCGGTTTCAGCGTCGAAGCCTGCTTCTTCAGCGATCTGCTTAGCTTTAGCTTCGTCGATACCTTCGATCGCGTCTACAGGAACCTTAGCCAGGGCTTCTGGACGTTCAGCCGCGAGCGTTTCAATGTCCATTCCGCCTTCCTTGGAGCACATAGCAAGGAAGGTACGGTTCGCGCGGTCCAAGAGCACTGAGAAGTAGTATTCTTCAGCGATGTCGGCACCTTCGGCGATCATAACCTTGTGAGTAATGTGGCCTTTGATGTCGAGCCCCAGGATTTCTTCTGCGCGCTCTTTTGCTTCAGCAGGGTTATGAGCCAGTTTCACACCGCCGGCCTTACCACGGCCACCGATCTTCACCTGAGCTTTTACGACGACCGTGCCGCCGCCTAGTTCTTCAGCTGCCTTCTGTGCTTCTTCCGGGGTTGATGCGACCTTGGCCTTGAGCACGGGCACACCGTGCTTTTCGAAAAGGTCGCGGGCCTGATACTCGAAAAGATCCACGTCTATTTCCTTTAGTTGTAGATTTGGGCCACTTCCTTGCGGAAGTTGTTCTCCTACGCATATCCCAGCTCATTCCTCGCTGTGCAACCCGCCCACACGAACATGTGAACCGCGCACACCAGGCGAACAATAAGTTGGTTCTACGCCCAATTCATCACTCTAGTCGTTTTAGCGCGCATGTCAGGTGCTGAGCGAATATTTGATCGCAAATGTGACAGGGCGCACGTGAAACGCGGGCTGCACACACAGGACGCAACCCCACACGCATCAAATATCTTGGCGACAAAGATTCTTGATGCCAACCTAAAATGTCTTAGAATTGCAGTATGGATGAGGTTGATCTCATTGTCAGTGCGTGGGAACGCGAACGGCCAGACTTAGATGTCACACCCATGGAAGTTTTGTCGCGCGTCTCCCGCTTGGCACGACAGCTGGACCTAGCACGCAAAGAAACGTTCGCAGCCCACGGGCTTGAAGTGTGGGCATTCGATGTCCTGTCTGCCCTACGTCGCGCAGGGGAACCCTACCAACTCAGTCCGTCGACCCTGGTCAACGAAATGATGGTCACCTCTGGCACCATGACCAACCGCATTGACCGCCTCGTTTCCCGCGGGCTCGTCAGCCGCCACCCCGACCCACACGACCGTCGCGGGGTCCACGTTCGCTTAACCACCTCGGGACGCACAAAAGTAGACACCGCGCTTGCCGAACTTCTGGAACACGAACACGCCTTACTGTCGAACTTGAGCGCAGCTCAAAAACGAAAACTGGCAGAATTGCTACGCTCGTTATCAACAGGGTTCAGCCCCGCGTAGGTTCAACCCCGCACAACTTCACATAACCGAATCAGCTCAAACGGCCCAGTCCGGCCCCTTCCCACTCTTTAGGAGTAGCCGTGATCCGACCACAAACTCTTGCAACCTCGGCGTTGGTAGCCACCGTGGTGGCCACCCTGTCCGCCTGCGCAGTCAGCCCAACCGAACGCCCGGGCGCCAGCTACGCAACCGGTAGCCCCGAACCCGTGCCGTCCATCTCTGCCCCTGCCGACACCCCCGAACTCACCGTGGTTGACGCCTCCCCCGGCGGGTCGAGGGAAAACGATCCGCTGTGGGACTCGCTCGCAAAGGCAGCTGGCGACAAGAAGCCGGTTTACGTGGATGTGGTTGTGCATACCGGCGCCGAGGTGGCTGACAGTGACCGTGTGACGCTGACTCCCGACACCCCGGATTCGGTGAGTGTCACGGTGGATCGCGATGTGGTGTCGGAGAGTTCGCCTGGGTTCCACCGGATCCGCGGCACGTTCGAAGCCGAGCAGTTGGGTGACAGCGCGTTCGAGCTGAGCACTAAGAGCACGGACGAAATCTCGGGGCTGATCCCTAAGAACAAGGAACTGAAAAAGGAGTGCTCAGACCCGGAAGGTGCCGACCGGATTGGTGCAGCAGCTGAGAAGCTGGCGGGCGATCCTGATGCGCGCGAAGACCTGCGCAAAACCTGGATTTCAGCACCAGAACTGTGGTGGGCGATTCAGCAGAGCGCCGTACTCATGCGCGAAACTGACGGCGAAACCGAAGGTGACTTCTTCTTCCAAGCGTGCGAGTCAGTTCAGTCATAGGTGAAGCCATAGGTGCGGCGGGGCTAACCCATTACCGTCGCTTCTTCAACGACTCCTGCTGAAGCCCCTTCAGGCGTTCTTCCTCACGAGCCTCGTGCTCAAGCAAGCGCGCTTCATACCAGGTCAGAGTAGGTGGCGCGAACAGCCCCACCAGCGTCGCCACGGCCAGCACAATCGCCGGCCCGCCGACCCGAAGATCCTGCCCCACAATCGCGAACCCAGAAATCAACTGCAACACCTGCCACGCCACACTTGCAGGGCGAGCCCAGCGGACACCTCGGGAAACCCCGAACATCACGCCCACCATCAACGCGCCAAACACCACAAACATGGTCCCCAACGCCAACAGCGACGTCACTTCTTCCTGAGCGGAAACCGCTAGGGCAACCGCCCACACACCTGCCCCTACCAGGGCAAGCGCCTCCAGGGAAAGTGCCCCCAAGGCAATCCACAGGGTTGATGGCCGAGGTGGAACAGAGTTTGTCTGGGTCACAGCTCGATCCTGGCGAACCCTGGGATCACAAGCTCGTCGAGCAGACGCTCGCGCACGTCCAAAGGCAGGAACGCCGCGTTCAACGCGTTGACGGTGACCCATTCGAGGTCGGTCTGATCCCATCCGGCACGGTCAACCAGCAAACGCATCTCCTTGGACACCGACGTTCCTGACATCAACCGGTTGTCCGGGTTGACCGTCACCGCAAAGCCCAGGTCTTTCAGTCCCGTGATGGGGTGCGTTTCAATCGAGTCGGCCGCACCCGTGTGAACGTTCGAGGTGGGCGACAGTTCCAGCGGAATCTGCCGGTCCAAGATCCACGAGGACAACTCCCCTAAGGTCCCCTGACCGTCGACAATGTCCATGTCTTCAACGATCCGCACACCGTGCCCAATGCGCTGCGTGTGGCATACCTGGACCGCTTCAAAAATCGAGTCGACCCCAGCGCCTTCACCAGCGTGGATCGTCAGAGGGAAACACGCCGCGCGCAGAGTTTCACACGCAGACAGATGCTTACTTGGCGGGTTGCCATCTTCAGCTCCAGCCAGGTCAAATCCAACAACCCCGCTATCGCGGTGGCGTAACGCCAGCTCCGCTACCGCAACAGAATTCTTTGCGTGTCGCATGGCCGTGAGGATCTGCCCCACACGAATGAACTTTCCAGCTTCAGCGACAATCGCAGTTCCTTCATCCAGCCCCGCTTGCACAGCTGCAACAGCCGCATCCATGTCAAGGTCACCCTGCACGTGTTGTTCTGGAGCCCACCTGGCTTCTGCGTAGAACACTCCGTCCGCAGCCTGATCAAGCACCCATTCACGGGCAACACGGGTCAGTGCATCGGCCGTCTGCATGACAGAAACTGTCAACGCGAAGGACTCCAAATAACGTTCCAAGCTCCCCGAATTGGACGCGCCCAAAATACGCGCCCGCATATCGCTGGGGTCACCTGAAGGGATCTCAACGCCGGCTTCCTGGGCCAGTTCAATCAGGGTTGAAGCACGCAAACCACCGTCGAGGTGGTCGTGCAGTGAAACCTTGGGAAGCTCCAAGATAGGGTCACGGTCGTCAACGCCAACAGGTGTAGGAAAAAGGTTAGTATCCACACTTCCACCCTAGCGGATCACGCGCGGTTCAGAACCTCCAGCGCCACGGCACAGTTCACCCGCGTTGCAATTCCCACAGCGCGCTCGTCAACCAAAAAATCACCCTGGTGAATGTCATACGTGTGTCCGCCAGGCGTGCGTGTTCCCAAACGAATGAGAGCACCCGGCACCCTGGTGAGATACCACGCAAAGTCTTCCCCACCCATCGACTGTGGGGTCAGCTCCACCGAATCCGGCCCTAACTCCTGCCGGATTGCGTGCTCTGCCAACGTCACTTCTTCTTCGGTGTTGACAACCGGCGGGACACCTCGGCGGTGTTCCAACTCAACTTCCACACCGTACGGGCCCGCAATCCTGTCAACCAAGTCCGGCAAAACCTGGGCAACCTTATTCCAACCGTCGACGTCCAGGCACCTCAACGTCCCCATAAGGGAACCCTCATTGGGAACTACGTTCGGCGCATGGCCAGCTTCGATCGCACCCCACACCAAGGAAAACGCATGGCGTGGGTCAATCAGCCGCGACAGAGTTGACGGCAAATCAACGGCCAAGCGGCCAAGTGCGTACACCAAGTCCTCAGTCAAGTGTGGACGTGACGTGTGGCCACCGTGTCCGCGCAAGCGCAGAATAACCGTGTCACCTGCCGCCGTGATGGGCCCAATACGCGAACCCACCTTGCCCACATCCACGTTCGGGTCACAGTGCAAGGCGTAGCACAAAGGAACACCCGTGAGCGCACCCTGCTGAATAATCTGCAGCGCCCCACCTGGAGTCACTTCTTCAGCTGGCTGGAAAATACAGCGGATCGTGCCACCCAAACCACCCTTGGTTTCGTGGATACGCGACAAGGCGAGCGCAGCACCCATCGCAGCAGTGAGGTGAACATCGTGGCCACACGAATGGCTCACACCGGGCACGGTCGAAGCGAACTCGGTCCGGGTTAAATCATCTAGCGGAAGGGCGTCGATGTCAGCGCGCAGACCACCCACGATGGGGCCTTCGCCCACATCCACATACAAGCCGGTACCTTCGAACAGCACGGGCTCAAGACCAGCGTCCCTCAGGCGTTGCGCGATCTTCTCAGTTGTGCGGTGCTCAACATTAGACAGTTCAGGGTGGGCATGAATATCACGACGGAACTCGATGAGCTCATCCACTAGCTCGTTCACAACTGACTGAATCAACGCGCCCTCTTCCTATTCACTGTGTGCCAATAATGTAGTCGCTCACCGCCACGTGAGCCAGTTCATGACACGGAATGACACATAAACGGGCACACAACAGGGCGCCAGCGCGAGGCCACCACAGCCTACAGAATCTGCGTGAGCCCCTGATCCTTCAGACGCGCAACCACGCTCTTCACTTTCTGCGCACTGTTCCGGCTCGTGACAAGCAACGCGTCCTCCGTATCCACGACCACTACGTCGTCAAGACCCACAAGAGCTACAGGCCGGCCACCGGTTGAAATCACCACACCAGACGAGTCCTCCGCAACCACTGGCGAATCACCGATCACCTTCACCGCGCACCGCTCCCCTGGCGCCGGCTGCCTTAGCTTGGCCACCGCGTCGAAGTCTCCCACGTCATCCCAACCGAAGTCGCCAGGAACAACCACAACACGTCCAGCGCGCGCGGCCGGTTCGGCGATCACATAGTCGATCGCCACTTTCTCCAATTGCGGCCACACTTCAGCCAAAACAGAATCTTGACGGTCGGTTCCCCACACCTCGGCGATTTTCATAAGCCCCGCATACAAATCAGGGGCGTGCTGCGCGAACAACTCCAACATCGCGTCAGTGCGCGCAATAAACATTCCCGCGTTCCACCGATAGCGCCCCGAAAACGTGTACTTGCGAGCCGTCGTCGCATCTGGTTTTTCAACAAAGTTCAGCGCGCGCCGGGCAGTGGGAGCGGCACGCCACCCCAAGTTCGCTCCGGTTTCTATGTATCCGTACGCCGTCGACGCGTAAGTGGGCGTGATCCCCACCGTGACAATGTCGCCGCCAGATGCCGCCGCCACCGCCTGCGTGACCACCGCACGGAAATCTTCCGCGTTGGTAATCGAATGGTCGGCAGAAAACGACCCAATGACGGCATCCGGGTCAGTGCGGTGAATGAGCGCGGCGGCCAGCCCAATGGCTGCCGCAGAGTCCCGAGGTGAAGGCTCCCTAACCAACCGATCCCCACGTAAGTCTGGGAGCTGCTGCGAGACCTCCTCAGCGTGAGCCTGCCCCGTTACCACCCACATGTGCTCCGGGTCCACTAACGGGACCGTCCGCGACCACGTGGACTGCAACAGGGTTGACCCCACCCCCAGAATGTCGTGCAAGAACTTTGGCCGGTCACGACGAGACAAAGGCCACAGCCTGGTCCCCGCTCCACCGGCCGGGATCACCACATGAAAGTTGGGAATCATTGCATCATTGTTGCTGGCATAACGTCCACACTTCCACCAGACACGCGCCACGATATGAAACCCGAGAGATACCCCACGCTTATATGGCGTTATTATGTGTAATGTCTGCGAATCTCATAAAGATCGCGGTAACTCGCGGGATTTAGTGGATACAGATTCGCTCGATTGGCTAAAGCAACGCCCCAGGCGTAGCTTTTATATGTTATTAAAACTGTCTCAACTGGAGGATGCCCCGTGGCTAAAGCCTCAACGGGCACGCTGTACCGCGGACACGAAGGAATGTGGTCCTGGGTCGCTCACCGCGTCACAGGTGTTGGTATTTTCTTCTTCCTGCTGGTCCACGTGCTTGACACAGCCCTTGTACGCGTATCGCCCGCAGCCTACGACGCTGTTATCGGAACCTATAAGACACCCATCATGGCAATTGCCGAAATCGGTTTGGTTGCCGGGATCGTTTTCCACGCATTCAACGGTGTGCGCGTGATCCTTGTTGACTTCTGGAAGGGTGGCCCCAAGAACCAGCGCAAGATGTTCTGGGCTGTCATGGTCCTGTGGCTCATCGTCTTGATCGCTTTTGTGCCCCGCCACCTCATGCACACGTTCGGAGGTTGAGAAAAGTGACGGCAACTTCATTTCCCGCTCCTCGTAGCGAATACACCCGCCACAAGAACACCCGTTCCAAGTTCGAGCTTGCGGCCTGGCTGTTCATGCGTGTTTCAGGTCTGATCCTTGTCATCCTGATTTTTGGTCACCTGTTCGTCAACCTGTGGCAGGGCGAAGGTGTGCAGGGACTCGACTTCGGTTTCGTCGCCGGTAAGTGGGCGAGCCCCTTCTGGCAGATCTGGGACCTGGCTATGCTGTGGCTTGCCATGCTCCACGGAACAAACGGTATGCGTACCATCATCAACGACTACGCAGAAAAGCCAGGCACCAACGTTGTCCTGCAACTTGTTCTGTACATCGCATCAGCCATCATTGTGGTCCTGGGAACCCTGGTGATCTTCACCTTTGACCCATGCCCAGTGAACACCTCGGCTGAACTTTTGCCCACATTCTGCACCGCTTAGTGACAGTCGTTTGAAGGAGAATTGAGTATCTATGCAGGTACATGAGTACGACGTTGTCATCGTCGGCGCAGGTGGCGCCGGCATGCGCGCAGCCATCGAATCTGGGCAGCGCGCACGCACAGCTGTTCTTACCAAGCTGTACCCAACCCGTTCGCACACCGGTGCGGCTCAGGGTGGTATGTGTGCAGCTCTTGCCAACGTTGAAGAAGACAACTGGGAATGGCACACGTTCGACACCATTAAGGGTGGCGACTACTTGGTCGACCAGGACGCCGCTGAAGTCATGGCAAAAGAAGCCATCGACGCGGTTCTTGACCTGGAAAAGATGGGTCTGCCGTTCAACCGTACGCCTGAAGGCAAGATTGACCAGCGTCGCTTTGGTGGACACACCCGCGACCACGGTAAGTCGCCTGTTCGTCGCGCGTGCTACGCCGCTGACCGTACGGGTCACATGATTCTTCAGACCCTTTACCAAAACTGTGTGAAGCACGGTGTTGAGTTCTACAACGAGTTCTACGTTCTGGACCTCGTAATGACCGAGGTCGACGGCCAGCGCCGTCCGGCAGGTGTCGTTGCGTACGAACTAGCAACCGGCGAAATCCACGTGTTCCGTGCTAAGGCCGTAGTTTTTGCAACCGGTGGTTTCGGAAAGGTCTTCAAGACCACCTCCAACGCACACACGCTCACCGGTGACGGTGTTGCTGTGACCTACCGCAACGGGCTTCCGCTTGAAGACATGGAGTTCTTCCAGTTCCACCCAACCGGTTTGGCTGGCTTGGGAATCCTCCTGTCGGAGGCCGCCCGAGGTGAAGGTGCAGTTCTGCGTAACTCCGATGGTGAGCGCTTCATGGAGCGTTACGCTCCGACCATTAAGGACTTGGCTCCACGTGACATCGTGGCCCGTTCCATGGCGAACGAAGTGCGTGAAGGTCGTGGCTGTGGACCAAACAAGGACTACGTTCTTCTGGACCTCACCCACCTGGAACCAGCACACATTGACGCGAAGCTTCCAGACATTACCGAATTCGCCCGCACCTACCTGGGTGTTGAACCATACACGGAACCCGTTCCAGTGTTCCCAACGGCTCACTACGCGATGGGTGGTATCCCCACCAACGTCGAATCGGAAGTTCTTGCCGACAACGACACGGTAGTTCCTGGCCTTTACGCTGCCGGTGAATGTGCATGTGTTTCGGTCCACGGTTCAAACCGCTTGGGAACCAACTCGCTTCTGGACATCAACGTGTTTGGTAAGCGCGCGGGAATCGCTGCTGCGGAATACTCCAAGACCGCTACGCTTCCTGAACTCCCAGACGGCGCCGCTGACCGCACGGTCGACATGATCGAAACCATGCGTCGTTCAAACGGTTCAGAACTGATCGGTGCGATCCGTAAGGACCTTCAGGAAACCATGGACACCCACGTTCAGGTGTTCCGTACTGAAGAAACCCTGCGCACCGCGCTTAAGGACATCGAAGCTCTGCGTGAACGCTACAAGAACGTGGGTATCCACGACCGCGGAAAGCGTTACAACCTGGATCTCCTCGAAGCAGTCGAGTTGGGCTTCCTTCTTGAAATCGCCGAGGTGGTTACGGTTGCCGCTCTGCACCGTAAGGAATCGCGTGGCGGACACTTCCGTGAAGACTTCCCGAACCGTGACGACGAAAACTTCATGCACCACACCATGACCTACCGCGACGAATCAGCAACCGCTGAAGGTGTCGCAGGAATGCGTTTGGAAACGAAGCCCGTCGTTGTAACGCGGTACCAGCCAATGGAGCGTAAGTACTGATGAGTGAAAAAGAAGTAAAGACAGCTGAGCCAGCCTCCAAGGTTGATCTTCCTGATCACTTGGGTGGCGGTGGCGGAGAAATCCCATCGTTCGATTGCACAATCCGTATTGCACGCTTCAACCCTGAAGCTGATTCCGAGCCACACTGGGAAGACTACACAGTCACCATGTACGGCACGGACCGTATCCTGGACGCTCTGCACAAGATCAAGTGGGAAATCGACGGTAGCCTGTCGTTCCGCCGTTCATGTGCACACGGTATCTGTGGTTCGGACGCAATGCGTATTAACGGGCGTAACCGCCTGGCGTGTAAGACCCTGCTGAAGGACCTGGACACGAACAAGCCCATCACGGTGGAAGCGATCAAGGGCCTGCCTCTTGAAAAAGACCTCATCGTGGACATGGAACCGTTCTTCCAGTCCTACCGCGAGATCATGCCGTTCTTGATCACGTCTGGTCACGAACCAACTCGCGAACGTCTGCAGTCACCTGAAGACCGCGCCATCTTCGACGACACCACTAAGTGCATTCTGTGTGCTTCGTGTACTTCGTCCTGCCCAGTATTCTGGACCGATGGCCAGTACTTTGGACCTGCAGCAATTGTGAACGCACACCGCTTCATCTTCGACTCACGTGACGAAGGTGGCGACATGCGCCTCGAGGTTCTCAACGACAAGGAAGGTGTGTGGCGTTGCCGCACCACCTTCAACTGCACGGAAGCTTGCCCGCGTGGAATTGAAGTCACTAAGGCAATTGCAGAAGTCAAGCAGGCGTTGCTGACCCGAGCGTTCTAACGTGGCTTTATACCCTCTAACTTGTGGCCGTCGCTTTTTAGCGGCGGCCACTGTTGCCCTCGCAACTTTTACAGTTGTGGTTGCCCCGAATGTTGCAGAGACAGAGCCGGCGAGCGCGCACACGGCTGTCGCACAGCCGGCCGAACCCACCTCGGCGACCTATACCAGCCCCACCGACTTAGGTGACGGCACTCCCCCACCCAAGCCAGCAGCCGACGCGTGGCTCGTAGCCAACCTGGATACCGGCGAAGTGCTGGTATCCCATGGCGAGGACGTGGTCTCATCGCCGGCGTCCGTACAGAAACTTCTCACAGCTCTGGCCCTGGTCGACGAACTCCCCGACGTCAAGAAAAAGCAACGCATCACCGAAGAGACCACAAACGTCGACGGCACCCGCGTAGGATTACTGCGCGACAACGAGTATTCGATCGACCTGCTGTTCCACTCAATGCTCATGTCGAGCGCCAACGACTCCGCGTACGCGCTTGGCGAAGCAGTGGGCGGGCAAGACAAAGCCCTGGAGCTCATGCACCGCAAAGCTCAGCAACTGGGAATGGACTCAACCGTTGTGGGCACCACCAGCGGCCTTGACGCCCCTGGGCAAGGCACCACCATCGATGATTTGCTGAAGCTCGCACACGAGTTCACCAAGAACAAGTACCTCATGAAGGTTGTCCAAACTCAGACCTTGGATTTCCCCGGTGGTTATGACCACGACAAGAAGAAAAAGGTCAAGGGATACCAGATCCAGAACCACACGCGGTTAATTGGGCTGGTTGAGGGGGCTATTGGCCTGAAAAATGGGTACACGCAAGAAGCCCGCGGTTCGTTTTTAGGGGCCGCCACCCGAGGTGACACCACGTACGCCGCGGTGGTCTTGCGCGCGCAGACGCAGAGCCGCCAAGCAGCCGCAGATCTTCTCAACTGGGCATTCAACCAGACAGACCCCAAAGTCACGCGCACTGTGGCGTTCGAAGATCTCAGCACACCCTCACCTGTTGCGTCAGTTGAGGCTAGTGATTCTGGGGCTGAGGATAGCTCGTCCGATGCACGCAGTAGGACAGCGTCAGATGTATCAGACGAAGAGATGCGTGAGTCTCAACCCGCCGGAGCTGCGATCCCTGCCAACATCGGGCTCGCACTTGGCCTTCCCGTCGCCGTTTTTGCTGTTGCGGGTGGCATTCTCATGTACCGTTCGCGCCGCAGTCGTTCCGGCCATAGCCATTCCAGTCGAGGCGAAGGGACGCGCAAAGACCAGGAAGGTACCAGCACATGAGTCAGGGCTCACGCACTGAGGAGCCTTCGCTCACTGCCCTTCTGGTGTCCGGAGGCAAGGCAACGCGGCTGGGCGGTATCACCAAGACCGCACTCATAGCTAACGGTGTTCCGCTGATCAAACGCGCCCTCTTAGCCGTCCGTGGCGTATCCCCGCACTGCCCCGCCGTCGTGGTGGGAGACACGGACGGGTTGGACGACCTCGGGCACGTGACCCATCTACGTGAAAACCCACCGTTTTCCGGCCCTGCCGCGGCGATTGCGGCCGGGGTGGAGCACGTGACAACTGACCTTGTTGCGGTCCTTGCCGCCGATCTCCCCCTCATCGACGCGCACACCATTCGCACGCTCATTGACGCGGTAGGTCAAGCGGATTGCGCAGTGGCCGTTGACCCTACCGGGCGGGTGCAATATCTGACGGCCGTGTGGCGTACGCGGGCGCTGGCTCAAGTGGTTTCCTCCGCCGAGGTGGCCCACCGTCCCGCTCGCATCCTTTACGATCGCTGTGAGTGGGTGCCCGTTCACCTTGAGCAGGCGACCACCGCAGACATCGACACATATGCGGATGCTCAAAGATTTGGGGTGGACTTAAGAGGTGCGTCCACGCCTAGACAATGATTCCGCGGTCGTTCATCTTCTCCATGAGACCTGCTCCATCTGACGCGTAGATCCACGGAACACCCTGGCCGCGTCCCGAATTCTTCGAACGCCCACCGGCCCACACTGCTTCACCGACCGTGAGCTGACGGATACACACGGCGACAACATTGTTGGGGTGGTTCTCGACGAACTCACCATAAATCTCTTCATCGTGCTGGCCGTCGTCTCCCACCAGCAACCATTTGATATTGGGGAACTCCCGGGCCAAACGTTCTAACTGGATACGTTTGTGTTCTTGACCAGAGCGGAACGCTCGCGTAGCTGTTGGGCCCCAGTCAGTGAGCAAGAACGGCCCGTCCGGATACAGGTTCCGGGACAAGAAATGTTTCAGAGTCAGCGCCACATTCCAAGCGCCCGTAGACAGGTAGATGATGGGCGCGTGCGGACGCAAATAGGTCAGACGGTCATACAGGACCGACATACCCGCGACCGGCGAACGCGCGTGCTCATCCAGCACGAACGTGTTCCACGCAGCCAAAAACGGACGTGGCAACGCAGTCACCATGACCGTGTCATCGATGTCAGAAATGATGCCGAACTTTTCGTCATCTGCCACAACATACGCTGTAGCCGTGTCGACCAAAGACCTCTGCGTCCAGATCTCCAACTCAACTTTCCCCGGCTTAAAGTCGCCAGGAATCACAGCGTCCACGATGCCACCTCGGTCAGATGTCACCATGTGCTCCTGGCCATTCACACGCACCCACGCGGTCGCCTCATTGAGCGGGATGGACCCAAACGACCTGAAACCGCGAATACTCGCGTGCATATCTGCTGCCGGCTGCCCGGTCTTAGTCAAAACTGTGCGCGCTAGAACGCGGATGAAAGATTCAGTCCCATACGAGTCGTAGGCGATGACTGTGCGTTTCCATCCGCGTTTATTCGCTTGTTTCCGTTGCCAGTCCTGGACCTTGTCTTCGAGACGAGCGGCGGTGTGGATGACTTCGGGGGCAATGTTGTTGGGCTTGTACTTCTTGGCCACCAGGTGGTGCTCCTTAGAGGTGGGTGGGGAGTTTAGAGAAAACCGATTCGGTCATACGCGTTTTTGACCGTAACATCAGCGATCTGTGTAGCCTTGTGAGCTCCGTTCAAGAGGATCCGCTGAAGTTCTGCTCGGTCTTCCAGCAGTTCGTTGGTGCGGGTCCGTACGGGGGTGAGAGCTTCAACAGCGAGATCTGCGAGCGCAACCTTGAGGTGGCCATACATCTTCCCGTCGAATTCGGCAACGATGCTGTCGATGCTCTGGCCCGACAAAGACGAATAAATGGTGAGAAGATTAGACACTCCCGGCTTGTTGTCCGGATCGTACGCAATCACAGTGTCGTTGTCAGTGACGGCAGATTTAAACTTCTTCTGAAGAACCTTTGGCTCGTCCAAAATGTCAATGCGCCCAGCAGGGTTCTTTCCCGACTTCGACATTTTTGCCGACGGGTCTTGCAGATCGTAGATCTTTGCCGTTTGCTTGAGGATTCCTGCTTCAGGAACTTTGAACGTTTCGCCATAGCGGTTGTTAAACCGTTCCGCCAAGTTGCGTGTCAGTTCCAAGTGCTGACGCTGGTCCTCCCCCACGGGCACAACATCTGCCTGGTACAGCAGGATGTCAGCGGCCATGAGTGCCGGGTAGGTTAGCAATCCCAGCGACACGTGTTCGTTCTTTGCCGATTTGTCTTTGAACTGGGTCATGCGCTGAGCTTCACCCAAAGACGTGGTGCATTCCAGGATCCAGCTCAGTTTTGTGTGTGCGTCGACGTGGGACTGCACAAAGATTGTGGACTTTTCAGGGTCGAGTCCCGCGGCAATGAACTGTGCTGCTGTGCGCAAGGTACGTTCACGCAGTTCCTCAGGGTTCTGCTCCACCGTGATCGCGTGCATGTTTGCGATGAAGAAGAACGCGTCATGGGTTTCCTGCTGTGCAACGAACTGTTGCAGAGCACCAATATAGTTACCGAGGTGAAGGGATCCCGACGTCGCTTGAACACCTGAAAGTGAGCGAGGACGGGTGACTGCTGATTGACTCATGCCCTCCATTCTGCCATTTCAGCATCGCAGAACCGTCTCAATCGGCAAAAAACGTGCGGATTGCACGTGTTAAGAGTCACATCAAAGTATTATGCTAATTACCTCCAAAGCCGGAGTGACCCCAAGAACACTTTGTGTGTGCACAACCCAAACTTCGTCGCCTGCGACGAAAGACCCCAAAATAAGGAGCTCGAATGTCGGTTGAGTACATTAAAACCGATGAAGCTCTCCCACCAGTTGCAGTGGAAGAGAAGCCCCGGTGGACACCGGGCAAAATTGTTTTATGGGTAGCCATTGCCCTTATCGCCGGTATCGGCTGGACCATGATTGCAATTGTTCGTGGTGAACAGCTCAGCGCAAGTTGGTTCGTCGCAGCAGCGGTGGGTTCCTACCTCATCGCTTTTAGGTTCTACGCGAAATTCATCGAATGGAAAGTGTGTCGCCCTGACCCCAAGCGCGCCACACCCGCTGAACTTAATGACAACGGAAGGGACTTCACCCCCACCGACCGTCGTGTTCTCTTTGGCCACCACTTCGCCGCCATTTCTGGCGCTGGGCCACTTGTGGGACCGATTCTTGCTGCTCAGATGGGTTACCTTCCCGGCACCCTGTGGATCGTTCTGGGTGTGATTGTTGCTGGAGCCGTGCAGGACTACATGGTTCTTTACTTCTCGACCCGCCGGAACGGACGCTCACTTGGCCAGATGGCCCGCGACGAGCTCGGCAAGGTCGGCGGTATCATCACCTCAATCGGAATCATCCTCATTATGACCATTCTGATTGCGGTTCTGGGTGTTGTCATTATTAACGCCCTTGCAGAATCCCCATGGGGTGTCTTCTCGATTGCGATGACCATCCCAATCGCATTCTTCATGGGCTTCTACATGCGGTACCTGCGCCCAGGTGCAATCGTGGAAACCTCGGTGATCGGTGTTACCCTTCTTGTCCTCTCAATCGTTGCAGGCGGTTGGGTTCACAACGACCCGTTGTGGTCAGAAGTCTTCCACCTCACCAAAGTCCAGCTGGCATGGGGGCTGATGATCTACGGCTTCTTTGCAGCCGTTCTCCCGGTGTGGATGCTTCTTGCACCACGTGACTACCTGTCCACCTTCATGAAGATCGGAACGATCGGCCTGTTGGCAGTCGGAATCATTCTGGTGAACCCAGAAGTGCAGATGCCTGCAGTTACACCGTTCGCGTCTAATGACCAAGGTCCGGCATTCGCAGGTTCCTTGTTCCCATTCCTGTTCATCACGATTGCATGTGGTGCACTTTCTGGATTCCACGCCCTTATTTCCTCTGGAACTACGCCTAAGCTGCTAGAAAAGGAATCACAAGCCCGCCTCATTGGTTACGGCGGAATGCTCATGGAATCGTTCGTGGCAATCATGGCGCTTGTCGCAGCTGTCAGCTTGGACAAGGGAATCTACTTCGCAATGAACGCCGCCGAACCTCTCACTGGTGGAACGCCTCAGGGCGCGGCCGACTTCATTACGAACAAACTTGGTATGCCGGGCATTGACGTTACTCCAGAAGCACTTGAACAAGCCGCGCACGACGTCGGAGAAGCCTCGATCGTGTCCCGTACCGGTGGTGCTCCTACCCTGGCTATGGGGATGGCCCACATTCTGCACAACGTGTTCGGTGGACCGGCCTGGATGAGCTTCTGGTATCACTTCGCGGTGATGTTCGAAGCACTCTTTATCCTCACCACGATTGACGCTGGTACTCGTGTCGCACGTTTCATGCTTTCGGACCTGTTGGGCAACTTCATGCCTAAGTTCCGCGACCCGTCATGGAACCTGGGCGCGTGGCTCACCACTTTGGTCATGGTTGCCGGATGGGGATCGATTCTGGTGATTGGTGTGACTGACCCTCTTGGTGGAATCAACACGTTGTTCCCGCTGTTCGGTATAGCTAACCAGCTTCTTGCGGCGGTAGCCCTTGCGGTGGTTCTAGCGATCGTGGTGAAGTCTGGTTACGCAAAGTACGCGTGGATCCCAGGTATTCCACTTGCATGGGACCTCGCTGTGACCATGACCGCGTCGTACCAGAAGATCTTCTCGACTAACCCCAAGCTCGGATACTGGGCACAGCACTTCGCAGTGCGTGAAAAACTGGCCGCTGGAGAAACGTCCATGGGTAACATCAACGGCGCAGAAGCGATGAACGCGGTTGTTCGCAACACGTTCATCCAAGGAACCCTGTCAATCGTGTTTGCTGTTCTGGTGCTCATGGTCGTCCTTATGGCGCTGTACCAGTGCTTCAAAGCAGTCACCACAGGAAAGGTGAGCACATCAGAAGAGCCAGCAGTGCCCACTAAGATCTTCGCACCAAAGGGACTCATCCCCACTAAGGCAGAACGTGAAGTTCAGGCTCAGTGGGACGCGTTCCAAAAGGAGCATGCACAAAAGGTCAAAGCGAATGACTAAGGTTTCGACACTCCTTAAACCGTTAAAAGCTGTTCATTGGTACATCAAGGAAATCATGGGCGAAAACGCCTACAAGCACTACCTCGAGTCCTATCAACAGCGGCATGGCACCTGCGAAGGCGCCATGGGAGAACGCGAGTTTTGGCGCGATCTCACTGACGAACAGGATCGAAACCCTAAAGCGCGCTGTTGCTGAGCACGCTGTAGCTACGAAACTGGGGGCACACGTTTTCACACGTGTGCCCCCATTTTCGTTTACGCCTGACTACATGTGAGGAGTTACGCTTCGGCCCGCCGTTACCACTTACTTGTTATCCACAAGCTCCGGCAGGTCGTAGTCAATGACTAATGGCGCGTGGTCACTCCACCGTTCACCCCATGACGCGGCCCTGTGTACTTGCGCGTTCGACGCCAATTCAGCAAGGTTGGGCGTGGCCATGTGGTAGTCAATCCGCCAGCCTGCGTCATTGTCGAAGGCTTTTCCTCGCATGGACCACCACGTGTACGGGCCCGGAACCTCACCGGAAAGTTTGCGGTGAACGTCGATCCAGCCGAGGTCGCCAAAGAATTCGTCAAAGTACGCACGTTCTTCCGGAAGGAAACCAGCCTTCTTTTGGTTGGCTTTCCAGTTCTTAATGTCCAGTTCCGTGTGCCCCACATTCAGGTCACCCGTCACAAGCGCATAGTCAGCGTGACGCGCAAGCTGTGGCAAACGCTCTTTCATACGGTCCAAGAACCGATACTTGTCATCCTGTTTAGGCGTCCCCGCTTCTCCTGAGTGCACGTACGCGGAAACAACAGTGAGCGTGGAGCCATCGGCTAAGTCATAGTCACATTCGATCCAACGGCCGGCCCCCGCAAAGTACTCATCGCCGATCCCAATGCGCACCTCACGCGCTGGTGTCTGCGATACAACAGCAACACCTGCCCGCCCTTTTGCTTCAGCATCAGCACTGTAAGCGCTGCCTCCGAATGGCTCCATGACTGAGTAGGCAATGTCATTTGCAGCTCTGACTTCTTGCAACGTCAAGATCTGTGGCGTGTTCTGGTTAAACCAGGGTTCCATTCCTTTCCGCATAGCTGCGCGGATTCCGTTCACATTTACGCTGGCGACAGTAATCATGTGTTCATCCTTTCACGCAAAATATCTTACGAGTGACTCGGCTAACGTCCCTGTCATGAAAATTGGGTACAGTTAGAAGTCCTGAGATGACAAGGAGACGACTCATGGCAACACCGGAATTCGACATTGAACGTCTAACCGTCAGCCCACTCGACGAAGTCGACGCGCAAGACCTGCGCACCTTCTTGGTCGATGAACAACAGAAATTCTGGGGCGAACGCGACCTCAGCGAAGACCATGATCCATACTGGTTCCGCCAGTTGGCTGCGTCTGGCCTGGTCGCTCGATACAAAAACGAAATCGTTGGGTACCTTCTGGGTGTGATTCCCCTGGACGGTCCCGCTTATATTCACCTCGTTGCTGCCCGCGACGACTTCCGCCACCAGGGCATCGGTCGCAGGCTTTACGACTCGTTCATCGAGTTGGCACGAAGCAAAGGCAAAACCGAAGTTCAGGCAACAACAATGCCGGAAAACTCAGCAGCCGTTTCGTTCCACTCATCAATCGGGTTCGAAAGCGTGCTCATGGACAATTACGCAGGCAAAGACAAAGCCCGCATTTTGTTCAAGCTCACGCTTGCTCTGCAGTAGTCGCAGGCACACAAACCAAACACAAAGCGAGGGGATTCACATCCCCTCGCTTTGTGTTTGTGCGAGCAAAACTAGCCAGACAACACTAGCCAGCTAGACAACTCCGGGTTAACCACCTCGGGCAAACCCTGGCAAGCCCACTACGCAAGCGACCGTTCAGCGCTTTCAATGACGTTACGCAACAGTTCAACGCGCGTCATGGGCCCTACTCCCCCAGGGTTAGGCGAGTAGAACGAAGACTTAGCCCGCGCTTCTTCCGAAACGTCGCCCACGACCCGGGACTTGCCGGTTTCGGGGTCGGTTTCGCGCGAAACTCCCACGTCGACCAGCACCACGCCATCCTTGACCGAGTCCCCATCCACAATGTCTTTCACACCTGCGGCGGCGACAACGATATCGGCCTGCTGGAGCAGTTCCTTGAGGTTTGTGGTGCCCGTGTGCGTGAGCGTCACAGTGGCGTTCACGGCGCGACGAGTCAGAATCAACCCGATGGGCCGGCCCACGGTCACTCCGCGTCCCAGCACCACTACGTGTTTACCGTTGAGGTCAACACCGTGGCGTTCCAGAAGCTCAACGATCCCCACCGGCGTGCACGGCAATGACGACTCCACGTCTTCACCCACCCGCAGAACCAGGCGACCCAAGTTCATAGGGTGCAGGCCGTCGGCATCCTTGTCAGGGTCGATCAACTCCAAAACCCGGTTGGTGTCGATTCCTTTAGGCAGTGGCAACTGCACGATGAAGCCCGTGCACGCAGGGTTGTCGTTAAGGCGCTGAACTGCGTCCTCAATTTCCTGCTGGGTCGCGGTTTCAGGAAGGTCTTCTCGAATCGACTCGATGCCCACTTCAGCGCAGTCGCGGTGTTTACCCGCCACGTACCACTGTGACCCGGGGTCCTCACCAACCAGTAGCGTGCCCAGGCCCGGTGTGACACCGTGCTCTTTGAGGCGCGCAACTCGTTCAGCAAATTCCTGTTTGAGTGCTTTTGCGGTCGCTTTTCCGTCGAGAATCTGAGGCATCAGTACTGTTTCAGTCCTTCATAAAGCGGGAATGCTTGGGTCAGGCGGTTAACGCGCTGGCGCTGTTCGTCAAGGTCGCAGCCTGGTTTGAGAACCTGCGCCATGATGTCGGCGACTTCAGTGAATTCTTCGTCACCAAAGCCTCGGGAAGCCAGTGCTGGGGTTCCCACGCGTAGGCCCGAGGTGACCATGGGTGGCCGTGGGTCGAAAGGAACCGCGTTGCGGTTAACAGTGATGCCAACCGAGTGGAGCAGGTCTTCTGCTTCTTGCCCGTTGAGCGCGGAGTTGCGCAGGTCGACGAGCACCAGGTGGACGTCGGTTCCTTCTGTCAGCACGCTGACACCGGCGTCGGTGACGTCGTCCTGCAGGAGGCGTTCAGCCACGATCTTTGCTCCACGAATGGTCCGTTCCTGCTTTTCTTTGAACTCAGCTGACTGTGCGATCTTAAATGCGATCGCTTTAGCTGCAACCACGTGCATGAGCGGTCCACCCTGCTGGCCTGGGAACACAGCCGAGTTGATCTTCTTGGCGATCTCTTCGTCACGGCTCAGGATCAGGCCTGAACGTGGGCCACTGAGGGTCTTGTGCACGGTTGAGGACACCACGTCCGCGTATGGGACGGGGCTGGGGTGCAGACCTGCTGCGACAAGCCCAGCGAAGTGCGCCATGTCTACCCACAGTTTCGCGCCAACTTCGTCAGCGATTTCGCGGAATGCTTCAAAGTCGAGGTGGCGTGGGTAGGCCGACCAGCCGGCCACAATCACTTTTGGCTTGCTTTCCAGTGCGGTCTTGCGCACCTTGTCCATGTCCAGACGGTTGGTTGCTTCGTCCACACCGTATGCGGCGATGTCGTAGAGGCGGCCGGAGAAGTTGATCTTCATACCGTGAGTCAAGTGACCACCGTGGGCCAGGCTCATTCCCATCAGCGTGTCCCCTGGGCGGGCCAGAGCGTGCATGACAGCGGCGTTTGCCTGTGCGCCAGAGTGAGGCTGCACGTTAGCGAAGTTTGCCCCGAAAAGCTCTTTCACACGGTCGATCGCAAGGTTTTCTGCGACGTCAACGTGTTCGCACCCGCCGTAGTAGCGACGCCCGGGGTATCCTTCTGCGTACTTGTTAGTGAGGACTGATCCCTGTGCTTGCAGAATGGCTTTGGGGACGAAGTTCTCCGACGCGATCATCTCTAACGTGTCGCGTTGACGTTGCAGTTCGTCATCCAAAACCTGTGCGATTTCTGGATCGACCTGTTCGAGCGATTCGCTCAAAATGGAGGGCACTGACGACATTAAAACTCTCCTTGCAGAACTCAGATCAGCGCTCACTTCTGTGGCACTGACCACCCTCTTCTATGGGCATATGTTCACCTTAACAGTGACCCCGGACACGGGCCGCTGTTATTCGTCGATTGGGCGGGCGTGACCGTGAAAGCCGCAACCATCTTGGGCGCGGAACGCTTTTCGCTACAGTCGAATCTTTGGACTGTAGCGAAATGACCTCAGATCACCCGTTACATTCATTTGTAGGTCCTCATCAGAGGATCTGGTCGCTGGTCCTGGTATGGCTTTTTTGCCCTGTCATCAATGATCCGGGGGGTGTTGCCGCCAGGAGTCCAGGACGCGCGTTGACTGCTGATAGGGACGTGGCCCGGCTTTGTTCG